>NZ_JAKRFE010000028.1:0-36087 GCF_022348225.1 Gordonia sp. McavH-238-E
GCCATCCCAGCGTGACCTATGGAGAGCCGGATGCGGTGAAAGCCGCACGTCCGGTTCGGCGGTGCGGCCCCGGGAAATAGCCTGCGAGCAATCGCAGCCACTACGCCCGGGGCCGACACCAACTGGGTTGACGGCGGTCCCACGGATCTGGACAACGGGTGTCTGTTGTGTCAGCGGTGTCATACCCAGGTCCACCACCACGGGTGGCAGGTGGTGATGGGTCCCGACCGGCACCCGTGGCTGATCCCACCGGCCGACGTCGACCCCCAACGCTCACCCCGCCCCGCCTACAACCGGCGCACCATGCGACTCGACGACGCCCTCGTCTAACCGCCCCGCGCACCAGACCCTCCGGCGTCGACCCCGACGCCACAGGTCCTTTGACAACTCCACAGTGTGATATGACCGCCCGCGCCCGGTGGGATCAGGGGGCGTCGGGCACGAGGTCGACATCCCCGGGCGCGGACAGGGTCAGCACCGCTTCGGTGATCCGCGGGTCGCGCTCCAGCTCGTTCTCCAGTTCGCGCAGGGCGACCGCCACCGAGGATTCTGCGTCGTCGCCCGCGAAATCGACTGCGGCGACCAGGAACAGCTGAACGGGTCCGGTGTACTCGACGTGTAGGTAGGTCACCCGATCGATGTTGCTGTGCGCCAGTAAATCTCGGAGGACTCGGCGCTGAACGGCGTCGTCCACTGCCTGTCCGAGCAGGAAGCGGCGGTTCTGGTTGATCAGGACGATCGCGACTATCCCGAGCAGCACACCGACCAGGATGGAACCGATCGCGTCGTAGGTGGCCGACCCGGTGACCTGGTGTAGGAGTACGCCGACGAAGGCGATCGCGAGACCGATGAGTGCGGCCGCGTCCTCGGCGAAGACCGCACGCAGCGTCGGGTCCGAGGTGCGGAACACCTGCCGGAGCAGGCCGATCCGGCGCTTGACGGCGCCGCGCTTGGCCTGCTGGTACGACCGCACGAACGAGATTCCCTCGAGCACCGCGGCGATCGCCAGGACCGCGTAGGCGATGCCATAATCCGTGGCCGGTTCGGGCGACAGGAGTTCGGAGATCCCGTGCTGCACCGACACCGCCGCGCCGACCGCGAACAGTCCGAACGCGGCGAACATCGACCAGATGTATGCTTCGCGCCCATAGCCCTGCGGATGGGTGGAGTCCCGCGGGCGATGCGCACGACGTTCCGCGACGAGCAAGAGGATCTCGTTCCCGGTGTCGGCCCACGAATGCGCGGCTTCGGCGACGAGCGATGCGGACCCGGTGATCATCGCCGCACCCGTCTTGGCGACCGCGATCAGCAGGTTCGACACGAAGGCGATGACGACCGTCAGGAAACTCTCGCTGGGGCCGCCGGATTCGTGCTGCGCTTCGGGAGGAGGAGACACTGCGGTCAGTCTCGCACACGGCGGGGTGCCACCGGTTCCATCCGGGCGGAGATGCCGGGCGGCGCGCCTACACTCGCGGGAGTGGCAGCCCACCCCGACGATCGACCGGCTTCCGGTGCCCCCAGTCCCGACGTCGTCGAACTGGCCACCCGGCTGTTCGACATGGCACGGTCCGGCGACGCCGAGACGCTGGGCAGTTACCTCGATGCCGGCGTCCCGGCCGATCTGCGCAACCAGTCCGGTGACTCGTTGCTCATGCTCGCGGCCTATCACGGGCACGCGTCGACGGTGTCGACCCTTCTCGCCCGCGGTGCCGACGCCGACCTCGCCAACGACAAGGGTCAGACGCCGCTGGCAGGTGCAGTCTTCAAAGGCTTCGACGACGTCGTGCGTGTGCTGGTCGACGCCGGGGCCGATCCCTACGGCGGAACCCCGGACGCCGACGCCGCCGCGTCCATGTTCGGTCGTGACGACCTGCGTCGACTGTGGACCTGACCTGTCGGCGCGGGCCGACGCGGCGTGATCGGGTTCGCATCACGCTCTCAAGTAGGGTTTGAAGTCGTGATCGACCTGAAGACTGTTCGCGACAACCCCGACCTCGTCCGCACCTCACAGCGCACCCGCGGTGAGGACCCGGGCCTGGTGGACGCACTGCTCGCCGCCGACGCCGAGCGTCGCGCCGCGATCGTCGAAGCGGACGCGTTGCGGTCCGAGCAGAAGACGCTCGGCAAGCAGGTCGGCAAGGCTCAGGGCGAGGAGAAGCAGGCGCTCCTGGCGAAGGGCAAGGAACTCGCCGAGCAGGTGAAGGCGGCGGTGGCGCGTCAGTCCGAGGCCGACGCGGCAGCCGCGAAGGCTCACCGGGCGATCTCCAACATCGTGGCCGACGGAGCACCGGCCGGTGGTGAGGACGACTACGTGGTCCTCGAGCACGTCGGCGAGCCACGCGACATCGAGAATCCGAAGGATCACCTCGAACTCGGTGAGTCACTCGGACTGCTCGACATGGAGCGCGGCGCCAAGGTGTCGGGGTCGAGGTTCTACTTCCTCACCGGTCAGGGTGCTCAGTTGCAGCTCGCACTGCTGAACATGGCCGCGCAGAAGGCGACGGCGAATGGGTTCACCCTGATGATCCCGCCGGTGCTCGTGCGTCCGGAGGTCATGGAGGGCACCGGGTTTCTCGGTGCCCACGCCGACGAGGTCTACCACCTGGACAAGGACGACGACCTGTACCTGGTCGGCACGTCGGAGGTGCCGCTCGCGGGGTACCACATGGACGAGATCCTCGACCTGTCCGACGGTCCCAAGCGTTACGCCGGATGGTCGACCTGTTTCCGTCGCGAGGCCGGCAGCTACGGCAAGGACACCCGCGGCATCATCCGCGTCCATCAGTTCGACAAGGTCGAGGGCTTCGTCTACTGCCGTCCCGAGGACGCGGAAGCCGAGCACCAGCGTCTGCTGGGCTGGGAGAAGGACATGCTCGCCGCCATCGACGTGCCTTACCGCGTGATCGACGTCGCCGGGGGCGACCTCGGCTCGTCGGCCTCGCGCAAGTACGACTGCGAGGCCTGGGTTCCGACGCAGGGCACCTACCGCGAGCTGACCTCGACGTCGAACTGCACGACGTTCCAGGCGCGTCGCCTCTCGATCCGGTACCGCGACGAGAACGGCAGACCGCAGACCGCCGCGACCCTCAACGGAACCCTGGCGACGACGCGCTGGCTGGTCGCGATCCTCGAAAACCATCAGCAGCCCGACGGCTCCGTCCGGTTGCCCGCCGAGCTCGCGAAGTTCGTCGGCACCGACGTGCTCACCCCGCGCTGAGCTGAGCTCGTGTCGTGACCGCCGGCATCGTCATCGCGGTGATCGGTTCGCTGGCGTTCGCCGCCGCGGCCGTTCTGCAGGCGCTGGGCGCCGAGCAGGTCGCGCAGCGAGCGGCGATCCGGGAAGAGCGCCGACGATCCGCTGCCGCGCACCCGTCGCTGCGGTCGACCGCGGCGACGATGCTCACGCTGCCGTTCCTCGTCGGATTCGTCTTCGACATCATCGGATTCGTCGCGACGATCGCCTCCGCGCGGATGATCCCGCTCTTCCTGTCGCAGACGATCATCTCCGCCCGGCTGGTGGCAACCGCGCTGCTCGCGATGGTGATCCTGAAAGTTGGACTCACACTGCGGGATTGGATCTCCGGCGGGGTGATCGTGCTGTCGCTGGTGTTGCTCGCGGTCTCCGCGGGTCGCGAAGGCGTGGAGCACACCTCGTGGATGCACTGGGCGGTGCTCGTCGCCGGGCCGGCACTGATCGCACTGGGCGTGATCCTGATGCGCCGGCTGCGCACGCACATCGCGGCGGTCACCGGTCTCATCGCCGGGGCCGTCTTCGGCGTCATGGCGGTCGCGTCGCGCATCCTGGACGGACTCGACCCCCTCGACCTGTCGGTGCTCTTCACCGATCCGGCGCTGTATGCGTTGCTGCTCAGCGGGATCGGCGGTTTCTACCTGTTCACCGTTGCGCTGCAGACCGGGTCGGTCAACGCGGCGGCGGCTGCACTGGTCGTCGGTCAGACGGTCTTGCCCGGCGCGGTGGGGATCGCGTTCCTCGGCGACGTCACCCGAGCCGGGTGGGGCCCCGTCGCGATCGTGGCCTTCGCCGCCGCCGTTCTGGGTGGGGTGGTCCTGGCGTCGTCGGGCGCGGTCACCGCGGTCGAGACCGCCGACGCGACGAACGCGCCTCGCGGATACGGGCATCCGCCCCGCGAGGCCGATCGCCGCTGAAGCGGTCGTAGGGGCGTCGGTCCCCTCACATGATCGCGCCGAGCAATCGGTCGAGTGCTCGGTGTGTGCGTTCGCGGGCGGTGTCGTCGTCGGGGTGCCGGGCCAGCCAGAGTGCGGCCTCGTTCATCGCCCCCGACAGGAGCATCGTGAGGACGTCGACCAACTCGCCGTCGACCCCGACCGCCTCGAGGGCTTCGCGCAGATGGGCGGCCGAGCCGGCCTCGTCGAGTCGACGCCACTCATCCCAGCCGACGACGGCCGGGCCGTCGATCAGCAGTATCCGTACGGCGGGCCCGCTGGTGATCGCATCGACGAAGGCGTGCGAGCCGGCGCTCAATTGGCGCGCCGGGTCGGTGCCCGCGGACTCGGCGGCCGCGACCACCGCGTCGGCGACCCGGTCGTGGCACGCCGCGGCCACGGCCGTGAACAACGCCGCCTTGTTGCGGAAGTGGTGGTAGACCGCGCCGCGGGTGACTCCCGCCGCCTCGGCGACGTCATCGAGGGACACATCGGCGAACCCCCGCTCGGCGAACTGGCGGGTGGCGGCGGCGAGTACGGCGCGGGCCGTTTCGGCGGCGGCTGCGGCAGAGGCTCTCGGCACAGAGGTTCCTTTACGTACGTAGCGTATGTATAGTCGGCTATACATACTCATCGTACGTAAAGGGGTTCGGCCATGACCATCACGAGCGTGTATCCAGTCCTCATGTCGACGGACGTCTCCTCGGCGTCGTCCTTCTACCAGCGCGTTCTCGGCTTCGAGGTCACTTTCGTCGCAGACTGGTACGTCAGCCTCCGCACCGGAGTGTTCGAGTTGGCCCTCGTGGACGCGACACATCCGACGATCCCCGAGGGCTATCGCCGACCCGCCGCCGGACTGTTGGTCAACATCGAGGTCGACGATGTCGACGGTCTGTACCGACGACTGACGGGCGACCACGGGTTGCGTCCGATCCTCGAGTTGCGCGACGAGGACTTCGGTCAGCGGCACTTCATCGTCGAGGGTCCCGATGGGGTGCTCCTCGACTGCATCCAACCGATCGCGGCGGTCGGCGAGTTCGTGGACGCGTACGCCCCCGGAGCGTCGACCGTCTGATCCCGATCGTCCTGATCCCGATCGTCGTGATCCCGATCGTCCCGACCGGTTTCCGTCGACGCGCGGTCGGCAACAGTGGCGATCGTCCCGCACGAGGAGCGCGTCGGTGGCTACTGTTCGACCATGCTGATCGGGATCCTCGCGGCGGTGTTCGCGGCGCTGGCGTACGGCACCGCGTCGGTGTTGCAGGCGCGCGGTGCGCAGAGTGTCGAGGACACCGGTGGTCCGGGTGCGGCACCGTCGCTCCGGTCGACGATCACCGCGATGCTGACCGTGTCGTTCCTGGCCGGGATCGCGCTCGACGGGATCGGGTTTCTGGGCAACATGGTCGCCGCCCGCATGATCCCGCTGTTCCTGGCACAACCGATCGTCAGCGCGAATCTGGTGGTGACCGTCGTGCTCGCCACGATCTTCCTGCACGCGAGACTGTCGGCCCGCGACTGGACGGCGATCGCGGTCGTGGTGGTGTCGCTGGTCCTGTTGGGGTTCGCGGCCGGGGACGAGGGACACGAACACGAATGGTGGTTGCACTGGGCGGTTCTCGCGGCCGGCGTGGCGATTCTCGGTGTCGGCCTCGTGGTCCTGCCGCGGATGCAGAGTCGGGTCTCGGTTCTCGCCGGGCTGTCGGGGGGCGTGCTGTTCGGCGTCCTCGCGGTCGCGGTGCGCATCCTCGACGGCCTCGACCCCTCCGATCTCGGCGAACTGCTCACCGACCCGGCGCTGTACGCGATCATCTTGTGCGGCCCGGGCGGTTTCTACATGTTCACCGTCGCACTGCAGAAGGGGTCGGTGAGCGCCGCATCGGCCGCCCTGGTCGTCGGTGAGACGGTCGTCCCAGGAGCCATCGGAATCCTGGTGCTCGGCGACACCACACGGGCCGGTTGGGGGGCCGTCGCGGTGATCGCGTTCGTCGCCGCCGTGGCCGGTGCGGTGGTGGTCGCGATGTCGCCGGTGGTCGAGGCGGTCGAGCGGGCCGGCGAGAATCCGGTGCCGGACGCCACTTCCGGGTGAACAGCGGTACGCGGCGTCGTGCCGAGTCGGAACGAAACCTGCTGCCGACGCCGCATATCGGGCATGATCATGACTCATGCGGCTTCTCTCCCGCAGCCTCGGAACGCTGACCGCGATCCTCGGGCTGACGACGTCCCTGTCCGTGCTCGCGCCCACGGTGTCGGCGGCTCCGGTTCCCGTACCCGCGGCGGCGCCGGCGCAGTTGCCGTCCCAGGATCCGTTCTATGACCCGCCATCGGGGTACGAGTCGCGTTCGCCGGGTGCGGCGCTGAGGACGCGACAGGTCGAGTTGGGTTGGCGCGGAACCAGTATCCCGATCTCGGCCACCCAGATCCTCTATCGGACGACGAACCAGTTCGGTGGGCCGACGGCGACGGTCACCACGGTCATCTCACCGCCGGGTGCGCCCGCCGGGGCCCCGCGGCGCGTCGTCTCCTACCACTCGTTCTACGACGCGCTGGGCTCGCAGTGCGACCCGTCGTACACGCTGCGCGGTGGCAATGCGGCCGAGGCGCCGATCGACATCACGCTCATCTCCGGTCTCCTCGCCGCCGGGTACACCGTCGCCGCCCCCGACTACGAAGGTCGCGGACTGCGGTGGACGATGGCTCGCGAATCGGGCTACGCCGCACTCGACGGTGTCCGCACCGCGCTGACCCACCTGCGCGCGCCGGCCCGGACCCCGGTCGGCCTTTTCGGCTACTCGGGGGGTTCGATCCCCACCGGCTTCGGCGCGGAACTGGCCCCGCGCTATGCACCGGAGCTGAACATCGTCGGTGCGGCCGCGGGCGGCGTGCTGGTGAATCCGGCCAACAATCTCGGGTACGTCAACGGCAGCGAGAACTGGGCCGGCGTCATCCCGGCGCTGATGGCGGTGTACGGCGAGACCTACGACATCGACCTGCAGCCGTACCTCTCGCCGAAGGGCAAGCGGGTCCTCGGGCAGGTGGCGGGGGAGTGCATCGAGGCGTTCGCCGACAAGTACCCGGGTCTGACCGATCACCAGCTCCTCGTGCCGACGGTCGGCGGCCTGCTGGACGTCCCCGGCGTGCGGCAGGCGATCTCGCAGAACGTGATGGGCACGCTCGGCACCCCGCGGAGTCCGATGATGCTGGGGGTCGGCAACGTCGACGGCACCGGCGACGGTGTGATGATCACCGCCGACGTCGCACGCCTGGCCGGGTCGTTCTGCAATCGAGGGGTACCGACCACGTTCACCGAGTACCGCGGCTCGAATCACACCCGGGCGTTCATCCCGTGGAGCGCCGACGCGCTCGGATTCCTCGACCGTCGGTTCGCCGGGCAACCCGCCGGCGGGTGCGGCCGATGACCGCCATTTCTGTCGCCGCGACCTGCGGGAAACCGTGAGCAGGTGGACGACGCGCGTCGAGCGCGCCGGAGATGCCGATGCCATCCGCGAGGTGGTGACGGCGGCCTTCCCGACCCCCGACGAGGCGCGGATCGTCGACGAGCTGCGCGCCGATCGCGACGCCTGGATCGACGGGTTGTCGATCGTCGCCACCGACGCCGACGACTCGATCGTCGGGTACGCCCTGTACTCCAGGTGCCGGGTCGACGCCGAGCCCGCGCTCACCCTCGGACCGTGCGCGGTGGTGCCGTCGCATCAACGGACCGGGGCCGGCTCGGCGGCCGTCGTCGCCGGTCTCACCGCGGCGCGAGAACTAGGCGAGAACCTGGTGCTGGTTCTCGGTCACGCCGAGTACTACCCGAGGTTCGGCTTCGTCCCCGCGTCCCGCTTCGGCATCCGTGCTCCGTTCGACGTCCCGGACGAGGCGATGATGGCGCTACCCCTCGACGACGCCCGTCCGGTGCCGAGCGGGACCATCGCCTACCCGGCCGCGTTCGGGGTGTAGAACGCGTCTCGCGCCCCAGGGATGGACTCCCTGGAGCGCGAGACCTGCTGCCGACGTGATCCCGCCGAGGGGACGCGGGTTCAGTCGGCGTCAGCCGAGGGACTGGCGTTGGTTCCCCCGTCGGACACCTCGAAGTTCTTCCACTCGCCGTCATCGTGGACCTGCATCACGGTGCCCAGGCTGTCGTCCGGTGCGGCGACGGTCTTGAACCAGTCGTAAGCGCCGGTGGCGTCGTCGAACTCCTTCTCCTCGACGACGTTCTCGTTCGCGTCGACTACGCGGTACTTGGCCATGATGTTCTCCTCACGGTCGATGTGTGCGACGTCTTGTCCCCGGGCCCGGTCGGGCCGAAAGTCCTGACGCCATCGTATGAATCGGGTCGCCGACGTGGGGTCGATGTGCGTGCGTCGACGTCGGATCGTGTCTGCGCGCAACGGGTCGGTAACGATCGACTCGGGCAGGTCCCTTCCTGCCGTGCCGGAGGTCTACCCACAATCGCGGCGAGGTAATCCGGAGGACGGACCGTCGGGGTCAGAGGCCGCCGAACGAGTGACTTCGGGTGTCGGTGGGTACACCGCGGAACGACATCGGTGTCGTGTCGTCAGGAGGAACGGTGAACGACAGGATCGTGGATCCGTGGGGTAGGCGCACCCCCTACGCATCCGGGGAACAGTGGCCGACGCGTGTCGACCAGCACCTCGCCGACGGGTTGACCGACGACGATGTACAGCGGTGGGTTCGGTCCGCATCGGTGCTGCATTCGAACGGTGATGCCTTGGACATCGCGGTGACCGACGACCGGATCGTCGGGGTCCGGGGCCGGGCGAAGGATCGGGTAAACCGCGGTCGCGTCGACGTGAAGGATCTCTATGGGTGGCAGGCCAGTTCGTCGCCCGACCGGCTGACGCGCCCACTCGTACGCGAGAACGGCCGCTTCGTCGAGGTCGACTGGGACACTGCCATGAACCGGATCGTCGAGCGGTCCCGGCTGCTGCTCGAGGAACAGGGTCCGTCCGCGATCGGCTTCTACACATCCGGTCAGCTCTTCCTGGAGGAGTACTACACACTGGCGGTCATCGCGCACGGCGCCATCGGTACCGACCACGTGGACGGCAACACCAGATTGTGCACGGCAACGGCGGCCGAAGCACTCAAGGCATCGTTCGCGAGCGACGGTCAGCCGGGCACCTACACCGACATCGACCATGCCGACACCATCGCGCTGTTCGGTCACAACATCGCCGAGACCCAGACGGTCACCTGGATGCGCATGCTCGACCGCCTGGCCGGACCGAACCCGCCCGCCATCGTCTGTGTCGATCCGCGGAGCACGCCGGTGGCCCGGCACGCCACCGTCCATCTCGCGCCGATGCCCGGGACGAACGTCGCGCTGATGAACGGGCTGCTGCACGAGATCATCGCCAACGAGTGGATCGACCGCGACTACATCGATTCGTACACAGTCGGTTTCGACGATCTGCTCCGCGTGGTGGCGGACTACCTTCCCGACCGTGTCGCCGCTGTCTGCGGTGTGCCGGTCGAGGACCTTCGCCATGCGGCACGACTGCTCGGGACCGCCGAGCGGTTGACGTCGACGGTGCTGCAGGGCTTCTATCAGTCCCACCAGGCGACCGCCGCCGCCGTCGGGGTCAACAACATCCACCTGGTGCGCGGCATGCTCGGCCGGCCGGGATGCGGTCTGCTGCAGATGAACGGTCAGCCCACCGCCGAGAACACCAGGGAATGCGGCGCGGACGGCGACCTCGCCGGATTCCGCAACTGGGCGAACGACGCCCACGTGACCGAGCTCGCCGAGCTGTGGAACATCGACAAGGATCATCTCCCGCATGAGAATCCACCCACGCATGCCATGGAGATCTTCCGCCTGGCCGAGGCGGGGTCGGTGCGGATGCTGTGGATCAGTGCGACGAATCCTGCTGTGTCGCTACCAGAACTGTCGCGGATCCGGGCGATCCTCCAGCGGGACGACCTGTTCGTGGTCACCCAGGACATGTTTCCCAACGAGACCACCGAACTCGCCGATGTCGTACTGCCGGCCGCCGGTTGGGGCGAGAAGACCGGGACCTTCACCAACGCCGACCGCACCGTGCACCTGTCCGAGAAGGCGGTGGAGCCACCCGGTGAGGCCAGGCCCGACCTCGACATCTTCCTCGACTACGCGCGGCGGATGGACTTCCGCGACCGGGACGGGGATCCGTTGCCGCCGTGGACCGACGCCGAGTCGGCGTTCGACGCCTGGCGGGACTGCAGCGCGGGGCGGCCATGCGACTACAGCGGGATGTCCTACGAGTTGTTGCGGACGCGCGGCGGAGTCCAATGGCCCTGCACCGCAGACGCTCCCGACGGAACCGAGCGTCTGTACGCCGATGGGCGGTTCTGGAGCGCGGCCGATTACTGCGAGTCGTTCGGCAAGGACCTCGTCACCGGTGATCCGCTGGACGCCGATGACTACCGGGCCATCAATCCGGGCTCGCGGGCGCTGATCAAGGCAGTCCCCTACTTGCCTCCTCCGGAGAGTCCCGGTGCGGAGTTCCCGTTCGCCTTGATCACCGGACGCACGGTCTACCACTTCCACACCCGCACCAAGACCGGACGAGCGCCCGAACTCGAGCACGCGGCACCCGAGGTGTGGGTGGAGGTCAACGCTGTGGATGCCGCGCGCACCGGTGTGCACGACGGCGACCTCGTCGAGATCGCCAGCCCGCGCGGCGCCATCACCGCAACGGTGCGGATCGCCGGCATCCGCCGCGGTGTCCTGTTCGTGCCCTTCCACTACGGGTACTGGGACGCCGACGACGATGCCGGTCACCACCGCGCGGCCAACGAGCTGACGATCACCGACTGGGATCCGGCGTCGAAGCAGCCGATCTTCAAACTCGGTGCGGCGTCGTTGACGCTCCGCGCGCCGGGGTGACCCGACCGCATGTGCCGAGCCCCGCGTCACGGCACCCGCGGCGGATTGCCCAACCGCTGGTTGACCATCAGGGCCAGATTGTTGCCCACGAGGTTGACGAACGCGCGCCAGGTGGTCGGGTCTAGCGCCATCGACCCCTGATCGCTTGTGGTGCAACCGGTCTGTGCCGGCTTGCCGTCCAGGCGATCCCGCATCCACACGATGGCCGGCGCGAACCCCTCGACAGCAAGGGTGATGTGTTCGCTGAAATGGTCGCGCACGTATCGCACACTCGCGCCATCGGCGCAGTAGGTGCGGACCAACTCGTTGACCGGGCCTACGGGGGCGATCCAGTCGGGGTTCGACTGATAGATGAACATCGGGAAGTCGGGGGTGGTGTAACCCATCTTGAGCTGATCCAGCACCTTTCGCGGTGTCGGGTGGTCCAGTGGATCGCCCGGCAGGTTCACCAGGCCCTTGATGTTCACGAAGGGGGCGAGTGCGGCCTGGTAGGTGAGGCACAGCGGATTCTTGGCCGCCAGCAGGGCTCTGCCGAGCGGGTTCATGTGTCGCTGGAGGAAACGGTCGAGTTCCGGGTACTCGCGGCTGACGCCGATGATCCCGGCCATGATCAGACCCGACGCCGCGTTCTTGTCGGCGAGATCGACCAGCGCTCGGATGTTCGCGGGCACCCCACCTTCGGCAGCGCCGACGATCGGGAGTTCCGGCGCGTACTGCGAGTGCAACTCCGCTGCCCACCCGGTGGCGATCGCGCCGCCGGAGTAGCCCATCAGACCCACCCGCACGTCGTCTCTGAGCCCCAGTGGTGCGAAGTTCCGCGCGCCCCGGATCCCGTCGAGGGTGATGCGTCCCGCGAGAGGCCCGGCTGCGAAGGCGGATTCGGGGCCCTGATGGTCGGGGATGACGACCGACCAGCCGGCGCCGACCAACGAGGTGATCTGTAGGACCTCGAGGCTCGAGTCCGCCGAGCCGGTCAGCTGCCCCGGGATGGAGGCCTGCTGCAAGGCATACGACGGCGCGCAGTACATCGCGGTGGAGTCCTCCGCGGACTGCCACGACACCAGCTTCGACGGTCCGGGCTTCGCCGGCCCCTTGGGTTTGAGCAGCGTCGCCACGGCCGGGATCGGCTCGCCGCGGGTGTTGGTCGAGCGGTAGGAGATCTGCCAGGCGTCGACGTTGATCGGGATCACCGACAGGGCGGCGACATGGACACGCCGGGCGGCGATGAGCTCACCGGGCTTCTTGGCCGCGACCACCGCCTGCGGCGGCAGATAGAAGTCCGTGTCGAACTCCGGGATCGCGGGCGGCACCGGGAACGGGAGGACCGGCGCCACCGGGACCGACGCTGGGGTTGCATTCGCGGCAGCCGAATCCAGTGGTCCGCCGGCGATCAGCGCAACCAGTCCGATCCCGACAGTCAGGCGCACGACGATCCGTGAGCCGTGGCGTTTCCATCCCCGCATGGCAACCCTTCCGAAAAGTGAGACGGAGGTGTCTCACACTTCGCCAGAACATACACCCGGTGTGTCCGAGGACACAACGTCCGGGGTGGGCGGCGAATGTCTCAGAGCGTGGTGAAGGCGAGCAGGATGTCGGCGAGAACCGCGACGACGTCGTCGAGTGTGCCGGGTTCGGGCGATTCGCTCCAGCGATGGACCAGGCCGGTGAGTGCCCCGACGAATGCGATCGCGAGGTGGCGCTGCCGCGGCGTCGCGGGGCGGTCGGCGAACTCCGACATGGCGTCGACGAAGAACTCGACCCATTCCTCACGGCCGTCGAGGCGGTGCTGCTCGACGCGGGGGCTCACCCCGACGATCTGGACGAACGACACCGCCGCGCGCCGGGGATCGGTGCCCACCGATTCCATGTAGGCGCGCATCGCCGCCGTGCTCAGGTCGCGGAGATCCCGAGAAGGGCTGGCGGCCAATGCTTCTGCCACGGCGACGCGAGCGGCGCCCTGCACGGTGTCGTACAGCGCGACCAGCAGTTCCTCGCGGTCGGTGAACTCCGCGTAGAACTGCCGGCGAGACAGTCCGGCCACCCGGCAGATCGACGTCACCGACGACTTCGCGTAGCCGGTGCCGGTGAACTCGACCAGCGCGGCGTCGAGGAAACGCTGCCGCCGTTCGGCGGCGCGGTCGCTCACCGAACGGCCACCGTACGTGCGTTCGGAGGTCATCGGGGTGGCGATCCGGCTACGAGTCGAGTCTGGACGCGCGGAGGTCGTGTCCCTTCGACGTCAGGCAGCGTCCGGTGGGCAGGTCCCACTGCCATCCGTGCAGATTGCAGGTCAGCTTCTCGCCCTCGATGACCCCGAACTTGCCGAGGTCGGCCTTGAGGTGCGGACACCGCCGCTGGATCTCCCAGCCGTCCTTGGTGATCGACGCCGAGTCGTCGTGCGCCTCGGCGAACCACCCGTCCGCGTAGGCGATCCGCTCGTCGGTGAGGCATTTGAAGAAGGTGTAGAGGAACTCGTTGTACCCGCCGATCCGCCAGGTGGTGAAGCGCGTCGACAGGAAGATGGTGTTGACCCAGTCGGGCTCGTCGTCGCGCAGGACGGTCCGCACCAGCTCGGTGGCGATGCGGAATCCGTAGCGGTACTTGCCCTCTCCTTCTTTCGGCTCACGCACGATGCGGTTCGGGAAGTCGAGGACGACCGTCTCGGTGGCGTCGTTGGCCGCGCCCCCGCCCGGCGTCATGACGAGCCCGACGGGGTAGCCGATGCCGTCGCAGATGAGGTCCGACTGTCGCATGATCGGTTCGAAGAGGTCCCGCAGCGCCGGCAGCAGCGGCTCGCCCTCGGCCGGTGCCCACGTGGCCTTGTCCGCGGCGATGACCGGCGCGAACTTCTCCTTCATGCGCTCGAGGTACGCGCGCTTGTTCTCGCCGAAGACGTCGGCGGGTGCGTAGGGATGCGTGACCTCGTTCAGGACCGGACCGGAGAACTCTGCGACGGAACCCGACACCATCATCAGGCCGCGGTGCTTCTCACCGTCGTCGGTGCCGTGGATGCGCATCTGCTCCAGGAAGGTCTCCTGGTCGGGGAAGATCGAAGTGTCGTCGGCGGTGTCCGCGGACCCGAAGTCGTTGAGGTAGAACAGATCCTCGTCGAGGAACATCGGCGGGCCGGCCGACGGGACCACCCAGGTCGCGCCGACCTGCTCGATGTACGAACGCGCCCGGTCCATTCCGCGTTGACGCTTCTGAGAGGCGAAGTTGGCCTTGGACTTCCGCGGGATGTCGTAGACCATCGGGTACCAGATGGCGCCCGAGTACTGCAGCAGATGGACGTCGACGTGTCCGAACGCCTCGTCGACGACGTCGAGGTCGATCGGGCGGGCGTCGTTCATGTTGAAGCAGACGGTCTCGCCGTCGGAGACGATCAGGCCGCTGTCGCCGATCGGCCCGTCGGCGGGCGCGCGCAGCGCGATGATCATGACGTCGAGCGAACCCTTGTCGTTCGTGACCGTCGTCTTGACCGAGTCGGTGGTCTCGACGAATGTGGTGAAGCCGAGTTTCTCCAGTTCGCGGCGCAGGTCCGGCACCGGATAGTCGGGCAGCAGGACCGTGGCGTCCTTGCTGACGTTCTCGCGCAGGTTGCGCTCGTCGAAGTGATCTCGATGCAGGTGCGAGACGTAGAGGTAGTCGCAGTCGCCGAGCGTCTTCCAATCGAGTTCGGAGTTGTCCGGGAAGGGCACCCAGGAGGCGAAGTACGTCGGGTTGACCCAGGGGTCGCAGAGGATCGATCCGGCGGTGGTCTGGATGTGGAAACCGGCATGACCGATGCTGGTGATCTGCACGAAGGGGCCTTTCATGGTGTGCGCGGGGCTGCGCGGCAGGGCACTACAGGCATCCAGGGTATCGAGCCGTGCCGGACGGACGCGTGGGCCATGAGTCCTCCTCGGGTGCGCGGCGTGAGCAGGCTCACGGCGCTCTTCGCTACACGCCGAGTCGCTCCCGGACGCCGCGGGCGAGGATCGGCAGCCTGGACGCCGCGAACAGGCTCCGAACCAGCTTGCTGTCGTCGCGCGGCATGATCCCGGCCCGCTGGACGGCGTCGATGAAGTCGTAGAGGGTCTCGCCCTCTTCCATCAGGCCGTCGGCGTCGAAGTGGTACCGGTCGACCGCCGGCGCCTGGATGAACCGCCCGTCGCGGTAGATGGTCGGCGCCGATCGGTCGTACGGGTACATCCTCAGCGCCCCGCTGAAGTGACCGCTCCCGATGTACCGGATGACGGTCCGCACCGTGCCGTCGGGCTGGATGTCGATGTAAGCCTGATCGGGCAGTGGGTCGTATCGCCAGTCCGGGATGGCGTCGAAGAAGGCGAAGTTGTAGGTGACGAAGTCGTCGATGCCGACGATCGTGCGGCCGAAGGTCGTCACGTCGGTGTAGCGCAGGTCCGTGGCGTACAGCTCCTCGTTAACGCTCATGTCGCGGACCAGGAAGCTCCACCAGTACTTCTTGGCCCAGGTCATGATCCACGACAGGTCGGTGTCGTGGGCGTTGCTCAGATGCACGAGTTTCCGGTCGAAGGCCTCGAACCATTCCTCGGTGGTCCGTTGGAGCTCGGCTTCGGGGATGGCGCGGATCGGGACACCGCGGTTGGCGTCGAGATATTCCGGGACAGGCTTGGCCAGCCGGGGACGGGCGAGTGCTTCCTGGAAGGCCTCTTCGGTGAACATGAATCGCATGATTCATGTTGAATCGACCGATGTCAATGGGAGGGTCCGGTCGAAGTGCGACGATGAGCGGATGACTCCGGAGAAACTGTGGCGCGGCCAAACCCTCGCCGACCGGTCGTCCGACCGTCGCGAGCAGATGCTCGCCGTCGCCGAGCAGCTGCTCGGTTCGGGCGGCGCGAATGCTGTGACGATGCGCGCCGTGGTCCGCGAGGCGAATCTCAGCCCCCGGTACTTCTACGAGAGCTTCGCGTCGCGCGAGGACCTGGTGACGGACGTGTACGACCGGGTCACCGACCAGCTCCTGACGGAGATCGCCGCCCTTCCACGCGTCGCCGACCGTCGGGAGAATGTGAGGGCGGTCCTCGAGGTCTGCCGAGAGTTCTTCGAGGCCGATCCCGGACGAGCGCGCATCCTGCTGCGCGAACCGCTCGCCGACGACGTCCTGCGCGCACGACGGGCGGCAACGGTGCCCGGCTTCGTCGCGTCGGTGCTGGAGATGACCACCGGGGCGCACGCGAGCTCACCCGAGCGACTCGCCGTCGTGTCGTCGGCGCTGGCGGGGGCACTGGTCGCGCTGTACCTCGACTACATCGACGGCCGCCTCTCGCTCACGCCCGCGCAACTGGCCGACGCAGCGGTCGACCTCGTGTCCGCCGTCACCCGGCTCGCCACCGCCGACGACGGCGAGGGGTCGGCGGCGAGTGGCTAAGCTCTCTCGCATGGAACCCGTCTACGACACCGTGATCACCGCCGCCCGCCTGCTGTGGCTGGCCGAAGGTCTGAAGTTCACGGTGTCGGGTGTCGAACACGTACCGGCCGACGGCCCCGGCGTCGTCGCGATCAATCACACCGGCTATCTCGACTTCACCTACGCCGGCATCCCGGCTTTCCTGCAGGGGCGTCGCAAGGTCCGCTTCATGGCGAAGAAAGAGGTCTTCGACAACAAGATCTCCGGCCCGATCATGCGCTCGCTCAAGCACATCCCCGTCGACCGCGCCCAGGGTGCGGACAGCTACCGCAACGCGGTCGACTATCTCAGGCGCGGCGAACTCGTCGGGGTCTACCCCGAGGCGACGATCAGCCGGAGCTTCGAGCTGAAGGCCTTCAAGTCGGGCGCCGCGCGGATGGCGATCGAGTCCGGTGCGCCGATCGTGCCCACGGTCATCTGGGGCGCGCAACGAGTCTGGACCAAGGGCCACCCCAAGCAACTGGGTCGAACCGGGTACAAGATCTCGATCGGTGTCTGTGAGCCCCTCGATGCCACGGGCAGCCCCGACGCCCTCACGGCGAAGCTGCACGAGGTCATGAGTGCGAAACTCCTCGAACTCCAGGAGGCCTACGGCGAGCACCCGAAGGGCGAGTTCTGGGTTCCCGCACGGCTCGGCGGTTCCGCGCCGACGCTCGAGGAGGCCAATCGCATGGATGCCCAGGAGCAGGCCGAACGCGCCGCCAAGCGCGAGCCCCGGAACGACGACCCCGGAGTGGTCTGAGCAGACCTCGCGCCCCAGCGTTGCCTGTCGGTTGTCGTCGTCCCGCGGTGTCGTCCGGCGTCGTTAACCTGGACTCATGAGCGCAGGGAGGCACGGGCACCGCGAGCCGGTGTATCGCACCCTGGAACTCATCGCCAACGGACTCGTCCGAGCCCAGGGTCTCGACCTGCACTTCACCGGTGTCGAGAACGTCCCGGACACCGGCGGCGCGGTCCTGTGTGTCAACCACACCGGTTACGTCGACTTCCTCCCGCTCGCGCTCGGCGTCCAGCGCGCCGGCCGCCGAACCCGCTTCCTCATCAAGTCCGAGGTCATGGACATCGGGATCATGCGGTTCCTGGTCAACCACACCAGAACGGTCCCCGTCGACAGGTCGCGCGGCGCGGAGGCCTATCGCGCCGCGCTCGGGCGTCTCCGGGACGGGTACATCGTCGCCGTCTACCCGGAAGCGACGATCAGCCGCAGCTTCGAGCTCAAGGAGTTCAAGAGCGGGGCGGCCCGGATGGCAGCCGAAGCCGGCGTCCCCATCATCCCGGCGATCGTGTGGGGTGCCCATCGGCAGTGGACGAAAGGTGGGGTGCGGGACATCGGGCGCAGCCGGCTCCCCGTCCACGTCCGATACGGTCTGCCGTTCACCCCCGGGCCGGACGAGTCCCCGGAGCGTGAGACCCTGAGGCTCCGCGACACCATGAACTCGATGCTCCTCGAGGTCCAGGACTCCTACGGTCCGCACCCACCGGGTGAGTTCTGGGTTCCGTCACGACTCGGCGGCTCGGCACCGACACCCCAGGAGGCCGCCGTGATCGAAGCCGACGAGGCGCTGCGCAAAGCCGAGGCGCGGGCGAGACGAGCCGCCGAGAGAGCTCGGTCGAGAGGAAGCAGACGCTGATGACATTCGGTCCACCCACACTCATCGCCAGCGATGTGGACGGAACCCTCATCGACGACGAGAACCGGGTCTCCCCGCGCACGTTGTCCGTGCTGGCCGCCGCCCGCGCCGCCGGAGTGGAGTTCGTGCTGGCCACCGGCCGGCCCCCGCGATGGATCGCCGAGATCACCGATCAGTTCGCCGGCACCGAGGCGTTCGTCCGTTACGCGGTGTGCGCCAACGGCGCCATCATCTACGACGTCGAGCACGATCGCGTGCTGTGGTCGGCGAACCTCGAGCCCGACGCGCTCGTCAAACTCGGAGAGATTGCCTACCAACAGATCCCGGGATGCGGCATCGCGGCCGAACGTGCGGGCCGGTCCGCGCACGACGCGGCGACGGCGCCCTTCGTGGCGAGTGCCGGTTACGAGCACGCGTGGCTCAACCCCGATCACGTCGAGGTCGGCGACGACGAGGTGTTCGGTGATCCGGCGGTGAAACTCCTCGTCCGCAAACCGGGTATGGCCTCCGACGAGATGGCCCGTCGGCTGCAGCCCGTGGTCGGCGACCTCGCCCAGGTGACCTTCTCCACCGACAACGGACTCATCGAACTGTCGGTGCCGGGAACCCACAAGGCGTCGGGGCTCGCACGCCTCGCCGACCTCGCCGGACTCTCGACCGACGCCGTGATCGCGTTCGGCGACATGCCCAACGACGCCGAGATGCTCACCTGGGCGGGGCACGGCGTCGCGATGGGCCACGGTCACCCGGCGGCGCTCGACGCCGCCGACGAGGTCACCGTCGGCAACAACGACGACGGCGTCGCCAAGGTACTCGAGCGCTGGTTCGCCCCGCGCTGATCGTCTCGCGGATCCGCGGCTCAGGCCGCAGGCGGTACCGGTGCGGGTGCTCCGGGCTCGGCCGGCGGCGGCGCGGGGGCACCAGGATCGGCCGGCGGGGGAGCCGGGGCGGCCGGATCGGCGGGCGGCGTCGGTTCGGGTGCCGGCGGGGCACCGCCGGCGAGCGCCCGGATCGCGGTGAGCGCCGCGTAACCGTGTACCCCCGGGCAGCTGGTGCTGTTGTAGTCCCGGTGCCCGGAGATCACCGGCAGATTCGACTGGGTGCCCGCGGCGAACTTGGTGCCGGCGAAGCCTTCTGAGGTCAACGTCGCAGTCCCGGCGGGATTGAGTCCGGCCTTGCCGAGGCGCCAGCGCAGGAACTTGCCGGTCGCCGACACCATCGCCGCGGTCGGCGGGACCTCGTCGAGATTGCCGATCATCGACACCCCGACGGTCTCCTTGTTGAACCCGCCCGTGTGCGTGCCCTCGACATTGCGGTCGAGTCCGCCGAACGCGCCCTCGAAGATCTGGCCGTACTTGTCGATCAGCACGTTGTAACCGATGTCGCACCAGTTCAGGCTGCGCGCGTGGTACGCGTAGATGCCGCGGACGATCTCGACGGACTGCTGCGGGGTGTAGTCGTTGCTGCCGGCTGTGTGGTGCACGATCGCGCCGCGCATGTGCGGGGAGTAGACCGGTTGCGAACAGCGAATGGACTCATCGGCGCCCCACGCCTGGCGGGCGACGACCTGCGGCCCGCCGGTCAGCGGCGACAGCAACGACGAGCCCAGGCCGAGCAGGCTCTCCGGGCTGATGAGCGTCGCCTTCAGCGCGTTCAGGGCGACGGTGGCCAACTCCGTCACCACCGTGCTCGCGGTGCCGACGGCCAGTTGGGCGAGATCGCCGCCCTGTGTTTCCGCAGCCGGGATCGCGAGTCCGTCCTTGCTCGCGGCGACCTGCACCTCACGAGCGTCGCCCACCCAGACCGGCTCGGTGCCGACCGGGTTCTTCACGCTCGGCGCCTGCCCGCGCGAGATCTGTTCCAGGACGGTCCACGGCCCCCACTTGCCGTCGGGGTTCTTCGCGCGCAGCTTGAGGTCGACATCGACGGGACGGTCCCACGTGAACGCAACCATCTTGATGGGCGCCTCGCGCACGATGTGCGTCACCGCGGCCCCGACCTCGCGGCCGTCGCGCATCGTGGGTGTCGCCGGCGTCGTACTGCTCGGGGTCGACCGGGTTGTGCCCGGAGTCCGATCGCCTCGCGGCGCGGGTGTCGCCGCCGCATCCGGGGACTCCCGGGTGGTCGACGGAACGCGACGCTCGCTCGTCGGAGCGTCGGTCGTCGGGGTCGCGGATTCTGTGGTCTCCGACGCTGATTCCGACGTCGACGACCCGGGTGTCGACTCCGGTGACGACGAACCCGGTGACCCGGACGGGCCGGTGCTCGTGGACGACCCGCCGGCACCCGGCACGAGTCCCTTCGGCAGCGGAACCGTCAGATCCGGCAGCGGGAACGCGTCCGGATCGATCGGCGGCAGCTCGACACCGGCCGCGGCGAGACCGGAAGACGCGACGTCGACGATGGCGGCGGGCAGTTCCCGCAGCGGGACCTGCTCGATCTCGGTGTCGGAGACCGTCTGCTTGTTGTCCACGAGTTGTGGCTCGGACTGGCTCGCGATCACCACGAACGGTGTCGCGACGACCGCAGCGGCGATCGCGGCGAGCGCGATCGAGGGTTTCGGTCTGGGGTAACGCACTCAGGTCTCCTCGCAGGTTGGTCGGACCGCGGCACGGGTGATCGTGGGGGTGTGGTCGGGTCCGGTCAGCCGTCGGCATCCACGCAGCCGACGGCGTCGGAGCCCGGAGGCTTCGAACGCGGTCGACTGTGCTCGGTACGGCGGCCATCGTCGCGGTCGCCGATCCCGGACGTCGGCGACACACGCCGCAACCGCGTAACTCGTGATGTTCTTGTTATCTGTGAGGCACGAGTGGTTCAAGTGGTGATTGTTGATCAAGAGGCAGCTCATCCTCGAGGGTGGTGCGAGGTCACGACAGCCCGGGCAACTCGTGATCCGGTTGTGATCCCCTCGGGTTGGAGATCGGCTCCTTGGTTCACTAGGGTCACTTAAGTCCCAATCGTCACATCAGTCACAGGCGTTACGGAGGCCGTGAGTCCGCGGCAGCCGCGGCTGGTGTCGTCGCGACCGAAGGATGTGTTCTGCAGTGACCAAAGCCCGACCTACACGGCGTCTGCCGAGATGGACGGCGAGCGGTGCGCGGCCCGGGCGGGCTCGCAACCGCGCGTTGACCTGGGCCGCGGCCGGGCTGGCGCCCGCACTGCTGGCCGGTGGACTCGCGGTTGCGAGTTCATCGGAATCGGCCGAACAGGTCGAGCTCTCGGTCGGGTCGACGGTGACGTTGATCGGGCACGGTCATGGCCACGGCCGCGGAATGGGGCAATGGGGAGCGTACGGCTACGCCCGTAAGGGCTGGACGGCACAGCAGATCCTGCGCCACTACTACGGTGGCACCACCGCGGGGAAGGTGGACAGGCCCGAGATCCTGGTGGCCCTCACGGGTCAGGGCTCGGTGAATGTGCACGCGGACGCCGGCATGCGAGTCGGTGGTCAGACGGTGGCTCCCGGGCAGGCGGTCAGCCTGTCCGGGGGCACGGCCACCATCCTCAGCGGATGCGGTGGTGGGGCGGTGCGGTCGGTACCCGCCACGTTCGTCGAACCACTCAGCATGGCGCCCAATCGACCGGGCGGCGAATTCCTCAAGTTCTGCGGTTCGAACAAGGCCTACCGCGGGGCCATGGGCCTCGAAGGTGGGCGCGTGGTCAACCGCATCCACGTCGACGACTACGTCAAAGGCGTCATCCCGCGCGAGAGCCTGCCCGCCTGGGGTGACTCCGGCGGCGCGGCGGCGTTGCAGGCGCAGGCGGTGGCGGCCCGCACCTACGCGCTCGCGGCGATCGCGGGCGGCAAGAAGATCGACGACACCCAGAATTCGCAGGTCTACGGCGGCGTCTCCGGTGAGGACCGGCGGACCAACGCGGCGGCCGACGCCACCGCCGGCCAGATCCTGCTGCAGAACGGACAGCCGGCCTTCACCGAGTTCTCCGCATCGACCGGCGGTTTCACCGCAGGTGGTCGCTTCCCGGCGGTGGTCGACGAAGGGGACACGGTCTCGCCGAACCACAACTGGACGGCCACCGTGAGTGCGGGCAGCATCGGATCGGCTTTCGGGGTCGGTGCCCTACGGAGCTTCGAGGTCATCGAGGCCAACGGCCTGGGTGCCGAACACGGGCGCGCGATCAAGGTCCGCGCGGTCGGCTCGGGTGGCACCGCGGAGGTGAGCGGTGAGGAAGCACGGACCAAGCTGCAGCTGAAGTCCTCGTGGTTCGCGGTGCAGGGCCAGCCCGCACCGCCCCGCATCGTCAAACCACCCACCGGTCCGGCGTCGCCCGGCGGCGGTGGGATCGACTTCGGCAGCCTCGATCAGCTCGCCGAGCAGATCTTGCCCGGGTCGTCGAAGTTCCTGGACATGGCGACCTCGGCGATGAACGGGCGGTTCGCGGACCTCGGTGGGATCACCGGACCGCTCGGCCAGGCGCTCGGCGTGCCGACCCTGATCCCCGACGCCGCGGGCGTCACGCAGCTCTTCGAGAAGGGGATGATGTTCTTCACCCCGGCCACGGGTCCGCGGGTGCTGGTCGGCAAGGGGCTCGAGCGATACCAGGACCGCGGCGGCATCCCCGCGCTGGGCTTCCCGAAGCGCGACGCGTTCCGCTGAGCGCTCAGTCGCCTTCCGGTCCCGCTTCGACGATCTGGGCGGCGACGTCGACGAGTTTGGTGTTGGTGTCCTGCGACAGCCTGGCGAGCAGTGCGAACGCTTCGTCGGCGTCGAGCCGGTAGCGCTCCATGATCATGCCCTTGGCCTGACCGATGATGTCGCGTGAGCCGAGAGCGGCGCGCAGTTGCTGCTTCTCCTGGACCGCGCCGAAGGCGGTCGCGGCGTGGGCCGCGAACAGCTCGCCGACCTGCAGTGCGTCAGGTGTGAACGCGTGGGATCGGGTGCTGTGGAGATTCAGAGCGGCCGAGTCGTCGCCGTCGATGTAGAGGTAGAAGCACGCCATCGACCTGATGCCCAGCTCGGCGGCGGCAGCGGCAAAGGCGGGCCATCGGGTCTCGACGGTCATGTCATCGATGCAGACGGTGTGGACGCCGATGGCCGCGTGTAGGCATGGGCCCTCACCCAGCTCGCGCTGCAATCGGTCCGCCTCGCCGCCGAGGTGGCCCACCATCACCGGTGTCTCGATCGCCCCGTCCGTGACCATGGTCACGGTCGCGTACTCGGCCCCGGGAACCGCGTCGACCGCGAACTTGGTCATGGAACGCAGCGCTGCCTCGGTGTCGTCACTCTCTTTGCGCATCTCGCTCGCGATCCGCGTCATCTGAGCTCCGAAGTCGGCCAATCCGGTCACCCCTGCCTCCTCGTGAGACGTCGTTGCGCGCGCCTCAACTGGACCGACAGCAAAGCGCTGGCTTCGAAACACCCGTTGTCGAAGAACCCATTATGCCGTACGGTGTGCGGCCTCGGCGTCGACGAGTCCTTCTCGTTGCGCAACCGACCCGAGGGGTGTCGAAGTCATCACGTCGATGCAGAAGTCGGTGTCCGCGTACGACGCTGACGGGTGCAGCGCTGACGAGCGCAACGCGTCATGGACTTGGTCGCCGGTTCGCGGATACTCTTCGACCCGCCATCTCCAATGCACCGCCAGCACCTCGCCCGTGGGCGACAACGAGCCCGGAAGCCGTGCGATGACCTCGTCGAGATCGGCGTCGTCGAGGTAGTAGAGGACCTCGCTGAGCACGATCAGGTCGAACCGGCCCGACGGCCAGTCGGTGACGATGTCACCGACGCGCACGTCGACCGAGTCGTGGCCGTCGAGTCGCCTCCGCGCGAGTTCCACCGCACGTGGGCTGACATCGGTACACAGCAGATGGTCGGCGCGCGTGGCCAACTCGGCGCTCAGCACGCCGATCGAGCAGCCGGGCTCGAACACCGAGCCATACCGGGGAGAGCTCAGCGCGGCGAGGGTCAGAGCGTACTTCCGCTGCTCGTACCACCGCGTCGCGAAACCCCACGGGTCGTCGCTGCTGCGATACATGTCGTGAAAGTAGCTGTCGGGCAGCGAGTTTCGATCACTGCCGGTGGTGCCGTCGTCGGTCATGGCCTCGTCCGTCCTGTCCTCGCCGGTCGTGTTCTCGACCGGTCGCGCTGCCCTGCTCTGCGCCCGCCCCGGATGTCGGTGTTCACACGAAGACGAACTCCCGATCGCGGAGCAACCGCTCGAGAATGTGCGGTCCGAGAACGGCGGCGTCCTCGGGTGCCGGTGACAGCGGGCGGATCTGGGTCTCGAAGGCCTGTGTCGCCGCGCGTTTGGCCGCGGCGATGTCGTCGTCGAGGACGAGGGTGCGCAGCCTGTGCCAGGGGATGTCGGGATCGTCGGGAGTTGCCCAGTGCCACATCCAGATCGGATACATCCAGACCGGGACATCGCGCCGGTCGCCGACGCGACGTGCACACCGCCCGACGGCCTCGTGGTCGGGATGACCGTCGTGCATCCAGACCGCCAGCAGTGCGGTCGGGGTCTCGGGTTTCTCGGAGATCGTCGCGTCGACGATGGCCTCGATCTCGTCGTCATGGGCCGACAGGGTGCCGTCGCCGAGCCCGCACCATCGGGTGGGGCCGATGCCCAGCGTCGACGTCGCGGTGTCGACTTCGGCGTGGCGCCGGACGGCCAGCTCGGCCGGGGACAGCGTCGGCGAACCGGGATGCGACGCCGAGCCGTCGGAGAGGCAGAGCGCGACGACGTCGACACCCCGTCGGTGGGCGGCCGCCATCACCCCGCCGACGCCGAGGATCTCGTCGTCGGGGTGGGCGGCCAGGACGATCAGCCGCCGGACGTCCGGCTCGAAGTCGGGCCACGGCCCCCGCACGGCGAACCACCGCTGCCATTCCGACTCCGGGGTTCCCTCCGACGATGTCGGGGTCGCCCCGAAGCGGTCCGTCGAGGAGATGTCGCCGGTCGTCATGACGTCTCCGATGCCGGGCCGGGTATCCGACCCCCGGTCAGTCCGCCCAGGACCGCGAGATCACGGTCGGCGTGGGACTGCCGGATGTAGACGGTGAGGTCGGCGACGGCCTGGGCGTGGTCGGGATCGGCGGCGAGCGGGCCGGGGCCCAACGCACGCCCGACTCGATCGATCACCGCGGTGGCGACCTGTTCGACGGACCAGCGCACCGCGAAGGCGAGTCGTTTCGCCGACGCGGTCGGGTCGTTGTCGATCTCATGTGCCGCGGCCTGCAGGTGCGCCCATCCGGCGGCGAGGTGGGCGTCGACGGCGCCGGCGTGCATCCGTAGCAACGCGTCGTCGGAGCGCTCGGCCGCGCGGTAGAGCGGTGCCGCGACCTTGCGGGCCCCGCCGAACCAGCAGGCCGCGACCCCGATCCCGCCCTGCCAGAAGCCCGGCCGGTCGAGGTAGGCGCCGGGTTCGCCGACCGGGTCGGCGGGCACGGCATCGAAGGTGACGGTCCCGGTGTCGGAGTCGCGCATACCCGTGTTGGTCCAGGCCGAGCTGTCCGCGGAGACCCCCGGGCGACCGAGATCGACCGCGAACAGTCGGTTGCCGGCGTCGGTGTGCGCGGTGACCAGCGCATGCGTGCACGACGTCGCGCCCGAACACCATTCCTTGATGCCGCTCAGTTCCCAGCCACCTGCGGTGTGCCGGGCGTCGACGCGGGTGTCGCGCCCCTCGGCGGCCCACACGCCCCAGAACTCGCCCGAGGCGGTCCCGCCGCCACAGATCTCCGCGAGGATGGCGTCGGCATCGGCGTGCGCCTCGACGAGACGGCCCGTGCTCACGTCGTCGGAACAGGCGCGGACGAGAGCGGCGAACCGGTCGAGGGTGTGGCCCCGGCCGGGGCGGGGGAGGGGGAAGGACGGGTCGTCGACGATGGCCCGGGCCCGCGCGGGCATCATCCGGCTGCCTCCTCGGGCTGGTCGTCGGCCAGGTCTCGCAGGTAGCTCGCGAACCCGTGCCGGGTCCGTCCCTCCCGCCGGGTCGATGTGCGGACCGGGACCCGAGCACCCCGTTCGACCGCTGCACCCGAGGTGCGCAGGCGATCGACGAGATCGACGTCCTCGTCCACGTCGAGCTCGGCGAATCCGCCGACGGCGAGGTACGTCGAGGCCCGGATGCCGAGGTTCGCGCCGTGGACGTGGCCGTGCCCGGGACCCGCGTCGTACTCGCGCAGATATCTCTCGTCGGTCCCCGCCGGCCACCCGTCGAACCCGTCGGGGGTGACGGTGCCCACATAAGCGTCCGCGCCGGCATCGGCGGCCGCGACGTGTTCGACGAGCCAGTCCCGCGGAACCGTCGAATCGGCGTCGGTGGTCGCGAACCACGTGGTGTGCGACTCCGCGGCCGAGATGGCGGCTGCGTCGAACCCCGCTCGACGCGCCGCCCCGACGCATCGCGCGTCGACGACAACGGTCGAGACATCCGCCGTGAGCAGCGTTGCGGAGTCGTCGTCGCAGGCGTCGAGCACCACGACCACCTGCACCGGAATGGCCACGGCGGTCGCTGCGCCCTCGAGAGCGGCGAGACAGCTCGGGAGGTGTTCGGCCTCGTTGTGGACGGGGACCACGACGACGACGCGCTCGACCGACGGGTGTGAAGGTGGGTTCGTCCGGTCCCCGAGAGGGGGACCGGTCTGCTCCCTGAGGAGCCCCGGAGCGTGCGGAGGGGGACCGGTATGCTCCCTGAGGAGCCCCGGAGCCTGTGGAGGGGGACCGGTCTGCTCCCTGAGGAGCCCCGGAGCCTGCGGAGGCGGCCCGGTCTGCTCCCTGAGGAGCCCCGGAGCCTGCGGAGGCGGCCCGGTCTGCTCCCTGAGGAGCCCCGGAGCCTGCGGAGGCGGCCCGGTCTGCTCCCTGAGGAGCCCCGGAGCCTGCGGAGGGGGACCTGTCTGCTCCCTGAGGAGCCCCGGAGCCTGCGGAGGGGCGTCACGAAGGGCACTCGGGGAGGGGTCGTCGGGCGGTCGTACGAACAGCGGCGTCACGCAAACCCCGAACTACTCACCGGACAAGGCACGGGCCCGGGGGCTACAGGCCGACGATCGAAACATTACCCGGCTTCCGTGCCAGGCCACGTGGCTCGGAGATTCCTCAGGGAGGGTCCGTTACCCTGAGGACCCGTGGCAACCAGTAGCAGTTACGACCTGATCGTCGTCGGCTCCGGATTCTTCGGCCTCACCGTCGCCGAACGGGCCGCGACGCAGCTGGGCAAACGGGTCCTCGTGCTCGACCGACGCGACCACCTCGGCGGCAACGCGTACTCGGAACCCGAACCGACGACCGGGATCGAGATCCACAAGTACGGGGCGCACCTGTTCCACACCTCCAACGAGCGGGTGTGGGAATACGTCAACCAGTTCACCGACTTCACGAACTACCAGCACCGCGTGTTCGCGCTGCACAACGGCCAGGCCTACCAGTTCCCGATGGGCCTGGGGCTGGTCAGCCAGTTCTTCGGCAGGTACTTCAGCCCCGACGAGGCGCGGAAGCTGATCGCCGATCAGGCCAGCGAGATCGACACCGCCGAGGCGCGCAACCTCGAGGAGAAGGCGATCAGCCTGATCGGTCGCCCGCTGTACGAGGCGTTCATCAAGCACTACACCGCCAAGCAGTGGCAGACCGACCCCAAGGAGTTGCCCGCGGGCAACATCACCCGCCTGCCGGTGCGCTTCACCTTCGACAACCGGTACTTCAACGACACCCACGAGGGTCTGCCGGTCGACGGTTACACCGCGTGGCTGGAGAACATGGCCGCCGACGACCGCATCGAGGTGCGGCTGTCCACCGACTGGTTCGACGTGCGCGAGCAGCTGCGCGCCGACAACCCCGACGCCCCCGTCGTCTACACCGGCCCCGTGGACCGGTACTTCGAGTACTCCGCGGGCCGACTCGGCTGGCGCACACTCGATTTCGAGACCGAGGTGCTCGACACCGGCGACTTCCAGGGCACTCCGGTGATGAACTACAACGACGCCGACGTCCCGTTCACGCGCATCCACGAGTTCCGGCATTTCCACCCCGAGCGGAACTCCTACCCCGACGACAAGACCGTCATCATGCGGGAGTTCAGCCGGTTCGCCGAGAACGACGACGAGCCGTACTACCCCATCAACACCCCGGAGGACCGGGCGATGCTGACCGCCTACCGCGAACTCGCCCGCACCGAGACCGCAAGTGCCGGAGTGCTGTTCGGCGGTCGTCTCGGTACCTATCAGTACCTCGACATGCACATGGCGATCGCGAGCGCGCTCACCATGTTCGACAACACCCTGGCACCGCATCTGCGTGATGGTGCGCCGCTGGTGGCCGACCCCGCAGGAGCCGAATAGATGACGGTGACTCCCGTGAACCAATCCGACATCCCCGACGCAGGCGTCGGGCCGTCGAAGGCGAAATCCCTTCTGCAGCGGGTGATCTTCCCGCGGGCGGGTGAGCCGCTCGACGTGCGGTCGCTGTACGTCGTCGAATCCGAGAGCAACAACCGCCGGGCGCATGCCCCGAGTCGTACCTCGGTGCTTCTCGGCGCCGAATCCGAGGTGAGCTTCGAGACCTACTTCAACGCGTTCGCTGCGGCCTACTGGCGGCGCTGGAGCATCCTCGACTCGGTGGTGCTGCGCGTCGAGGTGATCGGCACCTGCCGCGTCGACCTGTACCGCTCGAAGATCGACGGGTCGCGTATCGGCATCGGCGGTGACCTGGTCGACACCGACGAAACCGGCCGCGGCGTCGTCGAATTCGAACTCGACCTCGGTCCGTTCGAGGACGGTGGCTGGATCTGGTTCGACGTCACCACCGACACCGACACCGAAATCGTCTCCGCCGGTTGGTATGCGCCCATCGACGCACCGACGGCCGACGAGGAGACCAAGCGCGTCACGGTCGGCATCCCGACGTTCAACCGCCCGACCGATGCGGTGAACGCGTTGGCCGCGTTGACCTCCGACCCGTTGGTCGACGAGGTCATCGATGCGGTCATGATGCCCGACCAGGGCACCAAGAAGGTCGTCGACGAGCCCGGTTACACCGAGGCCGCCGCGGCTCTGGGCGATCGCCTGCACATCTTCGACCAGGGCAACCTCGGCGGATCGGGCGGATACGCGCGCATCATGTACGAGGCGCTGCGGCTCACCGACTCGCCCTACGTGCTGTACATGGACGACGACATCGCGATCGAGCCCGACTCGATCCTGCGTGCGCTGGCCATGTCGCGATTCGCCAAGGCGCCCATGCTCGTCGGCGGTCAGATGCTCAATCTGCAGGACCGCAGCCACCTGCACTGCATGGGCGAGGTGATCCGCCGCGACACCTTCATGTGGACTGCGGCGCCGTTCGTCGAATACGACCACAACTTCTCGAAGTACCCGCTGCGCGACCGCGAGAACTCGAAGAACCTGCACCGGCGGATCGACGTCGAGGGCAACGGCTGGTGGATGTGCATGATCCCGCGCGAATGCGCTGAGCAGATCGGCCTCCCGATGCCGTTGTTCATCAAGTGGGACGACTGGGAGTTCGCGCTGCGTGCCGCCAAGGCCGGTTACCCCACGGCCACGGTTCCGGGAATCGCCATCTGGCACATGGCCTGGAGTGACAAGGACGATGCCATCGACTGGCAGGCGTACTTCCACCTGCGCAACCGGCTCGTCGTCGCATCGATCCATCACGACGGCCCGATCAAGGGCATCGTCCGGTCGATGACCAAGGCGACCGCCAAACACCTTCTCTGCCTCGAATACTCCACCGTCGCCATCCAGAACGAGGCGATCCGGGACTTCCTTGCCGGACCCGATCACATCCGCAGCCTGCTGCCGACCGCGCTGCCGAAGGTCGCGCAGATGCGCAAGCAGTATCCGGACGCAGTGGTCTTGCCGTCGGCGACCGAGTTGCCCCGGACCTCCGGCGAGGCAACGCGCCTCGGGACCTCGATACCGCTGAACCCGCTCAGCAAGATCAAGGCGCTGACCGCCGCCGTGGTGAACAACGTCCGCCCGGCCGACCCGCGGCATCACGAGGTCCCGCAGGCCAACTTCCCGCCCATCGAGGCGCGGTGGTTCTCGCTCGGTCGTGTCGATGGGGTCACCGTCACCACCGCCGACGGCCGCGGCGTCGTCTATCGGCAGCGCGACCGCGAGAAGATGATCGAGCTCGCGCGCGAACACTTCGCCCTCGTGAAGGAACTGCAGGACAAGTTCCCGGAGATGAAGCAGCAGTACAGGTCTGCGCACCGCGACCTGACGTCGAAGGAGAGCTGGGCGGGTGTCTTCGGAATCTGATGGTCCGGTGATCGGCAGTGGGGACGACACGGTGCTGGAGGATCGTGCGGAGACGGGCCGGGTCCCGGCCGACGACATCCCGCGTCCCCTGAACGGCGAGGAGAAGGCCCTCGTGGCCATCCAGGCCGGGATCGGTGGCCGCCCCGGCGTCCGTCCGGCCGCGCGCGGTCTGTCGCACGTGGGTGAGCACGCACTGGGCTGGCTCGCCATCGCGGGTACCGGCTGGGCGCTGGCCCGCCGCCGCGGCGATGTGCGCGCGCAGCAGCTCTGGCTCGAGGCCGGGGTGGGTGCCTTCGGTGCGCACGCCGCGTCCGTGATCATCAAGCGCATCGTCCGGCGCCCACGCCCGGCCCACCCGCAGATCGCGATCGGGGTGTCGACGCCGAGCAAGCTGAGTTTCCCGTCCTCGCACGCGACCTCGACGACCGCGGCCGCGATCCTCATCGGCCGCGCCGCCGGCTGGGACCCGAAGGTGCTGCCCGCCGTCCTCGTGCCGCCGATGCTCGTGTCCCGCCTGGTGTTGGGTGTGCACTACCCGAGCGATGTCACCGCGGGCGCCGCGATCGGTGCCGCGAGCGCAGCGGCGGTCGTCGTGGGCGATAAGGTGCTGCTCGAACCCACCCGGAACAACCCGGACCCCGGGCGTGCCCGCCGTGCGGCGCGCGTCCTGGCCCGGCTCGGTCTCACGGCCGCAGTACCCGGCGGGCCGCTGCGTCTTGCCGCGTCCCCCGTCATCGCGCGGGTGACACGACACAGGGAGAGTGCATGAGCGAGGAGCCGATCGAGCACGGAAAGGTTCTCGGACCGCCGAAGAACCTGACGTCCGGGCTGATCAAGGCCGTCCGGCCGCGGCAGTGGGTCAAGAACGTCCTGGTGCTCGCCGCTCCGCTCGCCGCGGGCAACATCACCGACGCCTCGGTGCTGGCCTCCGCCGGCGTCGCCTTCGTCGCGTTCTGCCTCACCGCGTCGAGCATCTACCTGGTCAACGACGCGATGGACGTCGAGTCCGACCGCAATCACCCGACCAAGCGGTTCCGGCCGATCGCCGCCGGCGTCGTCCCGGTGACCCTGGCCTACGTTCTCGCCGCCGTCCTGCTCGTCGGCTCGATCGGCATCGCCTTCCTGGCGAACTGGCAGACGGCCGTGGTCATCGCCATCTACCTGGTCATCCAGCTCGGCTACTGCTTCGGCCTGAAGAACCAGGCCGTCATCGACATCTGCATCGTGTCCTCGGGCTTCCTGCTGCGTGCGATCGCCGGTGGCGTCGCCGCCGAGATCGTGCTGTCACAGTGGTTCCTGCTCGTGATGGCCTTCGGGTCGCTGTTCATGGCGGCGGGCAAGCGCTACGCCGAACTCCAGCTCGCCGAACGCACCGGCGCCAAGATCCGCAAGGCCCTCGAGTACTACACGACCACCTACCTGCGGTTCGTCTGGACGCTGTCGGCGACCGCGGTCGTGATCTTCTACGGCCTCTGGGCGTTCGACAAGGGCTCCGACCACGACACCAACGTCGCGTACGCCATCTCGATGGTGCCCTTCACGGTGGCGATCCTGCGCTACGCCGTCGACGTCGACGGTGGTGCCGCGGGCGAGCCCGAGGAGATCGCGCTCGGCGATCGTGTCCTGCAGCTGCTCGCCGTGGCGTGGCTGGTGTGTGTGGGTGTCGCGGTCTATGCAGTCAATTGATGAGTCGCCAACCGGTTTCCGGGCGCTGAACACCGGCCGCAACAAGGTTGCGGCCGTCAGTTTCGTCCTCGGCGCCGTCGTCGTCACCACCTTCTTCGCGATCGGTGCGTGGCAGCGCAGGTGGATCGCCGACGACGGACTCATCGTCCTGCGCACGCTCCGCAATCTCTTCGCCGGGAACGGCCCGGTCTTCAACGCCGGGGAGCGGGTCGAGGCGAACACCTCGACCGCCTGGACCTACCTGCTGTGGTTCTGGGCGTGGATCACCGACGGTCAACTCGAGTACGTCGCGCTCTGGGTGGCGCTGGTCTGCTCGGTGGCCGCGATCCCGATCGCGATGTACGGCAGCGCGCGACTGTTCGGGACACGCATCGGCGGGCTCACCGGCGACGGCTGGACCCTGCTGCTGCCGTTCGGTGCCGTCATCTACATCGCCATCCCGCCCGCCCGCGACTTCGCGACCAGCGGATTGGAGAACGGCCTCTGCATCTTCTGGGCGGCCGTCCTGTGGTGCCAGCTCGTCGCATGGGCGCGTCGCGGCCCGCACGCGAGCCGCGGGAGCGCGGCTGTGCACGCGAGCCGCGGGAGCGCGGCGGCCACGCTCGCGCTGGCCTTCACCGCCGGTCTCGCCCCGCTGATCCGGCCCGAACTGGCGATTCTCGGCGGCCTGGTGCTGCTGCTGGTCTTCTTCGCGCCCCTCGGCTGGAAGATGCGGATCGGTGTCGTCGTGGTCGCGGGTGCGCTGCCGGTCGGCTACCAGATCTTCCGCATGGGCTACTACGCCCTCCTGGTTCCCAATCCCGCCGTCGCGAAGGACGCCAGCGGTGCGAAGTGGGATCAGGGTTTCGCCTACCTCACCAATCTTTTCGGCCCCTACGTGCTGGTGCTGCCGGTCGTCCTGGCCGCAGTCGCGGGCGTGCTGCTGATCGTCGGCGGCCGGATGCGGGCCACGGCGGCCGACGCCCAGGGCACCGACCCGGCCGACACCGGTGACGCCACCCCCTCGACGCGGTCGTCGCGTCTCGCAGGCTGGTCGCGTCGACTGCAGTCCTCGACCGCGGTGGTCACCGTCGTGGCCCTCGCCGGCATCGTCCTGATCGTCTACTGGATGCGCCAGGGCGGCGACTTCATGCACGGACGGGTGCTGCTGGTGCCGGTGTTCGTCACCCTGCTGCCGCTGATGGTCGTGCCGGTGACGATCCCCGCGCACGTCGGCGCGGCGTTCCGTCGCCGGTCGTCGAAGGACTCCGACTCGGTGATCTCCGACCCCACGACCGACCCCGATCCCGCGCCATCCGCGCCCGAGCCCGGGGATCGCCGTCGAGCGCGTGCCCAGCTCGTCGGTGCGATCGCCATGAGCGGCATGTGGATCACCGTCGTCGTCTGGGCGGTCGTGACGCATGCCAACGTCCTGCCGAACGCCGGCATCGACATCGGCCGCAGCGGCATCGTCGACGAGCGTCGGTTCTACGTCACCAACATGGGCAACGAGAACCCGGTCACCGCCGAGGACTACCTCGACTACCCGCGTATGAGCGCGATGGTCGAGAAGATCGACGAGTACCGCGAGGACGGCGGCGTGATCCTGCCGTCGTTCAACTACGACGAGTGGTACGTGGCACAGCTGCCGGCCGTCATGCCCAAGGGCGCCGAGCGGCAGGTGACCGTCTACTTCTTGAATCTGGGTATGACGAGCATGAACGCACCGCTGGGTGTGCGCGTCATCGATCAGATGGGTCTGGCCTATCCGCTCGCGGCGCACACCGAGCGCCTCGAGGACGGCCGCATCGGGCACGACAAGATCCTGCCGAGCGAATGGGTCGTCGCCGAAGCAGGCGCGTATCCACGCCGTCCGGTACTGCCCGGGTACCTCGACGAGGATCTGGTCCGCCAGGCCCAGGTCGCGCTGCAGTGCCCGGAGACCAAGGACCGGTTCGCCTCGTTCGAGGCCCCCTGGTCCTTCGATCGCTTCAAACACAACCTGCGTCAGGCGTTCACCTTCAACAGCTATCGAATCCAGCGCGAGCCGGAGTACGAGATCCAGCGCTGCGGGTTGGAGATGCCGCCGCCGGTCCACCCGCGCTAGTGCCACGCCACCGGGCGTCGAACCCAAGCACACGACACCAAGAGAACGCATAGAAAACACGGGGCCGAACCTGTGGAGTTGCCGTCGAACATCTCGGATCGGTAACGTCCCCGTGGGCGCGGCCGATAGAAAGGTCGTGACGGAGGTGTTCTGAACTGCTGGGACGCCGAAGTGACGGGGGTTGTGATCGCGATCACATGGTTTGTCACGTCCGGGGGCATCGAATAGGCTCGCCGACGGTGAATCGCATGCGAGAACGACTCGTGAACGACGTCGCGCCGCGCAATGAGCCGGGGGACGAAAAATGTGTGACGCACAAGGACCGATCGGCCGCTAGGGACTACGAGTTCCGGCCGATCGGCTGAAGAGGGAGATTCTGTACATGCGTGAAGCTGCCACCGAGGCGCCGAGGCCTGCGCGCAACCGGATGAGCAACCGGTTGATCGCCGCTTTCGTCGCCATCCTGACAGTTGTCGGACTGACCGGTGTCGTCGCCGGCCAGGCCAACGCCCGGATCGGCGGAACGCAGGTCGGCAAGCAGGAGTTCTGGGTCAACGGCTGCGGGATGCCGAACGTGAAGGTCCGCGCCTGGAAGAAGCCCGGCAACTACAAGACCGTCATCCTCCTCGACGGCATGCGCGCCCAGTACGACTACAGCGGCTGGGAGATCAACACCAACGTCCAGGAGATGGTGAAGTCCGGCGTCAACGTCGTCGAGCCCATCGGTGGACCCGCAAGCTTCTACACGGACTGGGATGCGCCCAGCAATTTCAACCGGCAGCCCTACCGGTACCGCTGGAACTGCGTCATCAGCCGGACCCTGATCAGCGCGCTCGACGCCCGCGGCTTCCGCGTCGGACCGTCGAAGCGCTACGCCATCATGGGTCTGTCCATGGGTGGTAACGCCGCACTCGTCCTCGGCGCCCAGAACCGTCAGCACTTCGACCGCGCCGGCTCGCTCTCGGGCTACAACTTCCTGAGTGCGCCCGGTATGCGTACCGCCCTGCGTCTCGCGATGCTCGACGTCGACCCGAAGCCCTGGAACATCGACGCCATGTGGGGCCCGCCGTGGAGCATTCGCTGGTTCCAGAACGATCCCTTCTGGAACATCGGCCTGATGCGCGGCATGAAGGTCTTCGTCGGTTCCGGTAACGGTCTCTTCGGCCGCTACAACGCACTGCCGAATGTGTTCGACGACCTGTTCAAGGGTTCGACCCTCGAGCTCCTCGCGTTCACGCAGTCCAAGGCCTTCGAGGCCGCGGCCTTCGTGCAGGGTGTGCCGCTGATGACCTACTACGCCAACGGCACCCACGCCTGGGGTTACTGGCAGGACATGATCTGGAACGCCAAGAACCGCGGATTCTTCCGCTGATCTGACATCGCCGGTCCGCCGGCCGCACGACGCCCCGCCCGGGTCACCGGGCGGGGCGTCGTCGTATCACTCCGCTCCCTGAGGAGCGTCCGGAGCTTGCGGAGGGCGCGTCACGAAGGGTTCGGCGACCCGAGGTGAGAGACCCTTCGTGACGCTCGCAAGCTCGCTCCTCAGGGAGCAGGGCGAGATATCAACTGTCACACAAATCCCACGTGTCACAGCGTGGCGTGCGGACAGGCCGCGCCGTGGCGTGTAAGAAACTCCTGAGGCGTTTGATACTTATGAGGCATGTGTGACTGACGGGGAATCGGTCACGGTTTGCTGGCGCCGGTGTACAGGGGCGAAGGAGTTCTGGAGAGTGATGCGGCGAAACAGTGGTACAGGCAAGGTCGACGCGCGACCGGCCGATGCAGGGCAGGATGGCGCGCGCCCGGCCGGTCGTCGGGCGACCCTTCGCCCGGTGAAGGCCGCCGTGGTCGCGCTGGCGACGGTCGCGGTACTCGTGATCGGTAACGGGCTCGCCGGGGCCGAACCCGCGCCGGCCCCGCCCGCCCCCGCGGCACCGCCC
>NZ_JAKRFE010000029.1:0-27800 GCF_022348225.1 Gordonia sp. McavH-238-E
TGTGTTGCGGTGATCGCCAGCGCAGTGAGGCCGACAGATCTCGTCCATGACAGCACCGTCAGCCACGAAGCAGGTCAGGCCTCAACCCATGACGACCACCACACCCATTCTCACTGCCACGAAGGGTCAGGGAACGAGGATCGCCCGTCCGCGGACCCGGCCGGCGTCGAGGTCGTCGAGGGCCTGCTGGAAGTCGTCGAGGGCGTAGGTGCTGGTGTGCAGCTTGACCTTTCCCCGTGCGGCGAGGTCCATCAGCTCCCCGAGGTCGTTGTAGGAACCGACGAGGTTGCCGATGTAGTTGATCTCGGTCGAGATGACGTCGATGGTCGGCACGTCGATGTTCTCGCCGTAACCGACGACGAAGAAGTTGCCTGCGCGCCGCAGCATCGCGGTGCCCTCGGCGGTGGCCCCGCCCTCTCCGACGAAGTCGAGCACGGCCTCGGCGCCGTGCCCGCCGGTGAGTTCGAGGACCTTGTCGACGTGTGTGCCGTCGGCGACGATGCCGACGTCGGCCCCGATCTGCTGGGCGAGTTCGACGGCATCGGGGTTGCGGTCCACCACGATGAGCCGGACGGCAGAGATGGCGGCGAGGACCTGAATCCCGATGTGGCCCAGTCCTCCGGCGCCGATCACCACGCAGGTGTCACCGGGCCGCGTCATACGCGCGACCTTGGCGGCGGCGTGATAGGCGGTGAGGCCCGCGTCGGCGAGTGCCGCGACGTCGGCGGGCTCGAGCGAATCGTCGATCCGGACGACGCTGCGGGCGGTGGTCTTCAGATACTCGGCGTACCCGCCGTTGGTGTCGATGCCGGGGAACTGGCTGTTCTCGCAGTGGACGTCGTCGCCGAACCGGCACGCTCGACACAGGCCGCACGTGATGAGTGGGTGCAGGATCACCTTGTCGCCGACGGCGACGTTGGTGACCGCGTCCCCGATCGCGTCGACCCAGCCGGCGTTCTCGTGCCCGATCGTGTACGGCAGCGACACACCGGATTTCTCCTCCCACTGACCCTCGAGGATGTGCAGGTCCGTGCGGCACACCCCGGCGCCACCGATCTTCACGATCACGTCGAGGGGGCCGGTCACCTCCGGCGCCGGGACCTCGTTGAGTTGCAACTTGTCGTGGTAGCCCACGACCTGAACTGCGCGCATGATCTACTCCTGTTCCGTTCGGGTGGTGCCGCTGCGCGTGGCCCGCAGATCGGTGATGACGGGTCCGCTCCGGCCGTCGCAGACGGTGTCGTCGGCGTAGCGGGTGGCGAGCAGCCCGCGGCAGAAGTGGCTGTTGCCCTCCATCGAGATCCGCACGGACCGTGCGAAACGCAGGCGCATGGGCACCTGCTCGGCGGGCAACGGGCGTCCCTCCTCGTCGACGACCACAAGGCTGTTGGGACAGACGCTGAGTCCCAGCTCCATCCGCCGGCGCACCAACGCCGACTTCCGGTGGCCGCGCGGGAGATCGCGGAGCGCGAGACGCTCGACCTCGGCGACCAGGACCCGTCCGGCGGTGATCTCGGCTGCGACGCAACGCTCCATCGCGGCGGTGTGTGCCTTGCGCCGGAACGTGAGTCGCAGCTCGTCGAGACTGTCGAGTGCCTCCACCCCGAATGTGCCCCGGTATCCCGCGTGGGCGTCGAGGCCGGCGTTGATCTTGTCGCTGTCGTGGTGGTCGTCGAGCAGGACCCGGACCTGGCCGATCCCGTCGATGTCCTCGAGCGCGTCGAGGGCGTCCGATCCCATCAGGTAGGCGAAGTTCGGCGAGCAGAACGAGGTGGGCAGTCGCAGGTGGACCGTCACCCCGGCGTCGTCGATCAGGATCGACCGGACGAAGGCGAGATCGGTGATCGGTTCGTCGAGTTCGGGGTCGAGGACCGTGTCCAGCGCGGCCAGGATGTCGTGCTCGAGACGGGTCGGGTGTTCGACGCCGGGCGCCGGACGATGGTCCAGCGCGGTCATGCGTTCACCGCATCCTTCGCGCCCGCGGCCACCTCGGCATCCGGATCGGCTGCGCTCGTGGGCAATCGAAGTTCTTCGGGCACCTCGATGTGCGGGTACAGCGCGGCTGCGTTGAGACCGAGGATCTTCTTCTTCTGCTCGACGGTGATCGGCGCATATTCGGTCATGTCCTCCGGGATCTGGAAGTCCACGAACCGCTCGACCAGCCATTGCGGTGTCCACAGCGCGTAGTCGCTGGCGAAGAGGATCTTGTCCTCGCCGATCCAGTACAGGAGCTCACCGATGATCTGGGCGAAGTACCGCGGGCGGGTGTGGATGAACGGGATGGCCACGGCCAGGCCGCCGAACACATTCGACTCCTGGGTCGCGATCCAGCAGAAGTCCTCCAGCCGCGGGAGACCGACGTGCTCGACGACGAAATTGAGGTCGAGGTAATCGGTGGCCACCTTGTCGACGTCGGCGACGTCGAAGGCGTCGCGGTCGAGCGGCCGGATGGTGGGGCCCTTGTGGATGTGGACGTTCTTGATGCCGAGCTTGATGCACTCCTCGAGATAGCGGCGCGACCAGGCGTCGTCGAGCTTGTATCCGCGTGAGTCACCGAACCATTCGGCGGTGTAGAGCTTGACCCCCTTGAGGTTCATCACCTCGGCGTCGCGGCGCAACTGCTCGAGACCCGCCTCGCCGTGCCGGGGATCGTAGGCGTGGTTGTAGGTCAGCAGACCGGGATTGTCCTCGCACAGTTTCAGCGAGTCGTCGACCTGCGCGAAACCGTTGACGTAGAAGTCGCTCAGCATGGTGGCCTGGAAGATCGCGTGGTCGGCCGGGCCCTCCTCGAAGAGGTCACGCATCAGCCGGTCCGGGCCGTAGTAGGTGTAGGTGTCGTAGTCCCACACCTTGTCCTCGGGGCTGAGGTTGCGGTGATAGTCGTAGAAGCAATCGATGAACTGCTTGCCGTGGATGTTCTTCTGGTTGGATTCGCGTCCGTCCCAGAGATGGACGTGGGCGTCGACGATGAAGTACCTGTCGCCATTCTTCTCGTACATCGTGTGCTCCTGACGATCGTGGGCTGTGGTCTCGGCGGGGTGGTCTCGGCGGGTGGTGCCGGGCTGTCTCGGATGTGGTCGGCGGGGCGGGGGACAGGGGCTGGAAGAGATGGTTTGGTGTACGTCGTGACCGCCGGGAACGATCCGCCGGCGGTCACGACGCAGGCCTGGTGCGAGCTCTCAGCTCTGGGCGGTGAGGTCGAAACCGATGTACTCGGCGGCATCCTCCGGGCTGGCGAACAGGAAGGTCCGGTCGTCGAGGTGCACCATCCGCCCGTAATGGGTCGAGCTGATCTCCTCGAAGATCGATCCGTCGAAGTCCTGGCCGAGTGCGTCGGTCAGCTCGTCGTAGTCGAACTCGAGCCGGTTGACCCCGTCCACGCGGATCATCGACGGGTACTCGGTGAGTTCGACCCCGTCCTTCGAACCCATGACGTCGGCGACGACGCGGCCGATCGGGGTGTTCATCAGCGTCACGCCGCACATGTTGGAGAACTCGGTCTCCGCGCCGAATTGCATGGTCACTTGGTCAACTCCTCGGGGATGGCGACATCGATGGATGTCAGCAGGTCGGTGAACTTGGCGGTCGCCGCGTCCAGGCTGGTGGCGAAGGTGATCGACTTGTCGGCCGGCTGGGACCAGATCGGTTGCAGCGCACGGGCCGCCTCGAGGCACCGGGGTACCCACACGGCGAGCCACTGGGCGAACAGCTCCTTGTTCTGATCTCCGAATTCCCCGTCGCGAGTGAGGATTCGGAACAGGCTCCGGGCGTAGGCCAGGTCGCGGTCGTAGTCGTACTCACCGGTGCCGACGATGGTGGGGGTGATGTAGTCGCCGTTTCGGGCGGCGACCTGCATGACCAGCTCCGAACGGAACAGCGATCCGACGAGCTGCTCGAAGACGATGTTGGTGGCGAAGAGGAGCTCGCACCAGTCGCCGACCGCCGTGAGACGCTCGACGACCTCGCGGGTCGGCTGCCACTCCGGCGCTGCCTGCCACACCTCTTTGTGCGCCCCGCCGTCGAATTCCTCCTCGGCCTCGGACAAGTCGAGGTTGAACAGTGCGAGATCCTGGGCGAAGCGCATCTTGTGCGCGGCGTTCACCGCCACGGCGGTGTTGATCATGTTGGTCGGTCCGGACCGCTGGATGGAGGTGAACACATGCAGCGCCAACCCGTTCTCGGCGTGCATCCAGGCGCCGAGGTTGCGCTCGATGAACTTGAGCCACGGCGAATTCCAGGAATCGTAGGCGCGTGCCCGTTTGGCGTTCTGCAGGCACAGGTCGACCTGGTGGACGACCGCCGAGTTGTTCCGGTAGATCGTCTGGTCCCACTCCTCGTTCGGGTCGAGGAAGGCGTGCCAGTTGCTCGACTTCGCCGTCGTCCACTCCTGCGGGTAGCCGCCGGGACCGTTGCCGAAGCCATAGATCCAGCCCTGACTCAGGTGCCGTTCGGGATCGGGCTGCACATCGACGGTCACGTCCTCGTACGTCGTCGCCCGCTTCTTGGCCGGCTGGTAATAGCTGTATTTACGGCTCTTCGAACTCGGGAAGTCCTTGGCGCCGGCCTCGGCGTCGGTGAACTCGATGGACGGGAAACTGCGTTCCCGCTGGTTGGGTTTGGGTGCGGTGGGTGCGGACATACTGCGCGCTCCTCGGGATGTCGGCGGCTGTCGGGGATCTGAGTGGGCTAGTCGAATGCCGGGCTGGTGAAACTGTCATAGAAGATCTGGTCACGGGGCACCGAATGTTGTTCGGCGAGAGCCAACGCCGCGTCGACCATGGGCGGGGGTCCGCAGAAATACACCTCCGTTCGGGACAGGTCGGATTCGCATTCGTTGACGATGTCGGTGACGTTGCCCTCGGCCACCGAGACGCCTGCGGGTGCGTCGGCGGCGGACTCGGACAAACATGCGGTGAAGCTGAAGTCGGCGATCTTCTCACCGAGCGAGGCGATCTCGTCGAGACAGAACAGATCGGCCGCGGTGCGAGCGCCGTAGTAGAAGCGCACCGGGCGCTGAATTCCGGCTTCGCTGATGTGCCGCAGAAGCGACAGCAGCGGTGCCATGCCCGCGCCCCCGCCGATGCAGACGAGCGGGAGCACATGTCCGTTGCGGAGGGTGCACGATCCGTAGGGACCGTTGACCATGATCTCGGTGCCCGGTTCGAGTCCGCTCTCGAGCATGCCGGCGAACACGCCGCCCGGATACTTCTTGATGAGGAACTCGAGTGTGTCCGGGGTGGATTGCGTGGTGGCGATCGAGAACGACCGCTTCTCATCCGTCCCGGGGATCGAGAGGTCCACGTACTGGCCGGGTTTGAACTCGAAGGTCGCCGGCTCGACGACGTCCAGACGAAGAGAGACGATGTCCTTGGTCATCGACTCGACCGCCGCGACGCGGGTCTTGACGTCCTGGATCGGTGCGCCGCCGAGCAATTCGTCCTCGTCGAAGTTCAGCAACTCGATGTCGCAGTCGCTGTAGGCATAGGTGCGGCAGAGCAGGACGTACCCCTCGGCCTCTTCGGCGTCGTTGCAGGCGAAGGTCGAGTAGTCGTCCATCTGGACGTCGCCGTCGAGCATGTAGGACTTGCACGCCGAGCACCGACCCTCCCGGCACCCGTGCATGAGGTGGATGCCCTGCCGGAATGCGGCGTCGAGGATGGTCTCGTCCTCGCCCACCTCCATCTCGATGTCGACGGGGGCGAAGTTGATGCGATGTGTGTCGGCCACGGAAGCTCCTGAGCGAAGGGAATTGCGACGAAACGGTTCAGTTGCGGATGTGGTGGACGGCGCGGTTGCGGAGGTTCGCGCCGTCCACCACCCCTGCCGCCTCAGGCCGGAACGGCCCCGTTGGTGTTGGCGCGGTACGCCGCGATGTGGGCGTCCCGTTCCTCGTCGGACATCTCGTTGAGCAGCACGTTCGGGCTGTTGAAGACGTTGCCGCGGACATCGTCGAGCGTCCACATCTTCTTCGGGTCCAGATCGAGGTGCGGCTGCGGGATCAAGGTCTTGCCGTCATCTCGGACATAACCCAGGTCCTGGATGATGTCGGCGAGATCCTTGCCGTGATGGAGAGTCTCCCATTCACGGAAACCGGTGAGGCGACCCATGTTCGGGGTCTCACGACCCTCGTACTCGCCCCGGAACGCCACCGCATCGGTCCAGTAGCAGGTCTCCGAGCAGTACGTGCGCCACTGGTTGTCGACCTTCTCGGTGACCATGTCCTCGCGGATGAGGGCGGGCACCATGCAGGTCCAGCACCGGTGCGGGTACTCGTACCCGACCTCTTCGAAGGCGATCGGCTTGTTGCGGCCCGGGTAGGCGAGCCGGTTGTAGTTCTCCCACCACTTGCCGAACTTGTTGTACCAGCCGGGGTATTTGTGCTCGAACCACTCGAAGTCCTTGTCGGTCATGGCGTCGATGCGCCAGTAGTTGACCGGCCAGCCGGTGGCGAAGAAGCGGGCGACCTCGTGGACGTAGTGCTTGTTGGTGATCCGGTTCCACGCCTCCTCGACAAGGTCGTGCGGGATGGTGAGCCCGTACTTCTCCAGCGGCAGAAGGTAACTGCGGTAGTAGTCGTCGTAGATCCAGCGACGCCACATCTCGGCGTAGCTCTCGCGATCCTTGCGACGGTCCTTGGTGCCGTACTCGATGAACGTGCCGATGGCGGCGTCGACGACGCAGTGGTTGTTCCACCATGCGTAGCGCAGATCGCGCTCCAGCAGGGGGCGGTTGCGCTCGTCGGCGAGTGCCATGAGCAGGATCGAGTAGCCGTTGGAGATGTGTCGCGACTCGTCGGACTGGACGGAGTGGAACACGGTCGGCAGCAGGTAGTCGCCGTTGGCGGCGGCCTCGTCGGGCATGGCGACGAAAAGCGTGTTGGTGAAGGCTGTTTCGGCGACGACGGTCAAGTAGATGTTGGCCGCGGTGATGGCGTCGCCGGTGATGAAACCCTCGCCGAACTGGCGGCCGATGGTGCCGGCGTAGTTGTTGGCGAACGCCTTCTCGGTGATGTCGAAGCCGGCCGGGTCGATGTAGTTGTTCATGTACAGCTTCTTGAGGTTCATCTGGATCGTCGAATGACGAACCTCGTCGATCATCTGCACGGCCAGGCCATTGTGGATCTCGGGATTGGGGACGGCGTCGATGGCCATCGGCATCGCGCGGGCCGCAGAGATCTCGGGGAACGGGATGATCGACAGGAACAGCTTCTGCCATTCCAGCCAACGTTCCTGCACCTGGCGGAACATGTTGCCGCGGATGGCGCCGTCCATGGCGCCGTACACGCGGTTGTCCTTTTCCTCCTCCATCGGGAAGTACGACCGCATGATCTGCTTGAGCGGATCCTTCTTGGGGGCCTTCTCGAATGTGTAGTCGGTACCGAACCGGGTGGCCGGGGTGGCGAAGGTGGGCTCCCAGGACAACTCGGTGATCTTCGCATGGGCTTTTGTCAAGCTCTGCCTGCTCAAAGTGCGCCTCCTTGGTGGAGAGCCGGCGGACTGCCGGCCCGCATGGACTGGAGCGACTTCGATACAACCCTGTGACGTGGATTACAAACGTCTCACTGTGAGACGACGACAACGAACCCGCCGAGTGCGGCGCGCACAGGGCGGGTTCGTTGGGGGTTCGGAGGGGGAGGAGCTCGCTACAGCTCGTTGTCGGCGGCGGCGAACGATCCGGACGGCAACAGCGGTTCGTTGAGACGTTGGGCGTACTGATCGAAGTAGATCCGCGCGATCAGCTCGCGTCTGCTGCGGACGCCGGCCTTGTCGAAGATGGATTTCAGGTGGTCCTGCACGGTGTAGGCCGAGACGTGCAGGGCGGTGGCGATGTCCTTGGTGGCCACGCTCTGCAGCACCATCTGCGTGACGTCGCGTTCGCGAGCGGTGAGCCCGAATGCCTCGACGACCAGCGGAATGATCTCGGGCGGGCGCGCCTCCTCGATCGTCACCACGACCTCGCCCACCCGGCCGTCGGCCGATGACAGCGGCGATGCGTGGATGACCAGCCACATGCCCGACGCACCCCGCACCCGGAGGCGCGGCGGGACGGAGGACTCACCGGCCCCGTACCGTCGTGCGGCCCCGATCAGGCCGTAGATGGGGTTCATCACCGCCGCACCGTTGGGACCGGACGCGAGGTCGGCGATGCGTTCCTGGCTGCCGGCGCTCATCTGGACGATCTCGTTGCTGCGGTCGATGATCAGGACCGCCGGGCCGTGCACGGCCGCGGGAACCGGACCCGGCACGCTCGGCATGTCGGCGACCACGCTGCTCAGCAGGCCGACCCGGACACCGTGTGCGAGCGTGCGCGACAGCGAGGCCAGGAACTCCACTTCGTCGGAATCGAACGGCCGGCATCCGGAACCGCTGCGGAACAGCGAGATACCGGCCCACGCCCGGTCGCCGTCGCGCAGCACGAGCCTCGCCTCGTCGTGGAAGCAGTACTCCGGGATCATCAACTGCGACATGCGGTTCGAGTGTTCCGGCGCATCTCGTTCGAGCATCTTCATGCCGACTGCGTCGCGCCTCTCGGCGACCATCTGACGGAACGCGGTCGGCTCCACCTGGCCGTACTCGAGGAGGCCCCAATCGGGATCACGATGATCCTGGCCGAGCAGGGCGCCGTACTTGCGGGCGCTGGTCAGCAGCACGGTGTTGGGATCGAAGGTGCCGATGCAGAAGGCGTCGGCGGGCACCGCGCGGCCCAGCGAGGCCACGGTCTCGGCGAAGAACTCGTCGAGAGTCAGGCCGGCGTGGGCCACGACCTCGATGTCGCGGCGCACACGCTCGGCGGTCAGACTCGATGTCATCCGACAATTGTCGGCGTGAGCTGCGGTGATGTCTATCCCACAATCGTGGGATCACCTGGTTGGAGGACACCGTTCGGATCGTGGCGACGCCGGATGGTCTCCAGACGCATCCGCTGATCGTCGGGCCACAACGCGTCGCGCTCGGCGGACGTCCGCCCGGAGAAGTTCAGCAGGGCTCCCGACGAGTGGGCGGCCAGCGCGTCGTTCACGGCGGCGAGATGCTCACCGACCTGGTGGCCCATCGGGCCCGCGGGGACGCCGATGGCGATGACGGAGAACGCGCCGTCGCGTCCGACCACGGCGTTGGGTACACGTTGCGGCGACCGCAACCGGCCACCGAGGAGACGGACCTCGACGATGGCCAGCGGACTCGCCACCGTGGGGCCGGCGACGGCGAGCAGTGCGTCCACGGCCGATGGCGGGAAACCGGTGAGCAGGCAGCCACGCTCGGCGCTGGGCATCGGCCCGGGCGGGTCCATGTGCACGGCATCGAGTGCGGCGATCGGCAAGACGTCGATGTTCTCCAGCAGGATCGGCCCGGCCGAACGCATCGGTGCCAGCAGGGCGGCGGCGGTGGCCGGGTCGCCGGTGTGCGTGTAGCGCACGTGGACGGCGAGCTGACCCTGCAGGGGCGGCGGCAGGTTGGGGTCCGGCGGGAGCCGGAGGATGGCCACCGAGGTCCCGGCCTCCTCGGGAAGGGAAGGGGCCCACTCCCGCCACGCATGTAAGACGTCGCCGGCCGCTGAGCCGGCGAAGAAGATCCCGCCGCCGTAGACCGTGGGCAGATCGAACAGCTCGAACTCGAGTGCGGTGACGATGCCGAAACCGTCGCGGCCGCCCAGCAGCGCCCAGAACAGGTCCGAACCCGCCGACGCGTCGACTGTCCGGACGATGCCGTCGGCGGTGACGAGCTCGATCGAACGGACATGGTCGGCGGCGTAACCGAACTGCCGACCGAGGGGACTGAGGCCGCCGCCGAGGGTGTACCCGACGACGCCCACCGACGACGACGAGCCGACGAGCCCCGTGAGACCGTGGGGCGCGGTCGCGGCGGCCACGTCGCGCCACCGCACACCGGCGCCGACACGAGCGGTCCTGGTGACCGGGTCGACGCTGATCCCGGTCATCCGGGAGGTCGTGACGACGACCGTGCCCCGCCCCTCGATGGGGGAGCCGTGCCCGGTGGCGCGCGCACTGATGCGCAATCCGTTGGACCGCGCGTACCGCACGGCGGCGGCGACGTCGGCGGCGTTCGTCGCCCCGACGACCACGTCGGCTGCCGGGATCGCCGCGAGGTTGAAGCCGGACAGTTCGCCGGTGTAACCCTCGTCAGCCGGGGTCAGGACCGGCCCGGCAACCGCGGAGAGCAGGGCGTCGAAGTCGGTGGAGTCGAGAGGTTCGGAGGTGATGGACACGGTGCTTCCTTCGAGTCGGTGGTGCGCCGGGGACCGGCTGCTCCATGCGACTCAGAGTGGCTGAGGCCCTTTTGTTCCCGCCATCCCTCGAACGCGGGAACTGTGCGCGCCAGAGTTCTGGGGCAGTGCCTTCCCAGAAGTCTGGGGGTGTCGGGCGGCGACCCTGGGAACCACCCTCAGGAGGGGCGCCGTCGACGATATGTCGTCGGCGACGTTCTGACGGGTGGTTTCAGAGTGTGTTTCAGGCCTGCAGTGCCCGGTACGTGGCTGCCTCGAAGTCGAGGTAGCCGTCGACCGAGGCAGGGTCGAAGAACGGGAAGACCTGCGTCGCCCAGAAGCCGCCGATGCGGGTGTGGGGATCGATCCAGAAGTAGAGGTTCGCCAGCCCGGCCCACGACTGGGACCCGGCCGGGCGGCCGGTCGGCGCGTCGGCGTCGTTGACCATGAACGGATAGGACCACGACTTCGGTGTGCCGGGGAAGAATTCGACGTCGTGGCTCAACGGCGGGATCACGCCGGGTAACCGTCGAACCGCCAAGTCGCCGATCTGATTGTGCAACGCGCCCTCGACGGTGTTCGGTCGCAGGATCTGCTCTCCGCTGTCGGAACGCCCGCCGCGCAACCACATTCGCAGGAACGTCAGATAGTCGGGGACCGTGGACCAAAGGCCTTGTCCGCCCATGTCGATCTCGGGATCGGCGGGCTGTTCCCAACGATGGTTGGGTACCAGCTCGCCCCGTTTGCGCATGTGCAGGACGGCCCGCCTGCTGCGGGCGTCGTCGGAGAGCGCGAAACCGGTGTCGGACATGCCGAGTGGTGTGAGGACCCGGTCGTCCATCACCTCGCGGAGCCGGCGTCCGGCGACGGCCTCGATGACCTGTCCGGCCCAGTCCACTCCGGAACCGTATTCCCACTCCGTGCCCGGATCGAACAACAGTGGGGTCCGCAATGACGCCAGGGTCGCCGTGGCGACTGGGGGAACGCCGTGGTCGGCGGTGAGTCGTCGATACGTCTCGTTGAAGAAGTCGTAACCGAAACCGGCAGTGTGGGTGAGCAACTGATGTGTTGTGACATCGGAGGCGGGTGGGCGGAGGCGCGGCTGACCGTCGTCGTCGAAGCCTTCGATCACCTGTAGTTCGCCGAGCTCCGGTACGTAGGAGCGCGCGGGTGCGTGCAGGTCGAGATCACCGTCCTCGACGAGCTGGAGCGCAACGGTCGCGGTGACCGCCTTCGTCGCGGAGAACATCGCGAACACCGAGTCGACGGTCATCGGTTGTGGGTCGTCGAGGGCGCGGACCCCGGCGGCGCCCAGGAACACCGTCTCCTCGTCGGTCGTCACGCCCGCGACCACACCCGGAACCCGTGGATCGCCCTCGGTGCGCGCGGTCAGGATCGGGGTCACCTCGTCGGCGAGGCGTTCGGAACGGACTGTGCCCGCGAAGCTCATGTGCTGGTTTCTCCTCATCGAAGTGGGACATGACCGGCGCCGACGAACGTGCGAATCCGTTCGATGGCGAGGGTGAGGTCGTCGGTGGAAGCGGCGTAGGACAGCCGGACGTACCGGTCCGCGCCCGCCACGCCGAAGTCGTTGCCCGGGGTCATGGCGACGTGGGCGTCGGCGAGCACCCGGTCGCAGAACTCGGTCGACGTCAACCCCGTGGAACTCACGTCGAGGTAGACGTAGAAAGCGCCGTCGGGGATGACGGGCACCTCGAGTCCGACATCGGCCAGTCCGTCGACGACGAGCTGGCGTCGACGCGCGAACTCACGGCGGTTGTGTTCGGCGACCGCGAGGGATTCCGGGGTGAAGCAGGCCAGCGCCGCGTACTGCGACGGGGTCGGCGGGCACACATAGAAGTTCTGCGCCAGCCGTTCCATCACTCCCACGAGTTCGTCGGGGACGATGCACCAACCCAACCGCCACCCGGTCATCCCGAAGTACTTAGAGAAACTGTTGACCACCACCGCCTCCGCGACGCCGGGCGAGCCGGCGGCCAGGACGCTGCGCGGCGGCCGTCCGTCCGGCGCGGGGTCGGACAACCCGAGGTAGATCTCGTCGACGATCGACCATCCGCCACGCGCGGCAGCCAGATCGCACATGGCCACGAGTTCCTCGTAGGGCATCGACGTGCCGGTCGGGTTCGAGGGGGTGGCGACGATGACCCCGCGGGTGGAATCCGTCCACGCCTCCCCGACTTCGGCGGTCGTGAGCTGGAACCGAGTCGCCGGGGTGGTCGGCAAAAGCCTCACCCGCGCGCCGAACGCATGCGCGAACTGACGGTTGCACGGATAGGAGGGATCGCCGATGAGCACCTCATCGCCCGGGTCGATCAGCGCCGCGCAGGCCATCAGGAGTGCCGCCGACGCGCCGGCGGTCACCGCGACCCGAGCCGGATCCACCGTGGCCCCGAAATGGTGGCCGTAGAAGTCCGCGATGGCCTCGCGCAATGCGGGGAGACCGAGGGCGCCGGTGTACGCGAGGGGGCGCCCGGTCGCTTCGCGGGCCGCGGCCAGAACCGCAGGCGGCGGCCCGAAGTCGGGTTCGCCGATGTTCAGCTTCACGACCGGATGACCTGCCGCCTCGAGTTCGGCCGCGCGCTTGGCGTACTCCATCGCCTGGAACGGTGCGATCCCTTCGGCGCGTCGGGAGATCCTCATGGGTCACATTGTGCGCGGCGCGGAGATCGTCGTCCGACCCGCACCCCGACGGCGCTCCTTCGGCACCGTGCGACCCCGCCGGGCAGGATGTGGGGGTGCCCATCCCCGAATTCATCCGCGATCTGCGAGCCCAGGTCGGTCACCGCGAACTCTGGCTGTCCGGCGTCAGCGTCGTCGTCCTCGACGACTCGGGGCGCGTGCTGCTCACCCGGCGCGTCGACAACGGGCAGTGGGCCGTCGTGTCCGGCGTCCTCGAGCCGGGGGAGGAGCCGGCGCGGGCCGCCCTGCGCGAGGTACGGGAGGAGACCGCGGTCACCGTCGACATCGTGCGGCTGACCAGCATCGACGTCACCCCCCTGATCACCTACCCGAACGGCGACCAGACCCGCTATCTCGACGTCTGCTTCCTCGCGCGGTACGTCGCCGGTGATCCGCGGGCCGCCGACGACGAGAACTCCGACGTCGCGTGGTTCGCACCCGACGCACTGCCGTCCGACCTGACCGACACGTCCGCGCTGCGCATCGAGAAGGCACTCAGCGGCAACGCCGAGGCATGGTTCGCACGGTAGGGGTTTCCCGCGGTGGGGGCTCTCTCAGGGAAGTCCCTGAAGTTCGCCCCAGAAGTGCCCTCGACCATCGCTTTCCCGCTTCGGCGGGCGCAGACTGGGCGCATGAGCACATCGACGAACACCACCGGCATGACCTTCTGGAAAGTCCTGGGCGTCCTCGCGGTCGCACTGATCGCGCTGGCCGTCCTCGGCCCGCTGCTCGAGGGACTGTTCTGGATCGCCCTCATCGCACTCGCCCTCTACGGCGGCTACATGCTGTTCCGTTCGAACAAGAAGGGCACCCCGCCGACCACCTACTGAGCCCGGCCCACCGACCGGCGGACCTTTCCGCCGAACTCATCCGCCGAACAACAGGTACAGGCCGAGGAACGTGTAGAAGACCATCGTCACCATCATGGTGAGCTGCCCGGTCAGCTGGTGCTTCCGCGGTAGCAGCCGCAGTGACGCATCGTGCGCGGCGGCGACCCCCAGCAGGTGCCCGCCGAGGACGAACGCCACCTTGAGGGTCACGGTGACGGTCGGATGGTTCGACATCACGTAGACCGGATGGGCATCGCTGAGCCACAGCACGTTCCAGCCTCGCCCCAGCGGATCGCCCAGTGCGAGTACGGTCTCCTGGCCCTGCTCGACCAGCGACTGCAGGTAGTGGGCGAGGATGTAGCCGATCACGATCGGGACGAGCGAGTGCGCCATCAGGCCGGGCAGGCGGCGCCGGAGATCCGGTTGCACACCGCCGACGGCGCGGGCGGCCGTCCAGAACGTCGCCGCGACGATGCCGATGAACACCAGTAGGCCCGCGGTCGAGTAGCAGGTGGCGATCACCTGGTTGTCGCCCGCGCCCTCGGCGACGAGATCCCGCCAGAGCGGGATCGCCGAGAAACTGTCGAAGGCGGTGGAGCCGAGCAGGATCGCGAGGACCGTGACGGTACCCGGGAGCACCGGCAGCGTGGTCAGCGAGTTCATCGGACTCCGGGCGATCACCCGACCCTCGCGGTTCCGGGCGAACGGGGACAGACGCGATGCAACCGTGCTGTACACCGCGAACGGGTCGCCGCGATCAGTCCAGCGCAGTCCGAAGACCACGCCACCGGCGAAGGTGATCACGACATAGCAGATCAACCAGATCCGCACCGACGCCACCGAACTCGGGTCGGGAGACGCCAGTTCCAGCCAGACGAAGGCGAAGAGACCCAGCGCTGCGGGCCACCACCCGAGACGTCGCGGATAGTCCGTCAGGCCGACGACACGCGGGCCCGCGATGCCCTGCGCCAGGCGAAGGACGGTCCGGACCGGCGACAACAGCCGCCACACCGGGCCGAGGAGCGCCGACAGCACGGTCATGCCCACCCAGAGCAGGACGTAGAACGCGCCGGGCAGGGGGTTCTCGTCGGTGTCGGGCCCGAAGGCGGCGACGATGAGCCACGCGGTGAGCACCACCGCGAGTCCGCTGATCACACCGCGAACCCAGCGGTTGTCCACGGTCGTCGTCACCCACGGCGGAAGCTCACGGCCGGCGTCGGGTCGTCCGTACCGCGGTGTGCGCCAAGCGAAGGCGATGATCGCGAAAGAGATCGTCAGTGCCCACGCGCAGCCGATCAACACCGCGGTCAGCGGAACGGGCAGGTATTCCGAACCTCCCAGTCCGTGGGCGAGCAGAGTGTCAGTCGGCCTCGCGGGCGGGGTCATCGGCCTCGTTCCGGGTCGGGGGAGCGGTGGGATCCGGGTCGGTGGAGTGATCGACGCCGCCGGTGCCGGCGGCGTCACCGTCGTCCTCGTCCTCGTCCCCGCGACGGCGGTCGAGGATCGCGATCGTGACGATGACGCCCACCAGCAGGAACGCGGGGATCACGGCCGGCAGGGCCAGCACGAGCGGATGGGTGGCGAGATGGTGGACGGCAACGGCCGCCGCGGAACCGGTCACGGCTGCGGCTGGAGCTCTGGCTCCCGTGCGCCCGAGGTCGCCTCGCGGGCGTTCACCCGGCCGGCCCCCCAGGAGAGTGCGGCGATGAGCAGCAGCGAGCACACGAGAACCACCAGGGACGCGGCACCGAACAGCCACGACGGGTAGTCGAAGGTGCGCTCGCGCTGCAGGATCGAGATCTCCGCGACGAACGGCTTCGTCGACGTCTGTTGCGCCGGTTCGCCTTCCGCGCCGATCGCGGGATCCGCCGGGAGGTAGACGGGTACACCGGCCATGGTGGTCCCGTCCTGCACCCGCAGGATGGTCTTCCACGATCCCGACACCGGCATCGGTTCGGTGGACCGGAACCGGTTGGGACCCACCCGCTCGAGGCGGTCGATGACGATGCCGCGGTCGTTGTCGATCCCGCCCTGCCAGGACATCAGCGTCACCCATTCCGGGTCACCGCTGAGTGCGTCGGTCGGGTTGAGGAAGACCTCGGCGGTGACGTTCTGCTCGGCGGCCGCGTTGGGGCCGGCGGGGGTCAGGACGATGCGCGCGGTGGTGTCCGCGGGCACCGAGACCCGCAGCCCGTTGGCGACGGCGCCGCCGATCACCAGGACCGAGAGCACGACGGCGGTGACACTGATCCAGCGTCGGGGGAGTCGTTCGCCGACGCTGACGAGGCCGAGCAGGCCGCCGCACACTCCGGCGACGACCCCCACCGGGATGGCCATGGCCAGTGCCTCGCCCCACATTCCGGTGACCCACGGGAACGGATAGGCCGCGGCGATCCACCACGACTCGATCCAGAGCCCGAGAGTCGCGACGCCCAGACCGGCCACCGCGCCGAAGAGCACCCGGCGTTTGAGGAGGGGGGTCAGCGCGAGCAGCTCGATGACCACAGCCGCGCCCAGGTAGAGCGGGAACACGTTGATCGGTGCGCCCAGAGCCGGTCCGACGACGACGGCGACGACACCGCGCAACAGGATCGCGAACACCGCCGCGACGAGCGCCGCGCCCGGCCCCAGGCTGATCCGTGCGGCCACGAGCGCGAATGCGCCGGCGCCGGCGATCATCATGGGCTGCAGGACGAGACGGAACTGCTCGACACCGAAGTCGTATTCGATCTGGAACACCGACATCCCGATCACCAGTCCGCCGAAGGCCAGGCAGCGTACGAGCCACTGACTCCGCCCGTCCTGCGGGGCGTCGGGACCCATCGCGGCCCGCCCCTCCCGGTCGAGGATCACGACCGCGATCAGCGACAGACCCGCGCCGCCGATCAGCATCAGGTGAGTCGGCCCCCACAGTGTGACGTCCTGGCCGAAGATCCGGTGCCAGACGTCGTCGAGCGGGAATCCCAGCAACGCGTAGAAACCACAGCCGGCCAACAGGATTCCACCGACCGGCGCATACCAGTGGCGCGTGATCCGGACCGCCGAGCGGCCGGGTTTGTCGAACGGCAGGAACACCGACAGCATGCCGGAGATGAACAGCAGGAACAGGCCCACCAGGATGAAGTAGTGCGCGGGGTTCGCGAGCGGTCCCTCGTCGCGGCCATCGCCGATGTGCAGACTCACATCCCAGAGGAAGCCGAACAGGGCGCAGATGATCGTGCTGGTGAACAGGAAGATCGGCAGGGCCGCCCACGGCGGCCGGTTCACGCGGCGCGCGGCCCACTCGGACAACGTCGTCAGCCAGGTGATCTTGCGTGTGCGGTGCAGGTATCCGATCCAGAGCAGACCGATCGACACGACGGCGGCCACCGCGGACATCAGGAAGACCTGATCGAGCGCCGCCCCGCCGCCTTCGGCCGCGAGATGCAGAGGCGTGACATCGGATGTTGGCATGGTCGAAGTATGCACAACCGCACCCGGGTCCCGGAAGTGCATTGCCCAAACCGGTCATCACTCGCCCGGTGAGACCCCCTTCGCCGCCGGTCGCCGCGAATCGAGATCACGGTGATCACGACGGCGAATCCCCGGTGACGAATCCGCGGATTCGCGCCGTGCCCTCGCCCGCGCACGATTCACCGGGCCGCTGTCGGCACATATTCGATCGGACACACCGCGGATTTCGGTGACAGACTCCCCCGGTGTGACCGCGGGCGAGCGGTCACACCCGGCAGGTCATCCGACGGGGAGGCAGGACGACGTCGAGCAGATCTCCGCGGGCAATTGGATCTCGGGGAGTCCGGGAATGTTCGGCAGCCCCGGGATGGTCGGCAGACCGGGGGCGGCCGGGGCGTCGGGTTTCGGCGCCGGGGGTGTCGCCGCGCCGCCCGGCACCGTCACCCGGATCGGCTCCGCGACCGTCGGGGTCGTGCCCGTCACCGGTGGGTTGGTGCCCCAGAACTCCTCGGCTGCCCCGGTGCCCGGCGGCAGGGTGATCGTGGTGCAGCCCCAGTAGATGTCGTAAGCACCGTCCGGGATCGTCGTCGTTCCGGTCGGGGCAGGCGGTGTGCCCTGAGAAATCCGCAGCGGCAACGACTTCGACGATCCGGTGGTGATCAGCGCGCCCAGCTCCTCGGGGGTCTGGTATCCGAAGACGACGTTGGTCGGGGCGCCGCCGGCCGGGACCCCGACGATCTCGCAGCCGATGCGTTTCGCGGAGTTGTTCGTGACCGTCAGCGTGACGGTGCTGCCGGACACGGAGGCCGTCGCGGTGACATCGGTCGGCGCGGCCTCGGCTGCGGGCGTGTGGGCCGCGCCGAAGGCCGCCGCGGCGCAGACCGCCAGGCCGGCGGTGACCTTTCGGACTCGGATACTCATACGGTTGTCCTTCCACGTGGGAATTCTGCGGGTCGGTGCTCACGAGAGTTCGCACGTCGCCGAATTCGAGGCTTTGTTTCGATGATCGTTTCTCATCCAATTCCGAATACGGATATCGAATTCATCGAAATAGCCCATCAATACTCTCGACGCGAACATTGTCACAGATTCGGAGAATTCTCGCAGAATGGGCTCGCCAGGTTCGCCGGACCCCATCTCGACCGCGGGACTTCGGATCGAGCGCTCCCGACGGGGCGACCTCCGGCGGACGGGGTTCCGATTACGCCCGGTGGCCTCGGCGTCGGCTCGGTAATCTGACTCGCGACGCACGACGACCGAGCAGACCGGGGACATCATGCCGACGGTGATCGCGACCATCAGCCTCAAGGGCGGGGTCGGGAAAACCACGCTCACCGGAGCGCTCGCCGATTTTCTCGCCGGCGTCTTCGGTAAGAAGGTCCTTCTCGTCGACCTGGACGCGCAGACGAACCTGACGACCATGATGATCGGGCAGGAGCGCTGGCTCGCGTGCAATGCGCGACGGCAGACCGTTGCGACACTGTTCGCCGACGTACTCGACGGCACCCGGGACTTCGATCTCGAGAGCAGCGTGCAGCGCGACGTCTCGACCGTCAGCGGACTGACCGGGATCGACCTGCTGCCGTCCTCGCTGGACCTCATCGAACTGGCCGAGGAGCTGAGCGCCCATCGGGTCGCGGCCGACGATCACCTGGCGGCCGTCGAGGTCTTGGGAAACGTCCTCGACCCGGTTGCCGGCAGGTACGACTACATCCTCATCGACTGCCCGCCCAACGTCGGACCGTTCAGTCTCAACGGCCTGGCCATGGCCGGCGGGTACCTGATCCCGACGATCCCCGATGTGTTGTCCACGTACGCGATCCCACACGTCCAGCGGCAGGTCGCCGGTTTCGGCGCCGAACTGGGGCGCGACATCGTCGAGTTGGGGGTCGTGATCACCAAGTACCGTGCCGGATCGGGCCTCCACCAGGACACGGTGCGGCGACTCCGTCGGGACCCCACCATCCAGAACGTCTTACCCGCCTACGTGCACGAGGCCAACGCGATCGGTGCGGCCGCCGAGTTCGCGTCGTGGCCCAGCGTGCACGCGAAGTACGGCTACCACGGGCACTACGAGCAGCTCCGCGACCTCACCCGCGCGGTCATGGTCGAGGCCGACGCCAAACTCTCCGTGACCACGGCGAGTTCCCGCGCCCATTCGATCAACTGACGCCGAACCGCAGCTCAGGCGTCTAAATTCATCTCAGCCGCCGACCGGTGGCACCTCGTCGACTCCTCAGGAGACCTCCCATCATGCGCAAAGTGCACATCACTTCGGTTCTCGGCGCCGCGGCACTGGCCGTAGCCCTCACCGCATGCGGTTCCGACGACTCGGCGTCGGGTGGCACCGACGCGGAGGCCACGGTGACCGTCGACGGCAAGGAGCTGGAACTGGCGGACAAGACGGTCGGTTGCACGGATTCCGCAGGGAAGGTGACCATCGGAATCGGTTCGGGCTCGGGCTCGGGTATCGGCGTGGTCCTGACCTCGGGTGACTCCCCCGAGGTCGAATCGGTGGGTCTGGGTTCGCTCGACGGGGTGACACTGGGCTACCAGAAGGGTGCGGGCGGGGGGAGCGCCGATGTCACCAAGGACGGTGACACCTACACGGTGAGCGGTGAGGCGTCCGGTATCGACCTGGCGAACCCGACCGAGCAGGTCACGAAGTCCTACGAGATCAAGGTGACCTGCCCCTGAGCCGGGTTCCCGGCCCCCGGGTCTCGATCCGGTGACGGGTCCGGTCTCGATGTGTACACATTTCACGCGGAGGCTGTTTCAACCGCTGCATGCCTGGGTACGTTCCGATTTGTAGCGATTCGAGGGATCTTCGCGATCCCAAACGATTCGCACAACGGATCAACGACGAACCTCAGGAGGTAGACATGCTGGGAATTGGCATCATCGCGTGGATCATCATCGGTGGACTGGCCGGCTGGATCGCCAGCAAGATCATGAAGACCGATGCGCAGCAGGGGATCATCCTCAACATCGTGGTCGGCGTCATCGGCGGCCTCCTCGGTGGCTGGTTGCTGACCCTGTTCGGGGTCGACGTCGAGGGCGGAGGGTGGATCTTCAGCTTCATCACCTGCCTGGCCGGTGCGTGCATCTTGCTGTTCCTCGTCAAGCTGGTGACCGGACGCGGCCGTACCCGCGTCTAGAGGTCTCTTCGGACCCGTACAGCCCGACTCCGCCCCGGCGCCGACATCTCGGCACCGGGGCGGAGTCGTGTCCGCAGGAGATCGGCCGACCCAGCGCATGTGCGTACGTTGGATTGGGTACGAGGACAAGGCGACGGCACAAATGAGCAACCGAAAGTGAGCATCCAGTGACTCGAGTGGCGATCATCGGCGGACACGGCAAGATCGCAGTGCGACTGGCCCGGATCCTGACGGCCCGCGGTGACGAGGTGACCTCGATCATCCGTAACCCCGAACACGCCGAGGACGTCGCGGACACCGGCGCCGTGCCCGTGGTCGCCGACGTCGAGACCCTCGACACCACCGGCATCGCGACCGCGATCTCCGGCCACGACGCCGTGGTGTGGACCGCGGGCGCCGGCGGCGGGGATGCGTCGCGGACGTATGCCGTCGACCGGGATGCCGCGATCCGGTCCATGGACGCTGCCGTGCGCGCCGGGGTTCGCCGGTACGTGATGGTGTCCTACTTCGGCGCCGGACCCGATCACGGTGTGCCCGAGGACAACTCATTCCACGCCTATGCCGAGGCCAAGGCGGCCGCGGACACGTACCTGAAATCCACCGAACTCGACTGGACGATCCTCGGGCCCAGCAAGCTGACCGACGAGGACGGCAGCGGCAGCATCACGCTCGGCGGCGACCGGGTCGAGGGTGACGAGGTCAGCCGTGACAATGTCGCCCAGGTCGCGGCCGCCGTGATCGACCATCCCGCGTCGGTGCACGAGGTGATCGAGTTCAACGACGGCGACACCCCGATCCTCGATGCGTTCCCACGGTCCTGACGATCTCGGTTCTCGCCGGGGCGATCCCGACCCAACCCCGCCGGCGGAGATCGACGGAGTCCTGACCTCGCTCCGGGAGATCGTCGGCGAGACGAATGTCCTCACCGACCCCGGCGCGATGGCCGGCTTCCTGACCGACTGGACCGGCCGGTACCGCGGTGAGGCCGACGCGGTGATCCGCCCCCGCACCACCGACGAGGTCTCGCGCGTGGTCGCCGGGTGCGCCCGGTCGGGGGTGCGGATCTGCGTGCAGGGCGGCAACACCGGGCTCGTCGGCGGTTCGGTACCACCGGCGCGCGACGGGTCGGCCTATCCGCTGATCGTGCTGTCGACGGTGCGGATGACCGACATCGACGACGTGGACACCGTCGGCCGTTGCGTCGGCGTCCAGGCCGGCGCGACCGTCGAGTCGATCGATGACCGGGCGAGGCAGTCCGGTCTGGCATTCGGCGTCGACCTCGCCTCGCGGCAGAGCGCGACCGCGGGCGGGGTGGTGTCGACCAATGCCGGTGGCACGCGGATGATCCGCCGGGGCAATGCCAGATCGCAGATCCTGGGGATTGAGGCGGTCCTCGCGGACGGCAGCGTCCTGCGCAGATGGACCTCGCTGGTCAAGGACAACGTGGGATACGACCTCCCGTCGCTCCTCGCCGGGAGTGAAGGAACCCTCGCGGTGATCACCCGCGTTCTGTTCAGGCTCGTCGCACCGCCCGCGGCCGCCACGGTCGCGGTCGCGTCGGTCGAACGTGTCGAGAACGCCGTCGAGTTGCTCGGCGCGGCGGCGTCGGCGGGGCTGACCGTCGAGGCCGCCGAACTGATGACCGACGCCGGTGTCGCGCTCGTGGCTCGGCACGGGCATCGGCGACCGACCACGACGCCCGGACCGTTCTACGTCCTCGTGGAGCTGTCGGGAACCGGTGACATCGAGTCGGCGACAACCGAACTCCTCGACGCCACGGCGGGCATCATCGATGCCGTGCTCGAGCCGGCGCCCGCCCGCGCACTCTGGGCCGGTCGCGAAGGTCACACCGAGGCCATCGCCCGCTCCAGTTCGACGCCGGTCGTCAAACTCGACATCTCGGTGCCGATCAGAGCCCTGCCCGAGGCGTTCGCGGAACTGTCCCGGGTCGGCGTCCACGACCCCTTCCCCTGCCGGCCGATTCTCTTCGGACACATCGGCGACGGCAACATCCACGTCAATCTGCTCGACGTCCCGGCGGAACAGACGACTGCGGTCACCGACACCGTGTTCGGGATCGTCGCCGCCAACGGTGGCAGCATCAGCGCCGAGCACGGCATCGGGCGCGCGAAGGTGGCCTGGACCCACCTCGGCCGCGACACCACCGATCTCGCGACCATGCGCGCGATCAAAACGGCACTCGACCCGCGGGGGTTGCTCAATCCGGGGGTGCTGTTCGGGTGAGCACCGTGCTCTCGGAGGGAACCGGGCGACGAGCACGGCGCGCGTGCGGAATTACTGCGATCATGCACGGGTGGCTGATGTGAACCTCGATCGGTTGACCGCACTGGCGCACCGCTACGGTGTCGCCACCGACTACGTCGGCTGGGGTGAGAAGCGCCACGACGTCGACCCCGAGACCCTGGTCGCTGTCCTCCGGGCGCTCGAGGTGCCCGCCGGGTCGGACGAGGAGATCGAGGAGTCGATCCGCGAGATCGACGACCAACCGTGGCGCGAATTCGTGCCTGCGGTGACGGTCGTGACCGAGGGGTCCGGTGCCACGTTCGCCGTCCATGTCCCGCACGGACATCTGGTGAAGGTGTGGATCGTCAGCGAGACCGGCGACGACGTCGCCGCGCCGCAACTCGACGTCTGGGTCGAACCGCGCGAGGTCGACGCCGTGCTCGTCGGGCGCGCGACGTTCGCCGTGCCCGATGACCTGCCACCCGGGTATCACCAGATCAAAGCGCTCGATCTCGACGATTCGTCGGCGTCGAGTGCGCCGCTGATCGTGACGCCGCGCCGCCTGCACACCGCGGACCGGTTGACCGGCCGGAAGCGGTGGGGCCTTGCCGTGCAGCTGTACTCGATCCGGTCGGCGGATTCGTGGGGCGTGGGCGACTTCGCCGATCTCGCCGGTATCTGCGAGGTGGCCGCGAGCGCGTACGGCGCCGACTTCGTCCAGGTCAATCCGCTGCATGCCGCACAGCCGCAGGTGCCGATCGAGGCGTCACCGTATCTGCCGGTGACACGACGCTTCGTCAATCCGCTCTACATCCGGATCACCGATATCCCCGAACTCGACGGATTGTCGAAGTCGCAGCGCAAGTCGGTCCGGGCTCTCGGTCGCAGCTTCCTCGCCGAGAACACCGCCACCGACAAGATCCGGCGCAACAAGGCCTTCCGCGCCAAGATGGAGGCCCTCGAGCTGATCTACGGCGTCCCGCTCGCCCCCGCCCGCGCCGGTGCGTACCGCGAGTTCCGGCGTCGGGAGGGCAAGGGCCTCAAGCGTTTCGCGACGTGGTGCGCGCTCGCCGAGCGTTACGGCGCCGACGACCCGCGCTGGCACGGCAAGTTCCTCGACCGCGAGTACCTGACGAAGAAGCGCCGGAAACTGGCCCGCCGCATCGACTTCCACATGTGGCTGCAATGGCTCTGCGACGAGCAACTCGCCACCGCCGCTCACGCGGCGCGCTCCGCGGGCATGGGGATCGGCGTGATGGCCGACCTCGCGGTGGGCGTCGCCCGGCACAGCGCCGACGCATGGGCGCTCGGTGACGTGCTCGCGTCAGGGGCGACCGTGGGGGCGCCGCCCGACGGCTTCAACCAGCAAGGACAGAACTGGGACCAACCGCCGTGGCATCCGCGGCGCCTCGCCGAGGCAGGGTACGAGCCGTACCGCGACATGCTCCGCACCGTCCTGCGGCACGCGGGAGGTGTGCGGGTCGACCACATCCTCGGCCTGTTCCGGCTGTGGTGGATTCCCGACGGGAGCAGTCCCGCGCAGGGGACGTACGTGCACTACGACAGTGAGGCACTGATCGGCATCCTGGCGCTCGAGGCGCAACGCGCCGACGCCGTGGTCGTCGGTGAGGATCTCGGCGTCTTCGAACCGTCGGTGCAGGATTCGCTCCGCGAACGGGGAATCCTCGGCACCTCGATCCTGTGGTTCGAGCAGGGACCCGACGCGGCGATCCCGCCCGAGGACTACCGCGAGCTGTGTCTGACCTCGGTGACGACGCACGACCTGCCCCCGACCGTGGGATATCTGGCGGGCGACCACATCGCGCTGCGATCGCGGCTGGGCCTGCTCGCCTCCGGCGAGGACGCCGAGCGGGAGCGCGATGCGCGCGAACGCGACGCCGTGCTCGAACTGGCCTACGAACGCGGCCTGCTGTCCCGGGACACACCGCTGACGGATCCCGCGGTCGTCGACGCGCTGTACGCGGTGATCGCATGTACCCCGTCGGTGCTGCTGAGCGTCGCCCTCGTGGATGCGGTGGGGGAGCGACGGATTCAGAACCAACCGGGCACCGACAGCACCCAATATCCGAACTGGCGTGTCCCACTCGCGAATGCGGAGGGCGATGTGGTCCTCGTCGAGGATCTCGTCAGCAGCGTGCGGTTCCGGCGCCTCGTGTCGGTTCTCAACGAGTCGGGCGTGCCAGGTTCCTGACCGAGACGATGGTCAGTACGAGTGCGACGAGGGCCAGCACGGCGACCCCGATGTTGAACGCGATCCCGGCGGGCCGCAGGCCCCAGTGCTGCGCGGTGATCCCCTGGCCGACGATCGGGATCGAGATCGCGACGTAGGCGACGACGAAGTAGGTCGAGGTGACCTCGGCCTTGCGGCCCGCCGGGGTCGCCGCGACCACCGACGCCAGTCCCTTGCTGAACGACATACCCTGCCCGACACCGCAGATCACCGCTCCGCCGAGCAACGCCGGGGTCGATGCGGCGACAAGTCCGAGGATCGACAGGCCCGTCCCGAGGATGAGGATGGCGCAGCCGGCGATCAGGGCCGGTTCGGTGGGCATCCGGCGCACGACGATCTGGGTGAGGGCCGAGGACGCGAACAGCACGAACACCAGGAAACCGGTGAACGCGTGGTCGTCGATGCCGAGGATGTTCGTGACGAAGGAGGGCATCACGCCGGTGAAGGTGCCCATCACCGCGAACCCGGCGAATGCCGCGATCGACGCCCGGACGAAGACGCCGCGGATGTCGGCCGGGACCGAGAGCCGCTGCACGCTCAGCTGCGCGCCCGGCACGACGTCGACCGTCTCGGGCAGCCGCCAGATGCCGATGAAGACCAGGACCAGCAGGGCCAGATCGAGCACGAACGGGGTGTGCAGCGGGGACGGGGCGTACTCGGCGAGGAGTCCGGCGATCAGCGGTCCGAGCCCCAGGCCGCCGATGTTGGCGGCGGTCGCCACGGCCGGGGCGCGGCCGCGCCACGAGGCCGGGGCCAGTTCGATGACCGCCGTGGTGGCGGCGCCGGCGTAGACGCCTGCGGACAGGCCGGACAGTACGCGGCCCAGCAGCAACTGCCAGACCGGGCCGGCGGTCAGGAAGACGACGGCGCTGATCGCCGACAGGATCGCGCCGGCGATGAGCATCTTGCGTCGGCCGATGACGTCGGACCAGCGTCCGAAACCGATCAGTGCAGCGATGACGCCGGCCGCGTAGACGGCGAAGATCACGGTCGTGGTGGTGACGCCGAAACCGAGTTCCTCGCCGTAGATCGCGTAGAGCGGCGTGGGCAGCGTGGTGCCCAGCATGATCACCGCGAAGGCGTAGACGGCAGCGGCGAAGGATGCGCCGGTCGGGGCGGGGGAGGCGGGAGTATTCGCACGGTCAGACATGGCAGCTGACACGCTACCGACGCGGTCCGACGGGTCCGGCTCTGGTCCGGCGCTGTGTGCTGAGTTACAGTAACTGGTGGTAACAGTTAAGTTCGCCGAACAGCTAGTTGGGGGTGTCGGATGCAACCAGAACTCGACGTCGTGATCGTGGGTGCCGGCTTCGGCGGAATGGGCGCCGCGATCGAACTCAAGCGCCAGGGCTTGGACAACATCGCGATCCTCGAACGCGAAGACGACCTGGGCGGTACGTGGCACGTGAACCACTACCCCGGACTGGCCGTCGACATCGCCTCGGTCACCTATTCCTATTCGTTCGAACCGAACCCGAACTGGTCCCGGCTGTTCGCGCCGGGCGCCGAGCTCAAGCGCTACGCCCATCACGTCGCGGACAAATACGACCTGAAGCGGCACATGGAGTTCGGGACGCTCGTGGAGTCCGCCTCATGGGACCCCGACGATCAGCTGTGGCGTGTCCGCACAGGTGACGGGAGCGAGCGCACCGCCCGCTATCTGGTGACCGCGACGGGGTTCCTGTCGCAACCGCACGTCCCGGAGTTCCCCGGGATCAAGAACTTCGCGGGCACGATCCTGCACACCGCTGCCTGGAAGGACGGCTTCGACTTCACGGGCAAGAAGGTCGCGGTGATCGGCACCGGAGCCACCGCCGTGCAGCTCATCCCGGAGATCGCCGCCCGCGCCGACGCCCTGACCGTGTTCCAGCGCACCGCGATCTGGGTGGTCCCCAAGATCGATTTCGCGATCCCGGCGGTCGTGCAACAGCTGTTCCGGCGGATTCCGGTCACGCAACGGGCTGCGCGAGGAGTCAATTCGTCGCTGCTGGAGCTGCTGATGGTGTTCGGCGTCCTGCACTTCAAGCAGGTCAAGCCGGGCAACCGGTTGGCCGCCCGACTGGCCAAGGCGCACCTGCGGTCGCAGATCGACGACCCGGAACTGCGGCGCAAGCTGACGCCGGACTACGACTTCGGATGCAAGCGTCCGACCTTCTCCAACACCTACTTCGCCAGCTTCGCCAAGCCGAACGTGACGCTGGAGACCAGCGGTATCGCCCGCCTCGAGGCCGATGCGATCCTCGCGGCCGACGGCACGCGCACCGAGATCGACACCCTCGTCCTCGCCACCGGGTTCAACCTCTGGGACGTCAACTTCCCGGCCTTCGACATCATCGGTCGGGACGGACGCAACCTCGGGAACTTCTGGCGCGAGAACCGTTTTCAGGCCTACGAGGGTGTGACGGTCCCCAAGTTCCCGAATCTGTTGTCCCTCAACAGTCCGTATTCGTACAGCGGGCTGTCGTACTTCACGACCATCGAGGGGCAGATGAAACACATCGCACGCCTCTTCGGCGAACTCCGACGCCGCGGCCGGCACACCTTCGAGGTCACCGAGGCGGCCAACGATGCCTTCCTCGACGAGGTGACCGACCGGCTGCAGTCCTCGGTCTTCTACAACGGGGACTGTGCGACCTCGCGCAGCTACTACTTCAACCAGCACGGCGAGGCGACGCTCCTGCGTCCGGCCTCCACGTTGCGCACCCTGCGCGAGATGAACTCGTTCCCGTTGCGCGACTACGAGTTCAGCTGATCGCTCACGAGAACACCTCGCTCACCACCGTTCCCTGAGCAGCGAGCTTGCGAGCGTCCACCGTTCCCTGAGCCTGGATCCGTGGACGGGTGCGGGGTGTCGATAACGTGAAAATGCCCTCTGAGCTGGAATGATTGGTGGTGTTGAGACAACAAAACATTCCAGCTCAGAAGGCACTTTCAGTGAAAGTA
>NZ_JAKRFE010000002.1:0-483539 GCF_022348225.1 Gordonia sp. McavH-238-E
ACGCGGCAACGAGAAAACGAAGAAGGAAATCATCCGATGCCTCAAACGCTACGTCGCCCGCGAACTCTACAAAGCCTTCACCACCGACCTCGGAGCGCTTGACAATCTATAGGACCATCTCGTCGCTATCGCTCCTCGCACCTCAGGGAGCAGGTGGGTCATCACTATCGCTCCTCCTCTGCTCCCTGAGGTGCGAGCGAAGCAACGCCCCTCTGCTCCCTGAGGTGCGAGCGAAGCAACGCCCCTCTGATCCCTGAGGTGCGAGCGAAGCAACGCCCCTCTGATCCCTGAGGTGCGAGCGAAGCAACGCCCCTCTGATCCCTGAGGTGCGAGCGAAGCGAGCCACGAAGGGCACACGCGCACAACAGATTCACCGCAGTACACAGCCGAGAACACCGAACGAAAGGCAGGACGACCATGGCCAAGGAGTTGCGCTACAACGCCGAAGCGCGGCTGCGGCTCGAGCGAGGGGTCAATGCACTCGCCGACGCGGTCAAGGTGACGCTGGGACCGAAGGGACGCAACGCCGTCCTGGAGAAGCTCACCGGCCCTCCCACCATCACCAACGACGGGGTGACCATCGCCCGCGAGATCCAGTTGCGCGACCCGTTCGCCAACATGGGCGCCCAGTTGGTCAAGGAAGTGGCGATGAAGACCAACGGGGTGGTCGGTGACGGCACCACCACCGCAACCGTGCTGGCGCAGGCGATGGTTCGCGAAGGTCTGCGTGCGGTCGAGCAGGGCGCCAACCCGATGCGGGTGCGGCGCGGCATCGAACGTGCCATCGCCACCGTGATCGAGTCGCTGTCGGAGCAATCCGTCGCGCTCGGCGGTCGCAGCGACCTCGAGCGCATCGCCACCCTGGCCGCCAGCGACGACGAGGTGATCGGGTCCGCGATCGCGGCGGCCGTGGAATACGTCGGGCGCAACGGCGTCATCACGACCGAGGAGAGCGACACGCTCGGGCTCGGAGTCGACGTCGTCGACGGCATCGAGTTCGACCACGGGTACATCTCGGGTTACATGGTCACCAATCACGAACGCATGGAAGCGGTTCTCGAGAACCCGGTGGTCCTGCTCACGAACAAGAAGATCACCACGGTCCAGGAGATCATGCCGAGCATCGAGGCGGCCAAACGCGCCGACCGACCGCTGCTGGTCCTCGCCGAGGACGTCGACGGCCCGGCACTGCAACTCCTCGTCGGCGGCAACATGCACAAGACGATGCAGTCGGTGGTGGTCCGTGCCCCGGGCTTCGGGCATCGGCGTGTCGCCGAACTCGAGGACCTCGCCGTCGCCCTGGGCGGTCAGGTGATCGCCAAGGACACCGGTCTGGAGCTGTCGGAGGTGTCCGTCGAGCAGCTCGGCACGTGCGACCGGGTGACCATCACCGAGGACGCGACGACGATCGTCGGCGCGCGTGGCGACCAGGGTCTCGTCGACGCGCGCGTGGCCCAGCTCGAGGCACAGCACGGCCGTGCCCGCATCGACGCCGACCGCGACAGCCTGGAACTCCGGATCGCGCGGCTGACCGGCCGGGTGGCGGTGATCCGGGTCGGCGGGGTCACCAGTGTCGAACTCAAGGAACGCATGCTTCGCGTGGAGGACGCGCTCGCCGCCACGCGTGCAGCGGTCGAGGACGGCATCGTCTCCGGCGGCGGGACGGCCCTGGCCCAGGCGCACCGGGCCCTCGAGTCGCTCGCCGACGTTTCGGGCGACGAGGGCGTCGGCGTCGACGTGGTCCGCCGCTCCATGGCCGAACCGCTCTTCTGGATCGCGACCAACGCCGGGTTCGACGGCGACGAGGTGGTCCGGGTGGTGAGCGGACTGCCGACGGGACACGGCTTCAACGCGATGAGCGGCGGCTACGGCGACATGTTCGACGAGGGAGTCATCGACCCGGCGAAGGTCACCAAGGCGGCGCTGGAGAGCGCGGCGTCCATCGCGGCCCTGCTCATCACCACCGAGACGGCCGTCGTCGAGGAGGTCCTGACCCACCCCGGCGCCATCGAGGCACCCGGTTTCGGCGACCTCGCCGAGGGGATGGTCCGGCCCTCCAACATCTACTAGCGCCGACATCCACTGGCGCGGACACCCGAACCGCCGCCGGCCGGTCCACCCCGGCCGGCGGCCACCGACCCCGGCGGGGACGTCACCGCACAACGGTGACGGGGGCCGGTCGCGATCGGAATTCGTTCTCGGCGTCGATCGCGGCCGGCCCACTGCCGGGCCGTCGGCGGGACCGTGCAACCCAGGGGCGTCCGGACCCACCGGCTCGCCGGACTCGTACCCGGTTCGACGCCCGTCACCAGCACTTATTCTGTACACTGCTGTTGATGTGAGACGTACATCACAGTAGGGAGTTGTCTACCGCGGTGAAGCACCAGCCCACAGCCCAGGCCCGCAGATCGACCACCTTCGTCGCACGTGCGCGCGAGCGTTTCCTCAGCGACGACGAAGTCCCCGACGACCGCATCGACGGCACCGTCCGCGATGCCATCTCCACCTCATGGCGGCGCTCGCGCTCCTTCAAGGTGCAGGCAGACCGCCTCGAGTTGCCGTTCGTCCGGGAACCGAACACCGACAGCCCACTCATGAGCGCCGCCCGCCCGGTGCTCGATCAGCTGGCCGTCGACCTGTCGGACGAACCGGTGAGCATCATCCTCACCTCGCCGGACGGTGTCGTGCTGTCGCGCGCGGCCGGCAGCGGTGAACTCCTCACCCAACTCGACGCCGTATCCCTCGCGCCCGGTTACAGCTACAGCGAAGAACACGCCGGTACCAACGGAATCGGCACCGCACTGGAGTCGAGGCAGGCAACCCTCGTCACCGGACCCGAGCACTACGCGGGCGCTCTCGCCCAGTTGAGCTGTGCCGGCGTCCCGATCCGGAATCCGTTCTCCGGCGGCATCGTCGGCGCGCTCGACCTCACCGGCTGGGTCGAGGAGGGCGGTTCGCTGCTGCTGTCGCTGGCCAAGTCGGCCACCGTCCAAATCGAACAACAGATGCTGGCGAACGCCAGTGAGCGCGAATCACGCCTTCTCGCAGCCTATCTCGCCACCTGTCGACGAGCGCCCCAGATGATGGTCCTCGCGCTCGCCGCCGACGTCGTGCTGATGAACCGCCGGCTCCGCCAGAGCATCGACCCGCAGGACCAGGTGTCGATGCTCGAGCACGCGGTGGACCAGGCCCTCGACGCCGGTGCCGTCCGGCGCGTCAACACGCTGCCCAGCGGCCGCACGGTCCGGCTGGCGCCGGTCGCCGAATTCTCCGACACCGATGCCGGCATCGCGGTCTTCCACGTGCATTTGATGGACCCCGGGTCGTTCTCTGAACCACGCCGTCGACCGGCCGCGACCGCAACGCTGCCGGGGATCGTCGGCCGCAGTTCGTCGTGGCGGGAATGCTGCGACCGAATCGCGCAGCACGTCGGGGCGGGGCGCTGGATCGCGGTGTCGGGCGAGCGCGGAAGCGGCCGGGCCGCGGTGCTGCGCGCAGCCGCGGGCCAGTACCGCCGCGGCACCATCCGGGTCTTCTCCGCCGAGGATTTCTCCGACGCCGACACCCTCGACAGTTTCAGCGCCGAGATCGAGCGCGACGACTTCGCCATCATCCTGCGGGACATCGACGAGTTCGACGACGACATGCTCTTCGACGTCGCCGACGTGCTGCAGGGGCGCGAACACGCGGGATGGCTGGGCATCACGCTCAGTACCGTCGACACGCTGCCCGCCCTCGGCGCGACGCTGCTGCCGTTCTTCTCCCACACCGTGGAGGTCCCGCCACTCCGGCATCGCATCGAGGATCTGCAGGTCCTGGTGCCCGCCATCCTGCGGCAACTCACCCGGGGGAAGGAACTCCCGGTCGCGCCGGACGCGATGCGCCAACTCAGCAAGTACACCTGGCCCGGCAACGTCGCCGAACTGCGACAGGCACTGCGCGACGTGGTCACCCATCACCGGTCCGGGACGATCACCGTCAAGCAGCTCCCCCCGACCTATCGGGCACAGAGCCGGCACACCCTCACCCGCATCGAAGCGCTCGAACGCGACGCCATCGTGCGCAGCCTGGAGGAGAACGGCCACAACAAACTGGCCGCCGCCCACGCGCTGGGCATCTCCCGCGCGACGATCTACCGCAAGATCAAGGAGTTCGGCATCGACGTCTGACGGCGGATGCCGCACGCACCGGGGTCTCGCGAGCGGCCGTGTCCGGCCGGGGCATGATGGACGGGCGACGGACATCCGAACCAGCGTCCGACCGCCCGATCCACGAGGAAGTGCGATGACCACACCCATGTCCCGGCAGGACCTCGAGTTCCTGCTGTATGAATGGCTCGACGTCGAGACCCTGACCTCCCGAGACCGTTTCGCCGCGCACTCACGCGAGACCTTCGACGCGGTCCTCGAACTCAGCGCCGACATCGCGATGAAGTGCTTCGCGCCCGCCAACAAGATCGGCGACGCCCACGAGCCCTACATCGGGGACGACGGCAAGGTCGTGCTGCCCGACGAGGTCGTCGCCGGCCTCGCCGAGTACCGCAAGGCAGGTCTGATCTCTGCCTCCTTCGACGACGAACTCGGCGGCATGCAGTTGCCGACCGTCATCCGCCAGGCCTCGGCCGTGTGGTTCCAGGCCGCGAACGCCGCCATGTCGTCGTACAACTTCCTCACCGTCGGCAATGCCAACCTGCTCGCCGAGTACGCCACCGACGAGCAGCGCGAGACCTGGGTCCGCCCCCTCGTCGAGGGCCGCTTCTCCGGCACGATGTGCCTGTCCGAACCACAGGCCGGGTCGTCGCTCGCCGACATCACCACCAAGGCCGAACCCGTCGGCGACGGCACCTACCGGATCACCGGCACCAAGATGTGGATCTCGGCCGGCGACCACGAGCTGACCGAGAACATCGTCCACCTCGTGCTGGCGAAGATCCCCGGCGGCGGCCCCGGCGTCAAGGGCATCTCCCTGTTCATCGTGCCCAAGTACCTCGCCGACGGAACCCGCAACGACGTCGCACTCGTCGGCCTCAACCACAAGATGGGCAACCGCGCCACCACCAACACCCTGCTCAACTTCGGCGACGGCACCTTCGGAGCCGACTCCGCTCCCGGTGCTGTTGGTTTTCTCGTCGGCGACGAGCACCGCGGCCTCTCCTACATGTTCCACATGATGAACGAGGCGCGCATCGGCGTCGGATTCCTCGCCACCGCACTGGGTTACGCCGGATACCGGGCCTCGCTCGACTACGCGAAGGTGCGCACCCAGGGCCGGCCCGTCGACCAGAAGGACCCGTCGACCAAGCCGGTGCCGATCATCGAACACGCCGACGTCCGGCGCATGCTGTTGGCGCAGAAGTCCTATGTGGAGGGCGCACTCGCCTTCGGGCTGTACTGCAGCGTCCTCGTCGACCAGGCTGCGACCGCCGCCGACGCCGCCGAACGAGCGCGGATCGAGTTGCTTCTCGAGGTGCTGACCCCGATCGCGAAGAGTTGGCCGTCGCAGTGGTGCCTCGAGGCCAACAGCCTCGCGATCCAGGTACACGGCGGCTACGGTTACACCCGCGAGTTCGATGTCGAACAGTACTACCGGGACAACCGTCTGAACCCCATCCACGAAGGCGCACACGGCATCCACGGGATCGACCTGCTCGGCCGCAAGGTGATCATGCAGGGCGGCGCCGGCCTCACGGCCCTGGCCGAGACCATCGAGGCCACCGTCGAGCGTGCGCGCGGCGCAGACGGGCTGGCCGGTTACGCCGACGAGCTGCACTCCGTCGTGGACCGCCTGGTGAAGGTGACCGCGCACATCTGGTCGGCGGGCGACCCCAAGCTGTCGCTGGCCAACGCGACCGTCTACCTGGAGACCGCCGGGCACATCGTGATCGCCTGGATCTGGCTCGAACAGCTCCTCGCGGCCGGCAACCGGTCCGGCGACTTCTACGACGGAAAACGCGCTGCGGCACAGTACTTCTTCCGCTACGAGCTACCCAAGACCGGGCCGCAGCTCGACCTGCTGACCGCCCTCGACCGCACCACCCTCGACGTCGAGCCGTCCTGGTTCTGACGCGTTCCCGCGCCGCCGACGCGCCGCGTCGGAAGAGTTGCCGACTATCTAAGGGAGACAACGATGTCCGTGATGGATCTGTTCGACACCGCCGGCAAGGTGGTCATCGTGACCGGCGCCTCGTCCGGGCTGGGGGTCTCGTTCGCGCGTGGCTTCGCCGAGGCCGGTGCCGACGTGGTCCTCGCCGCACGGCGGGCGGAGAAGCTCGCAGACACCGCCGCGGCCGTCGAGGCGCTGGGCCGAAAGGCGTTGGTGGTACCCGCCGATGTCGCCGACCCCGAGCAGTGTCAGCGCGTCGTCGACGCCGCGATGGAGACCTTCGGCAAGGTCGATGTACTCATCAACAACGCAGGCATCGGAACCGCGTACCCGGCGACCCGCGAGACACCCGAACAGTTCCGCGGGGTCATCGAGGTCAACCTGAACGGCTCCTACTGGATGGCCCAGGCCTGCGGTCGGGTCATGCAGCCGGGCAGCGCGATCATCAACATCTCGTCGATCCTCGGCATCACCACCGCCGGCCTGCCGCAGGCGGCGTACGCGGCGAGCAAGGCCGGCGTCATCGGACTCACCCGCGATCTCGCCCAGCAGTGGGGCGCGCGCAAGGGCATTCGGGTCAACGCCATCGCCCCCGGGTTCTTCGAGAGCGAGATGACCGACACCTACCAGCCCGGTTACCTCGACTCGCAGATGCCGCGGGTCCTGCTCGGCCGGACCGGACACGGCGAGGAACTCGCGGCCACCGCGATCTGGCTGTCGTCGGCGGCTGCCGGATACGTCACCGGTCAGACGCTCCCCGTCGACGGCGGCATCACGGTCACCTAGCGCCGGGGGGACCACCCCTAGACTGACGGCAATGGACCCTTCACCTGATCCGCAACTGCCGGCGCACGCCGAGGTGCATCCGACCCTGCGCGAACCGGCCAATCGGGTCGATCCGCGCGCGAAGACCCTGTGGCGCATCGGCCCGCTCGTCTTCGGCGTACTCGGCGTTGCCGCCGCCGTCGTCGTGGCCGTCGTGGTCGGCGAGGCTCGATGGATCGCGGCGCTCGCGGCCGTCGTCATCGCCGTCCTGGCTGCTGTCTACGCCGCGGCCGTCCCGCAGTGGCGCTACCGATTCCACCGGTGGGAGGTCAGCGACGACGCGGTGTACTCGCAGTCGGGATGGTTCGTCCGGCACCGCGTGATCATCCCCATCGCCCGGATCCAGGTGGTCGACACCGAGGCCGGCCCGATCGAGCAGTTCCTCGGCCTGGCGACGCTCACCGTGACCACGGCCTCGTCGGCCGGGACCATCCACATCGCCGGCCTCGACGCCGAGGTCGCGCGGGCGACCGCCGCCGACCTGACCATCCGCACCCAGGCGTTCACCGATGACGCGACCTGACCGGTTCGTCGTCGACGGGCCCGACGACTGGCACCGGCTGTCGCCCTGGATGATGGCGGTCAAACCCGTCGAGTTGTTGCCCTCGCTGGTGCCGGTGGTGATCGCGCTGGTCTTCGCCGGTTCGGGCGCACCGCTGTTCACGCTGATCGCCACCGCGGTGATCGTGCCGTTCGTGACGGTCGTGCCGTGGCTGACCACGCGTTATCAGGTCACCGACGAACACGTCCGGGTGCGCAGCGGACTGATCACCCGCAAGGTCGCGACCGCGCGCCGGGACCGGATCCGCAGCGTCGACCTCACCGCCTCCCCCGTGCACCGCGTGCTGAAACTGCAGAAGGTCAAGATCGGTACCGGCGGCGACGACGAATCGTCGGCGGTCGTCCTGACGGCACTCACCGCCGACGAGGCGCGGGCACTGCACGACAACCTGATGGCGACCCGCGCCCATCGGGGGCCGTCGTCGCCGGCCGTCGGAGCCGCCCCCGCCGATCCGACCGCCCCGGAGCCCGACGCCGAGATCCTGGCCCGGTTCCAGTCGTCCTGGTTGCGCTACTCTCCCTTCTCCGTCGCCGGCCTCGCGCTGGCCGCCGGTGCGGCCGGTCTCGCTGCCCAGATCGCCAACGACGCCGGCGTCTTCACCGAGGGGATCGGCATTGCACGCGACGCCGTCGACGCGGTACGCGAGACCGCGATCGGCCTGGTCATCCTGGGGGTGTGCCTTGTGGTCGTCGTCGGCGGCGGGGTGCTCTCGGTCCTGGGTTATGTCCTGAACTACTGGAACTTCCGGCTCCTCCGCCACCCGGACGGGACGCTGCGCACCGAGCGCGGCCTGCTGACGACCAACGCGATCAGCTTCGACGAGCGGCGCATCCGGGGCAGTCACCTCACCGAGCCGGTCCTCATGCGACCGCTGAAAGGCGCTCGGCTCCAGGCGATCGCGACCGGCAGCACCAAACACCCGCTGCTGCTCCCGCCGGCGCCGATCGACGAGGCCATGCGCGTCGCCGGTCTCGTCACCCACGAACGAACCGAGCTGACCACCCCGCTCGTCGGACACGGGACCACCGCCCGACTGCGTCGCCTCAACCGCGGATTCCTCAGCGGGGCAGCCGCACTCGCCGTCATCGGCGTCGCCGTGGTCACCCACGCCATCCCGGCCCCCTGGCTCGCGGTGGGTGTCGTCGCGGTCCTCGGCTCGACCGCACTCGGCATGGTCCGCGCCCGCCATCTCGGACACCGGTTGACGGCTCGTTCGGTGGTCATCGCCCCGCCGAGCGTCGCCCGGCAGCGCGTCGTCGTCGACCGGGACGGCGTGATCGGCTGGGCGAGCCGCACCTCACTGTTCCAGCGTCGGGCCGGCGTGACGACGCTGATCCTCGCCACCGCCGCGGGCGCCGAACACTACGCACTCGTCGACGTCGACGAGGAGACCGCGGCGGGCGTCACCCACGAGGTGTCGCCCGACTGGATCCGACCGTTCCTGACGTCGTGACCGAGCCGGACAGCAGGTCGGGCTCGGTCAGGTCAGCGGCAGACCGACTGCCGCGGCGAGCAATCCGAGCACCGCGCAGACGGCCAGGGTGCGGAGCACGGACTGCTTGAGCGGGTAGATCAGGACGAAGGCGATCACGGTGATCACCACCGCGAGCGGCCGCAGGGTGTCGAGGTGTGGGACCGCGAGGTGCAACGGTCCGGCGGTGACGACCGTGGTGTCGCGGAAGAGCGTGTGCAGGGCGAAGTAGAGCGCGAGATTCGCGATCACACCGACCACCGCCGCGGTGACACCGTTCAGGGCGGACGTCAGATGCCGGTTGTTGCGCAGCTTCTCGATGAACGGCGCCCCGAGAAAGATGAACACGAAACTCGGCACGAAGGTGACCCAGGTGGTCAACAGCGCGCCGATCGTCGCCGCGACCCAGGGATCGAGCCCCCCGGGATCGCGGTAGGCGCCGAGGAACGCGACGAACTGGACGACCATGATGAGCGGGCCGGGCGTCGTCTCGGCGAGTCCCAGCCCGCGCACCATCTCGCCGGGGCTCACCCAGCCGTAGACGTCGACCGCCTGCTGGGCGATGTAGGCCAGGACGGCATAGGCACCGCCGAAGGTGATCAGCGCGGTCCAGGTGAAGAACGTGCCCTGCTGGCTGAACACACTGCCCGTCCCGGTGGTCGCCACGACGATGCCCATCGGGACGACCCAGGCCAGGACACCGACCCCGAGCACGATCCCGGCGCGCCGCCACGACGGGGAGGCCGTGTGGATCGCGTCGTCGGCGATGACCGGCGCAGGGCCCTCGTCGGACGGTTCTGAGTCGGCCACTTCTCCGCCGGTGCCGACCCGATGGCGCCCGGTCAGCCAGCCGATGACACCGGCCACGACGATGACGATCGGAAAGGGCACGGCGAACACCGCGAGCGCGATGAAGGCGGCCACCGCGATCCCGATGTGCAACGGGCCGTGCAGCGCCCGCTTGCTGACCCGGGTGACCGCCTGGGCCACGATGGCCAGCACCGCCGGTCCGATTCCGGCGAACAACCCGGCCACGATGGTGGTCGCCCCGAAGGCGACGTAGATCGCCGACAGTCCCAGGATCGCGATCGCGCCCGGGAGGACGAAGAGGATGCCGGCGATCAGCCCCCCGGCGGTGCCGTTGAGCAGCCAGCCGACGTAGATGGCGAGCTGCTGCGCCTCCGGGCCGGGCAGCAGCATGCAGTAGTTCAATGCGTGCAGGAATCGACGCTGACCGATCCAGCGTCGATCGTCGACCAGCGCCCGCTGCATCACCGCGATCTGTCCCGCGGGACCCCCGAAGGTCTGTAGGGAGATCAGGAACCACGCCCGCGTCGCGGCTCGGAGCGACACTCCTGCCGACGGGTCGACCTGAGGGCCCGCTTCCGGTGGCGCCTCCGGACGCCTCGAGGCGTCAGACCCTCCGGACACACCGGATCTCTCCGACATCGCCCACCCAACCCTTCTCACCTACCGCGTGCCTTCGGCGCCGCGTGTGTGCGCCAACCCAGCAGATGCAACCACGGTTACAATCATGTTGTCCAGGGTTGAACGCATGGTGATCGACGGGTCACGACATCGATGGCAGGCGCATGATCTGATGGCATGGCGAGGGGGTGCTCGATGGCCGAAGACTGGGTGATGCTCGTGTACCGGGTGCCACGAGAACCGTCGACCCCGCGGATTGCCATCTGGCGCAAGCTCCGCAAGTACGGCGCGTACCAACTGACCGACGGGGTGGTGCTGCTGCCCGCGAGCCCCCGAACGCGCGAGCAGCTCGAATGGGTGGCCGAGGACGCGGTCAGCGCCGGGGGTTCGGGCGAGGTCTGGGAGGCCGCGCCCACCAATCCGTCCGAGTGCGAGCGAATTCGGACCGAACTCGAACTCGCGCGCGGCGCCGAATATGCCGACATCGTGGCCGAGGCACAATACGCGCTGGAGCACGCCGATCCCGCCAAACAGCTCGGCGCGCTGCGTCGCCGGCTCCGCGAGATCACCCGTCGGGACCACTTCCCGACCGAGTCCCGGGAGACGGCCCGGCAAGCGCTCCGCACACTGGCCGACCAGATCGCCGACACCGAACCCGCGCGGCCGTCATGAGGTGGGCGACGCGCGTCGGCGTACACATCGACCGGGCCGCCTGCGCATGGCTCATCCGCCGCTACATCGACCCCGCGGCAGAGTTCGTGTTCGTCACGAGTGCCTCCGAAATCCCCTCGGATGCCACACCTTTCGACATGCGCGGGGTCGAGCTGGGCCATCACGACGGCGACTGCACGTTCGAGACCATCCTCCGCATACACGATCTGGGCGACCCCGTTCTGTGGGCGATCGCCGAGATCGTTCACGAGGCCGACATCGAGGACGGTCGATACGACGCCCCGGAGGCGCCGGGACTCGACGTCGTCCTGCGCGGGTTGTCACTCTCCGGCGACGACGCCCGGACGCTTCAGGTCGCGGATGCCGTCTTCGACGGCCTGTACGAGTATTTCCGGCAGCGCACCCTCACCGGCCGCGAGCCGTCGTAGGCCCACGCCCCACGAGCCGCGCACCGACCCTGAGACGATTTTCCAAAACCGTCCGACCTCGCTTCGTGCTGTGGTAGACATCACACCAGATGAGTCAATGCTGACTGTTCTCGGTCGGCGGCGATCGTATCGACGAAGGGGTCGTGGGGATGTCGGACACCAAAACCAACTCGAAAGTGAACTCGCCGAATGGTTTTCCACGCCGATCCGTGCTGCGCGGCTCGGCTGCCGCTGCCGTGCTCGCCGGGACCGCGGTGGCGTTGCCGGGGATCGCCGTTCCCTCCGCACGGGCGGTGCCCCGCCACGGCGCCGGCCGCGGACGCGACGTGGCGATCTTCGGCGGCGGGATGGCCGGCCTGTCCGCGGCGCATGAACTCGTCGAGCGCGGTTTCACCGTCACCGTCTACGAGCCGTCGCGACTCGGCGGCAAAGCCTACAGCCACGACGTCCCGGGCACCGCGCAGGGCGGCCGCCTCGCGCTCCCCGGCGAACACGGCTTCCGCTTCTTCCCCGGCTGCTATCAGCACGTGCCCGACACCATGGAACGAATTCCCGTCGGTGGCAGCAATGTTCGTGACCGGCATCTCATCAACGTCGAGTCCGCGGTCATCGCCTTCGACGACGCCGGGTACGCCCCGACCACGGCCCCGGCATCGATCATGGGCTTTGTCCAGCATGCGAACGAGATCGTGACGCTCGACAATCTGCGCAACGCGTTCATGACCGGACTCAAGTTCGTCGTCGACGTCCCACCGCCCGAGCTGGCGTTCTTCGTCACCCGCGAACTGATCATCGCGACGAGTTGCACCGAGCGTCGGATCGGGCAGTGGGAGAACCAGTCTTGGATGCAGTTCGTGAAATCCAAGGGCAAGTCCCGCGCCTATCAGCGATACCTCGTGGGCGCGCTCACGCGGGCGCTCGTCGCGGCCAAACCCGACACCGCGTCGGCACGCACCATCGGTCAGATCGGCTTGGCACTGGCCACCTCGGCGACCGGACTCATCAGCGGCTACGAAGCCGGGCTCGTGCACGGCGGTGTCGACCGAATCCTCAACCGTCCCACCAACCATGCATGGATCGACCCCTGGGTCGCCCACCTCCGCGGCCGCGGGGTGCGCTTCGAGATGGGGACCGGCCTCACGCGATTGAACCTCGCCGGCGGCCGCATCACCGGGGCGCAAGTGAGCTCGGGTGCGTCGGTGGGTGCCGACTGGTACGTCGCCGCGATGCCGATCGACCGGCTCCGTCCGCTGCTGTCGCCCGAACTGGTCGACGCCGATCCGTCGCTGGCCGGTATCCATGCGCTCAAGGACGACTGGATGGTCGGCATCCAGTACTTCCTCTCCCGCCGCGCCGACATGCCGCCGAGTCACATCGCCGCGCTGGGAACCCCGTGGGCGCTGACCGGCCTGTTCCAGGCGCGGCCGTGGAACGTCGACTTCGGGCCTACCTACGGGGACGGACGCGTGAAAGACTGTCTGTCCATCGACATCTCGGAATGGGAGAAGCCGGGCATCCTCTATGGCAAGCCCGCCAAACAGTGCACCCGGCAGGAGATCGCACGCGAGGTGTGGGCGCAGATGAGCCGCGCGATGAACTCCGGGGCTCGCAAACTCCTGCGCTCGGAGGAGATCGTCACCTGGTCCCTCGACCCCGGGATCTCCTGGTCGCCGTCCATCGCCAACGCCACCCCGCTCATGGTCAACACGGCCGGCTCGTACAAGAACCGGCCGCACGCCCACACGTCCATTCCGAATCTGTTCATCGGTGGCGACCACGTCCGGAGCAACATCGACCTCGCCACGATGGAGGGCGCCAACGAATCCGGGCGCCGGGTGACCAACGCGATCATCGCGGCCGCCGACAGTCCCGCCCGCGCGGCGACCGTGTTCCCGCTCTGGGAACTGCCGATGCTCGAACCGCTGAAGCAGATCGACCGCGACCGCTACCGGGCGGGACTCCCCCACATCCTCGACGTGTGACGCGTCGATGATCCGCGCCGCGCCGAACTACGATGCCTCCGTGACCACCTCTCCCGGCGCCGCCCGGCGGGCGCGGCAGCAACGCAGCGGGGTCACCCAGACCCGCATCCTCGACGCCGCGATCCGCGTCCTCGTCGACCGCGGATACGCCGCGGCGAGCACGGTGGCGATCCAGAACGAGGCGGGCGTCAGCCGCGGCCGGTTGTTGCACCACTACCCCTCGCGCGACGTGCTGCTGATGGCGGCGGTCGGACACCTCGCCCGGACCCGCATCGCCGAACTGCCCAGCCGCGTGGACTGGCCTGCCGACCCGATCCAGCGCATCGCGCTCGCGACCGATGTCGGGTGGTCGACGTTCCACCAGCCGTACTTCGTGGCGTCGATGGAGCTGTGGGTCGCGGCGCGGACGAACACCAACCTGCGGACGGCCCTCCTGCCGACCGAGCGGGAGATCGGACAGACCGTGCGCCGCGCAGTGGCCGGTTTCCTCGGTCCCGAGCTGACCGCGTCGCCACGCTACGCCGACCTCTATCCGCTGCTCCTGACCAGCATGCGCGGCGCGGCGACCACCTACCTCATCGACCGTCGCGACCCGCTGACCGATCCACACCTCCCGCTGTGGCGCGACCTCACCCGCGTCTACCTGCTCGGCGACAGCGCCTCGAGGAGCCGGTCGACGAACGGCGCCTGAGCGGGGTTCAGCCTGGTCCGCGCGGCATCGGTCGAGCACCATTCGGCGCGATCGATCTCGGGGAAGGCCTGCATCCGGCCGGAGCGCGGCGGCCACATCAGATCGAAGGTGTTGCTGACGACCGTCGCCACGTCGAGGTCGCCTTCCACGGCGAAGCCGGTCACGCGCTTGCCGCTCTTCAGGGTGACCTCGCCGAGTTCGATCGGCGGGCCGTCGGGTACCGGGCTGCCGATCTCCTCGGCGTATTCACGCCGGGCGGCGGACCACTCGTCCTCTCCCGGTTCGACGAGGCCCTTGGGCAGCGACCACGACCCGGCGTCGGGCTTGCGCGCCCAGATCGGACCACCGGGGAACACGAGCAGGACCTCGACACCGGTGTCGGCGCCGTCCGCCGACGTTCGGCGATAGAGCAGGATTCCCGCGCTGCGGCGGGACGAGGTGGAGGTCACGGATACATCTTGGCGGAAACCTCGCGGACATACGTCTGCACGGTCGCCGAAACGTGGGAACCGTAGAACTCTGACCATGTCGATTCTCGATGTCGTCCGGAACGGGAGGGCCGCCGCACACCCGGTGGACGAGATCCCGCCGTTCGTCCGCCTCTTCCCACTCGGCCTGCAGCACGTCCTGGCCATGTACGCCGGAGCCGTCGCGGTACCTCTCATCGTCGGCGGCGCGATGGTGGGTGCCGGACAGCTCGAGCAGGGCGACATCGTGCACCTGATCATGGCCGACCTGTTCGTCGCCGGGATCGCGACGATCCTGCAGGCCGTGGGCTTCTGGCGGTTCGGCGTCCGCCTCCCGCTCATGCAGGGCGTCACCTTCGCCGCCGTCGGACCGATGATCACGATCGGGACGTCGTATGGGATCACCGCCATCTACGGTTCGGTGATCGCCTGCGGTGTGTTCATGATCGCGGTCGCGCCGATCGTCGGGAAACTGATCCGGTTCTTCCCACCACTGGTCACCGGGACGATCATCCTCATCATCGGCGTGTCTCTGATGCGGGTGGCGGCAGGCTGGTTCGGTGGCGGCACCGCCGCGGGTCCCGACTTCGGCGACCCGAAGAACATCGCCTTCGGATTCCTGACGCTCGCCGTCATCGTCGGCATCGAACGCTTCGCCCCCGCCGCGATCCGCCGGGTGTCGATCCTGCTCGGTCTCGCGATCGGCACGGTCATCTCGATCCCGTTCGGGATGACGCACTGGGATCAGGTCGGCGAGTATCCGTGGGTCGGCATCCCCCAGCCGTTTCAGTTCGGCGCGCCCACCTTCGAGGTCAGCGCGATCATCTCGATGATCATCGTCGGGGTCGTGATCATGACCGAGACCACCGGTGACATCGTCGCCGTCGGCGAGATCGTGGACAAGAAGATCACCCCGCGCAAGCTGGCCGACGGCATGCGCGCCGACGGTCTGGGCACCGCGCTCGGCGGCGTGTTCAACACCTTCCCGTACACGGCGTTCGCGCAGAACGTCGGCCTGGTCGCGATCACCGGCGTCAAGACCCGGCACGTCGCGACGTGCGCGGGCGTCATCCTGGTCGTCCTGGGCCTCCTGCCCAAGATGGCGGCCGTCATCGAGGGCATCCCGCTGCCCGTCCTGGGTGGGGCCGGCGTCGCCCTGTTCGGCATGGTCGCGGCCAGCGGCATCCGGACGCTCGCCAAGGCGAAGCTGAACAACACCAACATCCTGGTCGTCGCGATCTCGGTCGGTGTGGCGATGCTGACCGAGGCGAAGATCTACTACACCGATCGCGAACTCGGTGAGGCGCCGGTCGACGTGGTCCTGGATCTCTACTCACAGTTCCCCGACTGGTTCCAGACCATCTTCCACTCGGGGATCTCGGCCGGCGCCCTCACCGCGATCGTGCTGAACCTCCTGTTGAACACCCGGAGCGTCTCCGCCGACCCGGTCGACTACCACAACACCGGGGACATCGCGGTGGTCGGCGCCCCGGGCGGATCGACCGATCTCTCCGGCGCGGACGGTGTGCGCGCCGCCGCCTTCGACCCGCGCGACGCACTGGCGGCCGCCGACCCCGACACCCCGGCCGACACCCTCCGTTATCTGGCCGAGCACGACGCGTCGCTGCACCCGTTCATCGTCACCAACCCGGCGACGCCCAAAGACCTGGCCGATCACATCAAGGGCCTCGGCGACCCGAAGGTGTTGCGACTCTTCGACACCTGGGACGGTTACACCTCGGGTGGATTCTCTCGTCGCGGGTCCTGACCGGATGGACTCACCCGGTCGCGGACCTCACCCGTGCTGTTTCGCGTAGTTGCTGGCGCCGTAGAAGTCCACGAGGACCACGGGGTCGTCGCCGACCACCCAGGCGTCGTGGCCGGAGGGCAGCGAGGTGATCTCGCCGGGTCCCGCGTCGAACTCGGTTCCGTCCGCCATCACGACGTGTAGGACACCGGCGGCGTGGTACTGGAAGTGCGGCGCCTCGCAGAGTTCGGTGCCGGCCATCGGTTTGACGTCGACCGACCATCGCCAGCCGGGCTGCAGGGTCATCCGGCCGATGTCCGAGTGCCCCACGTTGAGTACTTCGATCTGGCCGTGTCCGAAGGTGCGGACCTCGTCGGGTTCGGCGAAGGCGCGGTGTTCGGTCCGGTGCTCGGTGCTGGTCATGGTCCCTCCCGGTGATCGCATGCGAATCCCCCGGCCCAGGACAACGCTAGGCCCGCGACCTTGCGGTTGTACTGCGACGACCGCACGATCGCGCAACGGTGTCCGTCCCTCGAGTCCCGGCGCGCTGGCACCGGTTCGGCCTATCGTGGAGCCCATGTCCCCCAGACACGACCCCGAGCCGGCAGACGACGACGGGCGCATCATCGACCCCGACGTCCCGCACGAATGGCCACATGACTCCGCGTTCGCCTTCGGCGATTCGGCGCCGATCGGTGAGACCGACCGCCTGGCCCGCGAACGCGCGGCCTACGACGCGGCCAGCCACGGGAGCGATGTCAACCGCGGTCACGCGCTCGGCGGTTCCGCCGGAACGACCGAGGGGCAGTAGATGGAGGTGCTGTCCAGCCGGGTGCTCCTGCTCTCGGCCGATCCCGAACGCCTGCAGTCGTTCTACCGCGACCGGCTCGGGCTGCCGATCCATCGCGAGTATCCGGGCGGCGTGGTGTTCTTCGCCGGCAACGGGCTCATCGAGATCTCGTCGCACATGAAGACCGACGCGCCCGCCCCGGCGAGCGATTCGGTTCTCTGGCTGCAGGTCCGGGACGCCGAGGCGATCGCCATCGAGTTCCGCGAGAGCGGGGTTCCCGTGACCCGCGAGCCGCGTACCGAGCCCTGGGGTCTGATCGAGATGCACGCGACCGACCCGGACGGCCGCACCCTCATCGTCGTCCAGATCCCCGCCGATCATCCGTTGCGCAAGGACACCCGGTAGACACGGACCCGGTCCGATCGGTGGCCGAGGACGTGGACGCGCCATGACAGACTGGACGCCATGAGTTCCTGGAACGCGCCGACCGTCACCGGTGGACACGATGCGCCCAGCGAAGGCGGCCTCGATGCCCCCGCCGAAGGCGGCCTCGATGCGACCGTGGAGTTGCCGGGTTCCAAGTCGATCACCAACCGCGCACTCGTCCTCGCCGCCCTCGCCGACGGACCGTCGACCGTCCGCGGAACCCTTCGGAGTCGCGACACCAACCTGATGCTCGCCGCGCTCGAGGCACTCGGCACCGAGATCCGGATCGACCCCGCGAGCGAGACCACGGTGTCCGTCCTGCCCGGACCACTCCACGGCGCCGCGGTGGATTGCGGCCTCGCCGGGACCGTGATGCGTTTCCTGCCCCCGGCCGCCGCCCTGGCCACCGGTCGCGTGCTCTTCGACGGCGATCCCCATGCGCGCGAACGGCCGCAGACCACCATCCTCGACGCCCTGCGCGGGCTCGGTGTCGCCGTCGACGGCGATCGGCTGCCCTTCACCATCGACGGCAAAGGTTCCGTCCCGGGCGGCGAGGTCACCATCGATGCGTCCGGATCCTCGCAGTTCGTGTCCGGACTCCTGTTGTCGGCGGCGCGATTCGACGCCGGCGTCGTGATCCGGCATGACGGACCACCCGTCCCGTCGACCCCGCACATCGACATGACGGTGGAGATGCTGGCGACGGCCGGCGTCGTCGTCGACACCTCTGTCCCGAACGTCTGGAGTGTCGCGCCCGGACCCATCGCGGCCGTCGACTGGACCGTCGAACCCGATCTGTCGAATGCGGCCGCATTCCTCGCCGCGGCGGCCGTCACCGGCGGCACCGTTCGGGTGCCGTACTGGCCGGCGGTGACCACCCAGCCGGGCGCGCGCATCGCGGACGTCCTGGCCGGGATGGGTTGTGCCGTCGAACATCTCGACGGAACGCTGTCGGTCAACGGACCCGAGGTGCTCAAGGCGGTCGACCTCGACCTCCGGGACATCGGCGAACTCACCCCCACGATCGCCGCACTGTGCGCACTGGCCGACGGGGAGTCGGTGCTGTCGGGGATCGCGCATCTCCGCGGGCACGAGACCGATCGGCTCGCCGCACTCACCACCGAGATCACCCGCCTGGGCGGGACGTGCGCCGAGACCGACGACGGCCTCCGCATCATCGGCACCGCGGGCGCACCGTTGCACGGGGGCACGTGGGAGTCCTATGCCGACCATCGGATGGCCACCGCGGGCGCGATCATCGGCCTCGTCACACCCGGCGTGACAGTCGCCGACATCGAGACGACGAGCAAGACGCTGCCCGATTTCCCGGGTATGTGGCAGCGGATGCTGGGGCGCGCATGAGTTGTCGAGGACGGGCGCGCCGTTGAGTCGCCGCGCGGCGAGCTACGACGAATCCGACGTTCGGGTTCGTCCCGGAAAGGGCACCCGACCGCGCACCAAGACGCGACCGTCGCATGACGACGCCGAGCAGGCCATGGTGGTGTCGGTGGACCGGGGCCGCTGGGGCGTGGTGCTCGACGGCGACCCGGCCCGGCGGGTGGTCGCGATGCGCGCCCGGGAGCTGGGACGCACTCCGATCGTCGTGGGCGACGACGTCTCCGTCGTGGGTGACCTGTCCGGACGGCCGGACACGCTGTCGCGCATCGTGCGCGTCGCCGAGCGACGAACCGTGTTGCGACGCACCGCAGATGACTCCGATCCGTATGAACGGATCGTGGTGGCCAACGCCGACCAGCTCCTCATCGTGACCGCCATGGCGGACCCGCCGCCGCGCACCGGCTTCGTCGAACGCGCGCTGGCCGCGGCGTATGTGGGCGGACTGTCCCCTGTCCTGTGTCTGACCAAGTCGGACCTCGCCGATCCGGCCGAGTTCACCGCCGCATTCGCCGATCTCGACCTGCCGGTGGTGTGCGCGGGGCGTGATGACCCCCTCGACGAGATCCTGGCGACGCTACGGGGCCGGATCACCGCGTTCATCGGCCACTCCGGGGTGGGCAAGTCCACCCTGGTCAATCGCCTTGTGCCGGACGCGTATCGGGCGACCGGCGTGGTGTCGGGCGTCGGCAAGGGCCGGCACACCTCCACCCAGTCGGTGGCCCTGGCACTGCCCGACGACGCGGGCCCGCGCGGCTGGGTCATCGACACACCCGGCATCCGGTCCTTCGGACTCGCACACGTCGGACCCGACGACATCGTCGCCGCCTTCGACGACCTGCATGCCGCGATCGAGGAATGTCCGCGCGGCTGTACCCATCTGGGCCCACCGGCGGATCCCGAGTGCAGGCTGGACGAACTGACCGGTCACTCGTACCGCCGCGCCATGGCGGTGCGCCACCTCCTGGTGGCGGTCAGCGGCGGCGACGGCGATGTGGCCGAGGAGCCGCGGACGCCGGAGGGGTGACCGGACTGATCGTCACCGCCGACGACGACGGGCGCGCAGCTCGCGGATGGCGGTCTTGAGGCCGGTCGCGCGGGGAGCCATCCCGGCAAAGCGCTTCTCCGACGCGGTTTCCGGGGCGTCGTCGGCGGTGTCGCGCAGGAACGAGTCGGGCAGCGCCAGCTTGTTGATGGTGCGCAGAGTCTGAAGATACTGCACCACAATCGATCCCGTGGTGTACGGCAGGTCGTACTTGTCGCACAGTGCCCGCACGCGCACCGCGATCTCGGCGTACCGATTGCTCGGCAGGTCCGGATACAGGTGGTGCTCGATCTGGTAGCAGAGGTTGCCGCTGAAGAACGCCATCGCCGGGCCGGCGTCGAAGTTCGCCGTACCGAGCATCTGCCGCAGGTACCACTGGCCCTGTGTCTCGTTCTCGAGCGTGTCCGCGGTGAACTTCTCCGCGCCGTCCGGGAAGTGGCCGCAGAAGATCACCACGTAGGCCCACACGTTGCGGATGAGGTTCGCGGTGAGGTTGGCCGTGAGCGTGTGCGTGAAGTTCGGTCCCGACAGCGCCGGGAACAGAACATAGTCCTTGGCGAGCTGCTTGCCGACCTTGCGCGCGAAGACCTTCAACTGCGGGACGGCGACCTCTTTGGGCTTCTTGCCCGAGATGGCGTCCTTGATGTCGAGGTCGTGCAGGCCGATGCCCCACTCGAACAGTGCGGCGAGCAGGATGTTGGTGACCGGCTGGAGAAGCTGCTTGGGCTTCCACGGTTCGTCGCGCGTGACGCGCAGCGTCTTGTAACCGACGTCGTGGTCCATGTCCAGGACGTTGGTGTACTTGTGATGGATGTAGTTGTGGGAGTGCTTCCAGTGCGGGGACGCGCACACCATGTCCCATTCCCAGGTGGTCGAGTGGACCTCCGGGTCGTTCATCCAATCCCACTGCCCGTGCATCACGTTGTGCCCGAGCTCCATGTTCTCGATGATCTTCGAGAGTGCGAGCGCCCCGGTGCCCAGCAGCCACAGGGGCCGTGAGCGGCTGCCGAGCAGCGCGACGCGGCCCGCGACCTCCAGGGCGCGATGCGCGAAGATGGTGCGCCGAAGATATCGGACGTCACGCATGCCGCGGTCCGCCTCGATCTCGCGGCGGAGCGCGTCGAGCTCGGCGCCGAGTGCTTCCACGTCGGCGTCGGTCAGATGCGCGTACTCGTTGATATCAGTGATTGCCATTGCGCCTCATTATGCCCCTGCCGGGGCCACTGCCTCGTTCACGCTGACTGTCGGTCGCCTGACCTGCGCGGATCAAGCGGCCCGCTCGTCGGAACGGACGTCCGACGCGTCGATGTCGTTCCGGGTCCGACGGGACCGGAGCGCACGCGGCACGGTCCGACCCCTCCGCCGGGATCGAAGCGACGCGATGGCCGAACGCAGTCCCCGGCGCGCACCGGTCGCCTCGTCGATCGTCGCCTGCAGTCGCGCACCTTCGGGCAGCCCCTGCTTGAAGCGACGTTCCGAGGCGGTCTCGGGAGCATCGTCCGCGGTCGCCGACAGGTACTTGTCCGGCAGCGAGAGCTTGGCGATCGTCCGCCACGCCTTCGCATACTGCACCGGGAAGGGCCCCGAGGTGTAGGGCAGGTCGTACTTGTCGCACAGGGCTCGCACGCGCACCGCGATCTCGGCGTACCGGTTGCTCGGCAGGTCCGGGAAGATGTGGTGCTCGATCTGGTACGACAGGTTGCCGCTCATGAAGGCGAGCGGGAACCCCGCGTCGAAGTTGGCGCTGCCGAGCATCTGCCGCAGGTACCACTCCGCCTGCGTCTCGTTGTCGATGTCCTGCTTGGTGAACTTCTCCGCACCGTCCGGGAAGTGCCCGCAGAAGATGACGGCGTTGCTCCACACGTTGCGGATGACGTTGCCGAGCGCGGTCGCGGTCGCCGCCTTGGCGTAGGCGCGGCCGTACCCGACCTTGTGTCCGGTCGCGGCGCTGACCAGCGCCGGGTATGCGAGATAGTCCTTGGCGACCTGCTTGCCGATTTTCGACAGCACGTCGTTGCGGTTGCGCCGGAACTCTTCTTGCGCCTCGGGGGTCTTGCGCTTCTTGCCGAGTTCGAGGTGCTGCACCGCGACCCCGTACTGGAACGCCAGCGCGAGAATGGTGTTGTAGACGAGGTTTCCGTAGTTGAACGGACGCCACCGCTGATCGCGGGTGACGCGCAGGAGACCGTAACCCACGTCGTCGTCCATGCCGAGCACGTTCGTGTACTTGTGATGGATGTAGTTGTGGGTGTGCTTCCAGTGCGCCGACGGGTCGGTGTTGTCCCACTCCCACGTGGTGCTGTGCACCTCCGGATCGTTCATCCAGTCCCACTGCCCGTGCATCACGTTGTGCCCGAGCTCCATGTTCTCGACGATCTTCGCGACGCCGAGCGTGCAGGCACCCGCCCACCAGGCCGACTTGCGGGTCGACCCGAACAGCAGCACGCGACCGGTCATCTCCAGGCCACGCTGGAATCGGATCGTGTTCCGCAGGTAGCGCGCGTCGCGCTCGCCGCGATCGGCTTCGATGTCGGCGCGGATCGCGTCGAGCTCGGCGCCCAGGGCAGCGACGTCGGATTCGGTCAGATGTGCGTATTCGGGGATGTCGGAGATCGCCATGTGTGTGGTTCCCTTCGCCGGTGGTCGGTCGGTCGCGCGCGTGCTGAGGTGCGCCTGTCGACCGCTGCCTACGCCTACGTTTCCGTAACTTACGCAAGCGTAGGTTGGCGGCGGCGTCGTGTCCAGTGAGTGTGACGAACCTGGGCTCGGACAGTGGAGAACGAGCTCGGGCGATCGCGAACGAGCTCCGTCGTGGGACCGCCCGGGCGCACAGTCGACGGAAATCAGCGCACAGTCGACGAAAGCCGCGGTCCGGTCAGTTGTTGCGGTGGGCCTCGTAGTCGTCGCAGAACAACTCGAAGCCGACGAGATCCTCGAAAACGCCGTCGGATCGGGCGGCGAGCTTCTGGGTGCCGAATTCGCGGAAGCCGGCGTTGCGGGCGAGCTTCTTGCTGCCCTCGTTGCTGTCGGCGGCGAAGAGGGTCAGGCGACGGAATCCCAGCTTGTCGAAGGCGTATCGAACCGCAGCCGGGAACGCTTCGGCGAGAACACCTTTCCCGCGCGCCTCCGGGTGCGTGTAGAAACCCGCCTCGGCTCCGGTGACCTCGTCGATGTGCAGGAGGGTGATGTCGCCCAGATAGTCGTCGGTCTCGCGATCGGCCACGGCCCACGTGCACGTCGTGCCCTGCGCTGCGGTCCACCATTTGCGGAGACGCTCGGCGGCGGCATGTTCGAGCTCCAGCGGGTCGGGCCGCGCGAAGAGGTACTTGCGCGACGCCGGGTCGTCGAGCGTCTCCCGGATCCGGGGGTCGTCGGACTCCGCGAGCGGCCGGAGACGGAATCGCTCCGTCTCGAAAACGTCTGTCCGCCAGTCGGTTTTCGGGTGTTGCGGATCGTCCGCGTGCAGCGATCCCACCCAGGCGTCGCGAATGTGACCGCGGACCTCGACGCCGTTCTGCACCGCGGCGTCGAGACGGAAGCCGCACGAGTGGGCCACCCGCAGCGCGTCGATGTTGCCGGCCACGGTCGTCCAGCGGACGACTTCCTTGCCTGCCTCGCCGAACGCATAGTTGACGGCGAGCAGGACGGCGCGCTTCATCACGCCCCACCCGCGGGCGTCGGGATGCAGGTCGTAGCTGAGCCGCGTCAGCGGGCCCTCACCCTCGATGTCGACGGTGCCGACGAATCGCCCGTCGAATTCGACAGCCCACAGCATCCGGGTGCCGTTCGCCCAGCTCCGCGGCGCATAGTCGAGCGCGAAGCGCTCGGCTGCCGCACGGCTGTACGGAGCAGGGATCGGGGTCCACCGCATCATGGCCGGATCCGCCGCGAGTTCGACCATCCGATCGAGATCGTGGGGCTCGTGCGGCCGCAACGTGACCCCTCCGTCACTCAGGGCGGGGATCGGGTTGGGGACCGGGGCCTCAGCTCTCACTGGTGCCTTCGCCGGCGTTTCCACGGGCCGGTTTCCTCTCACCACGCACGTCGTTCACCCTACCGGGTCACTGGTCGGCACGAGCGGCACGCGGCGAACTGACTGGTCAGACGTCGAGTGTGCAATCCCCCGCCGCGGCGCTGACACAAGTCTGGATTCGTTCGCCCTCGACATGTTCGACTCCCGAACGCAGATCGCGTACACATCCTTTGTCGAGCATGACCACACAGCTCTGACAGATACCCATCCGACATCCGAAGGGCATCATCGCGCCCGCCGACTCCCCCGCCTCGAGCAACGTGGTCGCGCCGTCGACGGCCGCCGACTTCCCGGACCGCGAGAACGTGACGGTGCCGCCCTGGGCCCCGACGACGCCGCGCTCGAGGGCGAACCGCTCGATGTGCAACCGGTCGGCGAGATGCGCATCCGTGTACAGACGCTGCAGGCCGTCGAGGAAACCGGCGGGGCCGCAGGCCCAGGTCTGACGATCGCGCCAGTCGGCGCACAGGGACGGCAACACCTCCGGGGTGATCTGCCCGTCCGATCGCGTGTACTGCACGTGCAGATCGACGATGCCGTCGGCCGCCAGGCTCTCGAGCTCGTCGGCGAACAACAGGTCGGCCGGGGTCGGTGTCGAGTGGACGAGCCGGATGTCGGAGCGCTGGTCGCGGTGCCGGACGGTGCGCAGCATCGAGATGATGGGCGTGAGACCGCTTCCCGCGGTCACGAACAGCACCTTCTCCGGCAGCGGGTCGGGCAGGACGAATTCGCCGCGCGGCGCCGCGAGACGAACGACGGTCCCCGGCTGCAGACCGTTGACCAGGTGGCTCGACAGGAATCCCTCGGGCATCGCCTTGACCGTGATCGAGATCGTCTTGTCGTCCGCGGAGGAGTCGGGGGTCGAGGTGAGCGAATAGGAGCGCCACGCCCAGCGCCCCTCCATCAGGACGCCGATGCCGACGTACTGGCCCGGGGCGTAATCGAAGGAGAAGCCCCACCCCGGCCGGATTCGGATCGTCGCGGTGTCCTCGGTCTCCCGGGTCACGGAGACGACCTTGCCGCGCAACTCTCGCGCCGACCACAGCGGATTCGCCAGGTGGAGATAGTCGTCGGGGAGAAGCGGGGTCGTGATCCGGGTGAGCGCGGCCCGAACCCATTGCGAGCCGCGGCTGCGCGCCGCGACCCCCGAAACCGGTTCCTCGAATCGTTCGAGCAAGCCCATCTCACAAACCGCCTTCGACGTGGGAGCGTGTCGGGGACACAGTAACCTACGGAACCGTAGGTTGGCCTGCCGGCTCAGAGAAGTTCGAGGAGGAACGGCAGCTCCTGGGTTGCGTACCACGCGAGATCGAAGTCCTCGACATCGCCGACGGCGAGTTCGGCGTCGAGGTCACCCATGTCGGCGGCGTCGATGACGACCACGGCCGCCCGGACCTTCGGCTCCGCCTCCTCGACGTCGACGTGAACCGATGCGATCGCCGACAGCGGGATCGGTCCGGAGACCTTGACCACCGCGTCGTCCAGGTCGGGGCGGGGCGTCACGTTCTCCACGTCGGCCGCGATCACCACCCGCCGAGGCGGCAGACGCGGGGTGTCCGCCGACTCGGTGACCGACTCGTCGGCGGCGAGTTCGGCCTCGGCATCGGTGTCACCGTCCTCCGGGGCCTCCCCGGCGAGCAGGCGGAGCGACGCGCGCGCCGCCTCGCGCAAGGCGACCTCGGACAGTTCTTCGTCGTCGCCGGAGACGAAGGCCTCGCGCAGCGCGGGCGTCAGCGCGAAGCCCGTGCCACCGAGCGGATGGAACTCGCCGTCGGCGTTGAGCCGCATCAGCATCGCCAACGTCGCCGGCAGGTACACCCTCATTCGTCAATTGCTCCCGTCGGCTCGCGGTAGGGCTGGCTCAGCTCTTCGAAGGACTCGGACACGTAGTCGGCCATCGCCGGTAGATCGGCGATGACCCCGCGGTCGGCGACGAAGGCGAAGTGCAGATCGTCACGGTACTCGACGATGCTGATCGCCAGCGCACGCTGCGACACGAGAGTGGGAATCGAGAACGCCTGACACACCGGCGCGCCGAGCACGAACCGGTCCGGGACGGGGGCGGTACCCATCGCCACCGGCACGTTGTAGGCACGGCTGTTCAGTGACCGGAATGCGCGCGAACTGAACTCCGGGAACGGCACCACACCCAACTCGGGGAACAGCGGGCTCGGGCCGAGATTCATTCGACGGGAGGACTGCGCGTACCGGTCGGCGAGCCCGGCCACCTGGGCCAGTCGAACAGCCGGATTACTCTCTCCCACCGGAAGATCGGTGACGAAGCTGGGCCTGCCCACCCCGATCCAGCCGGGTTCGGACTCTGCCGAGTGTTCGACCCCCGGGTCGCGCGCGGACAGCGGGACGACGACGCGCACGGTGTCGGCGGGGACCTCGGCCGGGTCGAACGAGAGCATCCACCTGCGCATGACGCCGGAGATGATCGCGAGTTCGACGTCGTTGATGGTGCAGCCATGACGTTCGGCTACCTTCGCGCACCCGCGCCGCGGCAGCGTGACGGTGGTGAACGACCGGGTCGTCGTGCCCGCGTTGTTGAGTGGACTGCGCGGCGCGGAGTCGGACAGCTGCGACACCACATCCCCGACGCGTCGCACGGTGGTGCCGACGGCGGACCGCATCTCGGAGACGATCCCGTTGCCGTGCAGCACTGTGTGGACGAGATCTCCCGGACGCGCGAACGCCTCGGCGAGAGCACCGACCACGAGGTGGGTGCCACCCGGCGGCGAGCCCGGCATCCACAACTCCTCCGGCAGCGTGTCGGTCTGCTCGCCGCCGTCGCAGATGATCTCGCTGATCTCCCGGCTGCCCGCCTCGTCGATGAGGCACCGGTGCGACTTCGTGAGGATCGCGAGCCGGCCGTCGGCGAGGCCCTCGATGAGGTACATCTCCCACAGCGGCCGGGTGCGGTCGAGCGGCCGCGACATCACGCGCGCGACGAGGTCGTCGAGGTCGACGGTGCCGCCCGGTCGCGGCAGGCCGGCACGACGGATGTGGAAATTGATGTCGAAGTCGGGGTCGTCGACCCACACCGGGCGCGCCAGCCCGAGGGTCACCTCACGGACGACCTGCCGATACCGCGGGACGAGTTGCAGACGGTTCTCGACCAGAGACACCAGGCCCGCGTAGTCGAGGGTCGACTCGCGGGGCGTCTCACCGGCCGGGGCGTCGGAGTCGGTGACGGGAGACTCGCCCGAGGTGTTGTGTGCCGCCGTGGGATCGACGATCAGCAGAGCCCCGAGGTGGGTCGTCGACCGCGAATCGTCGAGGAAGTAGTACATCGCGTCGCGGGGCGACAGACGGGTGACCACCTCGCCGATCCTAGTCGGCGACGCTGATTCTCGTGGCCTGCGCAGTCCGATGGCCCCGCGATGGCCTCCCGTCGACGAGCGTGTCGTCAGTTGAATTCCAGCGCGATCAGCTGCCAACGGTACTCGACACGGCGCAGTGAGCCACGGCCGGCGGGTCCGGCGCCTCGGACCCGGATCGGCTTGCGCTCGATGCGCCCGGCGAACGCCCTGGTCCGTCCCCCGCCCTCATACGATCCGAACACCTCCGCGGCGCTGGGATCGCACAACTGGACGTGCACCCGCCGCAGCACGTTCCCGGTCGGAACCTGCGTCGCCGCGGGCGTCGACACCGCTCCCGACGCCGCGGCGGCGTGTGCCTCGGGAACCCGGAAGGCGTCGTGCCGCACAAGCGCCGCGACCTGGTCGGCGACGGCCGGCGATACGACATCACCGAGATGTGTGACCGAGCGGCGACGGTCCACCACCTCGAACAACAGGCGGGACACCGCCACGGTGAAGCGGCGGGCCTCGGCGGCGGCCGACGCGGTCTTACGGGCCGAACCCGTGCCGGGTGTGGACGCCGGGAACGGACGGACGGTCGACGAGGGCGCGACGCCGGGCATGGCGGCCACCACCGGGCCGGCCGGCTCGTACGGCGGGGCGGGACGAACCCGCACCCGTGGTGTCTGCATCGGCCCGGACACGTGCGGCCAGGACGTGCCGGCCGGGGCGGGTTCAGGACCCGTGAGGAGTGGGTGCATGGGACTTGGACGCACCAGGTGGCGTCCCGGTTCCCTATGGTCCGAAAAAAAACCGCCGGCGGCCGGCCCCGGAGAACCAGGGCCGACCGCCGGCGGTCAGAACACGTGTCAGCGGCGCTGCTTCTTGGACTTCGGGGGCTTGGGCCGGGCCCCCTTGGTGGTCGCACGGGCCGCTGCGCGGCGCTCACGTCGGCTGGCGGATTCCGCCGCGCCCGAGAGCTCCTCCTCCTCGGAGTGCACGACCGTTCCGCCGCCCTCGCCCGGACCGGAGTACGTGACGGCCGGGTCACCCGACTGCGCCGGTGCCCGCAGGGCGGCCGGGGCCTGTGCACCGGACTCGGCCACCGGGGCCGCCGGCACGGGGGCCGGGGCGCCCGCGCCCACCGCCGCGCGCAGGTCGGCCGCGCTCGGGAGCGGCTGCTGCTGGGCCGGCTGCTCGGTCTGGACCTGGGCGTTGAACAGGATGGTCAGCGCCTCTTCCTTGAGGCCCTCGAGCATTCCGTGGAACATGTCGAAGCCCTCGCGCTGGTACTCGACGACCGGGTCACGCTGCGCCATCGAACGCAGGTGGATGCCCTCGCGCAGGTAATCCATCTCGTACAGGTGGTCGCGCCACTTGCGGTCGAGCACGCTCAGCAACACACTGCGCTCGAGCTGGCGCATCGCGCCCTCGCCGGCGATCGAATCGATCTGCTTCTCGCGGGCGTCGTATGCGGCTCGAGCGTCGTCGACGAGCTTCTCGCGCAACTCCTCGGCCGAGATGTCATCGCGCTCACCGTATTCGGACTCGCCGACGACATCTTTCGGATCGAGTTCGATCGGATACAGCGCGCGCAGGGCCGACCACAGCTCGTCGAGATCCCAGTCCTCGGCATATCCCTCGGCCGTCGCGCCCTCGACATAGGCCCCGACGACATCGGAGACCATCTGCTTGACCTGCTCGTGGTGATCCTCGCCCTCGAGGATCGTGCGGCGCTCGGCGTAGATGACCTTGCGCTGCTCGTTCATCACCTCGTCGTACTTGAGGACGTTCTTGCGCATCTCGAAGTTCTGCTGCTCGACCTGCGTCTGAGCGCTACGGATGGCCTTGGTGACCATCTTGGCCTCAATCGGCACGTCGTCGGGCAGGCGGTTCATGATCGCCTCGAGCGCACCGCCGTTGAATCGGCGCATCAGTTCGTCGGCGACCGACAGGTAGAACCGCGACTCGCCCGGGTCGCCCTGGCGGCCCGAACGACCGCGCAGCTGGTTGTCGATACGACGCGACTCATGTCGCTCGGTACCGAGCACGTACAACCCGCCCGCCGCGCGGACCTCCTCGGCCTCCTTGGCCGCGCCGGTGCGCGCGACCTCGATGGCCTCGTCCCACGCGGCCTCGTACTCGTCGGGCGTCTGCACCGGGTCGAGTCCGGCCTTGCGCAGCCGGGTGTCGGCGATGATGTCGGGATTGCCGCCGAGCACCACGTCGGTACCACGACCGGCCATGTTGGTCGCGACGGTCACCGCACCGAGCCGGCCCGCCTCGGCGATGATCTGCGCCTCCTGCTCGTGGAACTTCGCGTTCAGGACGCTGTGCGGCACCTCGCGCTTCTTGAGCTGGCGCGACAGGTACTCCGAACGTTCGACGCTGGTCGTACCGATCAGGACCGGCTGGCCGGTCTCGTGGCGCTCGGTGACATCGTCGACCACGGCGGCGAACTTCGCCTCTTCGGTCTTGTAGATGAGGTCGCCCTGGTCCTTGCGGATCATCGGCTTGTTCGTCGGGATCGGCAGCACCCCGAGCTTGTAGATCTGGTCGAACTCGGCGGCCTCGGTCTCGGCGGTACCGGTCATACCGGACAGCTTCTCGTAGAGACGGAAGTAGTTCTGCAGCGTGATCGTGGCCAGCGTCTGGTTCTCGGCCTTGATCTCGACGCCCTCTTTCGCCTCGATGGCCTGGTGCAGACCCTCGTTGAAGCGACGACCGTCGAGCACACGCCCGGTGAACTCGTCGACGATCATGACGTTGCCGTTGCGGACGATGTAGTCCTTGTCCCGCTGGAACAGCTCCTTGACCTTGATCGCGTTGTTCAGGTAGCTGACCAGGGGCGAGTTGGCGGCCTCGTACAGATTGTCGATGCCGAGGCGATCCTCGACGAACTCGACGCCGGCCTCGTGGACGCCGACCGTCTTCTTCTTGATGTCCACCTCGTAGTGCACGTCGCGCTCGAGGAGCGGGGCGATCCGCGCGAACTCGGTGTACCACTTGCTCGACCCCTCGGCGGGACCGGAGATGATCAGCGGCGTACGGGCCTCGTCGACCAGGATCGAGTCGACCTCGTCGACGATGGCGAACGCGTGACCGCGCTGGACGAGATCCTCGAGGGAATGCGCCATGTTGTCGCGCAGGTAGTCGAAGCCGAACTCGTTGTTGGTGCCGTAGGTGATGTCGGCGGCATAGGCCTCCCGACGCGCGGCCGAGCTCATCCCGGTCAGGATCACCGCGGTGTCCATACCCAGGAACCGGTGCACGCGACCCATCCACTCGGAGTCGCGTTTGGCCAGGTAGTCGTTGACGGTGACGACGTGGACGCCGTCACCGGAGAGTGCGTTCAGGTACGCCGGGAGCACACAGGTGAGCGTCTTGCCCTCACCGGTCTTCATCTCGGCGATGTTCCCGTAGTGCAGCGCCGCGCCGCCCATGATCTGGACGTGGAAGTGCTTCTGGTCGAGGACGCGCCACGCGGCCTCACGGGCCACCGCGAACGCCTCGGGCAGCAGCTCGTCGAGCGACGCCCCGTCGGCGATCCGCTCCTTGAACTCGTCTGTCTTGGCGCGCAACTCGGCGTCGGTCAACGCCTCGACATCATCGGACAGCGCCTCGACGTGCGATGCGATCGCATCGAGTCGCTTGACCATGCGGCCTTCGCCGACACGCAACAGCTTGTTCAGCACCGTGGATCGAGTCCCTCACCTGTAGAAAACACACGGAATCCGGCCCGCGCGAACGCACAGACCGGATCCCATGGTAGCGAGGTGAGCTGAGCAGACCCTGATCGGACCGTCAGGTGGTCCCGAGTTCCTCGCTCGGGACCGAACCGGTGACCGCCGATCAGGGCCGCTCGGGGGTCACGTCAATCTGATGAGGCCGTAGTCGAAGGCATGCCTGCGGTAGACCACGGACGCCTTGTCGGTCTCCTTGTCGTGGAACAGGAAGAAGTCGTGGCCGACCAGTTCCATCTCGTAGAGCGCGTCGTCGACGGTCATCGGTACCGCGGTGTGCTCCTTGACGCGCACGATCTGGCCCGGCGTGTACTCCTCCACACCGTCGTCCCACCGTTCGGCCGTGTCGACGGAGTCCGTCCCGGGATCACCGACGAGGCCGTCGACCGACAACTGGTTGTCGCGCAGGGGTGGCGCACCGATCTCGGTGGCCTCGGCGACCGAGAGCGGCCGACGGTTGCCGTGGTGGACACGCCTGCGGTCCTTGACGCGACGGAGTCGGGACTCGACCTTGTCCAGCGCGTGTTCGAGCGCGGCGTAGAAGTTCTCGCCACAGGCCTGCGCCCGTACGATCGGCCCCTTGCCCGTCGCGGTGATCTCCACCTGCTGACAGGACTTGGACTGTCTCCGGTTGCGTTCGTGGTTCAGCTCGACGTCGAATCGGTAGATGGTCGGATCGAAACGCTCGAGGCGAGCGAGTTTGTCGCCGACGTAGATGCGGTAGTGGTCGGGGATCTCGACGTTGCGGCCGCTGAACACGACCTTGGCTGTGGGTTCGGCGGGATCGTCGGATTCCACCGTTCCCGGTGGGCGGACGAAGGCGAACTCTGGATCGTAGGAATCGTTCTCGGCTGGCTGGCGGTCGGGCGCGAGGCCCTCCTCCACGGTCGGCCGTGGGTCGGCGGTCTTCGGTTCGCGCTGGCCTTTGCGGTGGATGACTGTGGACATTCAACTACCTCCTGAATTGTCCCGAAGCCGGTTGAGTCATCGTGATCTGTTGTCGCACTGATGATTCGAACGGCACCGAGGATGTGTCCATGTCAGCTGACAGCTGACACTCTGGCTACAGGGGCATCACCTCCCGGCAAAAGCGGTCGTGGCCGGCGCCGGCCTCGAGGGCCGCCGGCAACCTGCTGTACCCCCGACCGTAGCCGCAAGTTCCGGTATCGGCCACGTTTTGCGGCGCCGCGTCGGCATGTCGAGACGATCGGGGTAGAAGGTCCCGGCCGAGCCCCCCGCGCCGGTTGTCCACAGCCTCGGCCGGGACCCGCCGCACCGGATCGGGTTGGTCTACCGTCGGCGGGTGACACGGCAGTGGGGGATCTTCCGTGCCGGGGCCGATCTCGTGCTCCCGGTGCTGTGCGGTGGGTGCCGGCGCCCGGGGACCCGATGGTGCCCGCGGTGCGAACACGCCCTGTCCGACGTTCCGATCGCCGCCCGTCCACGGGTCGAACCGGGCGTCGCCGTGTGGGCGCTCGGCCGTTATCGGGGTCCGCACCGGCAGGCGATCATCGAGATCAAGGAACACGACCGCCGAGACCTCGCGCGCCCGCTCGGCACCGCACTCGCCCGCGGCATCCGCGTGCTCGCCGGCTGGGGCGAGCTCCCCGACGCCGACCGGATGCTGTTGATCCCGGCCCCCACACGCCGGATGACCGCGCGCCGGCGGGGTGGCGACCCGGTCACCGCGGTGGCGTCGTATGCGGCGCCGGTCCTGGGCCGACGCGTACGCGTGGCACCGCTTCTGAGGACGGCGGCGACCGCACGGGATTCCGCCGGACTCGATGCCCGGGCCCGTGCCCAGAACCTTCGAGGTGCGGTGCGACTCCGAGCCGGCGGCCCGTCGACCCGAGGGACGACCGCCATCCTGGTCGACGACGTACTGACCACCGGCGCGACCGCGGCCGAGTCGGTACGCGTGCTGTCCGAGAACGGAATCGACGTCGTCGCGGTCGTGGTGCTGGCCGCTGCCTGAGGACCGTTCTCGACCCGGATCTCGCCGCGTCGAGCGCACCGGCCGAGGTCGCATGCGTTCTCGATCCGACCGGCGGCCGCAGAGACCGTCTGCCGATCAGGGCAGGACGGGGATCGCGCCGCCGATCATCGCCGGCTCGACCTCGGTCCAGTACTGGTCGGGCTGTCCGTTGCTGCTGCCCAGACGGAGGACCCCGCGCTGATCACCGACGTAGATCGTGGACGTGTTGGCGACCACTGCCCGCACCGGCGGTGACACGTTGCCGCTCAGCAGGCCCACTGCCGGGGTGCCGTCGATCGACAGCTGCACGACCGGCGACTCCGGCGCCTCGCGCGCGATCATCAAGGTCGTCGGCGACGCCCAGTCCACCGAGACCGCACGGTTGCCGATGTTGTACGCGGCTATCCGTGGGCTCGTCAGCGACACCCCGCCCTCGGCATTGGTCGACAGGACGGCGAAGACGATCTGTCCCCCGACCACGAGGGCGGCGCGCACCCCGTCCGGCGCCACCTGCATCTCGGTGATCGCACCGCGGGCCACCGTCGGGATCGACGACGCCTCGACGGGCACCGTCTGGGTACCGTCGTCGTCGCGTTGCCATTGGATCGGCTTGCCGTCGACCACGACCCAGACCGTGTTCTCGTCGGCGCCGAAGGACGGACGGGTGATCGAGGAGCCGCCGACGATCGGACCGATGTCGCCGCCGTAGTCGCCGATCACCAACTCGAGCCTGCGATCGGGCCCGGACAGGCCGCGGACCGCCGCGACCCGCGCCCCGTTGTCGGAGATGGTCGCCGAACGCAGGTCGCGAGCGGTACCCAACGGCCCCTGAACGGGCACCGTCGCGGTGTCGGTCACCGCGCGCAGGGCTCCGCCGGTGATGATGTTCAGCCCGACATCGGTGGTGGGCACGGAGTTGGGGTCGAAGGCCCGGACGTCGGCGGTCTGCCATCCGGAGGCGCGCTCGGCGGCCAGCGGGGCGCCGTCGGCGTCGATGACATAGGGGCCGGAGATGTCGGCGCCGTCGAGAGTCCAGATGATCTGGGCGGCCAGCACGGCGCGATCACGGGCCGGCGCGCTCCCGATGCCGTCGAGGTCCACCCGCACCCCGCCGCCGGCGAGACCCACGACCGGGCCCCGCAGCGCGGCGTCGTTGGGGAAGCCGCTGTCCACGGCCGCCGCCAGATCCGAGGCGGGGCCGGCGATCAGACGGTTGACCAGGACGGTGGGGTCGGTGGCCTGGCCGGCATAGAGCCAGCGCGGGTCGGGCACCAGTCGGCGCCCGGTTCGGTCGCTGAAGTACAGCGAGACCGGGCGGTAGGTGTTGTCGAACTGGTCGCGGTCGATCATCGTTCCGCTCGGCAACGGACCATCGATCCGCCACTGATCACCGGATCGCGTGAGGCTGATGCTCGTCTCCACCCGCCCCGACGCCGGGAGCAGCTGACCGTCGGACTTGAGGGTCCCGACGTTGTCGCCGATCAGCCGCATCCGCACCGAGTCCTCGTTGCGCTGGTCGACGAAGGTGTTGATCTCGTCGACGATGAGCGCGTCGCCGCGATCGTCCCATTGCTGGGAGGCGACCGGGGTCAGGAATGCCCGGGCTGCACGATGAGCCGAGTCGGGGTCGACCGTCGACTTGAGGAAGGCCCGCACCAGCGCCTCGGGGTCCATGTCGGCCTGCGGCACCGGGACCGCGTTGGTGGCGCCCTCCCGCTCGAACGACTTGATGGGTTGCGGCGAGGAGTCGTTGGGGATCGCGCCGCACGCGGAGACCACGAGGAGCGCCGCGACGGCCAACGCCAGCGCGAGAACACCGCGGGCCGACCGGGATGATCGGCTCATTCCGCACCCACCCCCGGGCTGCCCGGAGCTCGGCCGGACGTCTTGGGCACGGACGTGCGCTGCAGGGTGCCGACCGACTTCAGCGGCAGCGGGGAGCCCAGGACCTTGTGACCGCGCACGAGCGGCAGGGTCAGCCGGAAGCACGCACCCTTGCCCGGCTCGCCCCAGGCCTCGAGCCTCCCCTGGTGCAGGCGCGCGTCCTCGATGCTGATCGCCAACCCGAGACCGGTGCCGCCCGAGCGCCGGAACCGCGACGGGTCGGAACGCCAGAATCGGTTGAACACCAGCTTCTCCTCCCCCGGACGCAGTCCGATGCCCTGATCGCGCACGGTGATCGCCACCGCGTCACCATCCGAACGCATGGTCAGCGTCACCGGTTTCCGTTCACCGTGGTCGATGGCATTGGCGAGCAGGTTCCGCAGGATGCGCTCGACGCGACGCGGGTCGATCTCGGCGAGGACCGGTTCGGCAGGCAGGTCGAGGACGAGCTCGGTGCCGGTCTCCTCGGCCAGATGACCGACCGTGGCGAGGGCGCCGTCGATCGGGATCGCCATGTCCATGCGTTCGGCGGCGAGTTCGGCCATGCCTGCGTCGTGGCGCGAGATCTCCAGCAGTTCGTTGAGCAGCGTCTCGAAACGGTCGAGCTCCTTGTCGAGCAACTCCACCGACCGCTTGCGGACGGGGTCCAGATCCTCGCGGCCCTCGTAGAGCACGTCCGAGGCCATCCGCACCGTGGTGAGCGGGGTGCGCAGCTCGTGACTGACGTCGGAGGTGAACTGGCGCTGCAGCCCGCCGAACTCCTCGAGGTGGGTGATCTGTTTGGACAGACTCTCGGCCATGTCGTTGAACGACATCGCGAGCCGGGCCATGTCGTCCTCACCGCGGACCGGCATCCGCTCCTTGAGTCGGCCATCGGCGAACCGCACCGCGATCCGCGACGCCGACCGCACCGGGATGACGACCTGCCGCGAGACGAGCCAGGCGATCGCGGCCAGCAGACCGAGCAGCACGATGCTGCCGGTCAGCAGGGTGCCGCGGACCAGATCGAGCGTGTTCTGTTCGGCGGTCAGCGGGAAGACGAGGTACAGCTCGAGGCCGGGCACCGAGGCGTTCGTGGGACTGCCCACGATCAACGCGGGCGCCCGCCCGCCCGTCCCATCGGGGACCTGGGTGTACTGGTAGGCCACCTGCCCGCCGCGCACCATGTCACGCAGGTTCGACGGCACCTCGGCGGTAGGTCCGACACCGCTCGCGACCCCGTTGTCGGAGCCTCCCGGCACCAGCAGCACGGTGTCGAAGGCACCGACCGCGCCCGACGCCTGGCCGGTGTCGGCATCGCGGTCGGTGAGCAGCGATCGCGTCTGGCGCAGTCGGTTCTGCACCGACATGTTGCCCGCACCGCTCGAGAGGTCACGTTCCACGGAGATGCGGGCCCGGTCGATCTCCTCGGTCGCCGCGGCCAGCTTGACGTCGAGCAGCCGGTCGGTGATCTGGGTGACCAGAACGAAGCCGAGGATGAGGAGCACGACGACCGACAGCACCAACGTGGACACGACGACCCGCAACTGCAGCGAGCGCCGCCAGATGTGCCCGAAGGCACGTCCGACAGCGCCGGCGGTGCGGGTGAAGCGTCCGAGAGTGCTGTTGACCCGTCGTCGAGATCGACCGATCACGGCGGGCCGGCCTTGTAGCCGACCCCCCTCACCGTCAGGACGACCTCGGGATTCTCCGGGTCGGTTTCGACCTTGGCGCGTAACCGCTGGACATGCACGTTGACGAGTCTAGTGTCCGCCGGATGCCGGTATCCCCACACCTGTTCCAGGAGGACATCGCGGGTGAAGACCTGACGGGGCTTGCGCGCCAGTGCCACCAGCAGGTCGAACTCGAGCGGGGTCAGCGAGATCGGCACGCCGTCGCGCGTGACCTTGTGCGCCGGGACGTCGATCTCCACCGGCCCGATCGACAACAGCTCGGCGGGTTCCTCGTCGGTCCGGCGCAGTCGCGCGCGCACTCGGGCGACGAGTTCCTTGGGCTTGAAGGGCTTGACCATGTAGTCGTCGGCGCCGGACTCGAGTCCCAGCACCACGTCGACGGTGTCGGACTTCGCGGTCAGCATCACGATGGGCACACCGGAGTCGGCGCGGAGCACCCGGCACACATCGATGCCGTTCATGCCGGGCAGCATGAGGTCGAGGAGTACGAGATCGGGTCGGATCTCCCGGACGGCGGTCAGAGCCTGTGTGCCGTCACCCACCACGAAGGGCTCGAAACCCTCGCCGCGCAGCACGATCGTCAGCATCTCGGCGAGCGCGGCGTCGTCGTCCACGACAAGGATGCGGGGCTTCATGATGTCAATGGTGACATCACCGTGATGAAACCGTGGTGATCGACGCGCCGGGACGGACGTTCTGACCCGATCGGTCCCACCCCCTAGACTCCCCCGCGTGGGTCAATTGATAGCCGTCGAAGGACTCGACGGCGCCGGGAAGAACACGTTGGTCACCGGTTTGATCGATCGGTGGTCGGCGGCCGGACTGCGGGTCGCGACCTTCACGTTCCCGCGCTACGGCCGGTCGGCAACCGCCGACATCGCCGCCGAGGCCCTGCACGGTTCGCACGGTGATCTCAGCGACAGCGTGTACGCCATGGCCTTGCTCTTCGCGCTCGACCGAGCCGGCGCGGTCGATGACATCCAGGCCGCGACCGACGCCCACGACATCGTGATCCTCGACCGCTATGTCGCGTCCAACGCCGCATACAACGCGGCGCGGCTCGACCAGGACGCCGCCGGTGAGGTCGTGCGCTGGGTCGTCGACCTGGAATTCGGACGGTTCGGCATGCCCGTCCCCGACCGCCACGTACTGCTCGGGGTCTCCCCCGAGGTCGCGATGCAGCGCGCCGCGGCGCGGGCCGAGCGGGATGCGACACGGGCCCGGGACGCCTACGAGCGGGACGAAGCGCTTCAGCGTCGCGTCGATGCCGTGTATCGCGACCTCGCCGACGCCGCGTGGATGTCACCCTGGTACCGCTGCGACGGCGAGAACATCCAGGACCTGGCCCATCATCTGAGCGCAGGCCGGACGGAACCGACCGAATGACTCGATCGATGCTCCCGTCGCGCGGTTTCGATAGCCTTGGACCAACGATTTCGGAAGGCGTTCCATGACCTATCAGCCACCTCCACCTGGTGGCGGGCCGTCGCCCTACGGCCCACCCGGCCCCGGTCAGCAGGGTCCCGGTCAGCAGGGTCCCGGTCAGCAGGGTCCCGGTCAGCAGGGTCCGGGACGTCCGTATCCCGGTCCGCCCGGGCCCCACGGGTACGGCCCCCCGCCCGGCCGCGGTCCGATGCCGCCACCCGGCACTCCATATGGCCGTCCACCGTTCGCTCCCGGACAATACGGGCCGCCCGCGCTCGGAACCCCGGGCTTCGGCGGTCCGCCCGGGCCACCACCGCCGCCCCGCCGCAACACCGGGGTGATCGTCGCGTGGGTGCTCGGCGGCGTCGCGGTGATCGCGATGATCGCGCTGGTACTGACCGTCGTCGTGACCAGATCGTCGTCGGACGACTCCGCGGTTGCCGGCACGTCGAGCCCCTCATCCGCCCCGACCTCGACCACGAGCGACCCCTCGCCGAGCGGGACCGGATCGGAGCCGGGGTCGACCGACTACACGGCGCTGGCCGAGATCCGCTCCGCGTTGCTCGCCTACATCACGGCACACAACGCGCGCGACGTCGGCCGGATGCGCGCCGCGGTGTGCACCCAATCCCGCGATCGGGTCACCGAGGCACCACCCGCCGACGGCGGCGACATCGTCCTCGACGGTTTCCTCGACACGGCCTTCGACGGCAACGTCGCCCAGTCCGAGGTCGTGTCTCACCTCGAGAAGGGCACGGAGAGAACGGCTTCGGAGAAGTCGAGGGAACGGTTCCTCAAGGAGCAGGGTTCGTGGATCTACTGCCCCGACGCCGAACCCGACATCGGCACCTGACCACATCCGTACCTGACCGCACCCGCACCATACGACACCGGCACCATACGACAAGGGGCGTCCCACCTCGGTGGGACGCCCCTTGTGTCGTTGACGATCAGTAGCGGTAATGCTCGGGCTTGTAGGGGCCCTCGACGTCGACGTTGATGTACTCGGCCTGCTCCTTGGTGAGCTTGGTGAGCGTGCCGCCGAGTGCCTCGACGTGGATGCGCGCGACCTTCTCGTCGAGGTGCTTGGGCAGACGGTAGACCTCGTTGTCGTACTCGTCGTTCTTCGTCCACAGCTCGATCTGCGCGATCACCTGGTTCGAGAAGCTGTTGCTCATCACGAACGACGGGTGGCCGGTCGCATTGCCGAGGTTGAGCAGGCGTCCCTCGGACAGCACGATGATCGACTTGCCGTTCTCGAAGATCCACTGGTCGACCTGCGGCTTGACGGTGATGCGCTTGGCACCCGACCGCTCGAGCCCGGCCATGTCGATCTCGTTGTCGAAGTGACCGATGTTGCCGAGGATCGCCTGGTGCTTCATCGCCCGCATGTGCTCGAGGGTGATGATGCCGAGGTTTCCGGTCGAGGTGATGACGATGTCGGCGTTGCCGATCGCGTCCTCGACGGTGACGACGTCGAAGCCGTCCATGAGCGCCTGCAGTGCGTTGATCGGGTCGATCTCGGTGACCTGGACACGGGCGCCCTGGCCGGCGAGCGACTCCGCGCATCCCTTGCCCACGTCGCCGTAACCGCAGATCAGCACCTTCTTGCCGCCGATGAGGACGTCGGTGCCGCGGTTGATGCCGTCGATCAGCGAGTGCCGGGTCCCGTACTTGTTGTCGAACTTCGACTTGGTGACGGAGTCGTTGACGTTGATCGCCGGGAAGGCGAGATCGCCGGCGGCGGCGAACTGGTACAGGCGCAGAACGCCGGTGGTGGTCTCCTCGGTGACGCCCTGGACCGATTCGGCGATCGCGGTCCACTTGCCCTTGTCGGTCTCGAAGCGCTTGCGCAACAGTTCGAGGAACACCTTGTACTCGGCCGGATGATCGTCCTCGGCGGGCGGGACCACGCCGGCCTTCTCGAATTCGGCGCCGCGCAGCACGAGCATCGTCGCGTCACCGCCGTCGTCGAGGATCATGTTCGCCGGTTCACCCGGCCAGGTCAGCATCTCCTCGGCCGCCCACCAGTACTCCTCCAGGGTCTCGCCCTTCCAGGCGAAGACCGGCACACCCTTCGGCTCTTCCGGGGTGCCGTTCGGGCCCACCACGATCGCCGCGGCGGCGTGGTCCTGGGTGGAGAAGATGTTGCACGACGCCCAGCGGACCTCCGCGCCGAGCGCGGTCAGGGTCTCGATGAGAACGGCGGTCTGCACGGTCATGTGCAGCGAGCCGGAGATCCGAGCCCCCTTGAGCGGCAACACGTCTGCATACTCGCGTCGCAGTTCCATGAGTCCGGGCATCTCGTGCTCGGCGAGCTCGATCTCCTTGCGGCCGAAGTCCGCGAGGGACAGGTCGGCAACCTTGTAGTCGATTCCGTTGCGGCTGTCGGCCTTCAGCTCGTCCTGAGCAGTCGTCATCTGATCCCCTTGTCGTTCGCGTCGGGCGCCTGATGATGCAGGCGCGAATGCGTTCGATCCAGGCTATCGGAACGACCGGCCGGTTCCGAGGGGCAGGGGCGTCGGATCAGGTGTCGCGGGTGGGGTGGGGGCGCGCGGCGCGGTCGGTGTCCTCCCGGACCATGTCCGGGTCCTCCGCCAATCCCTCGACCTCGGGCCGGCGCCTCAAGAACACGATGCTCGCCACGAGACCACCCCAGACGATGGTGATCGACACGATGAGCATGACAATGGCGATACCACTCATCGGACGGACTCCTTTGTGGTGGAGCCGCCGGGGCGGCCCGCATCGGACAACGGTGGCCAGGGCAGGAAATCCGGTTGATCACGTCCCTTCCACGACGGCAGGGTCAGCACCACCGCCGCGATGACCACCAGCGCGATCGTCCCCCAGCCGAAGACACCGAGGTACCACGTCGGGTATCCCTCGTACCCCTCGTCGATGACCGACCAGACCTTCTGCACCAGCATGATCGTGAGGAAGACAGGGGCGACGATTCCGACGAGCGCGAGCCAGACCTTGCCGACCTTGAACGTCGACACCGCATTCAGGTGTTGGCGCAACATGTCACCTTGGCGCAGCACCCAGACGAGGATGACCGTCATCATGATCGCTGAGGAGACCACACCGACGTTGTTGGCGAACATGTCGACGGTGTCGAGGGCAATGAGTCCCGAGGTGGTCGAGAACAGCGCGATGGAGATCAGGCCGCAGACGCCCGACACCCCGACCGCCGCCTTGGTTCGACTGATCCCCCACTTGTCCTGGAGAGCTCCGGACACGCCGATCATGAGGGAGATGAGGGATGTGAAGCCAGCCACGACAAGGGACCCGAAGAACAGCGCGCCGAAGAACGCCGCACCGGGCATCTCGGAGATGACTGCAGGGAATGTGACGAACGACAGGATCGGACCCGTCAGACCCTCAAGGTCCGACACCGCCACCTGCTGCTGATAAGCGAGGAACCCCAACGCGGAGAACACACCGATACCGGCGAGTATCTCAAACGACGAGTTGGCGAATGCGACAACCAGACCCGAGCTGGTCATGTTGGCGCGTCGACGCTGGAACGAGGCGTAGGCGATCATGATGCCGAATGCGATGGACAACGAGAAGAAGATCTGGCTATAAGCCGCGATCCAGACGTCCAGGTCTTTCAGGGCTGCCCACTGAGGGGTGAAGAGCGCGTTGAGCCCGTCGGCCGCACCGGGCAGAGTGACCGCACGGATGACAAGGCCCGCGAACCCCACGAAGAGCAGCGGGATGAAGACGATGTTCACCTTCTCGATACCGTTCGCGACGCCGAGGAGCAGGACGGCGAGCACCGCAAGCCACACGAGGACGAGGGGCAGAGCAACGCCCCCGACAACGGTCGTCGAAATTCCCGGGTCCCCGACCTGGAGATAGTCCTGGGTGAAGAAGGTCGCCGGATCGTCGCCCCAGCTCTGGTTGAACGAGAAGACGAAGTAGCTCGCGGCCCACGCGATGACCGCCGCGTAGTAGACACCGATGACGAACAACAGACCGGTCTGGAACCACCCGAGCGTCTCGACCGGCTTCTTGATACGCCGGAACGACAGCGGTGCGGTACCCCGGAACCGGTGTCCGACCGCGTAGTCCAGGAACAGCACGGGAATGCCTGCGGTGAGCAGCGCAACGAGGTAAGGGATGAGGAACGCGCCGCCGCCGCTCTCATACGCGACGCCGGGGAATCGCCAGATGTTGCCGAGTCCCACCGCGGAACCGATTGCGGCGAAGATGAAGCCGGAGTTCCGGGTGAACTGCTCCCGACCACCTCCGACGGTGTTGGCAGATGCCACCGCTACCTCCTCGTCGAGATCTGCGTACCCGGGACACATGTGCCCGAGGCCTGTAGATCCCGACGCTATCGCACGATCCGCGACTTCCGTGGGCGTTGTCGGTCGACGCGCCCGAACGCCAACGGGGACCTCACCGAGTCCTGCCCGGTGGGGTCCCCGTCTGGCGTCTGGACAGTGCGAGGGTTCGGCGGTCAGACGAGACCGCGGAAACCCGTTCCGATCGCTGCGTCGGTGTCCTGCATGACGCGACTGGCGTTGCTCACTCCCTGCTCGAGCGAGGTCAGCGAATCACGAGACTGGGTGAAGATTCGATCGAACGCGCCCTGCGCGTCGACGTAGGCAGCCTTGGCCTGCTGCGAGTTCCAGTTCCCGTCGAGCGCGGCGACCTGCGCCTTGAGCTGAGAGTTGAGGTCCTCGAGCTGGGTGAAGGCAGCCCGGAGGCCGCCGCTGAGATCGCCGAGAGCGGCGAAGTCGTAGTTGATCGAGCCGTTCATGGATGTTCCTTTCGCAGAACGTGGAGTTGAGAAGGCAGGCCGTGGTCAGACGCCGGTGTCAGACGCTGGTGTTCAATCCGCGCGCCGCAGCCGCGTCCTGGTCCTCGTAGCCGGCGAAGCCGTTGGTGAGCTGGGTCTTGATCTGCTCCAGCAGCTGGTTCATCGTCAGCGCGGCCTTGTTCCAGTCGGTGTGCGTTCCGTCGAAGGCGACGCCGGCCGAGCCCTGCCATGTCGGCGTCGCATTGCCGGCGTGCTGCGCGATCTGGTTGATGACAGCCTTCATGTCCTCGACGAGACTGCCGACCTTGGCTGCGGTGGCCTGTCCGTCCGCGACGTTCACGGTGACGCCGGCGCCGCCGCCTGCTCCGGGCAAGTTCAGCATGAGTGCTCCTCCTGTGTAACGGCACCGTTTGGCGATGCCCCCGTTGGTATCCGTGACACAGATACCCCTGACAGTTGATTCCCGCGGCGGTCTGTTCCGCGGAATCCCCCGATGCGGATCATGGCATCCATTTCCCGTCGGGCAGGGTCTCTATCAACAGGCTGACCGCCTGTGCGATTCGATGACCCGTTCCCGGCGAGAAGGTGGTCCACACCCGACCGTCCGGGGACTTGCTGGGACTGGACACGATTCGACCCCGCTCGGTGTCGAAAACCGCCACAGCTCCAGAAGATTGAGCGAATCGTCCGTCCTCGTTCATCGAGGCGACGATCTCGGTGCGCGTCCGGCACGACGCGAAGGCAGCCGACACGACGGCTGCATCCACCGGCGTCGCTCCCAGCGCGTGCAGGGCGTCGGTCGTCTCGATTCCCGTCCGACAGCGGCCGAGCCGATCGACCACCTCGTCGGACGGAGCCGCGAAGGCCGTGAAGTCAGCCGGTGTCGACGTATCGGCTCCGGGTGCGTCGAACTGTGCCCGCACGATGCCGGCGAGTTCCGTCACATCGCCGACGTCGACAACCGTGATGTCGAGCCCCGGCCCGGTTCGCTTCGCGAGTACGTGCTGGTGACCGTTGCGCGCCAGGCATATTCGGCGAACGGCACCGTCGGAGAACGATCGGATCTCGATCTCGCGCCATGGTTGCGCCAGCACCCTCAGCACCGTCGCGGCCCACGCCGACGGCTCGCCGTGCTCGACGAGTCCGAGTGCTTCGATCGTCGCGTCGGCTTCGGAGTCCGAGTCGGAGTCGGCGGTCGTAACGGATTCCGTGTCGGCGCCGTCATTCTCGGCGACGTCGCCCAGATCGAGAACGACCGGCCAGGTCTGGACCCCGAAGCGTTCGCCCAGTCTGCGCAGGACCGCGGCGTCGACGAGCAGCCCGGCGTCGTTCGTGATCGGCATCATCGGCGCTCACCCGGGTTGCCGAGCATGAGCGTCTCCGACAGGTATCGGGGATCGACATCCGGACGGAGGTGGGTGTCCGCTTCCGAGACATAATGTGCGGCAGGGCGATCCGACGTGGCCAGATCGGCCCACGTGGCCGTCTGCTCCGTCGTTTCGCTCGCCGAGGACGTCGGTGCGTCCGGCGAGTCGAGATCGGCGGCGACCGTGCGGACGACTGCACCGCGGTCTGCCGCGGCGACGCCGGGGGGCACCGGAGGTGGAACGCCGGGACCCGGACCGGAAGCCGACGTGGCCGGCGCCCCGCCGGGCGTCGTGGTGGTGACCTGCGGTGAGCTGCTCGCCACGATGGTCGGTGCGTACTTGAGCTTCTCGGGCGGCGGTACGAACACTCCCCCGAAGCCCACGGGCGTCACCGCACCGGGAGGCGCCGCGGACACCGGAGTCGGCAGCGGTGGTACCGATGCACGCGCTGCGGCCGCCTGCTCGGCAGCGAGCGGGTCACCGGACACCAGCACCGGCGCCGGCCGTGCCGATTCCCATGGGGCGGCAACCGATTCGGTGGCGTTTTCATACGTCTGCATCACCCGCGCGGCGCGCATGCGCTGGTGCGCGACCGCGCGCTCGGCCTGGGCGGCGGCGCCGGCGATGATCGGGGCGACCGCCGTGGCCGTGGTGGCGATCTCATGCAACTTCTCGACGACGTCGACCTCCGCGAGGTCGGGCATGTTGAGCCGCGCGACGGTGATGGCTGCGGCCTGCGATTCGGCGCGCGCCGCATTCTCGACGGCCTCGGCCGCGACATCGGCGAACCATGGTGCCAACCGCGTCAGTTTCTCGAGAGCCGCACTTGTGTGGGCTGACTGCCAGTGTGCGCCCAGCCGTGCCAGCACGGCCGCGTACTCGACGCCCGCTTCCCTGACCTCGGCGGCGAGGGCGGCCCAGGCCAGCCCGGCTTCCGCCAGCGGCGCGGGGCCGGGCCCCGCGCCGAGGTCGGCGGCGAGTTGTTCGGTCGGACGGGTGTCCCAGTTGACTCCGGTGAAGCCGATCACGAGCGCCTCCCTTCGATGCCGGCGGTTGGTGGGTGTGTGAGCTGAGTGACGCTGCTGCGCAGAATGTTTCGGGCGCTATTAGAGCGTCACCCGGAAGGCGTCCGACGCGGCGGCATCGCCCTCGATGAAGCCGGCGGCCTGCGCTCGGAGGACGGCGGCGATCTTCCGCATCTCCGTGACTCCCGTCGCCGTGTCCGTCTCGAACTTCTCGGCGACCGCGGTGAAACTCGCGGCGGCCGCGGTCGACACCTCGTCTCGGCCCTGGGCCGCGACCGGGAGTGCGCGGCCCGCGCCGGTGAGCGCCAGTTCGAGGCGATCGGCGATCCGGTCGAGGTCGCTTGCCGCCGAGATCAGTTCGGCGGGTTCGACGCGGAGTCGGGAGTTGCTCATACTTCCTCGTTTCGTTTCGGACCGGGCATGCCCAGTCGGAGTTCGATGTCCGGACTCGGATCGCTGTCGGCGGCTTCGTCGAAGCCGATGACAGCCGGCGCGACCTCGGGTGACTCACCGACCACGCGACGACCGTTGTCCTCGGTGACCAGATAGTCGGGGACCGCGTGCTGGTCCTCTGCGGCGCCCGCGCCCCGCGCACCGGCGGCACCCATCGGGGCACCGGCCATCGGTGCGCCGCCCATCGGCATCGCCGCGGGTCCGGTCACGGGTCTGGCCGTCGTCGATCCCCCGAGGGCGGGTTCGCCGAGGGAGAAGTTCGTCGGGACGGTCGGCCGAGAAGCACCGAGCGGCGTCATGACTCCACCCACGCCGCCGATGCCGCCGCCACCACCACCGCCGCCTCCCCCACCGCCGCCACCGCCGCCCCTGGACTTCGGTGACAGCGCGGCCGGGACCACGGCCGGCGATTCGTGATCGACGTTCAGCATCTTGCTGATCGGCTGCATCAGGGAGGTCGGCAACTCGGTGGCTGTGGACATGGCCGGCGACACGACGTCGAGAATCGAACTCGCGAGCGTGAACGGCGATTGTCCGGCGCCGGCCGTGGGTGCGCCGGTGACCGCGACCGGTGCTCCGTTCACCGCCATGGCAGTTGTCGGGCCGAGCAGTTCGGCCCGGGTCACGGCGACCGCGGCGGTCGCCTGCGACAGTCCGATGGAGGCGAACCCGGCCGCAGCCGCGAAGCCCGCGCCGACCGCCGGTGTCATCATCATGGGGACCGCCATGCTGGTGATCTTTGCGACTGTTGCCGCGATGATCCCCTGCACCACCGCCAGCCCCTTCGCGACGATGGCGGCAGCGGTCTTGGTGTCCAGCGAGATCCCGGAGCCCTGCGTCGCGAGTGCCGAGCTGTTGGCACCTGCTTCCGCGGTCTTGGCGCCGGCACTCACCGCACCCTGCCCGGTCCACAACTGGTCGGCGAGCTTGAGTGCGCTCTGCCCCATCGTCATCGACGTCTCGAGCACCTTGGTGAGGCTTTCGAAGATGACCGTCGGGTCGAAGCCGCCGCCGGAGAGGTCACCGGTGCCGAAACCACCCAGCAGATCGGTCATCGGCTTGATGAACATGTCCAGATTCGGCGGCTGCAGCGGAGGCAGTCCCGGCAGCGGCGGCAGCGGCGGCAGAACGGGCAGCGGCGGCAACCCCATCCCGCCGAGCACGTCTGCGACGGTTCGGTCCAGGATCGGCCCGAGCGGTGTCGCCTCGATCATCTGCTGCACCGTCATGTGGTTCAGGGCCGGCACATCGGGGATGCCGGGGGGTGCCGGCATCTGCGGTGGAACCGTCACAGCACCGAGCGGATGGCCGCGGCGCTCGAGGCATCGGTGCCCTCGAATTCGGCGAGACCCGCCGCGGTGGACGCGGCGGTGGCTGCGTGTACGGCCGCCAGCTGGCCCACCGACATGAGATGACTGGCCTGCGCCGCGATGAACGCGGCGAGAAACTCCTGGCCGATCAGCCCGAAGACGGGGACCATCGCTGCCGTGTTGGCCGCGGCGTCGATGGAACCCGCGGTCCCGACCGCGGTCGCCATCGCAGCGTTCGTTGCGGCGAAGCCCTCGAGCACCTCCGGCGTCACCTTGACGTCCGTCATTCTCGAACCCCCTCGTTCTCGTGAGTCTGATGAAACGATTCCGTGTCGGCCGAACCCGTCATTCGGCCGGACGAGCGGCCAGCATGTCGCCGAACGACTCGTTGAACTCCTCGGTCACCGCGGCGATCCGGGCGTAGACCTTCTGCGCGGCCAGCGCGGCGGTCGTCACGACCTGGTCGGCCAGGCGGCTCGCACCGAGTTCGTTGGCGCCGTAGGCGAATTCGAGGTCGACGAGCGCGCCCTTGCCGTCCACCTCGGCGGTGACCAGCCCGTCGGACGACGTCTCCCGCACCGAGATCCCGCGCAGTTTCTCCTGGAACTCGTGTAGGCCGTCGAGCTGCCGTTGCGCGCGCGCCTCGAGTTCGTCCATTCCCCAGGTCATCGCTGCAACCACGACGCGGGGGCGTCGGCTTCCTCGTCGTCGCGCCATTCGGCTCGCGCGAGATCGTCCGGGCGGGGCAGCTGCATCTCCTGCACGAGGTCACGGTCGATGCCGGCGGCAAGGAGGTTCTCGCGGAGCCGGATTCCCGCGGACATCGCCGCCTGCTGACAGAGTCGGAGGATGTCACCGGCGAGCAGAGCCGGGTCCTTGGCGAGCTCAGACGGTTCGATACGGACCGATACGGGTAGGCCCTGGGCGGTGGTTCGGACGCCGAGTCCGCCGGATCGGGATCGAGCGGTCGTGTACTCGTGCATCACCGCCCACGGGTCGTCGGCGTCACCGTCGACGGGATCCCGAGGATCGTCGGAGTAGGTCATGGAAAGCTGCACCCCCTTCACGCCGAATATGACGCAGCCGGGGTCCCTTTCGGTTCCATCGAATTCTCGTTCGACGGAAGCAGACCTCCCACATGCGGATCCGTGACGATCCGCGCACCCCGCTGCGCACATGTGTGAGTGCCTGATACTGCCATACTCCCCTCAACGCCACCACACCAGCGATACGCAATGCCAAACGTATGCCCTGAGACGGTGTGTGGATCTCGTCCGGACCAGGTCGACGGGCTTCGGTAGACTGCCGCAGGACGCAGCCGGGGTTGATCGACAAAACGGGGTGGATTCGCTGCACGCCTCGCCGAACTCGCAGCCTGTCGCGATCGGCGCCCGGCCGCTTGACCAGAGGATTCCCCGATGACGTATGAGAACCCCACGAGGCCCGACGGACCTGGGGCCGACGGCTCGAATGCCGACGCGCCTGCGCCGCCGCCGTGGCTGCAGTTCGCGCCGCCGCCGGCCGATTCCGGGCCGCCACCGCCGACCCGGCCGTCCGCTCATCCGAATGACAGTGGATCACCCGCCGGCGCACCGACTCCCCCGCGACCCGAGGCCGACGCCGGCCGCGTCGCTCCGATGTCCGATCAGCCCGACTCCCCACACCCGCGTGTCCACGAATTCGGCCCGGCGACGGATCCCGGCGCCGCGCCCGCCGATCCCCATCCGGCCGGCGGGGCCCCGTCGCCGCAATTCCGTCCCGAGTTTCCGCCGCCCACGACTCCCACCGGTCCCCCCTGGCCGCCGCACGTTCCGCCCGGCCCCAGATCGGGTCACCTCGGCCCGGATCACTTCGGCCCCGACCAGTTCAGCGGGCCGGCACCGGCGTCCGGAGGGTCGCCGCACCACGTCGACCCGCGCTCGGCTCCTCCGCTGCCCGTCCCGCCCGCGTCGCATCCGGGCGATCCGGGACCTGCTCACCAGTCGATGCCGGTCACCGCTCACCAACCGCCCCCACACCCGGGTCCCGCTCCGGTCGGCCCCGGCCCCGCCCCGAACTTCCCTGGACAGCCCTTCCCCGGACAGCCGATGCAGCACGGATACGGGCCGCCGCCGGGAGGCCCGTCGCTCGACGAGGTCGCGCTGATCCGCAAGGCCCGTCGTGCCCCCAGCCGCGGCTGGCGTCGCGCGGTGCACACGTTGTCGGCCGGTGCGATCAATCCCGGAGAGTCGCAGGGCGACATCGAATACCAGCAGCTGCTCGAACGTGTGAACCGGCCGGTCCGTGGGGACTATCGCATCGCTGTGCTGTCACTCAAAGGCGGCGTCGGCAAGACCACGACCACCGTCGGCCTCGGCTCCACGTTCGCCTCGCTGCGCGGCGACCGCGTCATCGCCGTCGACGCCAATCCCGACCTCGGTACACTCGCACAACGGATTCCGCAACAGACACGGTCGACGGTCCGCGACCTGCTCGCCGACGAGAACGTCTACCGCTACTCCGATGTCCGGGCACACACCTCGCAGGCCCCGAGCCGGCTCGAGGTCCTTGCCTCCGAGCGAGATCCGGCGATGGCCGAGGCGTTCAACGAGGAGGAGTACCGGGGCGTCATCACCGTGCTCCAGCGGTTCTACAACATCATCATCACCGACTGCGGCACCGGCCTGAGCCACTCGGCGATGAACGGCGTCCTCGATCTCGCGAACATGATCATCCTCGTCAGCTCTCCTGCTCTCGACGGTGCTCGCAGCGCCGGGGCCACCCTCGACTGGCTGGAGGCGCACGGGTTCGGACATCTCGTCTCGCGGGCCGTCGTCGTCCTGAGCTCGTCGCGGCCCGGTTCGTCGACCATCGACACCGACCAGCTGGGCCAGCACTTCCTCACGCGATGCCGCGCCGTCCACAAGGTCCCGTTCGACGATCACCTCGCCGAAGGCGCGGATGTGGACCTGGAACTGATGTCGAAGCCGACGAAGCGTTCTTTCGTCGAGCTGGCGGCCACCATCGCCGACGATTTCTCCGGAGGTCCCGCACACCGGGAGGAGCCGTACCTCCGGTGATGTTCCGGATGCCGAGGGCGCCGATGCCTACGCGGCTTCCGAGCGGTCCGCTCGCCGGTCCCGCCGCGCGATCCGCCACCGCCGTGCCAGATGGATGAATGTCGGTATGACGATCGTGCACACCGAGGCGATGATGAAGATCTCGATGTTGTCGCGGATGACCGGGACGTTGCCGAGGAAGTAGCCCAGCAGGATGATCCCGGCCGCCCAGACGAAACTGCCCAGCACGCTGAAGAAGGTGAACGTGCGGTGCGGCATGCCGCTGAACCCGGCGACCAGCGGGGTGAGAGTGCGGACGATCCCGATGAACCTGCCGAAGAACACGGTGAGCGGGCCGAAGCGATCGAAGTAGTGGTTCGTCTTGGCGAGGTACTCGGGTCCGATGGTGCGCATCAGCTTGCCCTCGACGACACCACGACCCACCCGGCGGCCGATGAAGTAGCCGCACTGGTCGCCGATGATCGCTGCCAGCGGCACGGCGAGGCACAGCAGCCACAGCGGTGCGAAGGGGTCGGGTTGCGCCGCGAACACGCCGGCTGTGAAGAGCACCGAGTCACCGGGGAAGATGAAGCCCACCAGGATTCCGGTCTCCACGAAGATCAGCACGCAGAGACCGATGAGGCCACCGGTGGCCACGAAGGACTCGATGTCGAAGGGATTCATCGAATCCCACAGTAGTGGGGCGGAATGCCCAGTGGAGTGCGGTGACCGGCTCCACCTGCTGGGCGTCGGCAATCGTTCAGCCCCCGGTAACCCTGACCACGCCCGGACCCGACGCGCATGGCGGCCGGGGATGCGGTTTACTCGACGTCTGAGGAGTACGACGGCCGTGGCCGTGTACCGGTCCGTCGCCGAGGACGCGACCTGACGCCCGCACGCGCGACACCGAGGGGAGACGCAGTGCCCACCACGCATCGGGATCCGTCCCCGACCGCAAACGGCCCGACGCTGCGAACGGTGTCCCGCACCGACGTCCGCGTCGAGTACCACACCATTCACGGCTACCGCCGCGCCTACCGGATCGCCGGCAGCGGTCCCGCGCTGCTGCTCATCCACGGCATCGGCGACAATTCGTCGACGTGGGACGAGGTCATCCCGATCCTCGCGCAGCACTACACCGTCATCGCGCCCGACCTCCTCGGGCACGGGAACTCCGACAAACCCCGCGCCGACTACTCGGTGCCCGCCTTCGCCAACGGGATGCGCGACCTTCTCGTCGTCCTGGGGATCAGCAAGGTGACGGTGGTGGGCCACTCACTGGGTGGCGGCGTCGCGATGCAGTTCTGCTACCAGTTTCCGCGCTTCGTCGAGCGCCTGGTGCTGGTCGCGGCCGGCGGGGTCACCCGCGACGTCAACCCCGCCCTGCGGCTGTTCTCGCTGCCCGTCGTCCCGCAGGTGCTGTCGGTGCTCCGCGTCCCCGGCGTGGTCCCGGGTCTCACGACACTCGCGAAAGCGGTCGTCGCCGCTCCGGTGCCGCCCCTGTTCCCGTCCTCGGCGACACCCGAACATCTCCTGGCCGACTACGAGGACCTCATGCGGGTCCTCGGCGGGCTCGCCGACCCGACCGCATCGGCAGCCTTCCTCCGCACGTTGCGCGCCGTCGTCGACTGGCGCGGGCAATCCGTCACGATGCTCGACCGCTGCTACCTCACCGAGCGCCTGCCGGTCCTGCTCGTGTGGGGTGACCGGGACATCGTGATCCCGCACCACCACGGTGAACTGGCGCATTCGGCGATCCCCCACTCCGAGTTCGAGACCTTCACCGGGTCAGGCCATTTCCCGTTCCATGACGATCCGGAGCGTTTCTGCCGAGTCGTCATCGATTTCATCTCGCGCCACGCGCCGGTCGAGTTCGACCCCCTCAACTGGCGGCATCTCATGTCCGAGGGCGCCCATCCGGAGCAGTTCGTCGGGGACGACGACACCGTCGACGAGGTGCTCGAGGCCTTCGAAGACGAGCGCAACGCCACCTGACCCGAAACACACACGCGTATGCCACCATTGCTGGATGACCTACCCGGGCAGTGACGATCACGGCACACGTCCGTTGCCACCTCAGCCGAACGCGTACGATTCCAGCCCCGGATTCGTGCCGGCTCCTGCCGACCACTCGCATCCGGCCCAATTCCCGAGCGCCGGTCCGGCTCCCGCGTACGGCGGCCCCTACGTCGACGCGGGTGCCGCAGCGCTGCCCGAACCGCCGCTGGTGGTCATCGGCGACATCACGTGCACGCAGCACTACGTGATCACGCCGTCGGGCACATTCCCACTCGCGGGTTCGCAGTGGGAGGTCACCGACATGTCCGTGTCCTCCGAACAGATGTCGCAGACGGGCCTGGTGCTGGCGCTGGTCGGGTTCTTTCTGGTCTGCTTTCTGAGTCTGCTGTTCTTGCTCATGAAAGAGCGGCGCACGACGGGTTACATCCAGGTGCGGGTCCGGGGCGCCGGCGGCGTCATGCACGTCACCAACATCCCGGCGACGTCACCCTGGGCGATGAGCGACGTGTCCGGTCGCGTGTACTACGCACGACAACTGGCCGCAGCCGTCTGAGTCGCCTGACCCGTGATGCCACGATCCGAGCACGCCGTCCCACCCGAGTCACGAGGAGGATCCACCCGATGACCACACCAGAGAATCCCGGCGACAAGCCCAACGACCCGTTCGTGAAGCAGCCACCGCCTGCCGACCCGGCGCCGTCCCACGGCACCGACTCCACCCAGCAGCCGGCGGGTCCGGATCACGGCGCGGCGACGTCGCAGCCCGGCTTCGAGAATCCCCAGTACGGCGACCAGCAGTATGGAGGACAGCAGTACGGGGACCAGCAGTACGGGGGTCAGCAGTACGGCGCGCCCCAGCAGTACGGGGGTCAGCAGTACGGCGCACCCCAGCAGTACGGGAACCAGCAGTACGGGGGTCAGCAGTACGGGGCACCCCAGCAGTACGGGGCTCCGCAAGGCGGGTATCCGGCGGCACCCGGGTACGGCTACGGCGGCGCACCCGACCCCACCGCGCCGTACGGCCGGGACCCGGCCACCGGTGAACCGCTCTCCGACAAGTCGAAGCTCGTCGCGGGCCTGTTGCAGATCTTCCTCGGCAGCCTGGGCGTCGGCCGCTTCTACATCGGCGACAACACCACCGGCGCCATCCAACTCGGTCTGACCATCATCGGGTACATCACCGCGATCTTCATCGTCGGGATCTTCATCGTCTTCGGTGTCGCCGTGTGGGCACTGATCGACGGCATCATGATGCTGACCGGCAATGTGCGGGACAAGAACGGTCTCAAGCTCGGCAACTAGCCCCCGCCACAGCCAGCACGCCCCGGCTAGCCGCCCGCCGGAGAGCCACGGCCGACCTATCGTCGCCGGTCGTCTCCCGGAGGACCGGTTTCCGGGGCGTCGTGCGTCAACCGCCGCAACAACCGATGGGCCCGCGTACGTCGCGGGTCACGGTGTTGCGGGCGGCGAGTTCGTCGTCGGCGGGATAGTCGACACCGACCAGGCACAGCCCGCGGGCCTCGGCCACGGGCACCTGGCTGCTGCGTTCCCGCTCACCGAGAAGCCCACGGCACCAGGCGATGTCGCGCCTGCCGTCGCCGACACTCGCCACCGCACCGACCAGCGAACGCACCATCGACCAGCAGAATGCATCCGCGCTCACCTCGCCGACCAGGACACCGTCGGAATCCCTGGTCCAGGCGAATCGCTGGAGATCCCGGATGGTCGTCGCACCCTCGCGCCGACGACAGAACGCCGCGAAATCGTTGAGGCCCAGCAACTCCGACGACGCCGCGTTCAGCGCGTCGACGTCGAGAGGTCGACGCCACGTGGCAGTCGTCCGTGCAACCACCGGCTCTGCACCCCACCGGGCATCGGTCAGGCGGTACCGGTAGTGACGGCGTAGGGCCGAGAACCGCGCGTCGAATTCGCCGGGCACCACCCGTGCCGCCGTCACCCGCACGTCGTCGGGACACATCTTCGCGAGACGTCCGACGAGGGTCGACGGATCGCCGCCGATCGATCTGGTCTCCAGCGTCGTCCGCGGGACATCGGCGTGTGCGACCTGCCCCGTCGCATGGACACCGGCATCGGTTCGGCCCGCCACGGTCAGGCGCACCGGCACCCGCAGCACCGTCGACAACCGGGTCTCGAGTTCCTCGCAGACGCTGCGCTGACCGACCTGCCGTGCCCATCCGGCGAAGTCGGTTCCGTCGTAGGAGATGTCGAAGCGGAGACGACAGAACCCGCCGGCACCGGGATCCGGGCCGACGGGTTCGGTCTGCGATTCTCGACTCAGTCGACTACTTCTTGTCGCCGTCGACGTCTGCTCCGGCTGCCTCGGCATCGGGAGCGGTCGCCGCGGTGGACTCGTCGTCGACCGCCTCGGCCACGGCCTCGGCGTTGGCGACCTCGGCATCGGTGGCGTCGGCCTCGACGGCCTCCACCACGTTGTCCGCGCCATCAGCCGAATCGGTATCGGCGACAACCTCTTCGGTGGCGTCGAGCTTGTCCTCGGCGGCCTTCTTGGAGGCGGCGACGCGGGTCGCGCGGCTGGCCTCGCTCGACGCGGTGGTCTCGCGCACCAGCTCGATCACGGCCATGGGGGCGTTGTCACCCTTGCGCGGCAGCGTCTTGATGATGCGGGTGTAGCCACCCGGACGATCGGCGAAGAACGGGCCGATCTCGTCGAACAGTGTGTGCACGACGTCCTTGTCACGGATGTCCTTCAGCACCTCACGACGGTTGGCCAGCTTGCCGGCCTTGGCGTGGGTGATGATCTTCTCCGCGTACGGACGCAGGCGCTTGGCCTTGGCTTCCGTGGTGGTGATGCGGCCGTGCTCGAAGAGCGAGGTGGCGAGATTCGCCAGCATCGCCTTCTGGTGGCTGGCCGACCCGCCGAGGCGGGCACCCTTGGTGGGCTTGGGCATTGTCTTCTCCTAGGAGGACCCCGCATCACTCGATGCGGAAGTCAGGGTTGGGCAGTGACAGCTACCGCCGCGTCGAAGCGACTACAGCTGCTCGGTCTCCGCGAAATCCTCACCGGAATCGGCGTCGAAGGACGCGTCTTCCGACCACGTGCCGGTGGCCGGGTCATAACCTGCGACCTGCGACGGATCGAAGCTCGCCGGGCTGTCCTTGAGCGACAGACCGAGCGCGTGCAGCTTGACCTTGACCTCGTCGATCGACTTCTGACCGAAGTTGCGGATGTCGAGCAGATCCGACTCGGTCCGGGCAACCAGCTCGCCGACGGTGTGCACACCCTCGCGCTTGAGGCAGTTGTAGGACCGGACGGTCAGCTCGAGATCCTCGATCGGCAGGCTGAACGACGCGATGTGGTCGGCCTCGGCCGGCGACGGCCCGATCTCGATGCCCTCGGCCTCGACGTTGAGTTCCCGGGCGAGCCCGAACAGCTCCACCAGGGTCTTGCCCGCCGATGCCAGCGCGTCACGCGCACTGATCGAGTTCTTGGTCTCCACATCGAGCACCAGGCGATCGAAGTCGGTGCGCTGCTCGACACGGGTTGCCTCGACCTTGTAGGTCACCTTGAGCACCGGCGAGTAGATCGAGTCGACCGGGATACGGCCGATCTCGGCACCCGACGCCTTGTTCTGCACGGCCGGAACATAGCCGCGGCCCCGCTCGACGACGAGCTCGATCTCGAGCTTGCCCTTGTCGTTCAGGGTGGCGATGTGCAGATCGGGGTTGTGCACGGTGACACCGGCCGGGGGCACGATGTCGGCGCCGGTGACGGTGCCCGGACCCTGCTTGCGCACGTACATGGTGACCGGCTCGTCCTCGTCGGAGCTGACCACGAGGCCCTTGAGGTTCAGGATGATGTCGGTGACGTCTTCCTTGACCCCGGCCACGGTGGTGAACTCGTGGAGCACGCCGTCGATACGAATGCTGGTGATGGCAGCACCCGGGATCGAGCTGAGCAGGGTACGACGCAGCGAGTTGCCGAGGGTGTAACCGAAGCCCGGCTCGAGCGGCTCGATGACGAACTTCGAACGGTCCTCGGCGAGGACTTCCTCGGTGAGGGTGGGTCGCTGTGAGATGAGCATTTCTTGGATATCTCCTTTGGCCGACCGCTATATGACGGCCTCGAGGGTGAACCGAACAGCTGCTGCTGTCGGGCGGTGTGTCCTACTTCGAGTAGAACTCGACGATGAGCTGCTCGGTGAGCGGGACGTCGATCTGAGCACGCTCGGGCACGCTGTGCACGAGGATGCGCAGGGTCGACGGCACGACCTGGAGCCAACCCGGGACCGGACGATCGCCGACGAGCTCCTTGGCGATCTGGAACGGGACGGTCTGCAGCGACTTCGGGCGGACGTCGATGATGTCGTACTGGCTGACGCGGTAGCTGGGCACGTCGACCTTCACACCGTTGACGGTGAAGTGGCCGTGGCTGACCAGCTGGCGGGCCTGGCGACGGGTCCGGGCGATGCCCGAGCGGTACACGACGTTGTCGAGACGGGTCTCGAGCAGCTTCAGCAGTTCGTCACCGGTCTTGCCGGTGCGACGGTTCGCCTCTTCGAAGTAGCGGCGGAACTGCTTCTCCATGACGCCGTAGGTGAAGCGCGCCTTCTGCTTCTCCTGCAGCTGGAGCAGGTACTCGCTCTCCTTGATCCGCGAACGGCCGTGCTGGCCGGGCGGGTAGGGGCGACGCTCGAACGCTGCGTCTCCACCGATGAGGTCGACGCGGAGACGACGGGACTTCTTTGTTGCGGGGCCGGTATAACGAGCCATGTCTTATCTCTTCCTTTCCCGCTAGACCCGGCGCCGCTTGGGCGGACGGCAACCGTTGTGCGGCTGCGGGGTCACATCGGAGATGGTGCCGACCTCGAGGCCGGCTGCCTGCAGGGAGCGGATGGCGGTCTCGCGACCCGAGCCCGGTCCCTTGACGAAGACGTCGACCTTCTTGACGCCGTGTTCCTGGGCCTTGCGCGCAGCATTCTCGGCCGCGAGCTGAGCCGCGAACGGGGTGCTCTTGCGCGAACCCTTGAAACCGACGTGGCCCGACGATGCCCAGCTGATGATGTTGCCGCTGGGGTCGCTGATCGACACGATGGTGTTGTTGAACGTCGACTTGATGTGCGCGTGGCCGTGCGGGACGTTCTTCTTATCGCGACGGCGGGTGCCCTTCTTGGGGCCTGCGCTACGTGACTTCGGAGGCATTACTTCTTCTTCCCGGCGATGGTCTTCTTCGGGCCCTTGCGAGTGCGGGCATTGGTCTTGGTGCGCTGTCCGCGCACAGGCAGGCCACGACGGTGGCGCAGACCCTGGTAGCAGCCGATCTCGATCTTGCGACGGATGTCGGCCTGCACCTCGCGACGCAGGTCACCCTCGACCTTCACCGAGGCTTCGATGTACTCACGCAGCTTCGAGACGTCTGCGTCGGTGAGATCCTTGGCTCGCAGGTCGGGGCTCAGGCCCGTTCCCTCGAGGATCTCCTTGGAGGTGGTACGCCCAACTCCATAGATGTAGGTCAGTGCGATCTCCAGCCGCTTCTCGCGGGGGAGATCCACACCAGCAACACGTGCCATGTGGCGGATTTCCTTTTCGATTCTCAGAGGTCTGCTCCCAGTCCGTCCCGCGAGCTGGTGCCGAACCGTGTGTCCGGCCTCGTGGGCTCCGGCCTCTGATCCGGAGGTAGGCGGTGACGCGTCTGTCGCCGCTGGTGTTGGGAGGTCCTTGTGTGTTCAGTTGTCGGTCTTCAGTTGTTCTGACTCAAGCGACCCGGAGGGTGCGCGTGATCAGCCCTGACGCTGCTTGTGACGCAGGTTCTCGCAGATCACCATGACCCGACCGTTGCGGCGGATCACCTTGCACTTCTCGCAGATCGGCTTGACGCTCGGCTGAACCTTCACGTCAATCTCTCCTGCTCGGCTCGCCCGCGCGCACGCCGAAAGCGGCCGTGCACGTGGGTGTCGGTCTCCTCCCGAACGGATGTCCGGGAAGTCTGTCCCCGGCATCGCCGGGAAAGTCTCACTTGTAGCGGTACACGATTCGCCCACGAGCCAGGTCGTAGGGCGAGAGTTCCACGACGACCCGATCCTCGGGCAGGATGCGGATGTAGTGCTGCCGCATCTTGCCGCTGATGTGGGCGAGAACCTTGTGTCCGTTCTCCAGCTCAATACGAAACATCGCATTGGGCAGGGGTTCGATCACTCGACCCTCGACCTCGATGGCCCCGTCTTTCTTCGCCATGTCCTCCGCGATCCTGGCCGTGACCACGACATCCGGGTGATGCCGCGGCGCATCGGCCGGGTTGAATCAGTGTTTGTCCGTTAGGGTGTGGGCACCGGTCCGCGAGGACCTGCACCCGGTGTGCGCCGACCGGGCCCACGTGCTGACACGCTGATGCCCGGCACGCGATGCGCACCGACGATCAATGTTACGCGAACGAGCAGGCCAGGCCAAATGCGTGCTCAGCGCCACGGAGAGAGGCCGCACCGGATGGGCACTGTCGACGACTATCTCGACGGACTCGACCCCGCCGACCGCGAGGTGGTCGGACGCATCTATGACGTCGCCCGCACCGCGGTCCCCGACACCGCTCAAGGCAAGGGCTACGGCATGCCGGCCCTGACATATCGCGGGAGCCCGCTCCTCTCGGTGATGCGGACCAAGAAGCACATCGGTCTGTACCCGTTCAGCCCGGAGGCGGTCGACGCCGGGCGGCCGTTCCTCGACGGTTTCGACGTGGAGAAGGGCACCGTTCGGTTCCAGCCGGGGACTCCTCCTTCCGACGATGCGATCCGCGCGATGATGTCGTTTCGGCGCGATCAGATCGACGGCTGACCGCCCGACGTCGAACTACCAGTGTTCAGCGGGTCGACTTTGCTGGGCTAGGGTCGATGACGCATGTGGTTCGCCGCGTCGGAGGTCGTGTCAGCTCTCCGTCCGCGGCGTCGAGTCGCCGGCATCCCGCCGGCGGACGAGAGGGAATCCGGTTCGAATCCGGAGCTGTCCCCGCAGCGGTATGCCGTAACGACCACCGTCATCAGCACTGAGCTCCGGCTTGGGAAGCGACGGTCAGTAGGAACTTCGATCAGAGGGATCTCGATCGAGAGCGACGGTGAGCCCGAAGACCTGCCAGGTGTACCGGACGCGCCGCGTCCGGTGGCTCGCCGCCTCGAGGATTGGGCGCAGGTCGAACCGGCGATCGTCGCGCGCCCTCTGCCGGGCGTGACGTGGGTCCGATCGATCTCCCCTGCTGGGCGGTGAACCATCCACCGTCAGTAGGAGAAGTCGACGTCCATGTCCGACACCGTCCGCCGCAGCTCCGCGGCACCGTTCACCACCACCGTCCTCGGCACCGCACGCATCGGCCCCCGGCGCGAACTGAAGAGGGCCGTCGAAAGCTATTGGTCCGGCCGCATCGACCGGACCGAGCTCGCCACCGTCGCGCAGCGCCTACGCAGCGAGCAGTGGGCCGAGCTCACCGAGGCCGGCCACGACTCCGTCCCGGTCAACACGTTCTCGTACTACGACCAGGTGCTCGACACCACGGTCCTCGTCGACGCACTGCCGCCGAGGTTCGCCGAGATCGACGATCCGCTCGATCGCTACTTCGCGGCGGCCCGCGGAACCGCCGAGGTGACCCCACTCGAGATGACCAAATGGTTCGACACCAATTACCACTACCTGGTCCCCGAGATCGGGCCGAGCACCACGTTCGCGCTCAAGCCCGAGAAGGTCCTGGCCGAGGTCACCGAGGCCAGGGAACTCGGGATACCGGCCCGTCCGGTCGTCGTCGGGCCGGTCACCTTCCTGGCCCTGTCCAAGGCGATCGACGGAGCGGGTGCGCCACTCGATCGCCTGGGTGAGCTGGTCCCGCTGTACCGCGATCTGCTGACGCAACTGGCCGAGGCCGGCGTCGAGTGGGTTCAGTTCGACGAGCCCGTCCTGGTCACCGATGCAGACACCGACCTGGGTCCCCGCGCCGAAGCCGTGTACAACGCCCTGGGTTCGGTCGAGCAGCGTCCCGCCATCGCGGTGGCAACCTACTTCGGCGATGCCGGCGACCGCCTGGCGTATCTGGCCCGGACCCCGATCGAGGCCATCGCCGTCGACCTCGTCGAGGGCTCGGTGGAGACCGTGGCCGGCACCCCGGGCATGGCGGACAAGCTGCTGATCGCCGGCGTCGTGGACGGTCGCAACGTGTGGCGCACCGACCTGGACCAGGCCGCGGCGACTCTGGCCACCGTGCTCGGGTCCGCCCGCTCGGTCGCCGTGTCGACGTCGTGCTCCACGCTGCACGTGCCCTACACAGTGGAGGCGGAGGACGAACTCGACACCAACCTTCGGGGTTGGCTCGCGTTCGCCGCCGAAAAGTTCCGCGAGGTCGCGGTGCTGTCATCGGCGTTGCGTGAGGGACGCGCCGCCCAGGCCGCTGCGTTCTCGGAGAGCACGATGGCGTTGGCCACCCGGGCCACCGATCCCCGCCTGCACAACGCCGAGGTCCGTGCACGACTGGATGCGATCACCGATGCCGATGCCCAGCGGGGCCCCGCCGAGCAACGACTCACCGCTCAACTGAATCGCTTGGGGTTGCCTCCGTTGCCGACCACCACGATCGGCTCCTACCCGCAGACCTCCGCCATCCGCCTGGCGCGGGCCGCGCTCCGGTCGGGGGAGATCGATCGCGCCGAGTACGAGAACCGGATGAAGGCGGAGATCGCCGACGTCGTCGCGTTGCAGGAATCCATCGGCCTCGACGTCCTCGTGCACGGGGAACCCGAGCGCAACGACATGGTGCAGTATTTCGCCGAGCAGTTCGAGGGATACTTCGCCACGGCCAACGGCTGGGTGCAGTCCTACGGTTCGCGTTGCGTGCGTCCGCCGATCCTGTACGGCGATGTCTCTCGTACCGGGCCGATGACCGTCGACTGGATCACATACGCCCAGACGCTGACCAGCAAGCCCGTCAAAGGCATGCTGACCGGTCCGGTCACCATCCTCGCCTGGTCGTTCGTCCGCAACGACCAGCCGCTGTCGACGTCTGCCGATCAGATCGCGCTCGCCATTCGCGACGAGACCGTCGACCTGGAGGAGGCCGGGGTCGGCATCATCCAGGTCGACGAACCCGCTCTGCGCGAGTTGCTGCCGCTGCGCGACGCGGACAAGCCCGCGTACCTGGAGTGGGCCGTTCGGGCGTTCCGCATCGCGACCTCCGGGGTCCGCGACGATACGCAGATCCACACGCACCTCTGCTATTCGGAATTCGGCGAGGTCATCGGAGCGATCGCCGACCTCGACGCCGACGTCACCTCGATCGAGGCGGCGCGGTCGCACATGGAGGTGCTCGACGACCTCGACGAGGCCGGCTTCCGCAACGCGGTCGGCCCGGGTGTCTACGACATCCACTCACCGCGTGTGCCGGAGCAGGACGAGATCTTCACTGCCCTGTCCTCGGCATTGTCGAGCGTCGGCGCCAGGCGCCTGTGGGTCAACCCGGACTGCGGTCTGAAGACCCGCGCCACCCCTGAGGTCGTCGATTCGCTCACCAACATGGTGGCCGCGGCCACGCGTCTCCGCGAAACGCTTGTCTGAGGCATCCAATACGACACCCGATACGACAACGGCCGTCGCACTCGCCCATGAGTGCGACGGCCGTTGTCGTGGTAGGAGCGTTGCGTGATGAACACCCAGCCCAGGTCCGTTGTGCGTCAACCAATTTCGAGGAGCAGGTCGCCGGGGGCGACCTGAGTGACCGAGTCGATCGCCAGCCGAGTGACCTTTCCGCCGACCGGCGCGGTGATGGTCGCCTCCATCTTCATCGCCTCGATGGTGCCGATCGCAGCTCCGGCTGCGACCTCGTCGCCGACACCGACACTCAGCGACACCACACCGGCGAAGGGCGCTCCGACGTGGCGGGGGTTGGACCGATCGGCCTTCTCCGCGGCGGCGACTTCGGCGTCGACCGATCGGTCACGCACCTGCACCGGCCGCAGCTGCCCGTTGAGGATGCACATGACGGTGCGCATACCCTTCTCGTCGGGTTCGCTGATCGCCTCGAGCCCGATGAGCAGTTCGACGCCTGGTTCGAGTTCGACGCGATGCTCCTCGCCGTAGCGCAGGCCGTAGAAGAACTGGTTGGCCGACAACCGAGAGGTGTCGCCGTAGAGTTCCTGGTGGTCGTCGAACTCCCTGGTGGGGCCGGGGAACAGCAACCGGTTGAGCGTGTGCTGCCGCTTCGGTCCCGGGGTGTCGAGCGCAGTCGAGTCCTCGGCCGAGACCTCCTCAGTCGCCGGCGCATCGGCACGTCCCTCGAGCGCTACTGTGCGCAGCGGCTCCGGCCACCCGCCGGCGGGGTCGCCCAGTTCGCCACGCAGGAAATTGATCACCGAATCCGGGATGTCGTGGGCGCGCGGGTCGGTGGCGAACTCGGCGGCCGTGATCCCGCGCCCCACCAAGGCCAACGCGAGATCGCCGACGACCTTCGACGACGGCGTCACTTTGATGAGCCTGCCCAGCATGCGGTCGGCGTCGGCATAGGCCTTCTCGACAGCCTCGAACCGATTCCCGAGTCCGAGCGCGATGGCCTGCTGCCGCAGATTCGACAGTTGTCCGCCCGGGATCTCATGGGTGTACACACGTCCGGTCGGAGCCGGCAACCCGGATTCGAAGGGCGCGTACACCTTTCGAAGCGCCTCCCAGTACGGTTCGAGATCGCAGACCGCCTGCAGGTCCAGTCCGGTGTCGCGGTCGGAGTGCGCGGCCGCGGCCACGATCGCCGACAACGCCGGCTGGCTGGTGGTGCCGGCCAATGCAGCGCTGGCACCGTCGACCGCCGATGCACCCGCCTGCCAGGCAGCCAGGTAGGTGGCCAGCTGCCCACCGGGGGTGTCGTGGGTGTGCACATGCACCGGTAGATCGAACTCGCGGCGCAACGCCGACACCAGCGTGGTGGCGGCCGGCGCGCGGAGCAGCCCGGCCATGTCCTTGATCGCCAGCACGTGCGCACCAGCATCGACGATCTGCTCGGCGAGCTGCAGATAGTAGTCGAGCGTATAGAGATCCTCGTTCGGGTTCGCCAGATCCCCGGTGTAGGACATCGCGACTTCCGCCACCGCCGTGCCGGTCTCGCGGACCGCGTCGATCGCCGGTCGCATCGCCTCGATGTTGTTGAGCGCGTCGAAGATTCGGAAGATGTCGATACCAGTCGCGGTCGCCTCGGCAACGAACGCGGTGGTCACCTTCGTCGGGTACGGGGTGTAGCCGACGGTGTTCGCGCCACGCAACAGCATCTGCAGGCAGATGTTGGGCACCGCCTCGCGCAGCTGTGCCAGCCGGTCCCACGGGTCTTCCTTGAGGAAGCGCAACGCGACGTCGTAGGTGGCACCACCCCAGCATTCCAGCGACAGCAACTGCGGGGTCATGGCTGCCACGTACGGGGCGACCATCATCAGGCCGTTGGTGCGCACCCGGGTTGCCAGCAGTGACTGATGGGCGTCGCGGAAGGTTGTGTCGGTGACACCCAGTGATTTCGAATCGCGCAGGTCGTCGGCGAAACCCTGTGGTCCCAACGCCAGCAGTCGCTGCCGCGATCCATCCGGCGGCGAGGCCAGCGTCGCCCGATCCAGGGTGGGTAGCTTGTCGCGCGGGTAGACCGTGGTCGGGCGCTCGCCGTGGGGCTTGTTGACGGTGACATCGGCCAGGTACGTCAGGATCTTGGTGCCGCGATCCGCCGACGACCTCGACGTCAGGAGCCAGGGCCTGTCCTCGATGAACGAGGTCGTGACCCGGCCCTCCCGGAAGTCGACATCGTCGAGCACCGCCTGCAGGAACGGGATGTTCGTGGCCACACCACGGATACGGAACTCGGCCACCGCACGTCGGGCCCGCCGCACGGCGGTTGCGAAATCGCCTCCCCGACAGGTCAGTTTGACCAACATCGAGTCAAAATGCCCACTCACCTCGCCGCCGAGAACGGCACCACCGTCCAGCCGCACCCCGGCACCCCCGGGACTGCGGTAGGCGGTGATACGCCCGACAGCGGGCCGGAAGTCATCGGCCGGATCCTCGGTGGTGATGCGGCATTGCATCGCCGCCCCACGGATCTGCAACCGCTCCTGACTCAGACCGAGGTCGTCCAGGGACTCGCCCGAGGCGATCCGCAGTTGCGCGGCCACCAGGTCCACGTCGGTGATCTCCTCGGTCACCGTGTGTTCCACCTGAATACGCGGATTCATCTCAATGAACACGTGCTTGCCCTGTTCATCGAGCAGGAACTCGACGGTCCCGGCGCAGGTGTATCCGATGTGTCGGGCGAAAGCGACTGCATCTGAACAGATCTGCTCACGCAACTCCGGCGAGAGATTCGGGGCCGGCGCGAGTTCGATCACCTTCTGATGGCGCCGCTGCACCGAGCAGTCCCGCTCGAAGAGATGGATGACGTTGCCCTGGGTGTCGGCGAGTATCTGCACCTCGATGTGTCGCGGATTCACGACGGCTTGTTCCAGGAACACCGTCGGATCGCCGAACGCGGCCTCGGCCTCTCGCGAGGCCGCTCGGATCGCCTCGGCCAGATCGGCGATCTCCTCCACCCGACGCATGCCGCGGCCCCCGCCGCCGGCGACAGCCTTGACGAATACCGGGAAGTTCATGTCGCCAGCGGCCCGCACCAACTCGTCCACATCGGCCGACGGCTCCGACGACGCCAGCACCGGCAGTCCGGCCGCCTTGGCCGCGGCTACCGCCGTTGCCTTGTTGCCTGTCAGTTCGAGCACATCCGACGACGGCCCGACGAAGGTGATCCCGGCATCGGCGCACGCCCGGGCCAGGCCCTCGTTCTCCGACAAGAATCCGTATCCGGGGTAGATCGCGTCGGCTCCACAGCGTTCCGCGGCCGCGATCACCTGATCGACGGACAGATACGCGCGGACCGGATGTCCCGGGTTCCCGATCTGGTAGGACTCGTCGGCTTTGGCGCGATGCACGGAGTTCCGGTCTTCATAGGGGAAGACCGCAACTGTGCGGGCGCCGAGCTCGAACGCTGCACGGAATGCGCGCACAGCGATCTCACCACGGTTGGCGACCAGGACTTTGTCGAACACGTGACTCTCTCTCGTCGAACGGGCTGTGTGCCTGCCAGGCTTACGCGGACGTCAGCGAACGCTGCGGCAGACCCGAGTACTGGCTGAGCGGGCGGATCAGGGCGTTGGACTCGACCTGTTCCATGATGTGCGCGGTCCACCCGGTGATCCGACTCATCACGAAAATCGGCGTGAACGAGGCGATGTCGAAGCCCATGAGGTAATAGGCAGGGCCCGTGGGGAAATCGAGGTTGGGTTTGATCCCGGTCCGCGCGTCCATCACGGCTTCGAGTTCGGTGTAGATCTCGCACCATTTGGTCTCGCCGAGATGATCAGCGACGTCGAGGAAGGCCTTCTTCATGGTCGGCACGCGCGAGTCACCGTTCTTGTAGACGCGGTGGCCGAATCCCATGACCTTCTCTCTGGCGTCGAGTTTGGCGGTGAGCCATTGCGCGGCGCGGTCGGGGCGGTCGATGTCGATCATGTCGTACATGACCGCTTCGTTCGCCCCGCCGTGCAGTGACCCCTTCAATGCTCCGATTGCGGCGGTGACCGCGCTGTAGATGTCGGACTGTGTCGAAGTGACCACGCGGGCGGCGAAGGTCGACGCGTTGAAACTGTGCTCGGCGTAAAGCACCATGGACTTCTCGAAAGCCCGGACGATCACGGGATCGGGAACTTCACCGAAGCACATACTCAGAAAGTTCTCGGCGTAGCCCAGTCCGTGGTGCGGGGCGATGGGATCCTGACCGCGCCGGCGGCGCATGTCCGCTGCGACGATGGTCGGCAGGACCGCGAACATCCGTAGCGACTTGTCGTAGTTGGCTTCCGGGGTGCTGAGTTCCTCGTCGGGGTCCTCGGTGCCCAGGAAACTGATAGCCGTCCGCACGACGTCCATCGGATGGCAGTTGTCCGGAATACGCTGCAGGACAGACTGAGTCGTCCGGTCGAGTCGTCGGCTGGCGCGTTCGCGCTGGGTGAAGAGTGCCAGCTGTCCGTCGGTCGGCAGTTCGCCGTGCCAGAGCAGGTAGGCGACCTGCTCGAACGAGCAGTGTTCGGCGAGATCCTGCACCGCGTAACCGCGATAGGTCAGCGAGTTGGTCTCGGGCACGACCTTGGAGATGGCGGTGGTGTCGACGACGACGCCGGCGAGCCCTTTGTAGATGGTGGGGGTCTCGACCGCGTTCGCGGCGCCCGCTTCGGCTGTGGTCATTGCGGTGCTCCCTCGATGGTGAAGTTGAACAGGTCGGAGTCGAAGTCGTTGTAGTCCTCATACCGGAGCAGTTCGTACAGCCTGCTGCGGTGCTGCATCTCGTCGAGCAACCCGGATTGCGTTCCCTGCGTGAGGATGTCACGCAGTCCGCGTTCCACCGCACCCATGGCGATACGCAACGTGGTCACCGGATAGATGACGGCGTTGTAGCCGACACCCGCCAACTGTTCAGCGGTCAGCAGATCGGACTTTCCGAACTCGGTCATGTTGGCCAGCAGCGGCACGTCGACGGCCTTGCGGAACTGCTCGAACTCGCCGAGGTCGCGCAGGGCCTCGGTGAAGATGAGGTTGGCGCCGGCGTCGGCGTAGGCCTTGGCCCGGTCGATGGCGGCGTCGAGCCCTTCGATCGCGCGGGCATCGGTGCGCGCGCAGATGACGAAGTCGCTGTCGCGCCGGGCCGCAACTGCCGCGCCGAGGCGCTTGACCATGTCACCGACGGGTACGACGTCCTTGCCGTCGAGGTGGCCGCAGCGCTTGGGATTCACTTGATCTTCGAGGTGACACCCCGCGAGCCCGGCGTCTTCGAGTGTCGCGACGGTCCGGGCGGCGCTCATCGGTTCACCGAAACCGGTGTCGGCGTCGATAAGGGTGGGTATCTCGGTCGCGCGGGCGATGGATCCGCCCCGGGTGGCGACCTCGGTGAGTGTGGTGAGCCCGATGTCGGGCAATCCCAGGTCGGCCGAGAGCACCGCACCGGACACGTAGACACCCTCGAAACCGACCTCTGCAATCAGTTTCGCCACGAGTGGTGAGAATGCTCCCGGCCAACGCTGGAGGGTCCCGGAACCGAGACCCGCCCGCAGGGCCTGCCGCTTCGCCGATGCGGAGGTGCTCGACGAGAACAGACCCGAGACCGAGGAGGTGGAGGCCGACGAGGTGGACGAGGTGGACGGTGAGGCGGTCGAGGTCATGAGAAGATGCCTTTCCCGGTCTGGGGGGCCTTGTCCAGGATGGCCGGCAGGACAGGCGTGTTCAGCACCGAGAGGCCACCGGCGGCGAGTGTCTCGAGCTTCTCGACGTCGCCGAGGAACCGGTCCTGTTCGGCGATGTCGATGACGCCCTCGGCCATCGAGCGGAACTTGGCAATGTACTGGTCGCGACCGAACGGACGTGCGCCGAGCGGATGCGCGTCGGCGACGGCCAGTTCATCGGTGATGACCTCGCCGTTGCGCAGGGTGATGACCGCCTTCGCGCCGAAGGCCTTCTCGTCTGGGTCGCTCGAGTGGTACCGACGGGTCCATTCGGGGTCCTCGACGGTGGAGATCTTCTTCCACAGCGCGATCGTGTCGGGCCGATTCGCGCGCTCCGGGGCGTAGGACTTCTCGTGATCCCAGGTGCCGTCCTGGAGCGCGACCGCGAAGATGTACATCACCGAGTGGTCGAGAGTCTCGCGGCTCGCGGTCGGATCGAACTTCTGCGGATCACCGGACCCGGTCCCGATCACGACGTGGGTGTGGTGACTGGTGTGCAGCACGATCGACTCGATGTCGTCGAAGTCGGCGATCTTGTCGCGCATACGACGGGCAAGGTCGATCGGGGCCTGGCTCTGGTACTCCGCGGAGTGTTCTTTGGTGTAGGTGTCCAGGATCGCCCTCTTCGGCTCACCCGGCCCCGGCAGCGGGATCATGTACTCGGCCTCGGGACCACTCAGCAGCCAGGCGATGACGCCGTCCTCGCCCTCCCAGATCGGGGCCGGGGCGCCCTCACCGCGCATGGCCCGGTCGACGGCCTCGACGGCGATCTTGCCCGCGTGAGCCGGCGCGAAGGCCTTCCAGCTGGAGATGAGACCCTTGCGCGACTGACGGGTCGCCGTGGTCAGGTGCAGGGCCTGACCGACGGCCTGATAGATGGTCTCGGCGTCGAGGTCCAACATGGTTCCCAGGCCCGCGGCCACCGACGGCCCCAGGTGGGCGACGTGGTCGATCTTGTGCTCGTGCAGACACATTCCGCGGACCAGGTCGACCTGGACCTCATAGGCGGTGGCGAGACCACGGATCAGGTCGTGACCGCTGGCCCCGACATGCTGACCGACCGCGACCAGCGCCGGGATGTTGTCGCCGGGATGGGAATACTCCGCGGCGAGGAAGGTGTCGTGGAAGTCGAGTTCACGCACGGCGACTCCGTTGGCCCACGCGGCCCACTCCGGCGAGAAGCTGCCCTCGATTCCGAACACCGTCGCACCCGGCGCGCAGGGATGAGCCTGTGCCTGCCGACGGGCGGAGGTGACCGGACGACGGATGACCGAGGCGGCGCTCACGGCAGCGTTGTCGATGATGCGGTTGATGATCATCTCGCGGGTGTCAGCGGGCACCTCGACCGGATCGACCGCGATGTCGGCGATCTTCTGAGCAAGGTGCTCAGACTGTGGAAAATCCTCGGAGCTGCGGCGGGTGCGAACGTGGTGAGTGATCATGTTCGCACCGTACGCATCGCCGACCACCCCTGAAAAGACCTGGCAGATGTGTATTTTTGTGGATGAGATAAGTCAAACTTGCGGACGTTGTGGATGCCCCGCCCGCTATGCTGACGTCGTGGTGAGAGCAACGGGCGGAAGCTCCGGTCGACGGACGTTCGTGGGTGCGCGACTTCGTCGGCTACGTGACGAACGAGGGCTGTCGCAGGCGGCGTTGGCCCGGAGGATCGACTTGTCGACGAGCTACGTCAACCAACTCGAGAACGATCAGCGACCACTCACGGTGCCCGTGTTGTTGACGTTGTCGCGCGAATTCGACCTCGACGCCGACTATTTCGCCCCGGACGGGGACGCCCGGCTGGTTGCCGACCTCGCCGATGTCCTGGCCGCCCAGCCCGACGTCCCCGACGTCAGCCGCGCGGAGATCGCCGAACTCGTCGCGCGCATGCCGGCGGTCGGCACGACGCTCGTGAACCTGCATCGCCGCCTGACCGCAGCCGCCGGCGAAGTGGAGAACTACCGGGCGCAGGTGTCCGGCGACGCGGCCCGTCCGGCGTCGACCCCGATGCCCTTCGAGGAGGTCCGCGACTTCTTCTACGACCGACGCAATTACATCGACGTTCTCGACTCGGCCGCCGAACAACTCTTCGCCGACCACGGCTTGACCGTCGGCGGCCTTGACCTCCAGTTGGCGGAGGTGCTCGCAACCGACCACGACGTCCGGGTCGCCATCACCCACGACCCCGATCCGGTCGCCCGGGCACGCACCCCCAAACGACGATTCGACGCGGCCGAGCGGGTGATACACCTCGCCGGACGACTCACCGCGGGACAACGCGCTTTCCAGTTGGCGACCCAGTTGGCCATGCTGACCCAGGCCGAGGCAATTGATGAAATCGTCGCTGGTGCCGATGATCTCAGCGACGAGGCCGTCCCCGTGGCCCGAATCGGGCTGGCCAACTACTTCGCCGGCGCATTACTGCTTCCGTACGAGATCTTTCGGCAGGCCGCCGACGCCGCACACTACGACATCGAGTTGCTCAGCGTCAGCTTCGAAGTCGGTTTCGAGACCATCTGCCATCGCCTGTCGACCCTGCAGCGCCCGGGCAGTCGCGGGATTCCGTTCATCTTCGTGCGCGTCGACCGCGCCGGCAATATCTCGAAACGTCAGTCCGCTACCGCATTCCATTTCTCGCGAGTCGGCGGGAGCTGTCCGTTGTGGGTCGTACACGACGCCTTCGCCACACCGGGACGGGTCGTCACCCAGGTCTCGTCCATGCCCGACGGTCGATCGTACTTCTGGCTCGCTCGCACGACGGCCGAGCCAGGGGGCTACCTCACCCCGCACAAGAGCTTCGCGATCGGACTCGGCTGCGATGTCGCACACGCCGACCGTCTCGTCTACTCCACCGGAGTCGACCTCACCGACCCCCGTACCGTCGTCCCCATCGGGGCAGGGTGCAAGGTGTGCGACCGTCCGGCCTGCCCGCAACGCGCCTTCCCCCAATTGGGACGACCCATCCATATCGACCCGGCGGTGAGCGACTCGGTCCCCTACCGCCCCCAAAGAATGCCCGACCGACCAGATTCGCTGTCAGACCCCTCATCGCCCACGGACCACGCGGCGACACCGAGGCAGCCGCGACCGCCGCGGTGAATTCGGTCAAATGCAACGCGATGTTCACCACGATCACCGATTGCACGAATCACCCTGAGCGTGACGACGGCACGTGCCGTCGACACCGAAAGCGCTCTGGCCGCACCGCCCGGGGGCCAGGGGGCCGGCCACACCGGACAGCATCGGCGCCACGTAAAGTGATCGCGGCCGCTCTGCGGCGCTGAATCGGTCGAGAGAATCCGGTGCAACCCCGGAACTGACGCGCAACGGTGAGCACCCGGCTCGACGAACGGCTGGGTGCGAGTCCGATCGCTCGTCCGATCAGCACAGGTGCATCCGGGCTCCGCGGACGGGCCCATGACCAGAAAGCTCTCGACCCATGCGCTTTTCAGCGACCCGCTTTGCGGTAACAATTGCCGCAGCGACCCTGGTTCTCGCCGGCTGCACGGGCTCCGGCGGCAACACCGACGAAGCAGCCGGCGGTGACCCCATCTCTCTTGAGAACTGCGGCCGCACCGTCAGTGTCGAGTCCACGCCGCAGCGGGTGGTCTCGCTCAACCAGGCCTCCACCGAGATCCTGCTCTCGCTGGGGCTCGGCGACCGGATGGTGGGCACGGCGACGTGGACCGATCCGGTCCGCCAGAACCTCGCCGAGGCCAACAGCTCGATCCCCCGGCTCGCCGACAACAAACCATCGCTGGAGACCGTGCTCGCGGCGAACCCGGATTTCGTGACGGCATCGTTCGGGTCATCCATCGGCGACGGCGGGGCCGAAGGCCGCGACCAGTACGAGAAGCTCGGGGTGCCCACCTACCTCTCGCCCACCGACAACGGCTGCAACGGCGAGGTGTCCTCGGCGTCCAACGCCGACGGCGCCCGCACCACCCCCTACACGATGGACAGCGTCTATCAGGAGATCCGCGAGCTCGCGGCGATCTTCGGCGTCGAGGAACGCGGCGACGAGTTCATCACCGAACTGAAGGACCGCGTGCGGGCGGCCTCGGAATCGGTGAACGCTACCGGGGTGAGCCTGGCGTATTGGTTCGCCGACACCCGTACCCCGTACATGGCCGGCTGCTGCGGCTCCTCGGGAGCCATCACCGCTGCGGTCGGTGCGACCAACGTCTTCGCCGACACCACCGACGAGTGGCCGCAGGTGCCCTGGGAGACAGTCGCCGACCGCAATCCCACCGTGCTGGTCATGGCGGACCTGAGTCGACGAAGCGTCGACGGCGACGCCCTGGACAGCAAGATCGCATTCCTCGAGTCCAACCCGGTCACCGCCCAGATGCAGGCAGTCCGCGACCGCCGTTACATCATCGTCAACGGCGCGGACATGAACCCGACTATCCGCACCGTCGACGGCATCGAGAAAGTCGCGGCTGCGTTGCAGAAGTGGAACCTCGCCACTCCGCAGTCGTGACAACCGACGTGGCCACCGCAGAAGCCAGGCGCGCGGCGCACGCCGACGACACCCCGCCAGCACGGCGGTCCGAGTCGACCGCAGTGTTCCTCGCGGTGCTCGTCGGGGGAATCGCCCTTCTGATCATCTCGATTGCAGTCGCCGTCACCTTCGGCCCGGCGCACCTGTCGGTCCGAGACGTCTATGCCGTCATCGGCGAGCACTGGGGAATCGGCACCTCGGGCCTGACCGCGTTGCAGGATGGCATCGTCTGGGAACTCCGACTCCCCCGCACCTTGCTCGCCGCGGCCTGCGGCGCCGGCCTGGCACTGTGCGGCGCGATCATGCAATCGCTCCTCCGCAACCCGTTGGCCGACCCGTTTGTACTGGGGATCTCCTCCGGAGCCTCCACCGGCGCCGTGCTGGTGGCAATCCTCGGAATCGGAGGTGGGGTCATCTCACTGTCCACCGGCGCATTCGCCGGCGCAATCGTCGCCTTCGCCACCGTCATCGCCCTGGCAGCGGGTGCGGGTGGAGGCACCGCGAAGGTCATCCTCGCCGGAGTCGCAGGCACCCAATTGTTCTCCGCGCTGACCTCGTTCATCGTCATGTCCTCGGCAGACGCCGAACAGACCCGCGGCGTGCTGTTCTGGTTGCTGGGCTCGCTCAGCGGTGCCGACTGGGCCGATGTCGTGGTCTGCGGCGTGACCACCTGCGCCGGAATCGTCGTGTGCCTCATGATGTCCGCATCGCTGGACGCGTTCACCTTCGGCAACTCCGCAGCGGCGGCGCTGGGAGTATCGGTACGCCAGATCCGGATTGTGTTGCTCACCGTAACCGCGCTGATCACCGCGTCCCTGGTCAGCGCGGCCGGCGCGATCGGGTTCGTCGGCCTGGTGCTACCCCATGCGGCCCGATTCCTCGTCGGCCCACGTCACGCACGACTCCTACCCGCCACCGCGGTGACCGGCGCAGTGTTCATGGTGTGGGTCGACGCCGTCGCACGCACCCTCTTCGCCCCCCAGGAGATCCCCGTCGGGGTCGTCACCGCCCTCATCGGCGTACCCGCCTTCGCGATCATCCTGTTCCGGATGCGAGGCAAGGCGTGAATACGCCGAACCACCCGGTGGTGTGCTGATGCCGCTGCAGGGCAACGACATCGGGTGGAGCCGCGGCGGCCATCTGGTCCTCGATGGTGTCACCATCGAACCCACCTCCGGGGAGACCATCGGCCTCCTTGGACCCAACGGCTCCGGAAAGTCGTCCCTGCTCGGAATCCTCGCCGGCATCCACAAACCAGACACCGGCCACGTCCTGTTGAACGGCACCGATATCCGAACCCTTCGTAGGCGTCACATCGCCCGGACAGTCGCCACCGTCGAGCAGCACGCGGACACCGAGATCGACATCACCGTCGGCGAAATCGTCCGGCTCGGCCGCATCCCGCACGGCGGCACCTTCGGAGGCGACCCAACCGCCGATACCGCGGCGATCGACGAGGCGCTCGCGCACACCGGGATGCTCCGACACCGCCACCGCCGATGGCACACGCTGTCCGGCGGCGAACGCCAACGCGTCCAGATCGCACGAGCCCTCGCCCAGCAGCCCGACGAATTGCTCCTCGACGAACCGACGAACCACCTCGACATCTCCCACCAGCTCGACATCCTCGCTCTGGTGTCGAAGCTCCCGGTCACCAGCTACATCGCACTACACGACCTCAACCTCGCAGCAGTGTTCTGCGACCGCGTCGTCGTCCTCGAACACGGCTCCATCGTCGCTACCGGCACCCCGACCGAAGTCATCACCGAACAGCTGGTGGAAAAGGTGTACTCGGTCCGCGCACGCGTCACCATCCAGGACGGCATCCCGCACGTCGACTGGAGCCGACACGTACTAGGCCCCACCGTATGAAGACGGTGTCATCGCCACTCGAATCCCACTCGGCCGCAACCAATTCAAGGTGCCGATTAGATATTGTGTCAAGTGGAGCACTGCAGACCACGTCTGATGCATGACGTGGGTCACGGCCTGTGAGCGCTAAATGCGTTCACGAACGCCGTTGCTTGACGTCTCAACAGCCGCGATGCCGGTGCCTCGAAGTGGCGGCGCGGTCTCTGGCACCGCTTATGGGAATGTGACGGTTCCGGGGAAAGTGGCGCTTCCGGGACCCCGCTTCCTCAAGTGCTGCCAGGGTCGCGGGCGTCGGGCACCCGCTCAACCGGCCTGCTGTGTTCCGCACAGGAATCAGTGGGCGTTGGCAGCGGTGTAACGAGCTGGCGGGAGCGTCGCCGGCGCGATAGCACTGCTGGTGGGCGCGACGTCTCTGGTGCCAGGCGGGCGCGGTGGCCGCACCCCTACCGACCCGAACGTGAAGTCTAGGACAGTTCGCTGCGGAGAAGAGCGGCGCCCTGGGCGAGCGCGACCATCTTCTGCCGTGCGACGCCACGAGAGAGCGGCGCCATGCCGCAGTTCCCGCCGGCCCAGAGTTTGTCCTTGTCGACGAAAGGGAGTGCGCTGCGCAGTGTCTCGGCGACTTCCTCCGGCGTCTCGACGGTGTCGGTGGCCACGTCGATCGCCCCCAGCATGACCGTCTTTCCGCGGAGCAGTTCGATCACTTCGACAGGCACCCGCGAGTTGTGGCTCTCCAGCGACACGATGTCGATCGATGACTGCTGCAGCAGCGGAAATGACTGTTCGTATTGGCGCCATTCGGCCCCCAGCGTCGCCTTCCAGTCGGTGTTGGCCTTGATGCCGTAGCCGTAACAGATGTGAACGGCGGTCGTGCAACTCAACCCTTCGGTCGCACGCTCGAGCGCTGCGAGACCCCAGTCCTTCAATTCATCGAAGAACACGTTGAACGCGGGTTCGTCGATCTGAATGATGTCGACGCCGGCCGCCTGCAAGTCCTTCGCTTCTTGGTTCAGGATGGTCGCGAACTCCCACGCGAGCTGCTCGCGACTCCGGTAGTGGTCGTCGAAGAGGGTGTCGACCATCGTCATCGGACCGGGAAGAGCCCACTTGATCGGCTGATCGGTCTCGGCACGAAGCCGCTTCGCGTCCTCTGCGAAGACCGGCTTCTCGCGAGTCACCGCCCCGACAACCGTCGGGACGCTCGCGTCGTAGCGGTCGCGGATGCGCACGGTTTCGCGACGGTCGAAATCGACGCCGTCGAGGTGCTCGATGAACGTGGTCACGAAGTGCTGACGCGTCTGCTCACCATCGCTGATGATGTCGAGCCCGGCACGACTCTGATCGTGTGCCGCGAGCGTCTGGGCGTCGAGCTTTCCTTGCCGCAGTTCGTCATCGGCCAACTTCCACCGGGACCAGAGCTTCTCCGGCTCGGAAAGCCACGAGGGCTTGGGCAGGCTGCCGACGATCGTGGCAGGCAGGAGTGTGTTCATCTCGGTACCTCGGTTCTCGCGTGATCAGGCCGATTGCTCTGTCGCCCAGCGCTGTAGGACATCGCCATAGGGTTTCATGAGACTCACCTCGGTGAACTTTCCCTGGGTGGTCGCTAGCTGAGTGCGCTCGACACGGTCGTAGGTCACCTGCGGAAGCGAGTAGTTGCCGTAGTCGAGACTCGGCCGGTACACCTGTCCCGCCGCTGTGTTCGCGTTGTAGATCTCGGGACGGTAGATCTTCTGGAACGTCTCCATCGTCGCGACCGTTCCCGCGAGCGCGAGGAACGAATAGTCGTTCAGCAGGTCACCGCGGTGGTAAAAGGCCAGCGGGGCAACCGAACCCGGCGGCATGAAGTAGCGGACCGTGAGCCCCATCTTGCCGAAGTACTCATCGGTGAGCGACAGCGCGTCCGCCACATACTCCACCCCGAGAATCGGGTGGTGGTTGGTGAGCCGGGTGTAGGTTCGCGACGTCGAGACGCTGATGCAGATGACCGGCGACTGGGAGAACCGTTCGCGGTACTCGTCCGATTCGAGGAAACGTTGAAACACCTGCCCGTGCAGATCGCCGAAGTCGCTGGGGACACCTGTCGCCTGATGCCCGGGGAGCCGAACGCTGAAATCGTAGTCGCGAATGTAGGAGGAGAAGTTGTTTCCGACGATGCCCTCGGTGCGAGTGCCCGTGGCGGTATCGACCACGTCCACGTCGAGCACCTCGATCACCGGGAACGCGGCGTCGTCCCCGGCCGATGTGAGATGCAGGTCCACCGAAACGATGTCGAGTTCGAGTTCGTAGCGGTCGCCCCGCGGATTGTCCCAGTGGAGCAGCTCGTTGACCCGGGTGTTCATCATCGTCACCGCGTTGCGCAGGTTCTGCCGGCGGTCGTCGCCGCGTGCGAGATTCGCGAAGTTCGTCGTCCCGCGCGAGTTGCTCGACGGCGTGTAGTCCTCGTCGAAGCGCGTCGTGCCGATGCTGAAGACACATTCGTCCGTCATGGTGATCAGATTCCCCATCCACTATCGCCGCGCTCGCCGACGGGCGCGACGCACGATTCACTGTCCGAGTCTCGCGGCACTTCGATGTCGGTCCCGGCGGTCGAGGGCCAGTCGGCAAGGCCCACAGCCGGAGTCGGTGGACCGAAGCGGCGTTGACAGCAGTCTATGTAGAGGCGTGCCCATAGCCTAATTACGCTTTGCGATAGCTGGAGATAGGAATCAGCTATGTCAACAGATCGACTCCGAAGCTCGAGACCACGTCGCGCATCTCCGCTACGAACCGCTCGGCCTGGGCGGTCAACGAGACCGAGGCATGCCCTATCCAACCGATCTCGATGCGTTCGTCCACGTCGAGTGGCACGGCGACGATCGACGGATCCAGATCGTCGGAGATGATGCCGGTCGAGATGGTGTACCCGCCGAGACCGATCATCAGATTGAAGATGGTTGCTCGGTCGCTCACGCGAATGTCTTGCTTCGATGAACGCGTGGAGAGGATCTCCTCGGCGAGATAGAACGAGTTGTTCACGCCCTGGTCGAACGTGAGCCGCGGCAGGTCTTCGAGATCCTCCAGCGTCACACTCTCTTTCCCGGCAAGGGGGTTCGCGCGGGCGATGAAGATGTGCGGTGTCGTGAAGAACAGCGGCGTAAAGGTCAGCCCCGCTTCGCGGAGCAGCTTGTTGAGCACGTTCGCGTTGAAACCGTTGCGATAGAGCACGCCGACCTCACTCCGCAGCGTGCGAACATCTTCGATGATGTCCCATGTCCGGGTCTCGCGAAGACTGAACGCGTACTCGGCGGCTTCGGAGGCTTTCACCATGCGAGCAAAGGCATCGACGACGAAGGAATAATGCTGAGTGGATACGGCCAGGAGCCGGCGCGAGGGACCGCGCCCGAGGTAGCGCTGCTCCAGCAGTTCCGCTTGCTCGACGACCTGGCGCGCATAACCGAGAAACTCCGCCCCGTCGTCGGTGAGAGTGACCCCCCGGTTCGAACGGACGAACAGTGAACGTCCGAGCCGACTTTCCAGGTCTTTGAGCGCGGCGGACATGGTCGGTTGAGCCACGTAGAGCATGTCCGCCGCGGCACTGATCGATCCCTCCGCTGCCACCTCCACGAAGTAACGCAACTGCTGCAAGGTGATTCCACGCAGCGCGCCCGCAGCCTGCCGTGCCATCCCAGAAGACTAACGGACCACCGACGCCAGCGATCGACGTTCTCGACCTGGCCGCCGAGCGGATCTTCACCGAACACGGCCTCTCGATAGGCGGTCTCGACCTCCAGCTTGCCGAGGTCCTCGCCGCCGACCACGGGATCCGCGTCGCCATCGCCCATGATCCCGATCCGACAGCGCGTGCCCGTACGCCCAAACGACGGTTCGATCCCACCGACCGCACCGTGCACCTCGCGGGGCGACTGACCGCAGGACAACGCGCGTTCCAGTTGGCAATCCAGTTGGCCATGGTCACCCAATCGGAGGTGATCGACGAGATTGTCGCCGACGCGGATGATCTCAGCGACGAAGCCGTCCCGGTTGCCCGTATCGGTCTGGCCAACTAGTTCGCCGGAGCACTGTTACTCCCCTACGAGGTCTTCCGTCGGGCCGCCGCCACCGCTCACTACGACATCGAAGTGCTCAGCCTGGGATTCGAAGTCGGCTTCGAGACCATCTGCCACCGCCTGTCCACGCTCCAGCGCCCGGACAGTCGCGGCATTCCCTTCATCTTCGTCCGGGTCGACCGTGCCGGAAACATCTCGAAACGTCAGTCCGCCACCGCATTCCACTTCTCCAGGGTCGGCGGAAGTTGCCCGCTGTGGGTGGTGCACGACGCCTTCGCCACCCCGGGGAGGGTCGTCACCCAGGTCTCGGCAATGCCCGACGGGCGCTTGTACTTCTGGCTCGCGCGCACCACCGCCGAACCCGGCGGATATCTCACCCCGCACAAGAGTTTCGCGATCGGACTCGGTTGCGACGTCGCGCACGCCGAGCGCCTCATATACTCCACCGGAGTGGGCCTCACCGATTCTCGTACCACCGTACCGATCGGAGCGGGGTGCAAGGTCTGCGACCGTCCGGCGTGTTCCCAGCGCGCCTTCCCCCAACTCGGTCGGCCCATCCATGTCGATCCCGAGGTCAGCGACTCGGTTCCCTACCGTCCCCGCCCGACCCCGGACTAGCACCTTCGCTGCCGGGTCTTCAGTTCCACATCGTGAGTTTGGCGGGGTTCATCATCAGGCGTACCTCGGCGATCGAACTCTCGACGACGCCCAGAGTGGCCACACCGATGATTCGTCCCTCGTCCCAGATCACGAACCCGAGTCCATCGGGGGTTTCCTGGTCCCGGACCACGGTCCGCGGGTGTTTGCGCAGAACGCCGATCAGGAATCGCGCCACCCTGTCGGCACCGACGACCGGGTTGCGCGCTGCGGTGACGACGCCGCCGCCGTCGGAGCGCAGCACGACGTTCGCATCGAGCACGGAAATCAGGCTCGCAAGGTCACCCGATCGCGCAGCAGCCGCGAATGCCCGGACGATCTCGTCGTGTTCGGCGCGCGGGACCTGTCGATGGCGACTCTGCTGAACCCGGCGACGGGCGGAGGTGGCCAGCTGGCGACACGCGGCGGGTGTTCGTCCGGCAATCTCTGCGATCTCGTCGAACGGCATCGCGAACACGTCATGGAGGACGAAGGCAACGCGCTCGGCAGGGGTCATCGATTCGAGCACGACGAGCAGCGCCGTGCTGACCGAGTCGTCCAGCGTGACGCGCTCGAGCGGGTCCCCGGGTCCGGACGAGGACAGCGGAAAGGCGTAGGCGGGCACCGGCTCCGGCAACCAGGGGCCTACGTACCGCTCCCGCCTGCGGCGGGCCGAGTCCAGGACGTTCAGGCAGATGCGGCCGGCCACGCGGGTCAGCCACGCTCGCGGCACCTCGATCGCGTCACGCTCCTCCTGGGTGAGCCGGTACCACCGGATGTAGGTCTCCTGCACCGCATCTTCGGCCTCGGCCACGGTGCCGAGCATCCGAAACGCCAGCGAGATGAGGTGGCGCCTCTCAGCGAACACCTCGTCGTCCGGTCCAGTGCCGTCGTCGGGATTCACGGCATCCTCCTAGGCCGGGACGCGCGTGCTGAACGCGAGTGTTCCGCCGAGTCCGCACAGCGCAATTCCACTGCCGGCGTCCAGGCCGATCCTGACCCGACGCCGAGCCAGGAGATGACGGAAGCGCGCGATGGCGAGAACGAACACCGCGTACCACAACAGTCCGATTCCGACGACGACCAGTCCGAGGACCATGACCTGCGGGGCGATCGTCGTGTCCGGCGTGAGGAACTGCGGCAAGACGGCGACGAAGAACAGGGCGGCTTTGGGGTTGAGTACGTTGGCGCCGAAGCCTTGCGCCCAGAGTCGGGGAAGGTTCGATGGAGTGCTTGGTGGGGCGTCGGTGGGGGCGGGTGCGTCGCTACTGTTTCGCCACCGGCGTCGGGCGTCGCGCAGCGCCTGGAGGCCGAGTACCACCAGGTACACGGCTCCGAGAATCTTGACGACCGCGAACGCGTATGCGCTGGCGACCAGGAGTGCCGAGATGCCGAGGGCGGCGGACCTCATGTGCACCAACAGTCCCGTCAGGCAACCGAGGGCGGCGGCGAGACCGGCATCACGCGAGTTGGCCGCGTGCCTCATCACGATGAACCAATCGGGTCCGGGAATGACGAAGGCGAGAGTGGCGGCGAGCATGAACCCCCACAGCAGATGCGTGTTCACACCGACATCCCCCAATTGTCTTCACCGCCGGCGGTCGGCCGGATCGATCGCCCGGGCCGGCCACCACCGACGAACTTCAGCGACCGGTGACCGATCTGGCGAGGATAGTTCACGAATCCGCCTCTCATTCCGCGAACCGTTCCGGTCTGATGGGAGAACCCTCAGTCGCCCTCTGCCGCGATGCTGGTGCAGGTAGAGCCAGCAGCGCCGAACACAGCAGCACCACAGACAAGGCGACGGTGTTGAGCACCGCATCTCGAGTGCTGTACATGTGCAACATCGTGACGTGGTAGATCAGATGCAGCACGTTGAACACGGAATACGCTGCCGCAGTAACGAGAACAAGCGTCCGGTTTGCCATCCGGAAGACTGCCACAGTACTCAGGGTCGCGAGCGCGAGATACATCGCTCCCACGTCCTTGACGAAGTGTTCGTTGTAGGGACCGAGCGGTGGGAGCCACTGCATCCCGAAGCCCGGGAAGGTGTCGTACCAGTGCAGCGGCGCGAAGTAGGCCCACCCGCCGACGAACAAGCTCGTGGCAGTGAGGACCACCAGGCATCCTCGCTGCACCACGTCGATTCGGACACTCATGCGTAGAATCCTCCTGCGTTCTGTGGTGGCTACGGTGCCACCCGGGTAGTGGCTCGAGATCGCGATCCGATTCCATCCGTTCGCGACGATCGCGAGCCAGGTCACCGCCGCGATCTGCTGATAGTTCAGAGCGGTGGTGGCGTCGATTCGTTTGCCTGTCAGTCGAATTCCAGCTGGGCTTCATATGGCGCCGAGAACTGCTTGGTGATAGTGACGTTCGGGAGCATCATCCTCCTTCGGAGAGCACGGAAGATGGCAGTCGAAACCTGTGGACCGAGTCAGGCGACAGTCGTTTGCTGCGAGACATTCTGTTTCTTCGCTCCCGGCCAGCTATACGATCCCGGTGTGCGGCCTTCCTTGGCAATCTGTTTCACGACCATGCGGCACACCTGCTCCTTGATGACCGCCGCCGCCTTTCCGCCGACGTACATCCCGCGCGGTGTGTCGTCTCTGCGGGATACCTGGATGGTCCCGTGATGGCGTCCGATGCTCATGTTGGTTCCGACAAAGGACTGCGCGACCGGTACGGGCTGCCGTCCGCCGATCAGGTCGAGGATGGAATCCGAAGCTCGTGCGGCGAGGGGCATTGCGGCTTGGCAGCTCATTCGCAACTACTGATTCGATGGCGCGGCAGCATCGCCGGCGGCGAAGATCCGCGAGTCGTCGACGCTCATCAGCGTCTCGTCCGCTCGGCGAGTTCCGCGGCTGCTTCGATTCCGGTCAGCCCTCCACCCACAACGCACAGCGAAGCATCGGGCGGTGTCGTGTCGAGTGTCGTACGCAGCCGTTGAGCCTGCTCGAGCTCGCCTATCGGGTAGGCGAACTCCGTTGCGCCAGGCACCGCGGCGGGGACCGTGCCCGTGCTACCCGTCGCCAGAATCAGATAGTCGTACGGCAGCGAGTCGCCGGTTGCGAGGTAGACACAGCGGTTCGGGACATCGATCCTGTCGGCAGTCCTCACCATCAGGCGGACATTCCCGCCCAAGAGTGCAGCCAGATCGACGGTTGCCGTACCACTACCGGCGACAAGCTCGTGCAATCGAACTCGGTGAACGAACTCGGCGCGCGGGTTGACGACGGTGATGTCGAGATCCGGGTTCTGCTGCAACCGATTGGCCGCGAGCGCTCCGGCGTAGCCACCGCCCACGACAACAACACTGAGGCGGTCTGAGTTGGGTTGAATCTCGCTGTAGGTCATCCGTGACTCCAGACTCTTGTTGGTTGGTACCTGTAAGACCGCGCGCACCTTGTTGCTGTGAGGTCGTCGCATCCGAATGTGCCGTAGCTCACCGAGCACCGGGACGCCGTCGCAACTGCGAGCCGGTCATCGAACCAGTGCCACGGGCTCACCGACGGCGAACTGCGCGCGGTATCCTTCGACCCATGCCAACGGCACCCCTCCTCGCAGCCCGGTTACGGGGTGTGATGGTTGGTGCGGTCTCGGGGGCGGCGGCGTTGCCGGCACACGGGCTCGGCGGCGGCATGCTCCCCTCCTCCAGTGCCATGGTGATGCTCGTCAGCGGATGCATCCTGCTGGGTGTGCTGTGCTCGCACCGCGCCGGCGCCGGGCTCGGCATGCTGATGGGCCAGCTCGCGATCGGGCAGGGCATCGGCCATCTACTGCTGATGGCCGCGACACCCGAGCATCACCACGGCGCCACGCTGTCGGCGTCCATGTTGTCGAGCCACCTCGCTGTCGCGGTGATCGCCGGCCTCGGCCTGTGGATCGCCGAGCACCTGGTGCGCGTCGTGGTCGCCTCGGTGACCCGGTGGCTCGCGGTACTCGTCACACCTGTCCCGCGAGAGCTTTCCCGTCATCAGCCGTGCCGGACGACCCTTCCGATACCGCGACGGCTGTTGCTCAGTTCAGGCGCCGGGACGCGAGGCCCGCCTGCCCTCATGCCGGCTGTCTGACCCAGCCGCCCTGCACATCCCCTGACCACTGCGCGACGGGGACATCATCGACGTCGCACTTCCCGCCCTGTCTCCCGCAGGATACGAGTCGCCGACGCACGCGAACGACCCTCCCTGCAGACTCGCAGACGCCAGGGTCGCCGACCGCCATGACCACCCCAGCCTGATTTCGACCGGTGCGTCACGGGCGGAAACCACGGCGACGCCGCCATTCCGCGTCGCCGCCCGAGGCTGCCGCCTCTCACCGGCTGCGCCATCGAGTACTTCATGCCCGGAAAGGGCGAAAAGCAATGACTACCACCATAGGTGTGGGCGAACCGCCTCAGTCACCCGACAATTCGGACCCGCCGACCCCCGACCAGTCCCCTGACGAACCACCATCGACGCCTAGCCCAGCGACGACCGCGGCGGGTGCGGCAACACATCATCCGCCACGCAGTTGGCGGCCGCTCATCGTTCGGATGCACTTCTACGCCGGCGTGCTGGTAGGACCGTTCATCCTGATCGCCGCACTCACCGGCGCGTTGTATGCGCTGTCGCCGACGATCGAGAAGGTCATCTACTCCGATGTCCTGTCCGTCGAGTCGACCGGCGAAGCCGCGCTTCCTATCAGCCGGCAGGTGGCCGCCGCCCAGGACGCCAACCCCGACCTCGCGGTCGTCTCGGTCCAGCCCGGCGCTTCCGCGACCGCGTCGACGCGTGTCAACTTCCAGGACCCGTCGCTCGGCCTCGAGGAACTGAGGTCGGTGTTCGTCGATCCGTACACCGGGAGCGTCCTGGGTGCTGAGACCACGTGGTGGGGTGCGCTGCCGTTCTCGACCTGGGTCGACATTCTCCACCGCGATCTTCATCTGGGCGCGGTGGGCAATCTCTACAGCGAGGTCGCCGCGTCGTGGTTGTGGGTAGTCGCCCTGGGCGGACTCTTCCTGTGGTGGGCCAAATTCCGCAAGGACCGGGTGCGCGACCACACGGTCCGTGGAAACCCGGCTCGCGACAACAAGTCCCGCACCGACAAAACCCGCGGTCGCCGTGCCCGGTTCTTCACGGTCGACCGGTCCGTCCGCGGGCGCGCACGCACGCTCAATTGGCACGGCGCGGCCGGGTTGTGGATTCTGGTCATGCTGCTGTTCCTGTCGGCGACCGGGATCACGTGGTCTCCCTACGCCGGGGAACACGTCAGCGAACTCCGCGCGGCGATGGCGTGGGAACGGCCCCAGCTCACCACCTCACTGACCGGTGAGGCGCCGGACGGCGGTGAACACAGCGGGCACGGTGGCGACCACTCGGGTGGTGCGGCTCAGACAGACAACGCCGGCCTCGATCTGAACGCGGCGGCGGCCGCCGCCGAGGGGGCCGGAGTCGAAGCGCCGGTGGAGATCTCGCTGCCCAGTGAGCCCGGACAGGCCCTCACCGTCAGCGAGATGGCCGCGCCCTATCGGTTCACCACCGATTCGGCCGCCATCGATCCCGCGACGATGCAGGTGAGCAGCGTCATCGACTACAACGCCGACTACTCCCTCATCGCCAAGTTCGCCGACTGGGGTATCCGAGGACACATGGGAACCCTGTTCGGTTTGCTCAACCAACTGCTCCTACTGGCCGTGGCACTCGTGCTGGTCACGATCATCATCCGTGGGTACCGCATGTGGTGGCAGCGCCGTCCGACCCGCGGGACCACGCGCCGGCCCGTCGGACGACCACCAGTGCGAGGTGGCCTGCGCCGGGCGCCGACTCTCGGTGTCGTCGTACTGGCGATCGTCGCGGTCGCCGTCGGCTGGTTCTTGCCTGTTCTCGGCGTCACCCTGCTCGCCTTCCTTGTTCTCGACGCGATGATCGGGTTCATCGACCGAGCCCGGGCACCAGGCGGTTCCCGGCAACGACCCGTCACCACAGAGCCCATTCCCTCGGCCACGACCCCGGCCGCTGCGACACCGAAGGAAACCCGATGACCACGAACCGGATCCGAACCAGCATCGTCGCCGCCCTCGCAACCGTCCTCGCGCTCAGTGCGCTTGTCGGGTGCAGCAGCGACACCGAGCAACCCGCCACTTCTGCCGACGGTCTGCGCATCACCGAGCAGTGGGTCAAGGCTGCACCATCGGGAATGACCGCGGCCTTCGGCGAACTCACCAATGACACCGGGCAAGAGATCCGGGTGGTGTCGGCCTCGTCGCCGGCCGCCGGCTACATGGAACTCCATGAGGTGGTCCCGTCGGACACCGGGGCGATGACCATGCGGCAGAAGGAAGGTGGACTCGTCGTTCCGGCGAACGGCACACTCACCCTGCAACCGGGCGGCGACCACCTGATGCTGCTCGACCTGCCCGCCGCCATCACCCCGGGTCAGGACGTCACGTTCGAGCTGACCCTGGCCGATGGTTCGACGACGTCCTTCACGGCTCAGGCACGCGACTTTCCCGGCGCCGAGGAGAACTACGTCCCCGGTCACGGTGGTGACGCACCGGCAGCCCCGACCACCCCGCAGTCCGGTGCCTGACCGGCAACCCCCTCGCACCGGCGTGAGCCGGCGGCGCCTCCTCGCCGGAGGCGCCGTCGCGCTCGGCGCCACCGGAGTCGGCGGCGCGGCGCTGACCGCCGCCCAGGCACCCGCCCGCGGCGTCGCCGAATTCGGCAGCGAGACAGTGCCTTTCCACGGACCCAACCAGGCCGGTATAGACACCCCCGCACAAACCCACGCGCTGTTCGTCGGGCTCGACCTACGCCCCGGGGCGACTCGCACCGACGCCGTATCGGTCATGCGGCTGTGGACCGCCGATGCCGCGCGCCTCACCGCTGGCCGGCCGGCGCTCGCCGATACCGAACCCGAACTCGCCACCGCCCCGGCCCGATTGACCGCCACCGTCGGGTTCGGCCCCACCCTGTTCGACCGCCTGGGACTCGCCGATCAGCAGCCCGCCTCCATTCGTCCCCTGCCGCCGTTCGGCATCGACAGGCTCGATCCCCGTTGGGGCGGTACCGATCTCCTGCTCCACCTGGGGTGCGATGATCCGACTACCCTGGCCCACGCCTGTCGCGTGCTTCTCAAGAACGTGCGCTCACTCACCACGATTCGCTGGACTCAGCGCGGGTTCCGCACGGCGCGAGGAGCACACCCGGACGGCCAGACCATGCGCAATCTCATGGGACAGGTCGACGGCACCGTGAACCCCACCCCGGGAACCGATCTCGACACGGTGGTGTGGTCCGACGGGGCCGATCGGCCCTGGTTCGCCGGCGGCACCTCGATGGTCCTGCGTCGCATCCGCATCGAACTCGACACCTGGGACGAACTCGACCCGCACTCGCGAGATCTGTCCCTCGGCCGACGGCAGAGCGACGGGGCGCCATTGACCGGCGACAGCGAGCGTGACGCACCCGATTTCGGCGCCACGAGCGCGGGCATGACCGTCATCCCGGAGAACGCCCACATCGCCCGTGCCCACCCGCGCACGTCGAGCGAGCGATTCCTACGTCGTGCGTACAACTACGACGACCCGCCCCCACCCGGGGAAACCAGCAACGCCGGACTGCTTTTCGTCGCCTACCAGCGCGACATAGACGAGCAGTTTCTCCCGGTTCAGCAGAGACTCGCCGACGCCGACGCACTCAATCAGTGGATCACCCCGATCGGATCCGCGGTGTTCGCGATCCCTCCGGGGGTAGGGGAAGGCGCCTATCTCGGGCACCAGTTGTTGGAACGGGGCTGAGACGCGGCCGTCCCTGTCCCCTACGGCGGACCCGAACTGGCAGACTGTCGCCCATGCTTGCCTTCCTCGTCCGGACCGTGCTCACCGCGGTGGCGCTGTGGGTCGCGACGCTGATCGTTCCCGGCATCGACTTCGTGGGCGGTTCGACGACCGCCGAGAAGATCGGCATCGCGCTGGTCGTCGCCGTGATCTTCGGTGTCCTCAACGCGATCATCAAGCCCATCGTGCAGATCATCGCCATCCCCTTCTACATCCTCACGCTCGGGTTGATCCACATCGTCATCAACGCGGCGATGCTCGAACTCACCGCGTGGATCACGCGCAACACGACGCACTGGGGTCTGGAGGTCGATGACTTCTTCTGGTCGGCGATCTTCGGCGCGATCGTCGTGTCGGTCGTCGGCTGGCTGCTCGCCCTGCTGATGCGCGATCCGGCCGACCGATGAACAGCTCGTCTCGCGTCACGACGCGACGCCCCGCCTTCCGGGCGATCTCGGTACTCGCGGCGCTCGCAACCGTGCTCCTGGTGGTGTCGGGGTGCGGCAGCGACACCGGCGATCAGCCCAGGTCGGTGACCGTGGTCGGGACGGGACAGGTGACCGGTACCCCGGACACCCTGCGCGCCGACATCGGCGTGGAGGCCACCGCTCCCGACGTCACGACCGCGCTCGACGAGACGAGCGCCAAGGTCACCGCCGTCACCGACGCCGTCGTCGCCGCCGGGGTGGAACGCAAGGACGTCGCGACACAGCAGGTGTCGGTGAACCCGCAGTACACCAACCCCTCCCCCGGCACTACGAGCGAGGTCGGGGGCTACCTCGCGACCAACACGATCCGGGTCACCATCCGGGACATCGCGAAGGCCTCCGCGGTCCTGAGCGCGGCCGCCACCGCGGGCGGCGACAACACCCGCATCAGCAACGTCTCCTTCGCCATCGACGACGACTCGGACCTCCTCGACCAGGCCCGCGAGGCGGCGTTCACCGACGCCCGCGGCCGCGCCGAGCAATACGCGAACCTCGCCGGCGACTCCCTCGGCAAGGTCCTGACCATCACCGAGAGCACGAGTGGCCAGGAGAAGTCCGCGGCACCGGGCACCTTCGAACGCGACGTGGCCGCGGCGCCGGTCCCGGTCGAACCCGGGCAGCAGGAACTCACGTTCACCGTGAACGTCACCTTCGCCCTCGACTGAGAGCAGAGACCGACATGCGCGCCGTACTACAACGGGTCAGCAGAGCCAGTGTGAGCGTCGACGGCGAGGTCGTCGGCGCACTCGACATTGCGCCCGGCGCCGCGGGACTCGTCGCACTCGTCGGGGTCACGCACGACGACACCACCGACCACGCCACGAAGCTCGCCGACAAGATCTGGCGGCTGCGGATCTTCGACGTCGGCGACGGTCCCGAACGGGCCGCCGCCGACCTGGACGCCCCGATCCTCGTCATCAGCCAGTTCACGCTCTATGCCAACACGGCCAAGGGCCGGCGCCCGTCGTGGAATGCCGCCGCTCCCGGACCCGTCGCCGAACCGCTGGTCGAGGCGGTCGTCGACGCGCTACGGACTCTCGGTGCCACCGTGGCCACCGGCCGCTTCGGCGCCCACATGGAGGTCGGTCTCGTCAACGACGGACCCGTCACGCTGATCCTCGACGTCTGAGACGACCGGGTCGTGCGGTCTCACGACTATCGTCGGGGTCGTGGGACGAATAACCGCACGCCGCCGCGTCACCCGCATCCGACGGGATGCCGCCCCGACGCAGCGTGCCGACACCCTCGCAGTGGAGGAGCCGCTCGAGATCCGGGTCCGCGGGACGTCCATCTCGGTGACCATGCGTACGCCCGGCAACGACTTCGAACTCGTGGCCGGCTACCTCGTCTCCGAAGGTGTGATCACGACCGGAGCGGACTATTCGACGGCCCGCTACTGCACGGGCACCGACGCCGACGGGATCAACACCTACAACGTCGTCGACGTCTCACTCGCCGCGCACGTTCCCGCGACAGCGCCCGGACTCGCGCGTGCCATCACCACGACGAGCGCCTGTGGCATCTGCGGCAAGGACAGCATCGAGTCCGTGCACACCGCGTCGGTCCGCGACCCCGGCGCCGACCCGATGACGATCGCCGCGAACGCCGTGCTGGATCTGCCCGATCGGTTGCGCGCCGAACAGACCGTCTTCGACAAGACCGGCGGTCTGCACGCCGCAGCATTGTTCGCCGCGGACGGAACATTGCTGACGGTCCGTGAGGACGTCGGCAGGCACAACGCCGTCGACAAGGTCGTCGGGTGGGCTGTACTCGCCGACCGACTGCCGCTCACCGGCACCGTCCTGCAGGTCTCCGGCCGAGCGAGTTTCGAACTCGTCCAGAAGGCCGCGATGGCCGGCATCCCGATGCTCTGTGCGGTGTCGGCACCGTCCTCGCTGGCCGTCGACGCCGCCGACGACCTCGGCATCACGCTCGTCGGATTCTCACGTGGCGAGTCGATGGTGGTCTACACGCGACCCGACCGGATCACGGCCCCAGTCACCGAACACGCCGTCACCGAACACGCGGCGGTCGCCCCGAATTGAGGTCGTGGCGGCTCGGATCGTCGAGCGCGACCCCGCTGACGGGATCGAACCAATAGGTCTCGTCGACCACCGGCGTCAATCCGAGAACGTCGCCGGCCTCGATGGTCCGCCGATGGTCGACGCGTACGACGACCCGGCTGTTCCGCAGCGACAGGTCCGCGCTGCAGTACACGAACTGCTCGGCACCGAGTTCCTCGACGAGGTCCACCGTCGCGGACAGGGTGCCGGACTGGGGAACCGCGGACACCTGCCAGGACTCGGCGCGTAACCCCACGACCACGTCGCGCGAGGCCAGCGACGCCAGCACCGAGCCCGGGACCCGCACGGTCGCATCGCCGAGTCGGACCAACTCGTTCTCGACCCGGGCGTCGATCAGGCACATCTGCGGCGAGCCCATGAAGGACGCCACGAACAGGTTGGCCGGACGGGAGTAGATCTCCCGCGGCGTCCCGACCTGTTGCAGCACACCGTGATCGAGGACCGCCACCCGGTGTCCCATCGTCATCGCCTCGACCTGGTCGTGCGTCACGTACAGGGTCGTGATGCCGAGTTCGCGCTGCATGGACGCGATCTGGGCGCGCGTACTGACCCGCAACTTCGCGTCGAGATTCGACAGCGGCTCGTCCATACAGAACACCTTGGGTCGCCGGACGATCGCCCGTCCCATCGCCACCCGCTGCCGCTGCCCACCCGACAGTTTCGCCGGCTTGCGATCCAGGAGCGCCGTGAGCTCCAGCATCTCGGCCACCTCCGACACACGGCGCGCGGTGTCCTCCTTGCCCATCCCGGCATTACGCAGCGCAAAACCCATGTTCGCGGCCACCGTCATGTTCGGATAGAGCGCGTAGTTCTGGAAGACCATCGCCACGTCGCGAGCCTTCGGGGCCACGCCGACGACGTCGGCTCCATCGATGAGGATCGCTCCGGACTCGACCGGTTCCAGGCCCGCGACCATTCGCAGGCTGGTCGACTTACCGCACCCCGACGGGCCGACCAGCACCATGAACTCACCGTCGGCGACGGCCAGATCCAGCGAGTCCACGGCCGGCTTCTGGCCGTCCGCGAAGCGTCTCGTCGCACCCTCGTAGGTCACCGACGCCACGCGTCATCCCTCCGCTCGTGTTGTGTGTCAATCGAGTCGACGCTGTGGATCATCACGGGAGTTTCGGCTTGATCTGGGTGTTGTAGATCTGGGCGATCTGCCGTTGCGTGTCGGCGAGGGTCGAGGCGACGTCGGCGTTCTGCAGACCGATCCGCTCGTACCCGGTACCGATGATCTTGTCGCCGCCGGGCACGAAGACGCGCGCGTAGTTCTGCGGCTGGGTCCGCGGCAACTGCTCGATGGCGGTGGCGAAGTTCGGGTTCTTCGCCAGGAACGCGACCATCGACGGGTCGTCCTGCGCCGCCTTGCGCACCGGCATGTACCCGACGTTCTGGGAGAAGTACGACGTGTTCTCGGTGTTGGTGATGAACTCGATGAACTTGAGGGCGTTGACCTTCCGGTCGTCGGACAACTTGGCCGGGATGGCCAGTCCGGCGCCGCCCGTCGGGCACCCCGAAACCCCCTGCGGCGCGGGCAGGAACGCCGTGCCGAACTCGAACGTGGCGTTCTCGGTGATCCCCGACAGGTCGCCGGTCGACGCGATCGTCGATGCGATGATGCCCGCACTGAAATCGCCGGCGATGTCGTTGGAGATCTTCGCGTAGCGCTTGGTGTTGATCGAATCGCTCAGGTACTGCGCGGCGGCGACCGTCTTGGGGTCGGTGAACTTCAGTTCCCAGTCGTTGGAGTAGGCACCGCCGAAGGTCCAGGTCGGGCCCTGGAAGGTCCAGCCGAGGTAGTCGACGGCGTTGCCCCACCCATGAGCGCGCTTGTCGCCACCGACCACGGTCTGGATCCGGGGGCCCCAGTCGTCGAACTCATCCCAGGTCTGCGGTCCGCGGTCGGGCAGGCCGGCCCGTCGCCACGCGTCCTTGTTGTAGTAGAACAGCGGCGTCGACCGAGCGTACGGCAGCGCCCATGTCTGGTCGTTCCACTTGTAGTCGCCCACAAGCGAATCGACGTAACCGGCGGTGTCGACACCGGCGCGGCCGAAGAGGTCGTCGAGCGGGGCGATCGCACCGATGAGCGCGAAGTTGAACCACCACACGTCGGACAGGATCATGATGTCGGGGACCGCACCGCCCGAGAGGGCCGCGTTGAACTTCTGGGCTGCTTCTTCGTAGTTCTTGCCGGCGTCGACGAGCTGGACGGTGATGCCGGGGTTGGCCGCCTCGAACCGCGAGATCAGTTCGCGTTCCACCTCGACCGACTTGCCCGGGTGGTTCGACCAGAAGGTGAGCTTCGAGGCATCACCCGACGACGAGCCGCCGTCGCCCGAGCCGGCGCAGGCCGTGACCAGGGCTCCGGCCGCCGCGGTCGCCGATGCGGCCAGGAAGCCGCGGCGGGACATGTTGATCATTGTCGTCTCCTGTCAATCATTCTTGTGCGAAGGCGTTCTCGTGCGAAGGCGTCTCGCGCGAAGGCATGGTGCGTGAGGCATCGGCGGGTGCGGGCAGTGCGCGGTCAACCCTTGACCGCCCCGGACGTCAGGCCCTTGATCATGTGTCGCTGCAACGCCAGGAAGATGGCGAGCATGGGCAGCATCGTGAGCACGGTGGCCGCCATGACCGGACCCCAGTTGGTCAGCCCGTCGCTGTTCTGCAGTTGGGTGAGTCCGACGGGCAGGGTGGCGACGGTGTAATCGTCGGCCATGAGGAACGGCCAGAGATACTCGTTCCACTCGTTGACCAGTGTGATCGTCGCGAACGCGACCATCGTCGGGATCGACAGCGGCAGGACGACGCGGGTGAGGAGTCGGAAGTGCCCGGCCCCATCCATCCGTGCGGCCTCGATGATCTCGGGTGGCAGCGAGAGAAAGTGGTTGCGCATCAAAAAGGTTCCGAAGGCGACGCCCGCGAGCGGGAGGATGATGCCGATGAAGGTGTTGCGGAAGCCGAGTTGGGCGACGAGTGCGTAGTTCGTGATGACCGTGATCTGGTTCGGGACCATCAGCGCCGCGATGATGACGACGAACACCACGTTCTTTCCCGGAAACCGCAGGAACACCAGGCCGTAGGCACTGAGCACGCCCAGCACGAACTTCGACGCGCCGAGGATTCCGGTCACGATGACCGAGTTGCGCAGAAAGGTCCAGAAGGGCACCGACGTCGTGGCCTCGGAGTAGTTCTCGGGACGCCACGTCGACGGCCACCAGACGGCCGGCTGCACGTAGATCTCGGAGCGATCTTTCAGCGAGGCCAACAGAATCCAGATCAGGGGCAGGGCGATGATCACCAACACCACCGCCATCGCGGCGTACCCGCACGCGTCGGCGAGCCGTCGACGGGTGGCCGGCGACATCCGCGGGACGTCGGGATGCACCGGCCTCGTGGCCGACGTTGTCGGAGTCGATGGCTTCCCGGTGCGCTTCTGTGCGGCATCGGCTTTCACAACCGAACCGGCGGTGACAGGCCTCATCGGGCATCTCGATCCATCATGCGGACCTGGACGACGGTGATGACCAGGAGGACGACGAACATGACCGTTGCGACCGTGGCGCCGTAACCGGCCCGGAAGTTGACGAAGCTCTCCTCGTACACCTGGTAGACCATCGTCGTGGTGCCGTTGCCCAGCGGCCCGCCGCGGGTCATCACGTTGATGATGTCGAACACCTGTAACGAGTTGAGCAGCACGGTGATCGACAGGAAGAAGGTGGTCGGACGCAACTGCGGGAGCAACACCTTGCGAAAGTACGTCCACCATCCGGCACCGTCGATCGCCGCCGACTCGTCGAGATCGGAACGCTTGCCCTGCAGGGCCGCCAGGTAGATCACGAACGTGTACCCGAGGTTCTTCCAGATGTAGGTCACCGTGATCATGAACAACGCCCAGTGCGGTTGCTGGTAGAAGTCCGGCGCGGTACCGAGTCCCAGACGCCCCATCACGTCGTTGATCAGACCGAAGCTGGGGTCGAAGACGAACTGGAAGGCGATCCCCACGGCCGCGCCGGACAGCACGAACGGCGCGAAGGCCGTCGACCGCACCAGGTTGCGGCCGCGCAACTTACGGTCGAGCAGCAGGGCCAGACCCAACCCCGCGATCATGCTGCCCGCGACGGCGGCCACGGTGAAGATGACCGTGTTCGACACGATCACCCGCGTATCGGCACGGGTGAACCACTCGATGTAGTTGTCCAGGCCGATGAACGTGGCCCCGGACTGGGCGATATTCCAGTCGTAGAACGACATCCGCACGTTCTCGACAAGCGGGCGATACGTGAAGACCGCGAGGAGGATCAGGTTGGGCGCAACGAGCAACAGGAACAACCCGTAGCTCCGCCAGGGGCGTCTGCCGGTGGCGGGCAGGACATGTTCGTCGACCGATGGCACTGGCGAAGTCTCGCCGTAGGAAACGACCGGATGGTGAACTCAGGCAGCGTCTCCGGTGAACGGTGCCTTCACAGCCGCGAACAGCATGTCGGACCGTTCAGCCTTCCCCTCGTGACGCCGCCAGCCGGACCAGCTGGCCCGTGGTGGCGTCGGGGAGGTATGCCCTCGACACGGCCACACCGATACGCGGAAGGTCGGATTCGTCCCGGAACGCGAGGTACACCGGCTCGTACCGGGGGTTGAACTTCTTCTTGAACGTGTGCAACGACCGGAATCCGTAATACGGCTCCAGGGCCGCCCCCAAGGTGTCGAGCAGTTTGTCCAGCGGTTCCGCGTCCGACTCGCCCGTGCGTGCCAGCGGCGCTCCCGACAGTGAGATGAACTGCGCTCCCTCGTCTTTGAATGCCACCGCCGACGACGCGATGAGATATTCGACGACCGGCCCGAACCCGTCGGTCCGTCGTCTCATGATGTCGAGCGTCCACCCCGCGACGTCGCCGCCGGGTGCGTATACGGGCAGCCATGACAACACCCCGTGCACATTGCCTGCGGGGTCGACCGCGAGCGCGACCCGCACGGCGGGGTCCATCGCCTCCTCGACACTGCCGAGGGTGAAGCCCATCTCGGGCAACCCCTTGTCCCCCACCCATTCCTCCGAGATAGCCCGCACCTGTGTCCGGACGGCGAACGACTCGTCGGCGAGGGTGACCATCCGCAACAAGATATCCTGTTTCGCCGCCTTGTTCATCGCTGATCGCACGTGCTGCCACGGTTTGCCCTTGAACTCCAGTCCCGGCAGGTCGACGATCGTGTCCTCGGCGATCTGCACACTGAGCCACCCGCGTTCGGTGACGATGTCAGAGGTGGCCGACCCGATCGAGAACCAACACGGCGTGCTACCCGAACTCTCGGCGAGGTCGACGAAGGCCCCGACCGCGTCTCGCAACCGCTCGGGCGCACAGACCGGATCCGCTAGCGCCAGCATCGTTCCGACGTGCTTGCGGTAGGTCACGACGGCCTGACCGCCGAGGTCGCCCTCCGGACCCGTGAACTGATAGCTGTTGCCGGGCCACGTCGTCATCCACGACATCGTGCCGCCGCCGTGGGTGCGCAACAGTTCTCGGACCCGTTCCACCGGGTCGTCGTCGTCCCCGACAGTGCCCACCTGCCGCACCCGCCAGGGCACCGCGAATGCGAACCGCCCTGGGATGAGGATGGCCAGCACGAGCACCCAGAGAAGCGTGGTACCCAGGGTGACGGCACCCTCGGTCGACACGTCGGTGAAGATGACGAGGAACAGCGCAAGAACGGTCACGATGACGTTCAACACGCCGATGACCACGGCGACCCACCATGCCCACCGTTTGCCACGGCGCAGCTGATCGGCGATCAGAACGTTGACGGCCAGGCCGATCAGCATCGTGAACACCGAGTCGTCGCCGGAGTCGGTCGGACCGAGCGGCCCGCTGCCCGGGAACAGGAAGACCAAGAGGTTCGCGCCGGCGATGATCAGGAGCGCGGCGCACCCCAACATCCGGACCTCGCGACGTGTGCGCGGAACCCAGCCGCGCTCGTTGGTGGCGAAGAACTTCTCGCCGACGATCAGCATGATGACCGCCGCGAGGACGTACTGGACCGAGGCCAGGGTTCCCTGGAACAGGAACGCGACCGAGACGATCGCCCCCAGCAGCACGCGGACGCGCAGCCGCCATGGCGAACGGACGGTCGCCGAGGCCACCGCCACCGCCGACACCACCAGCGCTCCGACGCCGGTGGCCCGCGAGTCCGCCAGTTGTTCGGCCCATCGCCACGACGTGACCTCCGACGACAGCAGCCACAGCAGCACGACGGTCAGCAGGCACGAGATCAGGTGACCGCCGACGCCTACCAGAACAGCTCTCACGGTACCCAATTGCCATTCGGACCAGCCCATTCCGACGACAACGGCCACAAGTGCCAGCAGGTAGAGCCAGGGTCCGGGTTCGATGAACGCGGACGTCACCGGCGTCCACCACCGCCCCTCCCGAAGGGCGGGCAACCCGAACGCGACGTCGCGGTACCACGACTTGTCCGAGGCCCGGCCCCACAGCGATCCGGTCGTCGCACCGACGACCAGCAGAGCGACCGCGAGGGCGATGGTGAACGGAAGCCGGCGCACCACGGTGAGCCAGGACACGTCAGAATGCATGGTCAACGGTACGACGACCCGGCCGCGCCCACACGGTCATCGAGACGATCACTCAACCGGCGGGCGACGCAGACCAACGTTCGTCCTCACGGAACCAGAGCACCGGCACGTCGTCGATGCGCATCGCATCAGGGTCGAGCCACCACGTGACGTCCGGACCCCAGCCGGCCAACACCGTCGCGCCGTCCCGCGTCGCGAGTGGAATCTCGATCCCGGCGCTGCTGAGGTAGCCGTTGACGCTCACGTGCACCGCGTCGTGGTCATCCGCGACTGCTTCCCAGTCGGGCATGAACCAGCGCCGGTGCCGGCCAGTGGTGTTGTACCAGTCCCACTTCCTCGAGGCGGTCACCTCCAGCGGGTATCGGTCGACGAGCCGGGCCCAGTCACCGGGCGCTCCGATCTCGTACACGCGCGCGCGTTCGGCGACGGACACCGCCCACACCCGGGCCTCGTCATGTCCTCCTTGTCGGGAGGCTGCCAGTATCGGGCGAAGTCCACCGCGTAGCCGAGTGCGCCCAGGAACTCCGATTCACCCGCCGCAACGAGGCCTTCGATGTCGACGCTCCGAATCGCGGACTGAACTTCGATCAGTGTCCGAGGGCGACGATACTGATCGACTCGGTCGCCGGTGGCGTTGCGGAATGCCAAGTTCGCGCAGAGGAATCGACCGCGCGGCGTAGCCAGGATCCGTTGCGCTCGGGTCATCTCGCCGACGGTATCGGTGACCGAAGCCGAACGCCATGGGATTACTGCTTGCGGCCTACCGATGACCGAGTTGATGCACTCCGCGCCGCGGCGCGAACCGCATACCATCCCCTACCGACAACCGACCATCACCCAGGCGAACACGAAACTCGTTGCACAACACCAGGATAGACGGTACAGTAGAACTCACATTCGACTCACCACGGGGGGTGACGGTCATGTTCGATTCCCAGCAGGTCGTAGACACCGACGAGCGGTCCCCTCGTGCGGTGGAATTGGTGGCCGACCTCCACCACATCCTGGACGAACTGCAGACCGTGGACCTGTCGCCGTGCACCGATACCGAGCTCACCGACGTCGCAGCAGACACCGAACGTGCCATCGCGCGACTGACCGTTGCCGGTGACCGGCAGATCGATCAAGTCGAGGCTCGCGACCTACCCCGCAAGTCCGGCTGCCGAACCCTCATGCAGTTCATGACCCATCGGCTGCGAGTGTCGAACCCGCTTCGTCGCCGTAAGCAGATGGACGCCACCGCCACCCGCACCAGCCTCGGCGGTGAAATCTTGGAGCCCGAACACCCCTGCCTGGCTGAGGCATTCGCGCGAGGCGCCGTCGGCACCGCACACGTCCAATCCGCCCTCGACGTCCTCGACCGCATCCCGAACGCTGTCGACCACGACGTGAAAGTCGCTGCGGAACGGCAGATGGCCGAGATCGCCGAAGCCCACACCCCCGCCGACATCACCCAATTGGGCGCGCGCTTGTTGGCTCATCTCGACCCGGACGGCACCCTGTCCGACGACACCAACCAGAAACGACGCCGCGGCGTGTGGATCGGGCGGCAACGCGCCGACGGCACCGCCACCATCTCCGGCACCCTCAGTCCTGAACTGAATGCCCGACTGACGATGATGTTCGCCGTCTGGGGCAAACCCGGACTCAACAACCCCGACGACCCCGCCTCGCCCAGCGGACCCGCCGGCACCGCCGACCCCGACGCCCTCGCGCTCGCAGCCGATCGTGACGGCCGCACTCTCGCCCAGACGAATCACGATGCCCTCGACGCCGCACTCACCGCTGGCTTTTCAGACGGGATTCTCGGAACGTCGCACCGCGGCCTGCCCGTGCAATTGATCATCAAAGTCGACCTCAATGACCTGATCCGCGAAGCCGGGCTCGCCACCACCGCCACCGGCACCCTGCTCCCGATCCCCGACCTGATCGCGATGGCCGGCGAGGTTCAGCCGTGGTTGGCGATCTTCAAAGACGCCACCGCGGTGCCGCTGTACTTCGGGCGCGGGAAACGTTTGGCAACCCGCGAACAACGCCTAGTGTCCTTCGCTCGCCCCGACGGTGAGGTGTGCTCGGCTCCCGGCTGCGATCAACCCGCCACCCACGTCGACATGCATCACGCCCAGAAAGACTGGGCCAAAGGTGGTCTCACCGACATCGACGACCTCGCACCCGCCTGCCAACGACACAACCGAATGGTCGGCGACCAACCCGGCCAGTACACCACCCACATTGTCCGGTCCGGACCCGACGAAGGCCGCTGCGCCTGGCGACTGAACCCCGAACCCGGCGCACCTCCCAACCCCGAACACATCAACCGCCGACCCGACATACCCCGACGATTCGCACACCACCTGAACACCGTGCGCGAGCAGATCCACGGATCACCAATCAGGTCCGGCGATCAGACGCGCCCACACGGCCACACCAACAACGACGCGCGGCGCTCATGGTCGACGATCAGCCACGTCATCGACGTCCGACCACCCCGACCCAGCCTACGACAGCTTCGCCCCTCCCTCATCGAAGCACACCTCATGGAGCTCCTCGCACGTAACTGACTGCGCTGCAACGCAAGAGGACCCCTTCGAGGCTCGTCGACCTCGACGCGCTCCTTTGTCGCTTGCTCGGCCCGGCGGTTAACACTCTTCGCACCCCAGGGAGCAGGTGGATCCTTGCGGCCACGCAAGGCGCTAGCCGTTAGTCGACGGACTTCACGACTGCGTCGACGGCCAGGTACAGAATGGCGTTCTCCCGCTCGAGGATCGACATGTCTCCGGGCAGCGCCCGTTCGATCGACACCCCGCTGACGACGGCGTTCAGAAAACTCGCCTGTTGGGACACATCACCGTCGACCAGCACCCCCTCTTCGTCCAAGACCGTCAGCCAATGTTCCATCCGGCGCACCCCTTCGGCCGCCATCGCCAGGTACGCCGAACGTGTCTCGTCCGTGGGCTCGGGAACGATGAACGCGTCGAAGACCTTGATCCAGGCTTTCCGCGCCTCATCTCCCGCACTCGGGGCAAGCACCTTCCGCAGACACTGCACCAACCGATCCCGCGCCGGCACCGACCGGTCATGGATCACGTCGTCGTCCGAGGTCGCCACATCGTAGATCGTGCGCAGAACCGCATCACGCAGAGCGCGCTGCGTGGGGAAATGATGCCGCAGCGACCCCATGCTCACCCCCGCACGCGATGCCACCGCCCGCACGCTCAGCGACGACGCCGGATCCTCACCGACCATCTCGCACGCCGCGATCAGCACCTTCGCCCTGGAGTCCAGTTCTGACTTCTGCGCCATCGTCACCCTCTCGCCCGCGGGTTCTCGTGTGACCACGCACCCTCAGTCAACCAGCACACCGTACTAGCACAGTGTGCTAGCGTGTCATCACTGCCCAAATAGTACAGCGTGCTAGTCCGATGAACAGGAGTGATACGCCGTGTTCCACCAGTGGATGCAACAACGCACCGCACAACGGATGACCGTCGGCGACGGCCGACCCCTGCAGCACTACCGCTGGTGGCAGCTACCCGGACGCGCGCTCTTCCACCTTCGGCTCGACACGAACTACGCGGTGGATGTCCGACACTGGCAGAACCAGAGCTCCGGAGACGTCACGGCCGATCTCTATCGCGCCGGTGAGCAGATCGCGGTCTCGACACTGCCGGCTGCGTTCCCGGTCGACGGCGGCACGATTCACGTGGCGATGAGCGGATCCGGCCTCAAGCGATGCCACTACGTCGCCGACGACGGCCGTGAACGGCAACTCAGTCCGGACCCCGCCTCAGCAGAGGGGCGTCGCGCACGACTGGCGCAGAACCACCCACTCTCCAGCCGATTGATCTCGGCATCCTCGGTGATCTTGCTGGCCATCGGGGTCGCACTCCTCATCCTGCAGGTCGCCGAACCGATCTCGCAGATCCCGCCGATCGCGGAGTCCATCGGGACGTTCACATCTCCGGTGCAACTGCCCCTCTGGCTCAACGTGGCGCTGGGCGTCGGTGCGGCGGCCGCCGGGCTGGAGCGCGCGCTCCGACTCCGATACCACTGGCTGCTCGACGCAGCCGGAACCTGACCTCACACGCCGAACGGAATGGAAAACGAACGCAATGAGAACCAGACTCATCTCCTCGATCGCGGTGACCGGTCTTCTTGTCGCCGGTTGCTCGATGACATCCACTCCCGATCCCCCGCTCGATCGCGCGCAACCCGCGAGCCAGACGGAGCTCCGATGGTCGCCCTGCCCCGCCGGCGTCGAGGACCCTGACGCCGGCCCACCGCAATTGCAATGCGCCACAGTCCAGGTGCCGCTGGATTACGACGATCCCGACGGCGAACAGATCGACTTGACCATCTCGCGCCTGCCGGCGAGCAATCCCGACACACGACGCGGCTCGCTCATGCTCAATCCCGGCGGTCCCGGCGGCAGCGGCCTGGATCAGCCGGTCTTCCTGACGCAGCGGGGGACTCCCCGAGAATTTCTCGACACCTATGACCTCATCGGCATCGACACGAGGGGAATCGGCCATTCGTCGCCGATCAGTTGCGGTTTCACTCCCGACATCGAGTACTACGGGGCCGTCCCTCCATACGCGTACGACGACGCGGCATTCGCCGAACAAGCGACAACAGCCGAGGCGGTGGCGAACCGGTGCGCCGCCAACGACGACGGCCGCATGCGACACATGACGACGGCGAACATGGCGCGCGACCTGGACCGGATCCGCGCCGCACTCGGCGAGGAGAAGGGCAACTTCCTCGGATACTCCTACGGCACAGCGCTGGGCGCCGCGTACGCATCGATGTTCCCGACTGCGACCGACCGAATCGTGTTGGACAGCAACATCGGTGACACCCACCTCGACCGGGACGGGATGCGTCGGTACGCACGCGGCATGGAGGACACGTTCCCCGACTTCGCACGGTGGGCAGCGGCGCGGGACGCCCGGTACGGCCTCGGGAACACGCCCGAGGCGGTGCGCGACACGTACTTCGCCATCGCGGACAAACTGGATCGCGCCCCGGTCGACGGGATCGACGGTCGCACGTTCCGGTTGGGCATGTTCGTCGCGCTCTACAACCCGGCGTCGTACGACGCGACAGCACAACAATGGGCCGCCATGCGCGACAGCGCACCCGACGACACTCCGCCGGCCATCCGCGCCGCCGCTGCGGTGTCGGACAACACCTGGTCGGTGTTCCTCGCGGTGACGTGCAACGACGTCGAATGGCCGAGTGACCCCGCGGTCTACGAGCAGGCGGTTGAGGAGGACCGGCAGAAGTATCCGCTGTTCGGCGCTGCGGCAGCCAACATCATGCCGTGCGCCTTCTGGCAGATCGACGGAACCCCGCAACCGGTCGCCGTCGAGGACGAGGGTCCGACCAACGTGCTTGTGGCACAGCATCAGCGCGATCCGGTGACTCCACACGTCAACGGCGAGCGGATCAACGAGAAGTTCGGCGACCGCTCCCTGCTGCTGAGCGTCGACGGCAGCGGGCACGGCGTCTTCGCACTGGGCACGAACGCATGCGCCCAGGACCTCGTCACCGGCTATCTGGTCGATGGCAACATGCCGGAGCAGGACGTGACCTGTCCCGCGTAGGCACGCGCCTGACCGGCCGTCACCCGAGGCGGTAAGCGGTCGGTCAGGCTCCCGCGGGACGAGGGGTGAGGATACGCGGCCCGTCGGCGGTGACCGCCACGGTGTGTTCCCAATGGGCCGAACGTGATCCGTCGTCGGTGACAACGGTCCAATCGTCGTCGAGAACCGAGGTGTCCTCGGTACCGAGCGTCAGCATCGGCTCGATGGCCAGAGTAGAGCCGATCACGAGGGTTGGTCCCTTGCCGGGCTCACCCTCGTTCGCGAGGAACGGCTCCATGTGCATCTCGCGGCCGATCCCGTGCCCACCGTAGCCGTCGACGATGCCGAACGGGCGACCGAACGTCTTCTCCGCGGCGCGGGTGCCGAGTTCGATCGCGTGCGAGATGTCGGTGAGGCGCGCACCGTCGACCATGGCGGCGATCCCCGCCTCCATCGACAACCGCGTCGCCTCGGACAATTCCGCGTCGGCGGTCGACAACTCACCGACCCCGAAGGTCCAGGCCGAGTCGCCGTGCCAACCGTCGAGAATCGCGCCGCAGTCGATGGACACGAGATCGCCCTCGGCGAGCACGACATCGGCCGATGGGATTCCGTGGACCACCACCTCGTTCACCGAGCTGCAGATGGACCCGGGAAAACCGTGGTAGCCCTTGAACGACGGCACCGCCCCGGCGCCACGGATCACGGACTCGGCGACCTCGTCGAGGTCGAGGGTGCTGACGCCCGCTTTCGCTGCCTCTCGCACCGCCACCAGCGCAGACCCGACGATCGCGCCGGCGGCGGCCATGGCGTCGAGCTCGCCCGCGCTGCGGAACGGCACGACGCGCTTGCGCTTACGAAAACCCATGCGTTACAGCGATTCCCCGGTTGTCAGGTTGCGCCGTGTCAGGAGACGCCGGCGCCGAGGGCGCTCAGGACGCGCTGATGAACGCCCTGGATGTCACCGACCGCATCGATGGTCTTGACCTGGTCGCCGTAGTAGGCGAGCAGCGGCGCGGTCTCCCTGGTGTAGACGTCCATCCGGTTGCGGATGACCTCTTCGGTGTCGTCGGCGCGGCCACGAGCCAGCATGCGCTCCACGACCACATCGGTGTCGACGACGAACGAGAGCACCGCATCGAGCGAGGCGTCGAGGTTCGCCAGGATGTCGTTGAGTGCGTCGGCCTGCTCGGTCGAACGCGGGAAGCCGTCGAGGATGAAACCCTTCGACGCGTCCGGCTCACCGACGCGGGCGCGGACCATGTCCACGGTGATCTCGGACGGGACGAGATTGCCGGCGTCGAGGTACTTCTTGGCCTCGACACCCACGGCGGTGCCCTGAGAGATGTTGGCGCGGAAGAGGTCGCCGGTCGAGATGTGGGGGATCCCGAGTGCTTCGCTCAAGAGTTCCGCCTGGGTGCCTTTGCCTGCTCCGGGCGGGCCGAGAATGACAAGTCTCACTTCAGGAATCCTTCGTACTTGCGTTGCATCAACTGACTGTTGATCTGCTTCATCGTGTCCAGACCCACGCCGACCATGATCAGCACGGCCGTACCACCGAACGGCAGGTTCTGGACGTTGCCGCTGTTGCCGATCTCGAGGAACAGATTCGGGAGTACCGCGATGCTACCGAGATAGATCGAGCCGGGCAGAGTGATGCGACTGAGCACATACCCGAGGTACTCGGCGGTCGGCGCGCCCGGACGGATGCCCGGGATGAACCCACCGTACTTCTTCATCTCGTCGGCGCGTTCCTCCGGATTGAACGTCACCGCCACGTAGAAGTACGTGAAGAAGATGATCATCAGGAAGTACACGGCGATGTAGACGCCGTTGCTGGGATCGGTCAGATACCTGGTGACGTACTCCTGCCACGTCGATTGCGTCCCATCGGGATTGCGCGTGAGCTCGACGATCAGCTGCGGCAGATACAACAGCGACGAGGCGAAGATCACCGGGATGACGCCGGCCTGGTTGACCTTCAACGGGAGATAGGTCGACGATCCGCCGTACATCTTCCGGCCGACCATGCGCTTGGCGTACTGGACCGGGATGCGTCGCTGGCCCTGCTCGATGAACACGACGCCGGCGACGATGATCAGTGCGGCGACACACACCAGGGCGAAGACGAGTCCACCGCGGCTGTTCAGGATGGTGCGACCCTCGGCCGGGATGCGGGCGGCGATACCGGCGAAGATGAGCAGCGACATGCCGTTGCCGATGCCGCGTTCGGTGATGAGCTCGCCGAACCACATGACGACACAGGCGCCGGCGGTCATGACGAGCACGATGATCGAGAGACCGAAGATGCTCGAATCGTTGAGGACCTCGCCGCTGGTCGCACAGGACTGCGGGAGGAGCTGGCCGCGATCGGCCAAGGCCACGATGCCGGTCGACTGCAACAGTGCCAGTGCGACAGCCAGATAGCGCGTGTACTGCGTCATCTTGGCCTGCCCGGCCTGACCCTCCTTGCGAAGCTGCTCGAACCGCGGGATGACCACGGTGAGCAGCTGCACGATGATGGCCGCGGTGATGTACGGCATGATGCCGATCGCGAACACCGACAGCTGGAGCAGCGCTCCACCGGAGAACAGGTTGATCAGGGAGTAGACCGAACTCGACTCACCCGACGAGACCTCGTCGAGACACGCCCGCACGGCCTGATAGTCGACGCCCGGCGACGGGACCGTCGCGCCCAGCCGATACAGGATGATGATGCCGAGAACGAAGAGGATCTTCTTCCTCAGGTCCGGCGTCCGAATGGCCGCGAAGAGGGGGGAAAGCACTAACTCCTCCTAGGAACGACCACGCGAGGCGTACGTCCCGGGTCGAGGCGACCCGGTCCCCGTGTGCTCGGCAATCGACGATGATCTTTCGGGATGCGGCGATCTTGGTGTGTCCGGCAGGACAACGTCTGAGACTCTAACAGTCACACCGAAACGCCCCGGTCGGGCGGCAGCGATGCTGCCGCCCGACCGCGGTGTGTGTCCGTCAGAGTTCGGTGACGCTGCCGCCGGCAGCGGCGATCTTTTCCTTGGCGGAAGCGGTGAACTTGTCGGCGGTGATGTCGACCTTGACCGACAGGTCGCCGTCGCCGAGAACCTTCACCAGCTTGTTCTTGCGAACGGCACCGGCCGCGACGAGTTCGTCGACGCCGATGGTGCCACCCTGCGGGAACAGGCGGGCGATGTCGCCGACGTTGACGACCTGGTACTCGATCCGGTTGCGGTTGGTGAAGCCCTTGAGCTTCGGCAGCCGCATGTGGATCGGCATCTGGCCACCCTCGAAGCCTGCGGGCACGTTCTTGCGTGCCTTGGTGCCCTTGGTGCCGCGACCGGCGGTCTTACCCTTGGACCCCTCACCGCGACCCACGCGGGTCTTGTCGGTCTTCGACCCCGGTGCGGGGCGAAGGTGATGGAGTTTGATGGTCATTGCTCTTAAACCTCTTCGACTGTCACGAGGTGACGAACCGCGTTGATGAGGCCGCGGTTGATCGGCGTGTCCTCGCGGGTGACGGTCTGGCGGATGCCCCGGAGTCCGAGGGTCCGCAGGCTGTCACGCTGGTTCTTCTTGGTACCGATGGTGCCCTTGACCTGAGTGATCTTCAGTTCGGCCATGATCAGACCCCCTGTCCTGCACGGGCGCGCAGCATACCGGCCGGAGCGACGTCCTCGATCGGCAGACCACGACGGGCCGCGACCTCTTCGGGGCGCTGCAGCATCTTCAGAGCTGCGACGGTGGCGTGCACCACGTTGATGGCGTTGTCCGAGCCGAGGCTCTTGGCGAGGACGTCGTGGACGCCCGCGCACTCGAGCACGGCACGCACCGCGCCACCGGCGATGACACCGGTACCGGGGCTGGCCGGGCGCAGCATGACGACACCGGCGGCGGCCTCACCCTGAACCGGGTGGGTCACGGTGCCACCGATCAGCGGCACGCGGAAGAAGTTCTTGCGAGCTTCCTCGACGCCCTTCTGGATCGCAGCCGGGACTTCCTTGGCCTTGCCGTAGCCGACGCCGACCATGCCCTGGCCGTCGCCGACGACCACGAGAGCGGTGAACGAGAAACGACGTCCACCCTTGACCACCTTCGAGACGCGGTTGATGGTCACCACGCGCTCGAGCTGGTTGCGGTCCTGGTCGCGGCCGCCACGGTCGCGACGGTCGCCGCGGCCACCGCCGCCGCGACGGTCGTTGCCGCCGCCCTGGTTGTTCTGGTTGTTGTCGTTACCGGCGGGTCCGTTTCCGCCGTCACGCTGACGTCCGGGCATCAGAGGTTCCCTCCGGTCATGTGGGTGTAGCTGGTGAAGATGGTCATCAGAAGCTCAGGCCTCCCTCGCGGGCGGCATCGGCGAGCGCTGCGATCCGGCCGTGGTAGTCCTTGCCACCACGGTCGAACACGACGGCGTCGACGCCGGCGGCCTTGGCGCGGGCGGCGATGAGCTCGCCGACCTTGCGGGCCTGCGCCGACTTGTCGCCGCCGGCCGCGCGCACGTCGGCCTCGATCGACGAGGCCGCGGCCAGCGTCTTGCCGGCCAGGTCGTCGATGAGCTGGACGTGGATGTGGCGCGAGCTGCGCTTGACCGCGAGACGCGGACGAGCCGGGGTTCCGCTGACCTTCTTGCGGAGGCGGAAGTGTCGATTGGTGGTCGCCTTGCGACGACGCGTCGACACGTCCTTGCCGACGGGCTTGCGAACTGTCTTGGTAGCTGTCTCACTCATGGCTTACTTACCCGTCTTTCCGACCTTGCGACGGATCTGCTCACCCTCGTAGCGAATGCCCTTGCCCTTGTAGGGGTCCGGACGACGCAGGCGGCGGATGACCGCCGAGATCTCGCCGACTTGCTGCTTGTCGATACCCGAGACCGAGAACTTCGTCGGGGACTCCACGGCGAACGTGATGCCCGCCGGGGCCTCGATCGGCACGGGATGGCTGTAACCGAGCGCGAACTCGAGGTCGCTGCCCTTGGCCTGCACGCGGTAACCGACACCGAAGATCTCCATCTTCTTGGTGTAGCCCTGCGTGACGCCGACGACGAGGTTGTTCACGAGCGAACGGCTCAGGCCGTGCAGCGCGCGGCTGCGACGCTCGTCGTTGGGGCGGGTCACGACGATGGAGTTGTCCTCCTTGGCGACCGCGATGGGCTCGGAGATGGTGAGCGAGAGCTCACCCTTGGGGCCCTTCACGGTGACGTTCTGGCCGTCGATGGTGACGTCCACGCCCGCGGGGATCTCGATGGGGTTCTTTCCGATACGCGACATTGTTGTTACCTCCCCTACCAGACGTAGGCGAGGACTTCGCCGCCCACGCCCTGGTTGGCTGCCTGGCGATCGGTGAGCAGGCCGGACGACGTGGAGATGATGGCCACGCCGAGGCCGCCCAGAACCTTGGGCAGGTTGGTGGACTTTGCATAAACCCGGAGGCCGGGCTTGGAGACACGGCGCAGTCCGGCGATGGAACGCTCACGACTCGGGCCGTACTTCAGGGAGACGACGAGGTTCTTTCCGACCTCCGCGTCTTCGGTGCGGTAGTCGGTGATGTAGCCCTCGCGCTTGAGGATCTCGGCGATGTTCACCTTGATCTTCGACGAGGGCAGTGTCACCTCGTCGTGGTACGCCGAGTTGGCGTTACGCAGACGCGTCAAGAAGTCTGCGATCGGGTCAGTCATGGTCATGGGTGACCGTCAACCTTTCTCGTAGCGGTTCCCATACAGCGCCGGGCGCGGAGAAATCCCCGTGACCTGCGGTGGGCCTTCCACGAAGTGGATAGTTGTTTCTGAAGGTTCTCGCCGCCGATGCCCTTGGCTTTTCGCCGGCACCGGAGACTATTCAGTTGTGTCCCGGACACCTGAGGTGCACAGGCAACCGGTCTAGTGTAGGGAATCCGCAGCGTAGACCCAAATCGGTGCCGGTCGGCGGTCTCGGACCTCGGGCACCATCGAGGGTATGGACCGCCGTCAGCTTCTCAGATCAGGGCTCCTCGCGACCGGACTCCTCGGGGTCGCGGGCACCACATCACTGGCCGGCTGTTCCGGCGCCGAGGATGCACCCGGCGGATCGGACACATCCGCCCCGACGGGCGCGTCGGCGGACGCCACGACCGTGGAGACCATCGCGTCGGGATTGAACGTGCCGTGGGCGCTGGCCTTCCTGACCGGCGGTGACGCCCTGGTCACCCAGCGCGACGATGCGACCGTCGTGCGGGTGTCCCCCGATGGCGCGGTGCGGACGGTCGGCGAGTTCGGTGACGCCGCCCCGCGCGGTGAGGGCGGGTTGCAGGGCATCGCGATGGCGCCGGGCGATGAGACCACGGTGTTCGTCTACTACACGACCGCGGTCGACAACCGGCTCGTGCGGCTGGACTTCGACGGCAACCGGCTCACCCGTCCGCGCCCGCTGATCACCGGACTCGATGCGGCGTACAACCACCACGGCGGCGCGCTGGCCTTCGGTCCGGACGGCAGTCTGTTCGTTGCGGTCGGCGATGCCGCCGTGCCCGAGGTGGCCCAGGACGTCGACGCGTTGAACGGCAAGATCCTGCGTGTCGATCGGGACGGCCGCCCGTGGCCGGGCAACCCGTTCGGCAACGAGGTCCATTCCTATGGTCACCGCAACGTGGAGGGGCTGGCGTTCGACGGCGCGGGACGGCTGTGGGCGAGCGAGTTCGGACAGAACAGTCGCGACGAACTGAACCTGATCCGCCGTGGCGGCAACCATGGGTGGCCTGAGGTCGAGGGCGAGTCCGACGATCAGCGGTTCGTCGCGCCTGCCGCCACCTGGAGCACGCAGGAGGCGTCCCCGGCCGGGCTCGCCATCGTCGGCAACCGCGCCTACATGGCGGCACTTCGCGGGCGACGGCTGTGGGAGATACCGCTGAGCGGAGCGCCGGAGGACGCCGACGACGACTCGGTCGGCGAACCCGTGGATCGGTTCGTCGATGAATTCGGTCGTCTGCGACTGGTGGCCGCGGCGCCGGACGGCTCCCTGTGGTTCGGCACGAGCAACACCGATGGACGCGGCCGCGCGGGCGACGACGACGATCGCCTGTTCCGCATGCGAATCGGTTGACGCGGCACCGCGACTGTGTGAACAACGGCGAAACGCATTCGAGAGAACGTCTCATTTCGCATTGCGGTGAATTGCTCCGGTGGGAATGTCGGACCATTTCCGCAATGAATGTGTGCGCTATTTAGTATGCGGCGCCCGCCCGGGTGATCGGGCGTGGACAACGAACCGGGCTCGATCCTCCGGAACGCCGTGCCGACGCCACGCAGCGATGCCATTGTGTACACGTGGATTCGACTCATCTGCCCGAACTCGTCGACCAGCTCCTCACCTCCGCACGCGAGGCGTCGAGCCGCCGATCATCTCATACGTTGCACGGCAACTCTTCTCGCCATCTCCGCCAGACCGTCATCGCGCTCGTCGCCGGCGCGGCGCTGTCCGATCACGAGAGTCCCACCGAGGCCACGCTGCAGGTCTTGCGCGGCAGAGTCGTCCTGACCTCGGCGGATGGCGACCCCGACATCCGCTGGGAGGGCGCCGAAGGCGATCTGGTGACGATACCGTCGACACGACATGGCCTGATGGCACAAGAGGACTCGGCAATCCTGCTGACCGTGGCGACCCGCTGATCCACGGCGACCGCAGTCGTGTTCTCCACATGATCGGTGAATGTATTCTGCGGAAACAATCCAGCCGCTTTTGACCGAATCCGCAATTCGCGCGGAAAGATCGACGGACCCTTTGTAGGGTGACGCACATGACCCGGTCAGAAGATGTACAGGGTTCTGCAGCCACCGCACTGTTGGACATCGGCAGATTCTTCACCCGATGGGACGAGACCGACGATCGTCGCGTCGTCTTCCGGGACGGCGGTCGGGCGGGTGACGTCTTCTACCGCGACCGGTGGAGCCACGACAAGATCGTGCGGTCCACGCACGGGGTCAACTGCACCGGTTCCTGCTCGTGGAAGGTCTACGTCAAGGACGGGATCATCACCTGGGAGACCCAGGAGACCGACTACCCGTCGGTCGGCCCGGATCGGCCCGAATACGAACCCCGCGGATGTCCCCGTGGCGCGGCCTTCTCCTGGTACACCTACTCCCCCACCCGGGTACGGCATCCCTATGCGCGCGGGGTGCTGGTCGAGATGTACCGCGAGGCGAAGAAGCGTCTGCACGATCCTGTCCTGGCCTGGGCCGACGTCGTCGGGGATCCAATGCGCCGACGCTCCTACCAGCGGGCCCGAGGCAAGGGTGGGCTCGTCCGCGTCTCCTGGGACGAAGCCATCGAGATGGCCGCGGCCGCGCACGTGCACACGATCAAGACCTACGGCCCCGATCGTTGTGCAGGCTTCTCGCCCATCCCGGCGATGTCGATGGTCAGCCACTGTGTCGGGACCCGGTTCATCCAGCTCATCGGCGGCGTGATGACGTCGTTCTACGACTGGTACGCCGATCTCCCGGTGGCCAGTCCACAGGTCTTCGGCGACCAGACCGACGTCCCCGAGTCCGGGGACTGGTGGGATGCGACCTACCTGATGATGTGGGGTTCCAACGTCCCGGTGACCCGGACCCCGGATGCGCACTGGATGGCCGAGGTGCGCTACCGCGGCACCAAGGTGGTCTCGGTCAGCCCGGACTACGCCGACAACACCAAGTTCGCCGACGAATGGCTACCCGCGCAGGCCGGCACCGACGGGGCTCTCGCGATGGCGATGGGCCACGTCATCCTCACCGAGTTCTTCGTCCAGCGCTCGACCGGGTTCTTCGACGACTACGTGCGCCGGTACACCGACCTCCCGTTCCTCATCCATCTGGAGGAGCAGGGTGACGATCGACCGGGGCAGTTCGTCACAGGCAAGTTCGTCACCGCCGACGAGCTGACCGGCCCGGAACAGGCCGCGTCCGAAGACGTCTGGAAGACGGTGTTCTGGGATGAGGGACGCGACGAGCCGGTGGTGCCGAACGGTTCGATGGGGTTCCGGTATGCCGAGTCCGGCAGGGGTCGGTGGAATCTCGATCTCGACGGCGCGCACCCCGCGCTGACGCTGATGGGCGATGCGGCCGAGTCCGTCGAAGTCGCCTTCCCCGTCTTCGACGCCCCGGACGGCAGCGGTGCGGTGGTCCGGCGAGGTGTGCCCGCGCGGCGTATCGGCGGACGGCTCGTCACGACGGTATTCGACCTCATGCTCGCGCAGTACGGCGTCGCGCGGGACGGGCTACCGGGCGAGTGGCCCACCGGTTACGACGACGTATCGGCGCCGTACACACCGGCCTGGCAGGCCGAGATCACCGGCGTCCCGGCGGCTGCGGCGATCCGGGTCGCGCGGGAGTTCGCCGCGAATGCCGAGGAGTCGCAAGGCCGCTCGATGATCATCATGGGCGCCGGGATCTGCCAGTGGTTCCACGGCGATGCGACCTACCGGGCGATCTTGTCCCTGCTGATCCTCACCGGCTGCATGGGTCGCAACGGCGGCGGCTGGGCGCACTACGTGGGGCAGGAGAAGTGTCGTCCGATCACCGGCTGGATCTCGCTGGCCAACGCCCTCGACTGGACGCGGCCGCCGCGGACCATGACGGGGACGTCGTACTGGTACATGCACACCGGGCAGTGGCGCAACGACGGCTACTCGACGTCGTCACTCGCCTCTCCGCTCTCGCGCGGCACGATGGACCACGAGCACACGGCCGACGCGATCGCCCAATCCGCGCGGCTCGGCTGGATGCCCTTCTATCCCCAGTTCTCGGCCAACCCGCTCGATGTCGCCGACGAGGCAACCGCGGCCGTGGACCGCGGCGAGGCGACCGACGCGGCCGCCTACGTCGCCGAACGGCTGCAGAACGGCGACCTGACACCCGCGATCACCGATGTCGATGCCCCGGAGAACTGGCCGCGCACCCTGGTGCTGTGGCGGTCGAACCTGCTCGGCTCGTCGGCGAAGGGCAACGAGTACTTCCTCCGCACTCTGCTCGGTACCCACCACAACGTGCTGGGCACCGAGAACCCCGACACCCCACGGCCGAACGAGATCCGTTGGCACGATGACATCCCCGAAGGCAAGCTCGACCTGCTGCTGTCCGCGGACTTCCGGATGACGTCGACCACGCTGCTGTCCGACATCGTGCTGCCCGCCGCGACCTGGTACGAGAAGCACGACCTGTCCTCGACGGACATGCATCCGTTCGTCCATGCGTTCACCCCGGCGATCGACCCGCCGTGGGAGGCCAAGTCCGACTTCGACCTGTTCCACCGTCTCGCACGCAAGCTGTCCGACCTGGCCCGGACGCACCTGGGGACACGTCATGACCTCGTGAGCGTGCCGCTGCAGCACGACACCCCCGGCGAGGTGGCGCAACCACACGGCCGGGTTCTGGACTGGCAGCGGGACGGCGTTGCCGGGCAACCAGGCCGGAACATGCCCAACTTCAGTGTCGTGGAACGGGATTACACCGCGATCGCGGACAAGCTGGCGTCCATCGGCCCGCTCGCGGACACGCTCGGCTTCACCGTCAAGAACGTGACCTACCCGCTCGAGGAGCAGACCCGCAAGCTCGCCGAATCCAACGGCGTGATGCTCGGCGGCGCCGGCGACGGACGACCGGCGATCGACACCGACGAGAAACTCGCCGAGGCGATCCTGACGTTGTCGGGGACCACGAACGGTGAACTCGCAGTGGCCGGCTTCGAACAGCTCCAGCAACGCGTCGGGTTCCGCCTCGACGATCTGGCCCGCGGGTCGGAGGAGAAGCGGATCCGCTTCGCCGACACCCAGAAGGCACCCGTGCCGGTCATCACGTCGCCGGAGTGGTCCGGATCGGAGACCGGGGGTCGCCGGTACGCGCCCTTCACCGTGAACATCGAGCGACTCAAGCCGTTTCACACCCTCACCGGGCGGATGCACTTTTACCTCGATCACGACTGGATGATCGACATGGGCGAGTCGTTCCCGATCTACCGTCCGCCACTGGACATGCACCGTCTGTTCGGCGAGCCGAAGCTAGGCGCCGACGGGTCGCGGGAGATCACGGTCCGATACCTGACCCCGCACTCGAAGTGGTCGATCCACTCCGAGTACCAGGACAACCTGTTCATGTTGTCGCTGTCGCGCGGCGGTCCGATCGCCTGGCTGAGCCCCCAGGACGCCGCCTCGATCGACGTCGCCGACAACGACTGGATCGAATGCGTGAACGCCAACGGCGTCTTCGTCTGTCGCGCGATCGTCAGTCACCGCATGCCGGCCGGGGTCTGCTACGTCCACCACGCCCAGGAACGCACGATCGACGTCCCGAAGTCGGAGGCGACGGGTCGCCGTGGCGGCATCCACAACTCGCCGACCCGGCTGCTGGTGAAGCCGACTCATCTGATCGGCGGATATGCCCAGTTGTCCTACGCCTTCAACTATCTCGGACCGACCGGCAACCAACGCGACATGGTGTCGACCATCCGCAAACGCAGCCAGGAGGTGACGTACTGATGCGGGTCATGGCCCAGGTCGGGATGGTGATGAATCTCGACAAGTGCATCGGGTGCCACACCTGCTCGGTGACCTGTAAGCAGGCCTGGACCAACCGGTCCGGCACCGAGTACGTGTGGTTCAACAATGTGGAAACCCGCCCCGGACAGGGATATCCGCGTCGTTACGGCGACCAGGACACCTGGCAGGGCGGATGGGTCCTCAACCGCAACGGCAGGCTGCGGTTGCGTGCAGGCGGCCGGATCCGAAAGCTGTTGACCCTGTTCGCGAGTCCGGTCCAACCGACCATCGAGGACTACTACGAACCCTGGACCTACGACTACCAGACCCTGATCGACGCCCCGCTCGGCGACGACTTCCCCGTCGCCCGTCCGAAATCGCTGCTGACCGGCAAGGACACCAAGGTCACCTGGTCGGCGAACTGGGACGACAATCTCGGCGGCGCACCCGAACTCGCGAAGCGCGATCCCATCGTCGAGAAGCTGCGTCGTGAGTCCGAGGATGCGGTGAAGTTCGGGTTCGAGCAGACGTTCATGTTCTATCTGCCGCGCATCTGCGAACACTGCCTGAACCCGTCCTGCATGGCGTCCTGCCCCTCCGGCGCGATCTACAAGCGCAGCGAGGACGGCATCGTGCTCGTCGACCAGGATCGCTGTCGCGGCTGGCGGCAGTGCATCACGGGCTGTCCGTACAAGAAGATCTACTTCAACCACAAGTCCGGCAAGGCCGAGAAGTGCACGCTCTGCTACCCGCGCATCGAGGTCGGGCAACCCACCGTCTGTTCCGAGACGTGCGTCGGACGACTTCGCTACCTGGGCATCTTCCTCTACGACGCCGATGCCGTGACGGCGGCCGCGTCGACCCCGGACGAACGCGACCTCTACGAGGCCCAGCTCGACCTGATGCTCGACCCCGACGATCCCGACGTGATCGCCGCCGCCCGTAGGGACGGCATCCCGGACGACTGGCTCGAGGCCGCCCGCCGATCCCCGGTGTACGCGCTGGCCAAGAAGTACCGTGTCGCACTCCCCCTGCATCCGGAGTACCGCACCATGCCGATGGTCTGGTACGTCCCGCCGCTGTCGCCGATCGTCGACCTGCTCGCCGAGCAGGGTCACGACGCCGAGGGCGCGGGCACCCTCTTCGGCGCCATCGAGGCACTCCGCATCCCCGTGGAGTACCTGGCCGAATTGTTCACCGCCGGTGACACCGCCGTCGTCGACACGGTGCTGCGCCGCCTGGCCGCCATGCGCTCGTACATGCGCGATGTCACGTTGGGCCGCGAGCCCGACGCCGACATCCCGGCCGCGGTGGGGATGACGGAGGAAGAGATCTACGAGATGTACCGCCTCATGGCCATCGCGAAGTACGACGATCGCTACGTGATCCCGACGGCGCATCTCGAGCAGGCCGAGAAGCTCGACGAGATGGGCTGTTCGCTGGATTACGACGAGGGACCGGGCATGTTCGACTCCTCACCGTTCGGCGAGGCCAGCGGACGCCCGGCGCCGGTGTCGGTGGAGACCTTCCACGCGCTCAAACAGCGGCAGAACACCGACACCGCGGCCGGTGAGCACACGATGGCGGGTCGGACGAACCTGCTCAACTGGGACGGGAACGGAGCCCCGCCCGGCCTTTTCCCCGAACGCATCTCGAGCGCGTCGACGACGCCGGGCGAGGAAACGCGATGAGGGGCCTGCGGGTCTTCGACCGGCGACCGCGGACGAGTGCCGAGCCCAACGTGGTCCGGCTGATCGCGTCGTGGTGCCTCAGCTACCCCGACGACGAGGTGCTCGGCCGCGTCGAACTGATGCGGGCCGCCCTGGACGAGCAGGACGATCCAGACACGGGAGACCTGCTGCGGCACACCATCGATCACCTCGCAGACGGCGATCCGACGACGCTGCGCCGCGACTACATCGAGATCTTCGATCTCTCCAAGCGGCACACGCTCTACCTGTCGTACTGGTCCGACGGCGACACCCGTCGGCGGGGCACCTCGCTGGGCGAGTTCAAGCAGGCCTACCGCGACAGCGGGTTCCTCGTCGACCTGCACGGCGAGCTGCCGGACCATCTGCCCATCGTCCTCGAGTTCAGCGCGCGCGCCGATCCGGTCCGCGGCGTCGAACTACTCGAGAAGCACCGGGCGGCACTGGAGTTGATCCGGTTCGCGCTCCTCGACGCGGAGTCGCCGTACGCCGGCGCGGTGCAGGCCGTCTGTGCGACCCTGCCCACCCCGTCCCCGCCCGACCGCGCCGCGGCGCTGGCCATGTGCGGCCCCGCGCAGACCGAGACAGTGGGCCTGGAACCCTTCGATCCCCGACTGCTGCCGATCAACCCGACCCGAGCGTGAGGCGACGCATGGACATCTTCCTGTGGGGCGTGGTGCCCTACGCGACGCTCGGACTGCTCATCGGTGGAACCATCTGGCGGTATCGCTACGACAAATTCGGGTGGACGACGCGGTCGTCGGAGCTCTACGAGTCGCGACTGCTGCGGATCGCCTCACCCCTGTTCCACTACGGCGTGCTCGTGGTGATCATCGGCCACGCGATCGGACTGTTGATCCCCGAGTCGTGGACCGAGGCCATCGGCGTCTCGGAGACCCTGTATCACTGGGGCGCGGGCGGTTTCGGACTGCTCGCCGCGGTCGCGACGCTCGTCGGGGTCGGCATGCTGGTGTACCGGCGACGCACGGTGGGGCCGGTGTTCATGGCGACCACGCGCAACGACAAGGCGATGTACCTCGTGCTGGTCACCGCGCTGCTGGTCGGCACCTACATCACCCTGATCGGGACCCTCGATCCCCATGCCGAGGGGGTCAACTACCGCGAGACGGTGTCGCCGTGGTTCCGGTCACTGTTCGTCCTGCAGCCCGACGTCGCAGCGATGGCGGAGGCGCCCTTGCGTTTCCACGTGCACATCCTGATCGGGATGCTGCTCTTCGCGATGGTGCCGTTCACCCGGTTGGTTCACATCTTCACCGCGCCCGTGCACTACCTGTTCCGTCCCTACATCGTGTACCGGAGTCGTGACCAGAGGTCGATGCCCGGCAATCAGCCGTACCGCCCCGGATGGGCGCCCGTCGGAGTGAAGGATCGTGATCGATGACCACCGAGACCACCGCCACGCCGCCCTCCGTCGCCGCCGGGCAGACCAAGAACCTGGTCCTGGCGACCGTGGCCTTCGCGATCAGCTTCTGGGCCTGGAACCTCATCGGCCCGCTGGGGGTCGTCTACACCGACCAGCTCGACCTGAGCGCCACCCAGAAGTCGATCCTCGTCGCCATCCCGATCCTGGTGGGCTCGCTGGGCCGGATACTCACCGGCGCACTCACCGACCGGTTCGGCGGACGCCTGATGTTCACCGTGCTGCTCGTCGTCACGATCCCCTTCGTCCTGCTGGTCGCCGCCGCCGGACACTTCGCCAGTTATGCCCTGCTCCTCGTGGCGGGGTTCTTCCTCGGCATCGGCGGGACGACCTTCGCGGTCGGCATCCCGTTCGTGAACGCCTGGTACGACAAGTCACGGCGCGGGTTCGCGACCGGCGTCTTCGGTGCGGGCATGGGCGGAACGGCGTTGTCGGCCTTCTTCACTCCGCGTTTCGTGTCGTGGTTCGGGTACGTCGCGACGCACATCATCATCGCCGTCGCGCTCGCGGTGGTCGCCGTGATCTGCTGGTTGTTCATGCGTGACTCACCCAGGTGGGCCGCGTCCCACGACTCGGTGGTCCCCAAACTGATCGGTGCGGCCAAACTGCCGATCACCTGGCAGCTCGGATTCCTCTACGCAGCCGCATTCGGCGGCTTCGTCGCGTTCAGCACCTATCTGCCGACGTACCTGAAAGATGTGTACGACTTCGACCTGCAGGCAGCGGGTACTCGGACAGCCGGGTTCGCGATCGCCGCGGTCATCGCTCGCCCGGTCGGCGGCATCCTGTCCGATCGCTTCGGACCACGCATCATCACGGTGATCTCGTGCGGCGGCGCAGCGGTACTCGCCGTCTGGATGATCACCAAACCACCCGTCGAGATACCGGCGGGCATCGACTTCGTGCTCATGGCCGTCTGCATGGGGCTCGGTTCGGGCTCGGTCTTCAGCTGGGTCGCCCAGGCCGCTCCCGCCGAACGAGTCGGGTCGGTCACGGGAATCGTGGGCGCACTCGGTGGACTCGGCGGGTTCTTCCCCCCGATGCTCATGGGCGCGACGTACGACGCGGCCACTCACAGCTACACCATCGGACTCGCACTGCTGGTCGTCTTCGCCACGTGCGCCGCACTGTTCACCGTGTTCGGCATCCGGCAGCGCGCCGACACCTGACCGGAGTTCGTCGGAGACCATGGCGCTCGACCCGTAGAAGCCAATGCGTTGGAGGTCGGACGCCAGACCTCACGCGCGCTCGGCCTGCGCGCGCTGAGCCTGCGGGTCGATGGTCATCGGGGCGGGCAGCGTCTCGGTTCGGGTCGTTCGGCCGTGGAGCACAGTGGCGAACAGCAGGACTGCGAGGCCCAGGATGGTCACGCCCGCACCCGCCCAGATCGGTGATGTGTAGCCGAGACCGGCAGCGATGGTGATTCCGCCGATCCAGGCACCGAGGGCGTTGCCGATGTTGAACGCGGCGATGTTCGCACCTGATGCCAGAGTGGGCGCGGTGGCAGCGTGATTCATGATGCGGGTCTGCAGCGCCGGCACTGTCGCAAAGCCGAATGCGCCCATCAGCAGCAGCGACACGACGCTCATGATCTGGCTCGACGCGGTTGCCGCGAAGACGATGAGCACGACCGTCAGGATGGCCAATGTCGCTGTGAGCGAGGTCGTCAACGCACGATCCGCAAGCTTGCCGCCGACATGGTTCCCGATGAACAGGCCCACCCCGAACATCACGAGAAGCCAAGGGACAGTGGATGACGCAAACCCGGATACGTCGGTGAGGGTGTAGGCGATGTAGGTGAATGCGCCGAACATCCCGCCGTAACCCAGGATCGTGATGGCGATGGAGAGCCATACCTGGGTGGATCGGAATGCGCCGAGTTCGGCGCGGAGGCTGGTCGGCGCCGCGTGGCCCTCGGTGGTGTCGGGCACCAGCGTGAGGATTCCCACCAGCGCGACGATGCCGATGGCGGTGATGGCCCAAAAGGTGGAACGCCATCCCAGTTGCTGTCCCAGGAATGTCCCGAAGGGCACACCGAGCACGTTGGCGACGGTCAGTCCGGCGAACATCATGGCGACGGCACCCGCGCGTTTGGCCGGGCCGACCATGCTCGATGCGACGACCGCACCGATTCCGAAGAACGCACCGTGGCACAGGGCCGCCAGGATTCTGCCGGCCAGCATCGCATAGTAGGTGGGCGCGACGGCGGAGAGAAGGTTGCCGCCGATGAACAAGATCATCAGCGCCATCAGCACTCGTTTCCGATCGAACCGGATGACGGCCGCGGTCAGCGCGACGCCGCCGACTGCCACGGCAAGGGCGTAGCCCGAGATGAGGTAGCCGGCAACCGCTTCCGTGACGCCGAACTCCGCGGCGACCCCCGGGAGAAGGCCCATGATCACGAACTCGGTGAGTCCGATCCCGAATCCACCGACCGCGAGCGCGAGAAGTCCGATGGGCATGCTCGCCCCTTCCAGTTTGTTGTGAACACCGATAGCAAGCGTGTGCACTAGTTGCATACGCGCCATAGATAGTTGCACGCGCCGCCTATCGGTGCAAGCTGCTAATCTGGACGAGCGCTCGACGACGGGTGCTGGCGACACAGAGGACACCATGGGGATTGCAGACGACGCAGTGGAGATCCGCTCGCAGGGCTGGCGGACCCTGGCCGCGCTCTACGGCACGTTGGACACCGAACTCGAGCGCGCGCTGCAGCGTGAACATGCGCTGTCGGTGGTGGAGTACACCGTCCTCGACGCCCTCAGTCGACAGGACGGGTGGCACATGCGGATGGCGCAGCTGGCTCGCGCCGCCGCCCTCAGCTCGAGTGCCACCACCCGGTTGGTCAACCGCCTCGAAGATCGAAACCTGTTGCGACGCATCATCTGCGCCGACGACCGGCGCGGAATCTACACCGAGTTGACAGACAGCGGACGCGAATTGTTGCGGGCCGCCCGGCCGGTGCACGACTCCACCCTGCGCACCGCACTGGACGACGCCCGCCGAATCCCGGAGCTGGCACCGTTGGTGGAGGCCCTGCATCGGCTACCCGCAGCGCCGGCGCCCAGCAGAGCAGGCTGAGCCCTGGCGTCGGGGCCCGGGTCGGCGCCGTCCGGGAATTGTCGGGACCCCGTGGTGTCATGATCGCACCCGTCGAACAAAGGAGCGATCCATGTCAGACCACGCTGCCGCGATCCGAGGTCTGCCCAGGTGGCATCCCAACCCCGTCATCCGATCGACCATCGAGACCATTCGGCGCTGCGGTTGGCAGGTGACCTCGGTCGGCGAACCGGAGCCCGAGTTCGACGCACGCATTGCCCCGACCCTCTCCGACCGACTCCAGCCCGAGTGCGGTTACTCCTATACCGCCGGTCTGTCCCTGCATTCGATACCCGAGCTCTCGATCTACGGCGTCGATCCGCTCACCGCGACCCACGTCCTGAACGAACTCGGCAGCCTGCTCCACCGCGAGGACTGGCGCGATCTTGTCGCCGCGCAGACCGACATCCCCCTGCAGACGGTCGCCGTGACCGTACGCCTCATCGAACAACTCGACCACGACGAGCTGCTCCTGGCGAACCTGCTGTTCCCGGATCATCCGAAATTGCAGGTGATCTGGCCCGACGAGCACGGTCACCTCCCCTGGGAAGACGGTTACACCCTGCTGCCCATGCATCAGCCGGTGAAGGGGATGCCGCAGCTCCTCGATCCCCCGCTCGGGGAACCGCGCCTTCTCACAACCGAATACGGGCCCGAGCGGACCCGCCCGCGGAAAGGCAGGCGCATCTCAGGTCACTGACCTGCGGTGCAGAGGTCCGGCGTGGTCCGGGGCAAGGCATGTCCGTGTTGCCCCGGACAAACGGACTGTCGAGGTGCCACCATGGGTACTCGGGGGCTGGAACGGACCACGGGGGCAGGTGGAAAGGCAGGTCGGCGTGGCGCACCTCCCCGTCGTGGTCGCTGTCCTCCTCGCCCTGGTTCCCGCGGCCGCCTTCGTCGCCGTCGTCTACCGGCGTCCGCAGCGCGGCCTGCTGATCCTGGCGGCCCTCACCCCGCTCGACGGCCTTCTCGACATCGCTCCGGTGCCCGGCGTCGCCTCGGCGTGGAAAGAAGGCGTTCTCGCACTCACGCTGATCTGCGCGGCCAATCGTCGCCTCCGCCCCGTGGACCGCACGGGCCCGCCGCTGCACATGCCGTGGTGGCCGGCCGCGGCGGTGTTGGTCGCGTTCGGGGTGGTGTCGGCGCTCTACGTCTACGGCCCCATCGGGCTGTACGGCGTCAAGGTGACCTTCTTCTACCTGTTCGTCGTCCTCGCGCTCTGGCTGACACCGTTCGACGCACTCGACCGCGACCGCCTGGTCTCGATCATCATGGCGCTCGGTGTCCTCACCACCGTCGTGGGGATCGGGCAGCAGATCCTCGGCCCGGCCCGACTGGTCGAACTCGGTTACACCTTCGGCGAGCAGGTCCGGACGAGCGGTCCGCTGTTCCGCACCTTCAGCACGTTCAACCAGCCCTTCGGGTTCGGGCTCTTCGTCATGCTCGCGCTGCTGGTCGGCGGGGCGGTCGCGTTGTCGGACACCGGACGCCGACGCAACCAGTTGTTCCTCGTCTGCTGGCCGGTCATGGCCGTCACCATGGCCACGTCGGTGGTGCGGGCGGCGATCCTCGGCCTCGTCGTCGGCGTGATCTGGCTTGCCGCTCTTCGCTTCCGTCGCCTCATCGCCCCACTCATCGCGCTCGGCGTCGTCGCCGTCGTCGCGTTGCCGTTTCTGCCCTCGAGCATCACCAAGGTGTTCTTCAACTCGAGCAGTCTGAGTCAGCGCGGCTCCGGGTGGGGTGAGATCTTCGCGAGCATCTGGGTACACCCGCTGGGGACCGGACTCGCGTCGAGCGGATCGGCCGCCGACGCGCTGTCGGCAGCCCGGGGCGACACGACGACGACGATCACCGCGGGCGCCGGCGGTACCGTGCAGCAATTGTCCAAGAACTATCAGCCGGACAACTACTACGTGAAGCTGCTCCTCGAACTCGGACCGATCGGATTGTGGTTGTTCCTCGCGCTGATCGTGACCGCGGTGATCTGGTGCGTGCAGTACTCGCGCCGAATGCCCGACCCGGATGGAGCCTTCGTCCTGGGTGTGAGTGCGTCGATGGTCGCGGCGATGGTGGCCTGCCTGGTGGCCACCTACTTCGAGATCTTCCCGCTCGACTTCTTCTTCTGGTTACTGTTGGGAGCTGCTGGATGCGCGACGGCACAACACGAATCACGTACGGTGCGCTTGCACTTCGTCCCGGAGGGAGCGGAGTCCAGACCTACATCCGCGAACTCCTGAGGGCGCTGCCGGCGCACCTGACCGGCACCCCGCTGTCGGCAGTGGTCCAGACCGACGCGGTCGACGAACTGCCGCCGACGATCAGCCCGGTCGGACGCCCGGTCGCCGACGGTGTCCGGCGCGCGGTGTTCGGCGTCCTGCCCGTGCGTTCGGCGGATGTCTTCCACGGCCTCGACGTCGATCTCCCGATCGCCGGGCCGACCACGACGGTCGCGACGGTCCATGACCTGTCCGTGCTCGACATGCCGTCCGCATCGAGCAGGTTCCGCGCCGCTGGCGAATCCGTACTCGTCCGCACGTCGCTTCGACGCGCCGACGTGCTGATCGCCGTGTCCGAGTTCACCGCCGAACGGATCCGCGAGACGTGCGGCCGTGACGCATATGTCACCGAACTCGCGCCCGCGGAGTGGGCCCGTCCACCGTCGGACGCCGACATCGAGCGGGTCCGGGCGAAATACGATTTGCCCGAACGCTTCGTGATGCAGATCGGTACCGTCGAACCCCGCAAGAACGTGGAACTGGTGGCCGCGGTCGCGCGGCGTCTCGACATCCCGTGTGTGCTCGGTGGCGCCGGCTCGACGGGACCCGATGCGCCGTCCTCGGCGGTGGGTCTCGGTTACGTCGACGTCGAGGACCTGCCGTCGCTCTACGCCGCAGCGACCGTGACCGCCTACGCCTCCTTCTACGAGGGTTACGGCCTGCCGCCCGTCGAGGCGATGGCCTGTGGGGGCGCCGTCGTCGCGAGCGCGGTGGGCGCGCTCCCCCAGGTGGTCGGGAACGGCGCCACCCTCGTCGGAGGCCATGACGAGGACGATTGGGTCCGCGCCCTCGAACCGCTCGTGCGCGACGATGCCGCACGAAGCGAGCTCGTCGCCGCCGGTACCGCCGTCGCGTCGGCGCTGAGCTGGGACACCACCGCCCGGCGCACGGTCGAGGCCTACCGCGCATCCGGTGTCGACATACCCGCCCGGGAGCGCCGTGAGCCCTGACGTCACCGGGCCGCTGCCGTCCGACGTACTGGTCGAACAGCAGGCCGACGCCGAGCTGGAGACCCGGGCCGGCGGGCCGAAAACGACCGGCGCCGGGAGCGTAGCGAGCGGGCCGAGAATCACCGACGAACCCGGCCCGCACCCCGCCTCGGACGCGCGGGCCGCCACGCGGGCGACGATCGCGATGCTGGTAAGTCGTCTGGTGATCGCGGCTCTGGGCTGGGCCGGAAGCGTTCTCATCGCGCGGACCCTCTCCCCGGAGGACTGGGGTACCTATTCTTTCGTGTTCGCCCTCCTCGGGTTGACCGCGATCTTCACCGACCTCGGGGTGGGCCGCGCCGTGATGGCCCGGCTCATCTCCGGCGATCCCGACGACGTCGCCAAGACGTCCTCGGCGTTCATCGCGCTGCGGCTGGTACTCGGCCTCCTCGGCTACCTGATCGCCGTCGTCTACGTGATCGTGCTGCAGTATCCCGGCGACGTCGTCCGCGCGACCGCCGTCGCGGGTCTCGTCGTCGTGTTCGCCACGCCCGCACAGGCTCTCACGGTCATCTTCCAGAGTCGGCACCGCCTGCTGCTCACCGCCATCGCCGAGAGCCTGGGACAGGTACTACAGCTGGCCCTGACGATCGCCGCCGTGCTGGTCGCGCCGGCGCTCCTGGTGTTCGTGCTCGCCCCGGTCGCGAACGAGATCTTGTCACTGGTCATCAAGGTCGTCGGGATCATGCGCAGGTCGTCGGGGCTGCGCCCGTCGCGGATCGTCGAGTGGTCGCGCTGGCGACCGATGCTCTCCGATGCCCTTCCGCTCGCACTCGGCCTGGCCCTGACCATCGCGCTGCAGAAGGGCGACGTCCTGCTGCTGAGCCTGCTCGACTCACTCGACGCGGTCGGCATCTACAGCATCGGCTACAAGTTCTCCGACATCATGGACACCCTGATCCTCGCCGCGATCGGCCCCATCAGCACCCTGCTGGTCGCCGCCTGGCCGGACCAGGCGGGGGTTCTGCGTCAGCGATGCCGAAGTGCCGCCGCCGTCTTCGCCGCGAGTGGCGCCGTGGCCGTGGCCGCGTTCTGGCCGAGCGCCGGACCCATCATCGGACTTCTGTACGGGGATCGATTCGTCGTCGGCGCCGACGCCGCCCGACTGCTCGTCCTGGGCGCCGCGATCACCGCCTTCATCGTGCTCGGCATCTTCCTGCTCGCATCGACCGGTCACGCGAAGCGGTACCCGTGGATCGCGATCGGCGGTCTGGCGCTCAACGTCGGACTCAACGTGATCCTCATCCCGCGGTACTCCTATGACGGGGCCGCGATCTCCACCGTCGTCACGTTCGCCGTCGCGGCGGTGGCGCTGTGGGTGGTGATCGGCCGGACCCTGCCGATCACCGGACTCCTCCCACTCGGCACGCTCATCACACTGGTCTCGCTGACCGCCGGCGCGTGCGCGCTCGGGGTCTTGGTCGCGCATTCCGTGCCCTGGCCGGTCGTCTCGGCCGGGGCGGCGCTGATCGTCGCCGCTCCCGCTGTTCTGCTGATCCGGGCGGTGACCGCGCCTCCCGGCCGACACACGAAGGTGGCCCGATGAGCCGTCCCGCGTCCGAGCACACGATCGTCTTCGTCGCCCACACCGGTCAGGTCTCCGGCGCCGAGAAGGTGATGCTCGATCTCATCGACGTCGCGGTCGGCCGAGGCCACCGGGTACGAGTCGTCAGTCCCGACGGCCCGCTTCCCGGGCGACTCCCGGCCGGGGTGGATCACGTGGCCATTCCCCCACTCGGCCTCAGCGGCGAGCGCGGTGTGGCGCGTCTGGCGGGCGCAGGCCGACTGGTCGTCGACTGGATCCGGGCCGGACGCATCCTGCGCCGGGTGTCGCGGACTACCGGCGCCTCGACGATCGTCAACTCGTTGTTCGCGCTCCCCGCGGCACGCATCGCCCGTCCCACGGGCCGCGTCTCGTGGCTCGTCCACGACACCCTGTCGTCGGGCCGGCAGCGCGCGGTCCTGCGCGTCAGCGCACCCGTGATCCGGCGCGCGGTGTCGGTGTCGGAGGCGACAGCGGTCCCCCTCGCCGAACTCGGTCTGCCGGTCGTGGTCGCCCACAACGGGGTGACCTGGCCGGTCGACGCCCTGCCGGCCGATCTGCACGACCCGCCGGTGGTCGGGATGCTGGCCCTGCTGACCCCGTGGAAGGGACATGCCGTGGCGCTCGACGCTGTCGCCGCACTGCCGGACGTCGACCTCGAGTTCGCCGGCGGATCGTTTCCCGGGGACGCCGATCATGTTGCCGCGCTACGGGATCGGGCCGGGGAACCCGACCTCGCCGGACGCGTCCGGTTCCTCGGTCATACCGACCTACGGGCCGCGCTCCAACGGTGGGATGTCGTGCTCTCGGCGAGCGTGACACCGGAGGCCGGGCCGCTGTCGGTCCTCGAGGCGATGGCCTACGGAAAACCCGTCATCGGCACCGATCACGGCGGCACCACCGAGTTCCTGCGTGACGGTGCCGGGGTCCTCGTCCCACCGTCGGATCCCGCCGCGCTGGCCGCCGCGATCAACCGCGTCCTCGGGGACGCCGACCTGCGCCGTTCGCTGACCGCGGAGGCTCGTCGTCGAATCGCCGACGGTCACGACAAGTCGGCGACCTTACCGCGTATGCTCGACGAGTTGTTGTCCGGCCGAGGAGAAGTCCGCGGCCGGGCCCTGTGACGCCCGAGGCGCGTCTCGTCAGATAGGCACCATCCATGACACCGTCCCTGTACGGTCGGGCCACCCGGTCGGCACTCGCGTACGTGTGCATCCTCATCGCAACCCTCGCCGCCATCGTGTGGGTGCGCAGCGATGCCCATTCGGCACCGGCCGCGTGTTCACTCGCAGGAGGGGATCGCCAGGTCGCCGCCTCCCCGGGCGCCTCCTTGCTCGGCGCGTCGGATGCGGACCTCAATCGAGAGCTGTCGGTCGCCAAGGATCTCGGTATGTGGGCGGTGCGCCTCGACGTGGACTGGTCGGTCGTCGAACCGCGGCGCGGACAACGCAACTGGGCCCCGATCGACCGGGTCGTCAACGCCGTCGTCGCGCACGGCATGTGCCCGCTGGGCCTGGTGACCTACACCCCGTTGTGGGCGGCGCGCGCGTCCGACTTCCCCCGCAACAGCCACTACCGTCCCGCCGACCCCGCCGTCTTCGCCTCCTTCGCCGCGGCCGCGGCGCAGCGGTACGCCGACTCGATAGCCGTCTGGGAGATCTGGAACGAGCCGAACCTGGCGAGCTACTGGCTCCCGCGCGCGAACGCCGGGGAGTACGGCCGTCTGCTCACCGCGTCGTACGCCGCCATCAAGAGCGCGGTCCCGGGCGCCGCGGTGATTTCCGGCGGCCTCGCGCCCGGCACCGACAACGGCCGCGACATCGCGCCGCTGACGTTCGTGCGCTCGCTGTATCAGGGCGGGTACAACCAGTCCCTGGACGCGCTGAGCGTGCATCCGTACACGTACCCGGCGCTGCCCAACGACCCGGCTGCCGCGTCGTGGAGCACCGCGGCGCGGATGTGGGACATGCGCGATGTGATGGTCGCGGCGGGTGACGGCGGCAAGAAGATCTGGATGACCGAGTTCGGCGCGCCGACCGGTACCGGCACCAACGCCGTCACCGAAGAGGTTCAGGCGCAGAGCATTGCGATCGCCATCGGCGCCCAGACCGACGCGCCCTGGCTCGGTCCGCTGTTCGCGTATTCGCTTCGGGACGCCGGCACCGATCCGAACAACCTCGAACACAACTTCGGGGTGGTCCGTCGCGACTGGTCCCCGAAGCAGGCGTACACGATGCTCGCGGGCCGGTGACGCGCGAGATCGTCTCTCGCACACGCGCCACGCCCGCCCGCGTCGACCACCGTCGCCGACATCGTTGGTTATGGTGAACTGACAGCTGATCGAGCACTGCATTGTCCGGGGATGGTCGGGGGGCATCCGACACCACAGGAGATACGCGCGTGACCTCCAGCTTCGATGCCGCCGGGCGACGCGATGCGCCGCCCTCGGTAGACCTGTTCGGACACTTCCGTGATCTCGCCCGTGTCGCCCTCCCGGCGATCCTGATCGGCATCATCGTCGGTGCGTCGGTGTTCGCGCTGCGGACCGCGCTGGTCCCGAAGGAGTATTCGGCCACGGTCGTCGCCGAGATCACTCCGGCCGGCACGATCATCCCCGGCGACGCCTTCGTCGAGCAGCTACGCGCGCCGTTCGTGGCGCTGTCCACCGACGAGAACGTCCTTCAGCAGGTGCTGACGCAGGTGGATACGGGTTGGACCACCGGCGAGTTGAGTTCGCACGTCGCCACGACACCGGGAACGGCACCCACGCTGATGGATGTCACCGCCACGGCGCCGACGAGCCGGCAGGCCGAGGACGTGGCCCGCGCGATGGTCACCGCCATCTCCGCGGCGTCCCTGTCCACCCACGCACGCGACATCACCCGGCAGATCGACCAGTTGCGCGCGCAGGTGACCGCCGAGCGGGTCCGCAACCGCGCACTGCCCGACCGCAGTGACGCCAAGGTCGAATCCGACGCCACGCTCGCCGATCTCGACTCGCAGCTCACCCGCCTGCAGAACTCGTCGTCGGACACGCTCACGATCCTCGCGGCGCCATCGGTGAGCGAGGTCCCCGTCAGCCCCAAGCCCGCTCAGGAGGCTGCGGTCGCCGGGATCGCCGCGACGATCGTCGCGGCCGAACTGCTCGTACTGTTCCGCGGGCGGGTCGGTCGCAGGCCGAATCCGATCTGGGCCCGCCGCGCCGCCCATCGGTACGGCGCGCACCTCACCTACGGACGGCGCGGTGAACCGGCGTTGCCGTCGACTCTGCTGCCCGCGTTCGCGCAACGCCATCGCCGTGCACAGACCGCGGTGATCCTCACGGGTGAGCATGTCGACGCCGATCGCCTGATCACCGATCTCGTCCCACCCACGGACGACACGGCGACCGGACATCGTCTGCGCGTCGACCGGCACCCCCTCACCGGGGCCTGGTGGCAGCACGTCGACCCGGGCGATCTCGCGCTCGCGGTCGTCGTCGTGTCGACGTCGGGGCGCGATCGCAAGGCCGCCGAACAGGCCCTGTCGCAGCTCACGACCATCGGGTCGACCCGGCATCTGATCGTGCAGCGCATGGGAAAGCAGCCTCCCTCGCCTGCCCTGTCCACCTCCGCAGACGTGATCCCCGTCGAGAGTGCCGGGGACACGACCGCCACCAGAACCGAGGCCGCCGAACCCATGACACCTGCTGTACCGCACGATGATCGCGACATCAGCCCGCCCGATCCGGACCGGTTCCGGGCCGCGCCGGGAGACGTGGGCAGCAATGCCCGCTGACCGCATCGCCGTCGTTCACGAACGACTCACGGAGATAGCCGGATCCGAGCACGTCGTCGAACAACTGGCCGCCACGTGGCCGCGCGTCGAGGTGCATGCGCCGATCGCCCGGGCCTCCGGAATCCCGGCCGGGCTGGCCGACCCGCCGATCACCTCGTCGCTGAATCATGCGTATCGCCTGCTCGGTGAGCGCAGCTACGCGCCGCTGCTCCCGTTGATGCCGTTGGCATTCCGGCGGATGCCGCTGCGGGATGCCGACGCGGTCGTCACCAGTCATCATGCCTTCGCCACCCAGGCCGTGCACGCGACGAAGGCCCCCGTCATCGCCTATGTGCACAGCCCGGCCCGCTGGGCGTGGGACCCGACGCTGCGCGCCGGAGAAGGAGGTGGCGCCGCCGGAGCCGCGATCCTGTCGGCTCTGTCGGTGGTCGCCCGGCGCTGCGAGGTCGGCGCCGCTCCCCACCTCCACACGGTCGTCGCGAACTCCTCGGCGGTCGCCGAACGCATTCGCGAGCAGTGGGGCCGCGACTCGGTCGTCGTGCACCCGCCGGTCGACCTCGACGGCTTCACCCCCGATCCGGCGGTGCCGCGCGAGGACTTCTATCTCCTGGCCGGTCGGCTGGTCCCGTACAAGCGGCCCGACCTCGCCATCGCGGCCGCCGCCCGCGCCGACGTCCGGCTCGTCGTCGCCGGGGACGGCCGGGCAATGGACCAGTGCCGTGGACTCGCCGGGCCGAAGACGACTTTCCTCGGCCGGGTCCCGCACGACACCCTGCTGAACCTGCATCGCAGCGCACGGGCCGTCCTGATGCCGGGTATCGAGGACTTCGGCATCGTGCCCGTCGAGGCGATGGCCACCGGTACCCCCGTCATCGCACTCGGGGAGGGCGGCGCGCTCGACACCGTCGTACCCGGATCGACCGGCGTGCTCATCGAGCCGGGTACCGACGACGAGATCGTCGAACGACTGGCGGCCTCGTTACGCGACTTCGCCGTCGACGACTTCGACCGCTCCGAGATCCGGTCCTGGGCCGAACGATTCCGGCGCGAACGGTTCCGCGACGAGATGCGTGAGGTCGTTGATGCTGCGCTCTAGGGAATCCCGGCCAGCCGGAGTACAGCGCGCATCCGTCCTGGACCGTGCGCTGGCCACCTCCCGCACGATCTCGGTGACCGGTCCGATGGCACCGCTGGACCTCGAGGTCGTCCGTACGCGACTGACCCGGGCGTGGACGCCTGCGTCGCGACTCACCCTCGTCCCCGACCCGGCGTCGGCGAGCTGGAGGCACGACGTCGAGACCCGTCCCGAGGTCGTCGAGCGTCTCGACCTCGCCGATCTGCCGGTCGGCGACCTCATGACACGCCTGCGCAACCGCCCCGAACCGCTTCCCCGGCTCGAGGTGCTGGTGTGCGGACAGTGGCTGGTCATCGACCACACCCACGGGATGGGTGACGGCCGACTCGGCGTCGAGCAGATCGCCGGCGTCGCCAGCCGTCACGACTTCCCGATGACCGAACGATTTGAACGGTCGTTGCCGTCCGACGCGGCGTGGCGGGCCCTGCGGCGGCATGTGCTGCGGCATCCGCGCCGTCTCCGCGAGATCGCGCGTCTGCGCGCCGACAACGCGGCATCGACCACCGAGGCGCCGAGGCGCACGATCGACGACTGGCACTCCACCCGCTGCGCCGTCACGGCCGCGATGCGTCCGGGTCAGACGGCCGAACTCAAGCGCGCGATCGCCGACACGGGCGTCCGGATGTCGTCGGCGGCCGTGACCGTCGCACTGTGGCGCGCCGCGCTGTCCGCCCAGGGGGTCTCGCTCGACGACCGCACCCAGATCCTGTTCGACTGCCGTCGTTATCTCGACGCCGAGCATGCCGAGGACCACGGGAACTTCGCAGTGGGCATCCCGCTGCGTTTCCCGCCCGACGCGACGCCGACCGAGGTCGGGGATCGGATTCGCGCGGTCGCCGAGTCGGGTTGGCCCGCAGCGATCTTGGCCGCCGGTGAATTGCGGGCGCGGTTACGCCCGTCGACGTCGGGCGCGAAGTCGGCGCCGCCATCCCGCACCGATGTGCCCGACCGGTTACGACTGTCGGTCAGCGATCTGGGTCGGATCGGGATCTTCGGCGACCTGCCGTGGGAACCCGCGTCGGCGTCGCACCACCTCTTCGCCTACGTCGAACCCGACGGTCCTGATGCGGCGAGCATGCTCGTCAGCGAGATCGACGGATCCCGCAGCTTCACCACGACGTTCTGCAGCGACTTCGTCGGGCGTCCGGTGATCGAGGCGGCCCTCGACCATCTCTGTGAGGATCCGGTGTCCCTGCTGGATCAGCTGCTCACGCGGTCATGAGGGTGACGTCGCGGCGCGCCGGGCGCTTGTCCACTCCCGCGCTCGTGGCCCTCCTCCTCGTCACCGTCCTGCTCGCCGCCGCCTGCTCATCGCCCTCCGGGCCCGGGTCCTCCGACGGCACGTCGCCGGACTTCGCGGCTCCCCCCGGGGCGTCGGCAGGCGACCTCGTGGGCGACCCCATGCCGACCGACGCCTACATCGCGCTGCGGCGCATCGTCGATCGCACCGTGCGGTTCCGCTATTTGTCCACCGATCCGGCCGGCAACGAGCTGGTTCCGGTCTCGGCGGCCGTGTTCGTGCCGCGCGGACGGGCACCGGCGGGCGGGTGGCAGATCCTGGCGGTCGGTCACCCGACGACCGGAACCGCGGGCAACTGCGCGCCGTCGCTCTACGGCAACCTGCTGGGCACCGTCGAGCTCGTCGCGTCGTTGCTCGAGCAGGGGTTCGTCGTCGTGCAGACCGATTACCAAGGACTGGGCACGCCAGGACCCCACCGTTATCTCGACCCGGCGCCGGCGGCGAACAACATCATCGATTCGGTCCGGGCGACCCGGGCGGTCGTCGACGGCACCAGCGACCGATGGTGGGGCTTCGGGGTCTCGCAGGGCGGGCACGCGATCTTCCACGCCAACGAGATCGCCGACACCTACGGACGTGGCCTGCGCCTGATGGGGACGGTGACCATGAGTCCCGCGCTCGACGTCGCGCCCCTGGCCGACGCGATGGCCGCCGGGACCCTCACGCCCGAACAGATCGCCTTCCTGCCGCTGGTGCTGACCGGATTGAAGGCGAAGCATCCCGAACTCGTCATCGACGACTATGTGCACGGGCCCCTGCTCGAGGCCTTCGGGGTGTTCCTCGAGTGCAACGACGACGCGATCGTGCAGAAGCAGGCCGTTGTCGAAGAAACTCGACCCGAGGACTATCGGCCCGTCGACGACGCGGCCACCGACCGGTTGCGACGCTGGCTACGGGACGTGAGTCTCCCTACCGGCCGGGCCTCGGCTCCGATGCTGGTGGCCTACAGTGATTCGGACGACGTCATCCCCGCCCCGTGGACAGCGGCGGCCATCGACCGAGGGTGCCGCCTGGGTGATGTGATCACTGCGATCAGGGTCCGCAATCAGCCGCACGGCATACTCGACATCGGCTCGGCGGCGACCGACTGGGTCAAGGCCGTGCGATCAGGACGACGACCGCCGAACACCTGCGCGTGAGTCGTGAGCGTGTGCCCGGCCGGCCCAGGCAGCGAGAGGAGCGAGGATGAGTGTGAGCCCCGAAGACGGTGAGAACACGGTGAGCCCCGTCGACGCCCCCGCTCCCGAGTCCGCGACGGCCCCGGATGCCGAACAACTGGCCGCACTCTTCGACACTTCACCCGAGGCCGGACTGCTCGCCGTACTCGAGGCGGTCCGCGGACGCAATCCCGAGATGGCGAGATCTCTGCGCGCCATCCTGGCCGATCCCGAGCGCATGCGCGCCCTCAAGGACAGCGGGCTCCTCGACGACCCACCCACCCACGATCTCGACGAGACGATCAGGCTCACGATCGACGCCGTGGGGGTTCCGCACGTCGCGGTCAATCTCATCACCCCGGAGGAGCAGGCGACCGCAGCCATCGCGTTCCGCTCAGGAGACCCCGATGGGCCCAGCACCCGAACGCTGGTCAACTCCCTGTGTGTCCTGCCGGTCGTGAGCGGTTCACCGCTGATCATCGACGACATCGCCGACCATGCGCTGCTCGCCGATCATCCGACCGCCGTCAGCGGTGAGGTCACCTCCTACCTGGGCATCCCGCTCGCCGACGAGGACGGACATGTCATCGGCACGTTCTGCGCCTGGGATTCCGAACCGCACCACTGGTCCTCGTCCGAGGTCCAGCTCATGTCCGATCTCTCGATCCTGGTCCAGGAACTCATCTTCGGACGCTGACCCCGGCTGGGCAGCCCCGTGACCTGGTAGTGAGCATTCGGTGCTCGACACGTGCCCGGTAGGCCCACACGAGCCCCTCGGGTGCACCTACAATCTTCGGGAGCGGGGGGCTGTTCTTCGGATGGAGTGGACTTGTCGACCCGTGTATCGCAGGCCGAGATCCCGCAGACGACGACGCGTGCCCCGGTGTCCGCGCCGCCCAGCGGCCGGCGCACCTTCCACGAGCTGATCCGCGACGATCCCCTGAGCACGATTGTGACCGTGTCGATCGACGTGGTCTCCGCGACGATCGCACTGGCCATGGGGATCTGGTGGGTGAACAGCGGCAGCGGCGCGAACCCGCCGCTCTGGACGCTGGCACTCTTCGTGCCGATCCTGGTGGTCATCTTCACGGTGCGCGGGGTGTACCGGCGCGGCCTGAACCGACGCTTCCTCGACGAGGTAGGCCGGGTCATGACCGGATGCACGATCGCCGCGATGATCCTGCTGTGCTCGCTACTTCTCTCCTACTCCGACGACAGACCCGGCGCCGCGGTCACCAAGGTGTGGGTGTCGGCGCTGTTCTGGGTTCCGTTCGGTCGTCTGATCCGCGACATCATCCAGCGGAACCTGCGCAAGAACGGCCACCTGCTGTCCCCGACGCTGATCATCGGCGACGGGCCGATCACCGCACAGGTCGTGGGCCGCATGGTGTCTGCACCGGAGCACGGACTCCGGCCGGTGGGCATCCTGGCCGCCAGCGCGCCACCCCGCGCCGATCGGGACGAGGGTCCCACCAACCAGATCGCGCAACTCGGCGGGGTGGACGAACTCGACGAGGCGATCCGGGCCACGAAGGCCGAGGTCCTGGTGGTGGCGTTCGCGGTCACCAATGTCGAGCGGCTCACGGCCGCCGTCCGCATCGCCCACCGGCACGGCGTCAAGGTGTGGATCGTCCCGCGGATGTTCGACGTCGTCGGCCGCCGCAGCCGGGTCGACCACATCGGCGGACTCCCCCTGATGTCGGTTCCGCACACCAACCCGCGCGGGTGGCAGTTCCGCACCAAACACATCGGGGACCGCGTAGTCGGAGCCCTGATCCTGGCGGCGATCTCGCCGCTGTTCCTCACACTCATGCTGTTGGTCCGGTTGAGCTCCCCCGGGCCGATCTTCTTCGCGCAACCGCGGGTGGGGCGCAACGCGCGGGTGTTCGACTGCCTGAAGTTCAGGTCGATGCGACCCGAGGACCCCGACGCGGAGAAGTTCCGGCCCACCGAGGGCAGTGCGCCCGGCGGCGTCGAGGGCGTCGACCGCCGCACCAAGATCGGCAAGATCATGCGGTCGACGTCGATGGACGAATTGCCCCAGTTGCTCAACGTGATACGCGGGGACATGAGCCTCGTCGGTCCACGACCCGAGCGTCCGGAATACGTCTCGCTGTTCGACGTGCAGATCCGACGGTACGGCGAACGTCACCGCGTGAAAGCCGGTGTCACCGGGTGGGCGCAGGTGCACGGCCTCCGCGGTCAGACCTCCATCGCCGACCGCGCCGAGTGGGACAACTACTACATCGAGAACTGGTCGCTGTGGCTCGACGTCAAGATCCTCCTCCTGACCGTGCTCGCGGTGCTCAAGAAGGCGGAGTGAGTCGAGCCCGCACCCTCAGGGTGACGGGCGCCGCGTGTCATACGCTGCGCGATACGGGACGCGACCCCGGTCGTCCCGGACGGTGACGATGAGTGTGCGGACGACGACGGCGAGCAGGATGATACCGCTGACGATCGCGAGTAGTAGTGCGGTCATGTCGACCTCCTGACGCTGAAATTCGCTGTGTGGGCTGACCTTTAGTCGATCACGTGTGGTGGATGCCGGCTGGGCATCGGTGGACGCGATGGCCCGCTCATGGTGGCGTGAGGGCGCCTCTCGGCGCCACTGATTTTCCGCAACGCGGCTCGCCCATCCCCGGATCGAGCGACAACCGGATGTCCGACCCCGCGGGCCGCGAGCCGGTACGGGCACCGATTCGGTAGGCCCGCATGGACATCCATCGCGCCTGAAACTACTCTTGTTAGGTCCGTTCAGGCAGCGTGGAGAGGTGGGACATGGCACGGCCGTCCAAGCCGTTGATCAGCCGCAAGGCAGCCGTGATGGCGTCCATCGAGATCATCGACTCCGAGGGACTCGAGGCGTTCAGCCTGCCGCGGCTCGCGAAACACCTCGGAGTCCGCGCGCCGTCGCTCTATCACCATTTCGACGACAAGAACGAGATTCTCACCGAGGTCGCCCGCTACATCGCGGGCACCGCCGTCCGGCGACCACGGATGAACCCCGGACCCGACTGGCCCGAGTTCTTCGTGGCACTGGCGCTGAACTTCCGGCAGTCGATCCTACGCCATCGCAACGCCGCCCCGGTCCTGCTGCAGCATCTCCCGCGTGACCTCTTCACGTCGACCTACGAGGACACCGCGCAGTTCCTGCTGGATTCCGGCGTTCCGGTGGATCTGCACGTCCGCATCCTCGACGGGATGGAGACCCTGTCGATCGGCGCGGTCCTGATGGAAGCCATGCGCCCGCCGCGCCCCAAGTCGGCGATCTTCCCGAATGTCTCCGCGGAGTCGCAGCCTCTTCTCGCTCAGGCACTCTCGAGCAACGATCTCACCCAGCGCCAGCTCTTCGAGGGGATCGTGCGCAGCTTTCTGCACGGGATCATCCGTGATCACGATCTGCCTGCACCGGATGCGGAGCCCGCCGCCGCGGGATGACCGGAGTCGAGGGGCGCCGTGACACCCGCCCCTCGCCCAGCACCGATCGACGATCACAGATCGAGTACGAGCCTCGGTGTGCAGCTCCGGGACACGCACACCATCATGCAGTCGTTCGCAGCCTGCTCGTCCTCGGACAGCACCGAGTCGCGATGGTCCGGCACGCCGTCGAGCACAACCTGTTCACAGGTGCCGCAGGTGCCTTCCCGGCAGGAGAAGTCGACATCGATACCGTCGTCGAGCAGCGCGTCGAGCACCGACTTGTCGGCCGGCACCGTGACGCTCCGCCCGCTCTGCTCGAGTACCACCTCGAACGCCTCGGCGGTTGATTCACCATCCTGCGCAACTACTTTGGGGGCGAATCGCTCGACGTGGAGTTCGATGTCCGACCGGCTGCGGCAGACCTCCTCGATTGCGACGAGAAGCGGTTCCGGTCCGCAGCAGTAGACGGCAGTTCCGGCCGGGACCTCGGCGACGGCCCGAGCGAGATCCAGGAGTCCGTATTCGTCCTGGGGTCGTAGCGCGACATGCTCGGGATGTTGTTGCGCCAGCGCCTCGCCGAAAGCCATCCCGGCCGCGGTACGGCCGCCGTAGAGCAACGTCCAGTCCGCACCCCGCGCGTGCACCTCGTCGATCATCGGCTTCAGTGGGGTGATCCCGATCCCACCCGCGACGAAGAGATAGGCCGGCGCATCCACGAGCGGAAAGTTGTTGCGCGGCCCCTTGACCGCGATCAGCTCTCCCACGGTGAGTTCGTCGTGGACCCGCGACGATCCACCGCGGCCGGCAGGCTCACGCAGCACCGCGACGCGCAGCCGGTCCCGATCGGTCACCTCGCCGCACAACGAATACTGACGGATCAGATCGGGTCCCAGGATGAGATCCAGGTGCGCGCCGGGTTCCCATGCGGGAAGCGGATTCCCGTCCGGGTCGACGAGAGTGAGCGACACGACCCCATCGGCCTCCACCTGTTTGTCGGCGATCTGCAACTTGGCATCGTCGAGGAACTCGGTGGCGGTCACAGGCTCACTCATTCGGATTTCCCATTCTCACAACGATTGTCACCAGGCGCGGCCGCGTTCATCGGAACGCCGGCGGCGGGCTCGTACTTGTTCCGACCTGGTAGCAGGAGTGCACGTCCTCCTGCTCGAAGGCGAGCAGGCGGCACATGCGCACCGCACCGGCATCGTCCGGATCGATCCGCAACTGGGAGACCTGGATCCCGGCATCGCGTTGCCGCGCCAGCGCCGCCGTCAGCAGCGTCGCCCCGAGTCCGAGACCGCGTGCCTTCTCGGACAGCACAAGCGCATGGACGAGTGCGGTCCGCAGCTCGAGATGCATCCGGTGTTCGGTGGTGTACCAGACGAATCCGAGGACGACGCCGTTCTCGTCGCGCGCGTCGATGACGGTCCCGCCACCACGGCGGAGGTCCGCGGTCACCCGGTCGTGATGTCGTTCAGGGAGGTCCGCGGCCGCCACAACCTGTGCGATGGCGGGGTCGTCGGCGACGTGGTCGTGCGGGTCACCGAGGGTGACCCCGTCCGCGACCTCGGTCTCGTCGAGAGGCAGTGCGAACGGACCGGCCAGGTGCCGGGCCAGGGTCCACTGCCTGCTCACCGCGGGGATGCCGAATCGTCGCGTCAGTCTGCCCGACGCCGGATGGGTGGCGTACGCCCAGCAGCGAAGTGCGTTGGCTCCGGTGCGTTCCCAGCCGCCCTCACCGACCACGTCGAGGCCGACCTCTTCCACCAGCAGGGTCGTGATCCCGCGCGAACGGTAGTCGGGATGGACGACGTACGACACCGTGCCCACCCCATCGGCGGCGACCGACAGATGAAGGTAGGCCACGATCACCAACGGGACGTCGTCGAGCGGGCTGAGATCGCGCCGGGCCTTGATCGGCAGATGCGCAACGGTCCCGGTGGCGCCACCGACTTCTCGGACGGTGTCGGCGTCGATGGACGAGAATCCGGCCTCTTCGTCGTATTCCGCTGCGTCCTGGACGAGTTGGAGGACTTCGTCGAGTTCGGCACCGGTCAGCTCCGGGCGCCATTCGTAGGTGATCACTGTGCACTCCTGTCAAGCGGGCTGGAGGACCCCGTCGTCGACGAGTCGGCTGTACTCGTCATCGGTGAGTCCCAGGACCCCGACCGCGATCTCGTGGGTGTCGGCACCGGGCAGCGGGGCCGGACGCAACGGCGCGTCGGGTATCGATCCGAAACGGGCGACCCGCACCGCGGTCGGCAGCGACGCCGGCAACATCGGGTGCTCCAACTGGGTGTACGCATCGCGATCGAGAAGGTGTGGGTCGGTGAGCAGTTCGGGGAGGCGGAGCATTGCGCCGGCGGGTACGCCCGCTTCCTGGAGGAGTGTCATCGCCTCGGTCGGCGTACGTTCGGCGAGCCATGCGGCGAGCACCTTGTCCGCCTCGGCGCGGTTCTCGATGCGGTCGGCGCGCCGCCCGAATCGGGGATCGTCGGCGAGGTCGTCGCGTCCGATGACGGCGGCCAGGCCTCGCCACTCGTGGTCGTCGCGGACCGACACCGCCACCCACTCGTCATCGCCCGCACAGGGGTACACGCCCGACGGCGCCGCGAAGGAATCGGTGTTGCCCTCGGCCCGTACGGATCCGGGCGACAGCGATTCGCGTGCCAGCTGACCACCGAGGGCGACCAGCGCGGCATCGGCCTGGGCGATCTCGATGTCGGTGCCGCGCCCGTGCGATCCCCGGGCGATCAGCGCCGCGAGAACGGTCACAGCGCTGACCTGCGCGCCGATGTGGTCGGGATAGACGGTGGACCCGTCACACAGACCGGGATCGTCGTCGGAGTAACGCCAGAGCGACGACACCCCGCACGCCGCGCGGACCAGCGGGCCATACCCGAGCCTGGTGTTCCATGGACCGACGCTGCCGAAAGCGCTTCCCTCGGCGACGATGATCCGCGGATTCACCTCGCGGAGTTCGTCATACCCGATGCCCATCGCACTGAGGGTGCCGGGCTTGAAATTGGCGAGGACCACGTCGGCCTCTGACGCGAGCCGGAGGAAGAGGTCCTTGCCCCCATCGGTCCGCAGGTTCAGTCCCAGCGATCGGCGGTTCCGGTGGCCCCAGGCGACCGACGGCGACAGGGTGTTCGGGCGCTTCGACTGTCGCAGACCGTCGGGGAATTCGCGATTCTCGACCTTGATGACGTCCGCGCCGTGGTCGGCGAACTGCCTGCCGAGCTCGGCCCCGAAGACGACGACGCCGAGATCGAGAACGCGGAGGCCGGCGAACGGGTGGCTACCGGGCGGCTCGCAATCCGTCGACGTCTGCCGCGGCTCCGTACGCGGTGACCAGGCAGGCACCTGCGTGGCGTCGACGCCGGGAACACGATGACGGAATCCGGCTCGCTGCCCGCCGATCCGCGCGTATCCGGAGGGAATCCGCGCACGGACACCCGGGCCGATCTCGGCGTCGACGAGGGTCCCCGCCGCGTCGAAATGGTCGTTGTCGAGGACCTCACCGATGCGAAGGACGCCGCCGATCGGGATGCCCCGGGCCGCCCCTTCGGCGACCAGTTCGTCGCGGGTCCGATCGGCGAACAGCTGCTCGATCAACGGATGCAGCCGGTCTGCCGCGGCGAACCGGGCCGGGATGGTGTCGAAGGCCGGATCGGCGAACTCGTCGGGTTCGCCGAGCCACGCGAACATCGCACGCCACTGACGCTTGGCCAGCAGGCAGATCCGCACCTGCCCGTCCGCGCATCGAAGGACGGGGTAGAAGTTCGCGGCATCGGGGCGCCCACGCGGGAAGTCGTCGCGCCGACCCGCCGCCGCGGACCCCTGGACGCCGAAGCCGGGGTCGAAGCCGTGGACCACCGACTCGAACGCCGAGATCTCGACCAGTTGCCCGGCTCCGGTGCGGATCCGGTCGAAGTAGGCGAGGAGCGCCGACCACGCGGCATGCACCCCGACCGACTGTTCGACGAGTCCGGGCGGCGGGAGCAGCGGCTCGCGGCCGGGCTCGCCGGAGCGCGACAGCACACCACTCATCGCATAGATCACCGACTCGGTGGCAGTCCAGTTCCGGTACGGGCCGGTTCGACCGAATCCGCTCACGGTGAGGACGACGAGTGCCGGGTGCGCGGCGGCGAGATCGGCCGGGTCGAGACCCGCGCTGCCGGTGGACGACTCGACGACGATGTCGGCCCCGGCGACCAGCTCACCGAATCGGTGCCGTCCGGAGTCGGTGTCGAGGTCGAGGACGACGACATTCTTGTTCGCGTTGTTGAGGGCGAACGGAATGCTCAGGCCGGCCTCGATCGGCTCGGAGCGTCGCGACCGCGATCCGCCCGGACGCTCGACGCGCACCACCTCGGCACCCAGGTCCGCGAGGAACCGGCCGCACGACTCGCCGAGTCCGTCGGTTGCGTCGACGACACGGACGCCGGACAGTGGCAGATCGCTCATGTCACTCCTGTCGGGATTCTCTGCTGGTGATCATCTGTGGTCGCATCGGAGACGACGGTCACCGAGTGGCGAAATAGACCGACTTGGCGGAGACGTACGGCGCCATGCCCTCGGGGCCGAGTTCTCGTCCGAGACCCGACGCCTTGACCCCTCCGAACGGTGCTGCGAGATCGAGTGCGTAGTGGTTGACACCCACTGTGCCGGTATGGATTCGGTCGGCGATGGCGAGGCCCCGGGCCTCGTCGGTCGTCCACACCGTGCCGCCGAGCCCGTACTCGGAGTCGTTGGCGATGCGGATCGCGTCGTCCTCATCGAGGTACTCGGTGATGGTGAGGACGGGGCCGAAGATCTCCTCCTGGGCGATCGACGCAGAGTTCTCCACGCCGGCGAACACGGTCGGTTCGACGAACCAACCCTGCGCCTGATCGGCCGGGACGCCGCCGCCGGTCGTGATCCGATGTCCCGCGGCCCGGCCGGCTTCGACATACCCGAGCACCCGGTCGCGTTGCGCGGCGCTGACGAGCGGCCCGATCGCGGTCGCCTTGTCCAGCGGATCGCCGACCCGTAGTGCCCGGACGGTCTCGGTGACCGCTTCCACGACGTCGTCGAATCGAGCTCGCGGGGCGAGGATTCGGGTGCTGGCGTGGCAGGTCTGGCCGTTGTTCACCAGCGAGACGTCGAGCAAGTGCCGCGCGAACTCGTCCAGATCGGCGTCATGCGCCACGATCGCCGCGGATTTGCCGCCGAGTTCGAGGGTCACCGGACGGAGGAGAGCACCGCAGACCTCACCGATGGCTCGGCCCGCGGCGGTCGATCCCGTGAATGCGACCTTGTCGACCCCGGGGTGCCGGACCAGGTAGGCGCCTGCCTCACGTTCGGCAGGAACGATGTTCAGGACGCCCTCGGGAAGTCCGGCCTCCTGCGCGGCGTCGGCGAACACGAACGCATCCAGTGCCGTCTCCGGTGCGGGCTTGAGCACGATCGTGCATCCCGCGGCGAGCGCCGGCGCGATCTTCATCGCGGCCAGCGGCTGAGGGTAGTTCCACGGCGTGATCGCCGCGACGACACCGACCGGCTCACGACGGACGACGGTGCGTCCACCGAACGCGCTCGGACGCACGTCCTCGGTGTCGGAGGCGCGGATCAGGTTCGCGTAGTACGACAGCATCGCCGCCGGGCCGTATCCGTTGACCGACTTCGACAATGCGATCGGCATACCGTTCTCGCGACTGACCAGCTGGGCGGTGTCACGGGCACGTGCGGTCAGTGCGGCGGCCAACCGGTCGAGGACATCGGCCCGCTCGCGCGGCCCCGTCGACCGCCAGGGTCCCGCCAACGCCGACCGCGCGGCGGCGACCGCACGATCGATGTCGGCCGGGCCGCCCAGTGCGCTTCTGCCCAGCGGCTTCTCGGTGGCCGCCTCGATGACGTCGTACCCGGTGCCCGACTCCGCTGGTGTCCACTGTCCACCGATGAACAGATCGTTTCGCTCGAACATGTCTTCTCCCTGCCCTTGTGGTGTCGGGGTCCTGGTGGTCGTGGCTAGACGGTCTCGGCGTGGCCGAACAGCACCGAACTGACGAGCGGCGCCATCGGGCCGCCGATGAACAGCGACGTCCGCACGTCGGCAACCTGATTGGTCGACGTGCCGCGAACCTGACGGACCGCTTCCACGGCCAGATTCAGTCCGTTGATGAACGAATCCGCCAGATTGCCGCCGCTGGTGTTCACCGGCAGCTTCCCGTGGGGTGCGGTCAGATTGTCGACGGTCATCACGGTGCCCGCCGCCTCGCCGGGCGGGCACAACCGGTGATCGATCAGCGCGGCAACCGCCGGACCGCTGAAGTTCTCGTATACCTGGACCACATCGACGTCGTCCGGTCCCAAGCCGGCCGACGCCCAGAGACGCTCGGCTACACCGGGTTTTCCGTTGTTCGCCGGACCGAACCCGGCCGTCGAATACTGTGCGTCGTTGTCGACCCGCTCGCAGAACCCACCCGGCGCTCCCTGTGCGCCGGCGAGCACGAACGCCGGGTCCCGACGGAGATCGCGCGCGCGGTCGGAACCGACGAGCACCAGCGCGACCGCGCCGTCGCTCTCCCGTGAGCAGTCGTAGAGATGGAAGGGCTCGGCGATCATCCGCGAGGACTCGTAGGTCTCCTCGTCCAGCGGCTTGCCGTGGCCCTGCGCCGTCGGATTCTGCTGCGCGTGCTGGTAAGCCGCCAACACCAGTGAACGCATCGCCGAGCGGGGCACGCCGTCGTGTTCGAGCATGCGCTGAGTTCGCATGGCACAGATCTGGGCTGGCGAACCCACGCCATGCGCGAGGAAGTGAGATCCGTAGTGGTACTTGGCATACCCCAGGCGACCGGTGTCGGCCTGGGACATCGCGCGGTACACGACGACGCATTGCGCCTGACCCGACGTGATGGCGACGGCCGCATTGGTGATCGCGGCCGCCACGCTCCCGCCACCGCCGCCCCACATCATGTTCGACCAGCGCAGTTCGTCGATCATCAGTGCGGCCCCGAGGATCGGCCCGTCGTTGGAACCGCCTGCGTAGGAGACGAATCCGTCGACCTCACGAGGCGACACCCCAGCGTCGGAGCACGCGTCGAGGATTGCCCGGATCGTCATCTGCTGCTCGGTGAGCGGTGACTGCCCGCGCTTGTAATGCATCTCGGAGACGCCGACCACGGCAGCGCCACCACGAATCCCGTTGCTCATCTGCGTTCTCCGTCGTTCGTTTCGGCCCGCTGCCAACGGAGAAGCGGCCACGGTTCACCGTCGCGCTCCTCGAAGACGCCGACGACGCGATCGCCGATCTTCGGGGTGCTTTCGGGATCGTCGGTCAGGATGCCCAGCACCCGCCGGCCACCTGCATTCTCCAGTTCCACGAGCACGCTGACATAAGGGAGCCGGTCGGCCAGTTCTTCGATGTACGGATACCAGCTGCGGCTCCAGCTGTAGATCGTGCCGACGGGTTCGACTGTCTCCCAGCCGAGATCGAGCGAGTGGCAGTTCCCGCACACCGACTGGGGGCTCCAGGTCCAGGTCGAGCAACTGCGGCAGCGCTGGAGGCGCAGCTCCCTCTCGGCCAGCCCATCCCAGTACGGCTGGTCCAGCCCGTCGGCGGCGGGCCCCCAGGGGATGTCGGCAGTCGTCATCGCACCGACTCGGGCGCGAAGTTCTCCAGGGCCCCGGCGAGCCACTCGCCGTCCCGGCGCTCCCAGATGGAACGTAGCCCGATCTCGCGACCCTCGGTCGTGTAGACGGTCTCTCCGACCATCCGATCACCGTCGGCCCGGACGCCGACGATCCGGTGCGCGTCCACCGCGCCGCGCGGGACGTCGACGCCGTCGAAGACCGCCGGGATGTTCTCCTGGATCATCTCGGCCACCGCGGCCTTCATGTCTCCCGCAACCACGTGCCCGACATGATGCTCGTAGCGCACCCGGAAGTCATCCAGTTCGCTCATCGTTGCTCCTCCTCACCACCGGGCCGTGCCCGACGTCGTTGCGTAAACCTTACGGCTTTAGTTATAAGGCGTCAATCGAGATGTGCGGAGCCGTCGGTGGCCACACGCACCCGTCGCCCCTGAGCCTCGGTGGTCGCGAGTTCGTCCAGGTCGCTGCTGTCGGTGATCACCGCCAGGGTGCGGCCGCCGCCGTGAACGCGACCGGCGACGAATGCCCGCTCAGGGACTCCCGTGCGGTCGTAGGCCACCGTCCAGGTCTCGAGTTCGGCGACACCCTCGTGGGATTCGACCACCTCGACCGTCGGCTCGGCACCCGTCCATGCCCGGTGCACCGTTTCGGTGACATCGTCCCGGCGAAAGCCCGCCGCGGGCGGCTCGGTCGAGTACACGCCGAAGGCGTGCTTCGTCAGGTACCCACTGTTCGCGGTCACCAGGCCGAAGGTGCCGGGCGACCCGCGCAACCGGGTGGCCACCGTGGCGATCGCATGCGTGCTGTAGTTGTTCCACGGACCGCCCGCGAAGGTGAGCCCGCCGGTGCAGGTCAGCGGACGTTCCGGATCGTCTGCGGGAACGCCGATCTCGCGCGCCGCCACCTGCACGGCCGAGGGAAAGCAGGAGTAGATGTCGAGGTGAGCGACGTCGTCGGTCGCGATCCCCGCGAGTTCGAGCGCACGGGCGGCGCCGATCCGGATCGGTGCCGAACCGTTCAGGGCGGGACGCGCCGCGACGGCGTCGGTGTCCTTGGATTCGGTTCCGCTGTGTGGGAACACCCACGACGAGGTGGGGATTCCCAGGCGTCGTGCGGTCTCGACCGAGCACATCACCAGTGCCGCACCCTGGTCGACCATGTTGTTCGAGTTCAGCAGCTTCGGGTAAGGAGACGAGATGAGGCGATTGCCATCGGTCGGAGTCGTGATCTCCCCCGGGGCATACGTACGCCTGGTCCAGGCGTAGGGATTATCCGCGGCAACCTCGCTGAACGACGACCACAGTTCCCCGAGCAACTTCTCGTGGTCGGCGATACTCCGACCCGCTCCGACGCGGAGAGCCTGCTCGAACAACGGGTAGACGAAGGACGGTCTGTCGAGTCCGATCCGCCGCTCGCTCTCCGCCTCCATCGGAACGTCCGGGACGATGATCGGCGCGGACGGCACAGTTTCGTCCTGTCGGGTCCAGTCGGGCCGTTCCCCCTGTGCGCGGAGTTTCATCCGCGTGCGCCAGGCTTCTGCACCCCCGATGAGAACGACGTCGGCGCGGCCCGTGGCAATGTCTTCGGCGGCACCGTTGACCAGCACCTGCGGCGTGCTGCCGCCGTTCCCGGTGTAGCCGGTGTGTCGCGGATCTGCCCCGATCCGTTCGGCCACCAACGCACCGGGGTCGCGGTAGCGCCATGACAACAGGCCGACCACGCGGATGGAGTCGATCAGTTCGAGGAGGCGCGACGTCCCGGCTTCGGCAGCCGCATCGTGTGCCGCGCGCGCGATGAGATCGACCGGCTCGACGCCACCGTCGTGAGCGGTGATCTGTCCGCCGCCGACGAGGACGGGCGTGCGGGGATCGATGGTCATGGTGGCCTGCCTTCAGTTCGACGAGACGGCGGTGACCGTCCCCTCAAATCTAATCTCGATAGGTAATAGGCCGCAATCCGCCCCTCGTGGATTGCGGCCTGGCCCCGCGTCAGACGCGCGGGAGTACCTCCGTGGGAGCGTCCTGCCAGATCCGGTCGTCGCGTCGGCGATCCGCGATGTCGGCGGCATGCGCGCGGTTCTCGCCGCGGATCTGGTCTTCCTGCTCCTGGCTGCGGCGGATCGCCTCCTGGGCGTTCTGCGGCAGGTCGGGAAGCATCTGATGGACGCGCTCGCGGTGACGGGCGATCGCCTTGCGCTCGGGCATACCGGGATTGGGCTGCACCTGCGGGATGATCTCGGTGAAGTCCTCCTTGGTACCACCACCGGAGATACCCGCAGCCGCCATCGCCGCCTCCTGGGCGACGAGGGCCTCGTCCTTCTCCTCCGACATGCCGATCGGACCGAACCGGTCACCGGAGAGGAACTGCTTGACCACCGGCTGCTCCGAGGTCAGCAACTGCTCACGCGGACCGAACATCACCAACTCCTTGCGGAACAACATGCCGATGTTGTCCGGGATCGTCCGCGCGATGTTGATGTTGTGCGTCACGATCAGGATCGTCGCATCGATCTGGGCGTTGATGTCGATCAACAACTGGCTGATGTAGGCCGTACGCACCGGATCCAGACCAGAGTCCGGCTCGTCACACAGAATGATCTGCGGATCCAGCACCAGCGCCCGCGCCAGACCGGCACGCTTGCGCATACCACCGGAGATCTCACCCGGGAGTTTGTCCTCGGCACCGGTCAGACCGACGAGGTCGATCTTCTCCATCACGATGTCGCGGACCTCGTTCTCCTTCTTCTTCGTGTGCTCACGAAGCGGGAACGCGATGTTGTCGAACAAACTCATCGACCCGAACAACGCACCGTCCTGGAACAGCACACCGAACAGCTTGCGGATCTCATACAGTTCCTTGGCCGAACACTGCGTGATGTCGGTGCCATCGATGATCACCGACCCCTGCTCGGGATGCAGCAGACCGATCAAGGTCTTCAGGAACACCGACTTACCGGTACCCGACGGACCCAGAAGCGCGGAGACCTCCCCCTCCGGCAGAGTCAGCGAGACATCACGCCAAATGTTCTGCGAACCAAACGACTTCGTCAGGTTCTCCACACTGACCTCAACACCCATCTCGTCCTCCAGCTCTCGTGGTCGTCGTCAGTTGCCCGGAACGGGCGGATCGGCGGGGGCGGGTTGCTCGGCGGGCGGATTGCCGGGAATCGGTTGTTCGCCGGCCGGTGCACCGTTGCCGGGACTGTCGGCATCGAGATTCGATCCCGTGCTGCTGATCGCTGTGATCAGCCAGTTCTGGCTCTTGTCGAGGGTCACCCGGTAGGTTGCCGTCGACTCGATCCCCGAGGGCGCCTGCACGTTCTTCGTCTGCACGTTGACGAAAGCGACGACCTGGTAGGTGTTGCCGTCGACCGATTCGACCTTGGCCGCGATCGGCTGCGCGGTCGACGACCACTGCAGCGGCCGGAGCAGTTGTTCCATCTGGGTCGACGCCCGTCGGAGCCGTTCGGAGAGCTCCGGTGATGTGCCCTTGGTGAGCAGGGTCCGCCACTCATCGGGGTTCTCGAAGCTCATGTCGGCGGCACCGGTGGCGTAGTCGAGCGCCACCTTCTCGGCCGCAGCATCGTCGGCGGCGGCCGCGTTCAACCGGTCGACCTCGCTGGAGGCGCTGGACCACTGCCACCCCAGCAATGCCATCGCTCCGACGACGAGCACAGCGACGGCGCCGATCAGGATTGATCGCAACGACACCGAGGCGGTGCTCAGTCGCCCGCGCTTCGTGGGTTCAGCGCGGTCCGCCGCCGAGTCGCCCGATGCTGCCGTTGCCGTTTCGGTATCCGCCGAGGCCGAGTTCTCGTCGGCGTCGGTCTCGGTGTCCGTGGTGATGGTCTTCGTCATCGCCGGTCTCCTGTCTGTGTCTGCTGGTCGATCTGTGCCGGAGCGCTCGGTGCGCTCGCTGCGGAATCCCGCGTCGTGCGGGTGTCGGTCACCGTCACCCCCCGGCCGGGATGCGGATCTCCACAGCCCCGGAATCGGTTGCGTTGATCAAGTTGTCCAAAACCCGGCCGACATCGACGGTCCGCAGCGACGCCGCACCCGAGCGGGTGGCCGGCAGCAGGTTCTCACCGATGATCTTGAGGTCCGCGCCGCTGTCGTCGAGGAATTTCTGCAGAGCCGCGACCAGCGGCGTCGCCCCCTGAGTGATACCGGTGTACATCGGCCCACTCCAGTCGATGGCGTCCTTGACGCCCGACTCGAGTTCGGCGAATCCCACTCCGAAACCGGCTATGTGCGGAGTCGTCGCCCGCAGCAGCCCGGGTATCGGCTGCGACCGCATGAGCAGCGGTTGCATGGTCACCAGCAGAGTGGTGAGTTCGTCTGCGCGCGCGGTGAACTCCGCAGCCAGCAACCGTCCGGCTTTGTTGAGGTCCTCGATGACCTCGATGCCGTCGGGCAGCCCCATGTCGAGTTCGGCGAACACACGCTGGACCTTGTCGGGGTCGGTCTGTCCGAGCACCTCGGTCACCTGTTCGGACAGATCCTTGAACGTGGCGGCGTTGGAGACGTTCTCGCCGTCGATGTAGGCGTTGTCGGACAGGTACGGGCCCCCTGCGGTGGTGGGCATCACCGCGACATAGGCCTCGCCGAGCGCCGACAGGTTGTCGACGCGGAAGTTGCTCTCGACCGGAATGTTCTCCGTGTCGTCGTAGTTCCAGGTGATCTCGGCGCCGCGTGAGGATTGCGAGATCTCGGTCACGTGACCGATCTCGATGCCGCGGAGCAGAACTCGGGAACCGACGAGGATGCCGTTCGTGTCCGCCACCGTGATGGTCGCGTGCCTGGCCGACGGCGAGTTCACGTGTAGTCCGACGCTCAGGATGTAGGCGATGGACAACCCGGCGATGGCGAGCATCGCCACCACCGAAACTCGTGTCTTGGTGATCACTTGATCGCTCCCAACATCCGCAGCAGCATCTTCGTGTCGCCGAGCAACTCCGTCTTGCCTGCCGCCTGAACCGACGGGGCAGCAACCGAGGCGATGTTCACCGATGGCCTCTTCGCGAACGGAATCAGCGTGTCCTCCAAGAACTCGGCCATGGCGGCGCCGGTCGCAGGAGCCTGGTCCCACATCCCACGCCCGGCCTCGGCGGCGTCAGCCGCCGAGTTCAGCAGGGGCACGAGGAACAGACCGCCGGTGAACACCGACCCGACGGAGGGCAGCAGCGTGCTGATGTGGGCCACCAACGATTTCGACACGGTCTTCCAGTAGTGCTCGCCCTGCTCGGAGAACACGTGCTCGATCTGCTGCCGGCTGTCGGAGAACGACCCCGACACCGCGTTCAGGCTGTTGAGCATGCGGTCGAGTTGCGCGGTGTTGCGGGACAGGTCGTCGAGATCCTTCGAGACCGTGGTCGCGATCGACCGCACATTCTTGATCGGCGGCATGGTGCGATTCAGTGTCGCCATCGTGTCCTGGACCTTCTGAATGCTGCCGCCGTTGATGAAATAGGCGAGAACGGCGATGGTGTCCTCGAGGGGCGGCGGAGACGTCGTACGGTCAAGCGGGATCACGCTGCCGTCCCGCAGCAACTCACCACCGCCTTCGGTCGGCGGCTCGAGCGCCAGGTAGGTGTCGCCGAGTGGCGTGTTCTGCCGGATGATCGCCGAGGAGTCCGCGGGGACCGGGCGATCGTCGGTCAGTCCGACCACCACGTCGACACCTTCGTCGGTGGTCTCGGTGTGGTTCACGCGGCCGACCTGGAGCCCGTTCATCATCACATCGGCGCCGTCCGGCAGGTTGAGCACGCTCGCGAACTGCAGTGTGACCTCATAGTCGAGCGGGACACTGCTCTTCACCGACGGCAGCCGGTTCGGACTCAACGCCGAGCACCCGGTGAGTCCGATCACCGCTACGAGCACCGCGGCCACGCCCAGTGCGGTTCGTCTTCCGATCATTTCTGGAGACCCGCCTTCTGCAACAGGATGGACAGTGCATTGACCGGCGCCGACTGTCCGCCGCCCACATCGATCTTCGGCGCGACATACGGAATCGAGAGCGCACCGGAGGACGATTCCTGCTGGCGCATGGCAGCGGCGACGGACGGCGTCATGGACACGAGTTGGCCGAGTTCGGGTGCACGCTGGGCGCCGTAGGCGATGATGTCTTCGACCGGACCGTGTAGCAGCGGCCACAGGATGTCCTCCCCGTAGTTCCGCTGGATGTCGTACATCAGCGCGATCGTCCAGCCGATTCCCCGGCAGAACCTCGCGACGTCGTAGAACAGGGTCGTCCCGAGCTGCGTGACCGAGGGCATCTGGTTCATGATCGACATGATCCGATCCCAGTTCTTCACCGCGTCGTCGGTCAGCGGCGCCATGTCGCGGATCGACGAACCGATGTCGGCGACGAACGCGTCCGGATTCTGCGCCGCGCGGGCGGCGTTCTCGAACATCCGCGACGCCTGCGGACCGGTCCCGGCGAACGCCCGGTCCGCACCGTCGAGGGCGGTCTCCAGGTCGTCGCCGCCGTTGTCGGACAATGACTTCAAGAAGTCCGCCGCAGAAGCGGCGACCTCCGAGATGCTCTTCGGGGTGAAGGAGTTCTCCACGCCGATGCATCGCCCTTCCGCCAGGGCAGGGCCGCCTGCATAGTTGCCCACCAACTCCAGACTGCGGTCGGCCAGTAGCGACTTGGATCTGGTCACAGCCTTGACGTCGGCGGGATAGCTGCGCCCAGGGTCCAGCGAGAAAGTGACCCGTACGTGGTCACCTCGACTCTCGATCCGGTCGATCGCTCCGACGCGAATACCCATCTGGGTGACCGGGTTTCCCTCATACAGGCCGATCGTGTCGGTGACATCGACGCAGAATCCGTCGCCGCCGGGCGCGCCGTCGTCGACGCCGGTGGCGCCTGCCGACGTCAATCCGATCGTGGTGATCACGCCGAGCAACACCACCACGGTCCCCAACGCGATGGCCAGGCGCCGTTTCGAGGAGCCAACGATCTCTCGCATCAGCAGTTCCTTCCGGGAATGGGGATGCACACGTCCTCGGTCCACAGGGTGCCGCCGCCGACCTGACGCATCCCTTCGGGAGTGATCCACTGCGCCAGCTTCTTCCGAGTGGCGACCAGCCCGTCGATGGCCGGGCCGAGCTGCTGCTGCAGCCGGATGATGGTGTTTTTCATCTGGTTCACGTGACTGGAGACCAGTTCGCTGTGGTTGAGGTAGAACCGCATGAACGGAGCCAACTTCATGAGGACGTTCGCGAACAGCTTGTAGGCGTAGTTGAAGCCCGCGGAGTTGACGTGGTAGGTGCTCACCACGATGTCGATCTTGCGGATCAGCTCGAAGACGAACTCACGGTTCCCGTTGAACGTCTGCAGGTACTCCGCGGCGAGCGAGGCGATGTCGTGAACCTGGCCGCGTTGCCTGTCGAACACAGCGGTGACCGACTCGAGACCGTTCACGATGGAGCGCAGCGAGGTGTCGTTCCCATCGAGTGCGCCGGCGACCTGGTCGAGGTTGGCATTGACCTCTCGGGTGTCGACCGTGTCGGTGGTACTCGGCACGGCCTGGATCACATCGCCGATCGAGTAGGGAACGGTCACCCGGCCGGCCGGGATCGGGCCGCTGAGCTCCTCACGCCCGAGCGGGATCATCGTGATCGCGTATCCGCCCACCGGCGTGAGCATCCGGACTTCCATCTTCGTCTGGTCACCGACGAACGTCTCGGCATCGATGCGCGCGGTCACCTTCACCCGATCGGGTTGGAGTGCGACGTCGGACACCTTGCCGATGCTGATGCCCGCGACGCGCACGTCCTGTCCGGACTCGATCGCCGAGGCGTCGGTGACCTCGAAGGTGATCGTCTTCTGGCCCGGCGGACGCAGATAGATGATCGCGAGAGTGCCGAGGAGGGCCGCCACCACGACCAGGACGATCACGCCGAGCACGCCGTCGTGGGAGGTGAATCTGCGTATCCCCTTCTGGTTCATCGATTGCACAGGACCACCTCGCTACCGGTCATCAGGATTCGCACGTCGGAGGGAATGTGCGCGCGACCTTTCGCGCACTGCTTGCTGAACGAGGCATGCGTGTCGATGCCTCGCAGACCTGCAAGCGCATTGGGCATCAGCTGGAAGGACTTCAGCGCTTCCTGCATGGACGAGAACGTGGTCTTGAGGAATACGTCGACATCGAATTCCTCGTTCACACCGAGCGCCACCAGAAGCCTCTCGATCGGTTCGAAGAGTGCGGGTCCGGCGCTGGCGGTGACCGCGAACTCATCCAGAACCGTCATGGCGTTGCTGATCGGCAGATCGACCGCTTCCAGAAAACCCATGACCTGTGGCGACCGACCGCCCATCGTGTCGGCGATACGAGCCAGATTCGACGTCAGGGTGGAGATGAGCTGCTGCCGATTCTCGGCAAACCTCGCCAGCTTCTGGGTGCTGTCCAGCATCGGGCCGAGGCCGCTGCCGTCACCCTGGAGCAGGGCGATGGCGTTCTCGCTGAACTGATTGACCTCGTCGGCGTTCATCGTCGTCAGAACCGGTTGGAGTCCGTTGAACAGTGACGTGATGTCGAAGGACGGAACCGTCTGTGCGGTCGTCGCGTGACTCACCATGGTCCCGGGCGTCTTGCCGGGTTGCAGGTCGAGATACCGCACTCCGGTCAGATTCTGGTACTTGATCGCCAGGGTCGACGTCGACGTCAGCTTCTGGCTGTCGTCCATGGTGAACTCGACCCGCGCATAGGGGGATCCGTCGTCGTTGCGTTCGAGGTCGACCGACACGATCTTGCCGATCCGCTTCCCACGGAATCGGACGTCGCCGTTGTCGTGGAGACCCGACGCATCGGTGAAGTCGGCGCGGTAGGTCACCACGCTGGCGTCGACCGGGTTCCGCATGGCGTTCACGACGAGCACGAACAACATGACGGTCACCGCCGCGACCACCGCGACCTTGGCCCCGGCGACAACTGTGCTGCGAGATGCCATCTCAGTTCCCTCCCGCGCGTCGACCGTCGATGGACTTCATACGTTCCAGCGGACCCGAGACGGCCGGCACGCTGTCGAGGAGGAGGCGCAGCTGCAGCGTCTTGCTTGCATCGTCGCCCGTGAAACTGTTGCGCAACTGCTCGATTGCCTTTCGTGTCTTCGCCATCGACGCACCCCCGCCGATCATCTGCGGTACCGGGTCGATCAGATATTTGAACGAGGTGACCAGGGGCGTCAGGTCGGCCGAGTGGGAAGCCAGCAGCGTTCCCGCCGCACCGAACAATCCGCCGGAGGCGACTTCCAGCGATCGGTTCATGAGATCGTGGTACGCCTCGTCCACTCCTCGCGAACCGTCGGGCATCTTGTTGAAGACGCTGCCGGTGATCGCGTCGAGAGCCTTCATCGCCTCACGGTTGAATCCCGGGAATGCCTCGGCAAGGTCGTTCATCTCGCGCAGCAGCGTGCTGGGCAGGTGGCGTTGGGTGCGCGCCACCTTGTCGGTGAAGATGATCGCGGTCTCGATCAACGGGGAGAGTCCGTCGGCGTAGCGCATCACCTCGTCGAGGCTCTCGATCATGTCCCGCGTCAGGGTGCCGTCCACGACGATCGAACTCCGCTCGATCATCGTCGACATGGTGAAGTCGGGGGCCGCGGAACGCCGGAGCGTCTGTCCGTCGGACAGTTCCGACCCACCCGGCATCGCGATCAGGTTGACCGCGGTGACGCCGAAGTAGTTCTGCGGCCGGTAGTCGACCTCGAACGAATCGGTGAGACTGTCGGCGGCCTGCGGATCGAGCACCACGTCGACGTGCACGACTTCGGGGTCGGTGGAGTCGATGGCGGTTACCTCGCCGACCTCCGCGCCGCGCAACAGGATTCGGCTCCCGGTGTCCACCCCCGGGCCGAGAGCCGGCAGCACCAGATGGAGATCGGTGCCCTTGGGCGCGGTGGCCCGCGGATAGACCACGGCGAAGACCGTGACCACGACGGCGAGTACCGCCACCGCGATGACGCCGGCGCGGACCAGTGTCCGCGTCTGGCCGCGGGCATCCCCGCGGAGGAAGTCCTGACTGCTGTATGACGACACGTCAACCCCTGAACGGAAGGACCGGATTGAGGCCCCAGATGGCCACGGTCATGAGGAAATTGAGGACAACGATGGCCACCAGGCTCGCACGGATCGCCCGCCCGGATGCGGCACCGACACCGGCCGGCCCGCCGGACGCGAAATACCCGTAGTAGCAGTGGATGATGGTGATCACCGCACAGAAGATGAGTGCCTTCGCCACCGACGCCAGCAAGTCCGGTATCGAGACGAACTGGGCGAAATAGTGATCGTAGGTCCCCTCGGGTTGGTCGTGGAACAGCTTCACGATCAGCCCGCCTGTCAGGAAGCTGACGACCAGGGCCATGAGGTAGCTCGGCAGGACCACGAGCATGCCGCCGATCAAGCGTGTCCCGACCACGAACGGGATCGCGCGAAGACCCATGGTCTCGGTGGCGTCGATCTCCTCGGAGATCCGCATGGCACCGATCTCGGCGGTCATCCGGCAGCCTGCTTGAGCCGCGAATCCGATCCCGGTGATGATCGGCGCGACGACACGGATGTTGCCGAACGAGTTGATGATCCCGGTCAGCGCGCCGAAACCGAGGAGGTCGAACGCCATGAAGGCCATGATCGCCACCACCGATCCCACGGCGATCCCGAGGAAGAACATCAGGCTCACCACACCGCCGTCGACGATGATCGAGCCGCTGCCCCAGGCCATGTCGTTCATGGTCTTCATCGTCTGCTTGCGGTAATGCCGGATTGTCGTGGGCAGCAGAACGAATGTCTTGCCCACGAACACGACGATCTGACCGAAGGTGGCGAACGCGTTGGTGAAGCTCTCGCCCACCGAACGTCCCAGCCGGCCCAGTGCGCCGGTACGAGGAGCTGCGTGTGTTGTCATGTCGTCACGCCAATCGGGCCGGGAAGAACATGGCCTGCAGCTGGCTGACCGCCATGTTCGTCATGAAGATGCAGAGGACGCTCAGGACCACCGACGCGTTGACCGCGTTGGCGACACCCTTGGGCCCGCCCTTGGCCTCCAGCCCTCGCAGGCTCGCGATCACCACGACGATGAACGCGAACAGGACCGCCTTGAGGACCGAGAACATCAAGTCCGTCGGTGTCGCGAAGGTGCCGAAGGACTGCCAGAAGCTGGCCGGTACCACGTCGTTGACGTTCGCCGAGATCGCAAGTCCGGCTGCGACTCCCGAAGCGATGATCATGACGCAGAGCGCCGGCGCGATCGCCAGCATGGCCAGGAACCGGGGCACGATGAGCCGCTGAACCGGATTCACGCCGATGACCCGCATCGCCTCGATCTCCTCGCGGATCGATCGTGCGCCGAGATCCGAGGCGATGGCCGACGCCGCGGCGCCGCTCATCAGCAGGCCGGCCGCCATCGGGGCTCCCTGGTTGACCACGCCCAGGCCGCTCGCGGCGCCGGCGAGTGAGTTCGCACCGACCTGATCCATGACACCGCCGACCTGAACCGACACCTCGGCGCCGATGGGCACCGCCATGAGAAGCGCCGGGAGCGCGGTGACCTTGAACAGCTTCCACATCTGATCGATCACCTCGGCACCGGCCAGGCGCAACGAGAGCGCGTCGGTGATCGCGAAGCGGATCATCTCCATCGCCAGACGCGCCGAGCGGCCGATGGTCGCCAGACTGCGTGTGATCCGGTCGATCACGCCGCCACCCACCCTGCGGAGCGCGTCAACCGACCTCACTCCTGGACTGCGCTCTCCCAGAGCACTGACGGTCATTGGTGATCCTCTCGAATTGTCGCGGAGCCATCCGCGTCGGTCGTACTCCGGGTGACGTTCCACCCCTGGCTGTCTGGGACGTTTGACCACCCGGTGGCGCACGCTTGCGGCCACTTCCACCAGACGTGCCTGTGGCCTAAAACCTTTAGTTGAACTACTGTGACCCCCGACACTTTGACCGCTCCTGAGCCTAGCAGTCATGAGACGTAATCTGTCAAGTGTCAGCAGCTCGGGATCGAAGGAATCGCCACCGAACCGGGCCAACCGGACACCGAGAGACGCCGCCGGCGACCTTTCGGACACGTCCGGCCGCCGGACGCGCTCTCGGCGCAGTCCGGTCAACCGACATCGGCGGCATCCCCCGGGCGGCTCAGCCCATCAGCCGCCGCAGCACCTTCTCCATCGCACGGCTGTATGGCGGGTAGGTCGCCGCCAGGTCCGGGCGAGCAGGTTTGCTCAAGACCGCCTTGCGATGACTGAACGTGTCGAATCCGTTCCGCCCGTGGTAATTCCCCATTCCGGAAGCTCCGACGCCGCCGAACGGCAGCTCGGGGACCAGAAGCTGGTACAGCAGATGATTCACCGTCACCGAACCCGATGACGTCCGCTCCACGACCACATCCTCGACCGCCCGGGAACCGGTGAACAGATACAGGGCAAGCGGTTTCGGCCGGGAGTTGACGAAGTCGATCGCGGCGTCGAGGTCGGGCACCGAGATCAGCGGCAACACCGGGCCGAAGATCTCCTCCTGCATCAGCTCGGAGTCGGGATCGGGGTCGGTGACCAGCGCAGGCTTGATCGTCCGCTTGGCATCGTCGATCTCGCCGCCGTACTGTTCGCCGCCATGGGTCTGGAGAACGCGTCGCAGGCGGTCCACATGGCGCTGATTCACGATGCGGGTGGTGTCGTGCGCGGCCCGCAGCGGTAGCTCCTCGAGCAACCGTTCGACCAGCGCGGGCCGTACGGACTCCTCGACGAGGACATAGTCCGGAGCGGTACACGTCTGGCCCGCGTTCACCGACTTGGCCCACGCGATGCGTCTGGCCGCGACGTCGAGATCGGCGTCGGCAGCGACGATCACAGGACTCTTGCCCCCGAGTTCGAGTGTGACCGGGGTCAGATTCTGGGCGCTCGCGGCCATGACCGCGCGGCCGATCGACGTCGACCCGGTGAAGAAGGTGTGGTCGAACGGCTGGGCTGCCAGTGCGGCGCTGACCTCCGCGTCCCCCAGTACGACGCACACAGCCTCGGCGTCGAGGTAGCGCGGGAGCTGTTCGGACAGCAGCCGCGCAGTGGCGGCCGCCAGCTCCGACGGTTTCACCACGGCGGCGTTGCCGGCCGCGAGGCAACTGACCAGCGGATGCAGCGTCAAGAGGATCGGGAAGTTCCACGCGCCGAGGATGAGCGCGACCCCCTTCGGCTCGGACACGACCCATGCCTTTCCGGGCGCGGTCGCGGCGCTCATCCGCACCTTGTCCGGCTTCATCCACCGCGCCACGTTGGCGAGTGAATGCCGGATCTCGTGCCGGACAGGAGCGACGTCGGCCATGAAGGTTGCCATGGACCCGCGTCCGAGATCGGCTTCGATCGCGGCTGCGATCGCCGGCTCGCACTCATCGATGAACCGCAGCAATCCCTCGAGCTGTGCGACTCGCCACGACAGTGGTCGCGTGCGACCACTGTCGAACGCGGATCGCGCGCCGGCCAACGCCGACCCGGATTCGGTGCCGGCCGTGCTCGTCGACATCTCGGTAACACTCATGGTGGCTTCGCTTTCTGCTGCGTCGGGGACTCACCCCCGGGCTGAAGTATGCGGCGAGCGTACACAGTGTTCAGACGTGATGTCAATCACTCGTGGCGGCTTGTGGGGCGCTCGTCCCACCGACCATACATCTTGTATGGAGTGGGCGTCTGCCCTATCGTGAGCTCATGATCGACTGGACCGTCACCGCACACACCGAGACGCTCGAAACCGCGGACGGCGACGGGGTCCGCCGCCTGATGCTGTCGCGCCCCGCCGCGCTCAACGCTTTCGACGAGGCGCTCCAGAGCGACCTCCTGGACGCGGTCGCCGCCGCCGCGACCGACGACACCGTGCGGTGCGTTCTTCTCGCCGGTCGAGGCCGGGCCTTCTGTGCCGGAGCGGATCTCGCGCTCGACGGGGTCGGCCCGGATGTGCGGCTGGCACCGCGGACCGAGCGCGAACTCACGCAGTTCTACAACCCGATCGTGCGCGGGCTGCGCGAGATGCGAAAGCCGGTCGTGGCCGCGGTGAACGGGGCTGCGGTGGGCGTCGGTTGCGCCGTCGCCCTCGCGGGCGACCACGTCGTCGGAGCGAGGTCGGCGTCGTTCGCACTCGCGTTCTCACGAGTGGGGCTCACACTCGACGGCGGCGCCTCGCTTCTCGTCGGGGCGCGCGTGGGATTCGGTCGTGCGTCGCGGATGGCCCTGCTGGCCGAACGGGTCGATGCCGACACCGCGTTCTCCTGGGGGCTGATCGACGCGGTGGTCGACGATGCGGATCTCACCGACCACGTGGAGTCCCTCGCCGGAAAGCTCGCCGCCGGACCCACCGAGGCCTATGCCGCGACCAAACGCAGCCTGAATGCCGCACTGCTCCATCGCCTCGAGGATGCCTTCGACGTCGAGGTCGCGGGTCAGACCGCCCTCGTCGACAGCCCCGGCTTCCGAACCGCGATCACCCGCTTCAGCGGCTCGAAGGGCTGAAAACCGCTGCCTCTCACCGACTTCCGTAGATCGCGGCGTACATGAATCTCGCCACCATGTCGGTGACCGCGTCGATGTCGTCCAGGTGCGTCTCACCGGCGAGCGATCCTGCGATCGTACGCTCGATGGTCCACAGCAGCGTGGCCGTGTATTCGCTGGCCGGTGGCCCGGCCGGTGCCAGACCTCGTGCCCGATCGGCGACGATGATCGATTCCAGAGTCGTCTCCATGGCGTTCATGGCGGCGAGGTACTCGGCTCGCAGTTCCGGCAGGCGTGGCCACTCGTGCACGGCGTTCTTGATCACGGCGCCGGCATGTCCGTCGAGATGAAGCCACTGTCCGACCTGCGCGAGCAAGACCGATGGGTCCTGCCGGTCGACGTCGGCGACCGCGGTCAGCGCGGCGACGATGTCGGCTGCCGCCTGCCGGAACAGAACGACGAAAGCGTCTTCTTTGCTCCGGAAGTAGAAGTAGAAGGACGCGCGGGACGTGTTCGACTGCTTCAGGATCTTCGCCACGGACAACTCGGCCAGCGTCTCGGTGAGCAGTAGTTCGCGCATGGCCTGGAGGATGTTCTGCGCCGTCTCCGTCTCCACCGCGGGATTGTCGATCGCGGGGAGCAACTCCCGCTTTGCGTCGGCGGCATCGCCCGACTTCTTGCGTCGGCCCTTCGGCACCGTCCGGCCGCCGTAGATGGCCGCTTCGTTGATGGCACTCAGCGACGTGGTGACACTCGCCGCCGCGGGAAGCCGATCGTCGAGCCCCCGCGTGCTGACGTAGAAGGCCCGTTCGGAACCACCGACCAGCATCGCGGCCAGCATCTTCGCGGGAGCGCCGTCCGGAGCGCGGCCCTCGGCACGCTCGAACGTGATCTGCTCGGCGACGGCCGCGACGAACTGCTCGAACATCCGCTGCCAGGCCGCGGCGACCGCGGGCTTGCTGTGCATGTGCTCGATGACCGCGCAGATGACCGCCCCATGTCGCGACCACATGTCGAGCGTGTGCTCGAGACTCGAGCCCATGCGCCGTGCCCGATCACGTCCCGGATCGGTGGACCACGGCGCATCAGCGGCGTAGGACTCGTCGAACACTCGTCCCAGAAGCGCCACCAGGACGTCGTACTTGTTGGCAAAGTAGTGGTAAAAGTTGGCCCGGGAAAGGCCGGCCGTCTCCAGGATCTGAGCAACGGTCAGATCCTGGAGAGATGTCGACGTGAGCAGTTCCTCGGTCGCCCGGAACACCGCGAGTTCAGCAGGGGAACTCCCGTCGTAGTCACGGGGGCGCCGCCGCACGAAAGAACTCGAAGCCATAGCGGCATCATACTTCATGTCCGGACACAACGTCTGCCCGGTTCGAGGTCACGCACCGCGCGAGCGCGCCGCACTCACCCCGCGAAGCAGCGCCGCGTCGAAGTCGTCCGGACACTCCAGCATCGGGTAGTGGCCGACGTCGAACTCGACGAGCGTGCTGTTCAGGCGCTCGCGCACCCACCGGGCACCGCGAACCGACAGCGCCGGGTCCGCGGTACCGATGATCTGGGTCACGGGGACGGCGAGACCCTCGAGCAAGTGCGTCTGTTCGGTGCACATCAATGTGCGCAGTGCGGCGCGGCCGGCCCAACTCGGCGTCTGCAGCGAGATACGGTGCAGCCAGTCCAGGATGTGCGGGTCGGGCGCGCCACCCTTGAACGGATCACCGACGGCACGCCGTCGCAGGGATACCCGGTCCGCGTGCTCGGCGGCGAGGAGATTGTCCAGAGGCCCCTCGGGGGGCACCCCGAACGGAAAATCCTCGAACCGCGCCGCCGCAACGCCGTTGGTGGCGACCAACACGAGAGCCCCTGCGAGATCGGGCCGTTCGCGTGCCAGGCGGAGGGCGACCATCCCGCCCAGCGACCAGCCCACGATGGCGGCCGAGCCCAGGCCACGCTGCTCGATGACCTCGAGCGCATCATGCTGCAGGGAGTCGATGTCGTAACCGTCCAGCGGCGCATCCGAGTGCCCGTGTCCTCGGAGATCCATGGCGATGACCCGATGACCGCTCTCGGCCAGCACCCGTATCTGCCGATCCCACACCTCTCCGCTGAGACTCCAGCCATGGATCAGCAAGACGCCCGGACCGTCTCCGACGTCCCGGACCGAGAGCCGGACACCGTCCCGCGTGTGCACGAGGTGCCGGGTCATGACACCGCTTCCGCTTGGCGACGAGAGTCGGCGAGTGACCGGCCGTCGGCGGCGAGCCGGGTCAGTGACGCCGGTGGAAGGAAACGCGTTCCGTAGCGCGCGGCAAGCTCGTTCGCGCGCGCCACGAACCCAGCGACCCCGCCCTCGTAGCCGTCGATGAACTGCAGGACTCCACCCGTCCAGCCCGGATACCCGATCCCCAGCAGCGATCCGATGTTCGCGTCGGCCACCGACTCCAGAACGCCTTCGTCCAGACACCTCGCGGATTCCACGGCTTCGACGAACAGCAGGCGTTCCTTGAGATCGGTCAGGGTCGGTACCTGCTCTGCGGCGGGGAAAGCCGCACCGAGGCCACTCCACAACCCGCTTCGGCGTCCCTCGCTGTACTCGTAGAAGCCGGCGCCGGCCAACCGGCCTGCCCGGTCGAACTCGGTCAGCATCCGGTCGAGCACCGCCTCGGCGGGATGGGCCACCCAGTCGCGCCCCTCCGCCTCGGCCGCATCGCGCGATGCGTCCCGAACTCGCCGCAGGAGTTCGAGATTGAGTTCATCGGCGAGCTGCAACGCGGGTGCCGGATAACCCGCCTGGGTCGTGGCCTGCTCGATCATCGGTGCCGGCACCCCCTCGCCGAGCATGGCGAGCGCTTCGTTGACGAAGGTGCCGATCACCCGGCTGGTGAAGAAGCCACGACTGTCGTTGACCACGATGGGTGTCTTGGCAATCTGACGGGCGACATCCAGTGCCCTGGAGACCGATTCGGCCGACGTCGAGCCGCCCTTGATGATCTCCAGCAGCGGCATCTTGTCCACGGGGCTGAAGAAGTGCAGGCCGATGAAGTCTGCGGGATTCTGCACAGCGCCGGCCAAACCGGTGATCGGCAGGGTCGACGTGTTCGACCCGATGAGCGCACCCGGTGCGAGAACGGGTTCGACCTCTTTCAGAACTCGGGCCTTGAGATCCGGATCTTCGAAGACGGCCTCGATCACCAGGTCCGCGCCCGCGGCGTCGGCAACGTCGGCGGTCGCGGTGATCCGGTCGAGGATGACCCCTCGCTGCGCTTCGGAGAGGGCTCCCGAGCCCACCTTCTTGTCGAGAACCTTTCGCGAGTAATCCTTGCCGCGCTCGGCGGCTTCCGCACTGACATCTTTGAGGACGACGTCGATTCCGGCTGCGGCGCACTGATAAGCGATACCCGCACCCATCATCCCGGCACCCAGGACCACCGCCTTAGTCGCCTTCCACGGGGTCCGTGATGCGTCGCGGCCGCGGAGTCCGTTCACCGTCTGGGTGTCGAAGAACCGGGCCTGGATCATGTTCTTCGCGATCTGCCCGACTGCCAGGTCGACGAAGTACCGGGTCTCGATCCGCAAGGCGTTGTCGAAGTCGACCTGGGCGCCCTCGACAGCGGCCTTCAGGATGTTTCTCGGCGCCGGGTAATTCGCGCCTTTGAGGTCGGCGCGCAGTGTCGCGGTCAGGAGGGGCAAGGAGGCGTGCAGCGGCTGCGCCGGGTCACCCGGGGCCCCGCCTGGTATCGCGTACCCAGGCATGTCCCATGGCTGCCGCGCATCCGGGTTGGCCAGGATCCAGGCCTTCGCCGCCGACGCCAGATCCGCAGGCGAATCGACGAGTTCATCTACGATGCCCAGTTCGAGTGCGGCCGTCGCATCGACCTGGCGACCGGTCAGCAGCAGCGACGCCAGCGCCTTCTGGACGCCCAGCAGGCGCACGCTGCGGACGACGCCCCCGGCACCTGGCAGGAGACCCAGGGTCACTTCCGGAAGCCCCAGACGAACGCCGCCGGACTTCACCGCGATGCGATGGTGGGTCGCGAGCGTGAGCTCGAGTCCACCACCCAGCGCCGTACCGTTGATCGTCGCCACAACCGGCACCCCGAGACGCTCCAGGCGTCGGAGCAGATCCCGGTTTCGTTCGACGAACGCGGTGAAGTCGTCGATGTGGGACCGATCGGCGTGCACGAGGTCGTTGAGGTCGCCACCGGCGAAAAACGTCGACTTCCCGGAGGCGATGATGACGCCGGCGATGTCCTGGGCGTCACCGATCTCGTCGAGTGCGCCCGAGAGCGAGCTGACGAAACGCTCGTTCATCGTGTTCACCCGCTGTTCCGGGTCGTCGATGGTGAGGGTGACGATCGCGTCGTCGTCGATGGTGCGTCGGATCGTGCTCTGGGTCATAGCCGTTGAACTCTCTCTGGTCGTCTGTGGGATTGTCTGGCGTTGGGAGTGGCGATCAGAGCGCCTCCACCACGGTTGCGATCCCCATACCACCGCCGACGCACAGCGTCACGAGTCCGTATCGACCACCGGTCCGGTGCAATTCGTCGAGGACCGTGGAGACGAGCATCGCGCCGGTGGCACCGAGCGGGTGCCCCATCGCGATTGCTCCGCCGTTCACGTTCACCTTCGCCATGTCGAGGCCGAGGTCGTCGACGAAATGCAGCACCACCGAGGCGAACGCCTCGTTGATCTCCACGAGGTCGATATCGTCGACGGTGAGACCGGCTTTCGCCAGCGCCTTGCGTGACGCGGGAGCCGGTGCGGTCAGCATGATGGTCGGATTGTCTCCGGACACCGCGGTGGAGACAATCCGACCGCGCGGCGTCAGACCCAGTTCCTTCCCGATCTGTTCGCTGCCGATCGCGACCAGCGAGGCGCCGTCGACGATCCCTGAGCTGTTGCCCGCGTGATGGACGTGGTCGATCTTCTCGACAGTCGGGAACTCCTGCAGTGCAACAGCATCGAAGCCGGCTGCACCGAGCTTGGCGAACGACGGCCGGAGTGGGGCGAGGGTGGCAGTGGTGGTCCCCTCGCGAATGGTCTCGTGCCGGTCCAGCACCACTGCCCCGTTGATGTCACGTACCGCTATGACCGAGGCGTCGAACCGCCCGTCCGCCTCGGCCTTGGCGGCCAGTTCGTGCGAACGCACTGCGTACGCGTCCACGTCCTCGCGGGTGTAACCGTCGAGTGTCGCGATCAGATCGGCGCCGATGCCCTGCGGCACAAAGCTCGTCGCCAGATTCGTTGCGGGGTCGTCCATCCACGCGGCACCATCGGAGCTCATCGGAACACGGGACATCGATTCGACGCCGCCCGCCAATACCAGGTCCTCGAATCCCGAACGCACCTTCTGCGCAGCAAGATTCACCGCTTCGAGCCCGGATGCGCAGAACCGGTTGACCTGCACGCCCGCCACCGTGCGGGGGAGCCCCGCCGCGAGTGCCGCCGTGCGCGCGATGTCTCCGCCCTGCTCGCCGACCGGGGTCACGACCCCGAGGACCAGGTCGTCGACGCGGGCGGGATCGAGAGAGGGATTCCGGTCGAGGACTGCCGACAGCAAGCCGGTGGTGAGGTCGATCGGCTTGATCGTGTGCAACGATCCCGAGCTCTTGCCCTTACCGCGCGGCGTTCGGATCGCATCAAAGATCAGTGCCTGGGTGTCCGACATTCACAGTCTCCTAGTCATTCTGCGGGCGCTCGGCGCCATCGTCGAGTGCAACATACATTACGTTCATACACTGTGTATAGCCCGTCGCGGCGCCATCCGCGACCATCATCGGTGGAAGGTCGCGACCTCCGCGATCGACTGCCTGCTGGTGCGATACGCGTTGACCGGCGCGTCCCCGTCGGGGTAGCCGAACGAGATACCCACGACCACTCGCCGTTCGGACTTCAACCCGAGATACTCCCGGATCACCGGCGACTGCGTCGCCAGTGCCGCCTGCGGGACGGTCGCGATCCCGATCTCGTGGGCAGCCAGGATGAAGTTGCTGACGAACAAGCCACAGTCGACCGCTCCGTAGGGGCCCAGCGCAGCCTCGGTCGTCACGATCGCCACGTGCGGCGCTCCGAAGAAGTCGAAGTTGCGCAGCATCTGTCGGGCCGAACCGGCCCGATCGGACTTCTCGATGCCGAGGCTTGCATAGAGCTGCAGACCACTCTCGCGACGACGCTCCTGGTAGACGCCGTCATACGCGGCCGGGAACTCGATGTCGGGATTCTGCGCCGGCCCGTCCGCGATCGCGGCCCGCAAGGCGTCGCGCAGACCCTCGGCGGCACCCCCACTCAGCACGTCGACGTGCCACGACTGCGTGTTGCACCACGAGGGAGTCAACCGGGCCACATCGAGCACTCGCTCGATCTCGGCCGGCGGCACCTCACGAGGGAGGAACTCGCGGCAACTCCACCGGGATTCCAGCAGCTCCCGCAAGGTCCGGGGCGGCAGCGATTCCGGAAGCGACGCCGCCGATGGTTTCGTCGATTCCTGGGACAGCGGTGACATCGATACTCCTCGGTCATTGGGGACGGGCCGACGCGTGGAACGCGGCTGGCCGCGAGCGCCTGGCGTCGGCATACAGGCGGCCAGACAATCAGTGTAGACATAGTGTTCAGTTGGGTCTACCCTGCGTTGTAACGACGATCACATGCGGTCGGCGTACCGATCACTCACCTAGGAGGCGCGATGACCATCACCGAGCCACACACGCAGCCGACGAGTTTCCGCGGCGATCTCGACGTTCCGCCGGGACTCCCGCGCGGAATCGATCTGGGACGGATTGCGAACAAGGACAAAGCGATCGCGATGTACGGTCGCGACCTGGTCGAGAAGCTGACCGACCACGCCCTGCTCGCCGACGACTACGCCTACGCGGCGATGCTCGACTTCAAGGACAAATCCAACAATTCGACGTGGCGCACCTTCGACCAGGCCCTCGATCACGGAATCGACGCGATCGACGACCCCAGCCCCGGACTGATCGCGCTGTTCGACCAGCTCGACCACATCCCCGACTGGGTCGATTTCGACCAGCTCTACCGCGGTGCGGTCGCTTTCTGGCGGGCCGGCCCGATCGTCCCGCCCGTCCTCGCCTGGGGCGCGATCGCCGGGGGCTTCTCCATGTACAGCGCGACCCGCCCGGTCCTGTTCAGCGGTCGGCTCCGCGAGCAGGACAAGGTGGGGACCCGGCTCATCGAGAGCTTCCGGTATGTGGTCGCCGCGTACACCCCCGGCGGGATGGCGCGTTTCGAGGAGGGCTTCCGTCTCACCGCGAAGGTCCGCATGATCCACGCCGCGGTTCGCCACAGCCTCGGGCGATCCGATCACTGGGACTGGGCCGGCTGGGGCATCCCCATCAACAACTTCGACAGCATGGTCACCCAGGCCGGCCAGTTCGGGGTGAAGTTCACCGATGCGGTCCAGTCCTCGGGAATTCGTTTCAGCGACCGTGAACTCGAGGACATCTTCGCCCTGAGCCGTTACGTGGGATACGTGATCGGCGTTCCCGAGGACATCCTGCACACGGATTACGAGGACGCTCGTCGCAAGACCGATCTGCACACGCTGGTCGAACTACCGCCGGACGAGCTCTGCCACGACGTCGTCCACTCGATCATCGAGTACAGCGTCGAGAATCCACCCGGCGACGTCGAGGTGCTACCGGGACCGGTGGCCAAGTTCATGACCAACGAACGTCGACTCAAGCTCGCCTATGGGTTGCTGCACTCGTGGATCCCACCGCACGTCATGGATGCTCTGGGCGTCGAGAAGACCGGATGGCGGCACATCCTGCCGACGATCAGCCCGCTCGTCACCCTTGCCGATCGAGTCGGACGGGTGTTGCCACACGACGACGAGAAGGCCGCGTTCACCATGCTTCGCCAATTCAACGACGCGATCAAACTCCCCGACGGCGCGAACAAGGAGATGGCCGTGGCCAACCCCGACGAGGTCCACGCGGACATCGCCGCGAACAAGGGCGGCATGCCGGTGGTCGCGAAGAAGTGAGCGTCGAGTCGACAACCCCTCCCCTGGCGGGCACCCGGATCATCGAACTCGCCGGCATCGGGCCCGGCCCCTTCGCCGCGATGATGCTGGCGGACATGGGTGCCGAGGTCATCACCGTCGACCGGCCCGGGGGCAACCCCTGGGCGGTCGGCGGTCACGGCATCCTGTTCCGCAGCCGGCGGCATGTGGCCGTGAATCTCAAGTCCGAGGCTGGTGCAGCAGTGGTTCGACGTCTGTGCGCCGATGCCGACGGTTTGATCGAGACGTTTCGCCCCGGTGTGGCCGAACGCCTGGGGGTCGGGCCGGCGGACTGCCGGCACCACAACCCGAATCTCGTCTACGGCCGCATGACCGGCTGGGGCCAGACCGGTCCGATGGCGTCGCTGCCCGGCCATGACATCAACTACATCGCACTCACCGGCGCCCTTCATCAGATCGGACGGAAGGGTGGGCCACCGGTTCCGCCCCTGAACCTCGTCGGCGACTTCGGGGGCGGCGGCACCTTTCTCGCGTTCGGGATGCTGGCGGGCATCCTGTCCGCCCGCGCCGGCCACGGCGGCCGGGTCGTCGACGCGGCGATGATCGACGGCGCCTCGGCCCTGATGGCGATGTTCCATTCGTACCGGGCCGAGGGCGACTTCGTCGAGGAACGTGGCGCCAACCTGCTCGACACCGGCGCCTTCTTCTACGACGTCTACGAGACCCGCGACGGACAGTGGGTGAGCATCGGCGCCATCGAGAATCAGTTCTGGACGGAGCTCTGCGATGTCTTGGAACTGCCCGATGCGATGCGGCACGACCATCTCGATTCGAAGCGATGGGACGAGTACCGCATCATTCTCGAGAAGCGGGTCGCCGAATACAACCGGGCCGAACTCGACGCGCTGTTCGACGGCCGAAACACTTGCTACGCACCGGTTCTGAGGATGTCGGAGGCAGTGGAGCACCCGCACAATCGAGCCCGGAACACGTTCGTGACGGTCGACGACGTGGTGCAACCGGCTCCGGCCCCTCGCTTCGACGGCCATCCGCCCACGGTTCCCCGTCCGCGTCGCGCGCCGGGCGCCGACACTGTCGAGGTGCTCGGCGAGACCGGCTTCTCCCCGACCGAGATCGAGGCCCTGCTCGCCGATGGCGTGATCGACTCGACCCCATGACCTCGGTGGTTGCCCGGTCGAGAGTTCTTCCCGGGCAACCACCGATTCACCATCACCTCAGCAAGACCCCCGGTTCACAGACCGAGTGAGCGGCCCACGATCTCGCGCATGATCTCGTTGGTGCCGCCATAGATCCGCTGTACCCGCGCGTCCCGCCATCTCCGCGCGACGTCGTACTCCTCCATGTAGCCGTACCCGCCGTGCATCTGGAGGCAGGTGTCCAGTGCATTGAACTCCAGCTCGGTGGTCCAGAACTTCGCGCCGGCCGCCTCGGCTGCGGTGAGTTCCCCCGCGTTCTGCGCCTCGATGCACCGGTCCACGAACACCCGGGCGATTCCCACCTGCGTGGACAACTCGGCCAGGGTGAAGCGGTTCGCCTGGAAGCTCCCGATGGGTTGACCGAAGGCCTTGCGCTCCTTGCCGTAGGCGATGGCGGTCTCGACCGCGTACTCGGCCTGGGCGACCGCCACGACCGCCATCGACAACCGTTCCTGGGCAAGGTTGCCCATCATGTACCGAAGCCCCTTACCCGGTTCGCCGAGCACGTCGGATTCGGCGACGAGGACGTCTTCGAAGAACAACTCCGCGGTGTCCTGTGCCTTGCGCCCGATCTTCTGCAACTTGCGACCGCGCTGAAATCCGTCGTGGCCGGCGGACACGACGAACAGACCGAACCCGCCGCCGTCGTCCTCGGGGATCCGGGCCGCGACGATGATCAGGTCGGCCTGGATACCGCGAGTGATGAAGGTCTTGGAACCGTTGAGACACCAGCCACCGTCGACCCGGGTCGCAGTGGACTTGATCGCGCGCAGGTCCGAACCGGTACCCGGCTCGGACATGGCGATGGCGATCGCGGTCTCTCCGCTGACGATGCCGGGCAGCCAGCGGCCCTGCTGTTCCGGCGTCGCGATGTCCAGAAAGTACGGGAGCACGATGTCGTTCGTCAGCGAGAAGCCGTCGCCGACCGTTCCGGTGCGGACGACTTCCTCATTGATCACCGCGTTGAAGCGGAAGTCACGAAGTCCCCCGCCGCCGTACTGTTCCGGAGCCGCGAAGCCCACCAGCCCCTGAGCGGCGGCCGCGGTCCAGAAGTCTCGACCGACCTCGCCGGCCTCCTCCCACTCAGCGGTATGTGGAACTGCCTCTTTCATCAGAAAGGACCGGACGGTGTCTCGGAACTGGTCGTGCTCGGAGTCGAAAAGTGTTCTCTTCATGGTGTTGTGTTCTCGGCAACCCCTCAGCGGAAGAGGGACTTGCCGATGATCTCCTTCATGATCTCGTTGGCACCGCCGTAGATTCGCTGGACGCGGGCATCGACATAGGCCCTGGCGATCGGGTATTCGGCCATGAAGCCGTAGCCACCGAACATCTGCAGGCACTGGTCCACGACGCGGCCCTGGACCTCACTGGCGGCCAACTTGGCCATCGCGGCCCGGTCGGCCGTCAGTTCGCCACTGGTGTGCTGCCGCAGACAGTCGTCGACGAAGGCGCGGACCACCTCGGTCTGCACGTGCGCGTCTGCCAGGGTGAATCGGGTGTTCTGGTTCGCCGACAACGGTTTTCCGAACGCGGTTCTGGTGGTGACGTAGTCCCGCGCCAACTCGACCGCGCGGGCCGCTGCCGCCGTGCTCGCCACCGCGATTGTCAGCCGCTCTTGCGGGAGGTTGGTGACGAGTGCACGGAAACCCCCACCTCGCTCGCCCAGCAGATTCTCCTTCGGGACGTGCGCGTCCTCGAAGAACAACTCGGCAGTGTCCTGCGCGTGCATGCCGATCTTCTCCAGATTGCGCCCCCGCGTGAAGCCCGGGGTGTCCCGTTCGACGACCAGCAGCGACAGGCCTCCGTGACGGTCACCGTCGCTCTCCGTCCGCGCGGCGACGATCACCAGATCGGCATTGATCCCATTGGATATGAACGTCTTCGAGCCGTTCAGCACAAAGTGTTCGCCCTCTTCTCTTGCCGTCGTGGTGATGCCCGCGAGATCGGAGCCCGTCCCCGGCTCGGTCATCGCGATGGCCGCGATGAGCTCACCCGACGCCAAGCCCGGCAGCCAGCGCCGCTTCTGCTCGTCGTCGGCATAACGCTCGAAATACGGGACACAGATGTCGTTGTGGAGGTTGACCCCGAACGACATCACCCCCGCGTCGGCGACCTCTTCGGCGATGACCGCATTGAACCGGAAATCAGCGGTGCCACCGCCGCCGAACTCCTCGTCGACCGACATCCCGAGGAATCCGTGCGAGCCGGCCTTCCGGAAGAGTTCGCGGGGTATCCGCCCCTCCCGTTCCCAAGTCTCATACCCCGGCACGACGTCGGTGTCGAGGAAACGGCGAAAGCTCTCCCGGAAGGCCTCGTGCTCGGGTTCGTACACGCCACGCGCCTGTGCACGTGGACGATTCGCGGTGACTGTCATCTGTCTGTCCTGTCTGTCGATCGATGTGAAAGCGGAGGCCGTGCACGCAGCCGTCGGCCCGAATGTGATTGACGCCACGTCTGAACACATTGTATGGTCTCGTGTATGCCAGAGTCCAGTTCCCCCCGTCTCGCCCCAGAGTGGAGCGGCGCTCCCGACGGCGCATTTCGGCCCGACGCCGACTTCACCGACGAGCAACTCGCGCTCGCACTCGAACACGCCAACCTCCCGATCCTGCTGGGCTCGTTGGCTCTACTGACCGGCGATGACCGCTGGATCGAGGAGCCGTACCTGCCCACCGCTCCTCCCGATCTCGGCGACCACGACACCGGAGGATTCGAACCCGAACTCGCCGAACGAATTCGGCGGGAGGCCGGGGCCACGCTCCGCGCGTGGCGCGACGGCGACCTCGACGTGGCGGACGCTCCGGCCCCCGAGCGACTGTCACGGATCCTCTCGGTGATGCTGGCCGAGCCGCTTCCCGACGGCTACGGGCAGCTCCTGGGCGAGGAGATGGGCCTGTACCGTCGCCATTCGGTACCGTGGTCCGCACCGACGGATGGCTTCCGGGTCGCGATCATCGGTGCGGGGATCTCCGGACTGGCGATGGCGATCCGGCTGGAACAGGCCGGCATCGACTACGTCCTGATCGACAAGAACGACGACGTGGGCGGTACGTGGCACGAGAACGTCTATCCGGGTTGCGGTGTCGACACCCCGAGCTACCTGTACGCCCTGTCGTTCGACCCGAAACCGGACTGGTCGAGCTACTTCGCACCGCAGCATGAACTCGCCGAGTACTGGCGGACCCTGGCCGAGCGGCACGGCGTCCTCGCGAAGACCCGCTTCGCCACCGCGGTCGACCTCGCGCAATTCGACGCGCAGCGCTCGAGCTGGCAGCTCACCCTACGATCGGTACACAGCGGGCAGATCGAGAGCCTGGACGCGAGCGTCGTCATCAGCGCCGTCGGACTACTGAACCAGCCGAGCATTCCCGACCTACCGGGACTGGCCGACTTCGACGGGCCGACACTCCATACGGCGCAGTGGGATCCCACCCTCGACCTCCGCGGCAAACGCGTCGCCGTGATCGGCACCGGCGCCAGCGCGATGCAGTTCGTCCCGGCCGCCGCCGAGATCGCCGACGAGGTACGCGTCTTCCAGCGAACGCCGCAGTGGGCCATGCCCCATCCGCTGAAGGGTGCGGAGGTCGACGACTCAGCACATTGGCTCAACGAGCACATACCGTTCTATCTCGCCTGGTACCGCGCGCGGTTGTTCTGGCGGATGGGTGACAAGGTCTGGCGCCTCCTTCAGGTCGATCGCGACTACCCCCACCTCGGTCGCGCCATCAACAAGGGCAATGACCGGCTCCGGGCCATGCTCACCGCGTACATCGAGAGCGAACTGGCCGACCACCCAGAGCTTCTCGCCAAGAGCCTGCCCGACTATCCGCCGTACGGAAAGCGCCTGCTGATCGACGCGGGCTGGTTCCGCACGCTGCGTCGCGAGAACGTCGATCTGATCACCGACGGTGTCGCGAAGATCACCCCGTCCGGTGTCAGTACCACGGCTGGAACAGATTTCGACGCCGACGTCCTCGTCCTGGCCACGGGATTCCGTTCGGTGGACGTCCTCGGTTCGATCGAGGTCCGCGGTCGCGACGGCAAGACGCTCCGCGAGGTGTGGGGTGAGGACGACGGCCGAGCACATCTGGGTATCACCGTGCCCGGATTCCCCAACTTCTTCTGCCTGTACGGCCCCAACACCAACACCGGCCATGGCGGAACGGTCATCGCCGGTACCGAGATGCAGATCCAGCATGTAACGGCGTTGCTGGCCACCATGATCGACGACGACCTCGACACGGTCGAGGTCCGTCCCGAGGCGTTCGAGGCCTACAACCGCGAGCTCGACGAAGCGTTGGAGGACACGGTCTGGCATTTCGGCGGTACCACCACGTACTACCGCAACGATCGAGGCCGGGTCGTCACCAACAGCCCGTGGCGATACGTCGACTACTGGCGCCGGGTCCATCAACCCGATCCCGACGACTTCATCACCACCCGAGCGCCCGAGACGGCGGCGGAGGATTCGACACCCGCCGGCGCCGAACAGCTCACTCACTGAGACCTCTCGACCTCCCGTCCCTCCGCACCGCAATCGAGGCAGAAACGATGACACAGGCTTCCCAGGCACCGTCCGCACCCGTTGCCGCACCCGGCATTTCGGCATCCACACTCGTCGGAGCGTTCCAGGCGACCGCCGCCGACCGACTCGACTCGAAAGCCCTGATCGCTTTCGGCGAAGACCGCTCGTACACATGGGGCGACTACCGCGACGCGGTCGAGGAGGTCGCGGCCGGACTGGCCGATCTCGGCGTCGAGCGCGGGGACACCGTCGCGATCATGCTGGCGAACAGTCCCGAGTTCCACATCGTCGACATGGCGGTGCTGCACCTCGGCGCCACCCCGTTCTCCATCTACCTCACCTCGGCGCCGGAGCAGATCAGCTTCCTGTTCGAGAACGCGGGCAACGCTGTCGTCGTCGCCGAACCGGCCTTCCTCGATGTCCTGAACCGCACCGCGGCTCCGGCACTCAAGCACATCGTGGTGAACGGTCCCCTCGATGATTCGCGAACACACGGCAACGGGCCGGCGACGATCAGCACCCTCACCGAACTACGTGGGCGACGCCCGGCGGACTTCGACTTCGACAAGAGCTGGCGTTCGGTGGAGGCCTCGGACCTCGCGACGCTGATCTACACCTCGGGTACCACCGGCGACCCCAAGGGCGTCGAGTTGACCCACGCGAACCTCATGTTCGTGATGTACACCTGCAATCTTCGTTTCCCGTTCGACGTCGACGGCGCCGCGATCAGCTACCTGCCGACGGCGCATGCCGCCGACCGGGTCTTCTCGCACTATCTCGCAACTGTCACGGGGTGGCCCATCACGACGGTCCGCGACGCAACCACGGTCTTCGGCGCGGTGGCACACGCACACCCGACCTGGTTCCTGGGCGTTCCGCGAATCTGGGAGAAACTTCGCGCCGCTCTGCTCGCCCGGTTCTCGGCACTGCCGGACGAGCAACGGGTCCCCACGCTCGCAGCGCTCGACGCGGCCACCACGAAGGTGCAGACCGAGCAGCGTCGAGAAGATGTACCGGCCGATCTCACGGCGAAGGTCGCGACCGCCGAAGAGAACATCTTCGCCGGCCTTCGGGCCCAATTGGGCCTCGATCGGGTGGCCCTGCTCATGACGGGCGCCGCGCCCATCGCCCCCGCCGTGCATGAGTTCTTCCTCGCAATCGGCACGCCGCTGCAGGAAGGCTTCGGGATGTCGGAGACCGGGGCGCTCGGTTTCACCAACATTCCCACCGACATCCGCGTGGGCAAAGTCGGTCTCGCACAACCCGGCACCGAGGCCAAGCTCGCCGACGACGGCGAACTCTTGCTGCGCGGACCCCACGTCATGAAGGGCTACCGGAAGGCGCCGGAGAAGACCGCCGAAGCAATCGACGAATTCGGCTGGCTGCACACGGGCGACATCGCTCAGATCGATGACGAGGGGTGGGTGACCATCGTCGACCGCAAGAAGGAGCTCATCATCAATGCCGCCGGCAAGAACATGTCGCCGGTCAACATCGAAGGCAAGCTGAAGAGCTCGTCACCGCTGATCGGCCAGGCGTGTGTCGTCGGCGACCGTCGTCCCTACAACGTCGCGCTGATCGTGCTCGATCCCGATGCCGCACGCACCTTCGCCGCCGAGCACGGACTCGCCGAGAGCACCCCGTCGTCGCTGATCCAGGAGACTTCGCTACAGGCCGAGATCGCTGAGGCGGTAGAACGCGCCAATTCCCAGCTGTCCCGGGTCGAGCAGATCAAACGGTATCGACTCCTGGCCGACGAATGGCTCCCGGATTCCGAAGAGCTCACCCCGACGATGAAGCTCAAGCGGCGCGGGGTGGCCACCAAGTACGCAGAGGTCATCGAGGACATCTACTCGTCACCAGCCCGCTGATCACAGCGGATCAACTCCGGAGCAACCCATGGAAATCCGCGTGGAAGCGCACACGGTCCGCGTCCGTGAACGATCGGATCTGCGAGACCTCGAAGTCCGCAGCGCGGTGAACGAGATCGAGACCTCCGAACGTTTGCGACAGCGGGGCATCGGCTATGTCGACGGCGATGCTGCCTACATCAACACATTGTGGTTGCAATCGTTGAACGACGACCGACGATGGCGCGACGAAGTCCGTGAGTTGCTGGCGTTCGCAGAGTGCCATGGGTGGTTCGACGGTGTCTATCTGCGAGCCCGATTCACCGTGTCCGGTGCACCGCGGGTCCGGCCGGGATCCCCCGTCAGGGCGGCACGGTGACCGGTTCACCACCGCCGTTCGCGTCACGTCCTCGTTCGTCATGAGCACCGATCGCGTTGAATCCGACATCGACGAGAAAACGTTGCTCGTCACCCCTCCGAAGTCGCAGGCCGCAGGAGTGGAGGCCGTCCTGGTCTCCCTGCGGCGCGGCATCGAGCAGATGGGGCTTGCGCGCACAGCCCGTACCCTGGTGAAACTCAACCAGCGCAACGGATTCGATTGTCCCGGCTGCGCATGGCCGGAGACTCCCGGGCACCGCAAGCATGCCGAGTTCTGCGAGAACGGGGCCAAAGCAGTCGCCGAGGAAGCAACTCGGCGGGTCGTCGATCCCGACTTCTTCGACGCTCACCCGGCCTCCGAGCTGCGTGAGCGCACGGACTACTGGCTCGGACAGCAGGGCCGTATCACCGAACCGATGGTGCTGCTGCCCGGCGCCACCCACTACGCCCCGATCACTGGCGGCTCGCGTACTCGATCATCGCACACGAACTCCGCGCCTTGGACACCCCATCCGGGCCATGCGCGATGGGCGGGCCTCGCTGTTCATGGCGATGGGCGGCAACTTCGTCGCGGCCGCGTGACGAACGCCGTTTCGACACCACCTCCGGCAAAGCAACATTCGTCGTCAACGACCTGAGACCAACCCCCTCATCCCCCTCGACCATGTCGCCGACAAATCCAATGCGCCGGTGTCCAAGGCGGTCACCATTCGCCTGGAGCCCGCCAGGTCGTAGACCGGGCGGGCTCCAGGCGACTGCGGGTCAGACTTCCATGAGCAGAGCCCGCATCGGACATTCGTTCACTGCTTCCGTTATCGCAACCCGGTACCGCGCAAGGTCCGTCGGATCGGCAACCAGGTGCGCTTTTCCGTCGTCGCCGACTTCGAAGACCTCGGGAGCCGCAGATTCGCACGCCCCCAGCCCGTAACAGGCCGTTCGATCGATGGTGATCTTCATGATCCGTCCTCCGGTCATTCCGTGCGGCCGGGGTGCGCGGGCGGCACGGCCCGCGCATCCCGTGCCACTAACTCGCCACGCGCGCAGACGCCTTCGGCACCTTGCCCTTGTTCGCGGCAATGTCCTTGGTCAGCGTGTCCGGGTTCGCGACCTCTTCGGACTTGCCACCCTCCGGCGTTGCGATCGCGGAATTGAACTGCCGCAACGTCTTGAAAGCCTTGGCCTCGTCGTCGTGCGGCAGTTTACGTGCCACGCGATCAAAGGCGCTGACCAGTGGCCGAATGGTCGGCAGCGCGAAACGCCACGGGGTGCGTTCGACGTCGAGCATCTCGCTCACGTAGTCCGGCTGCCAGTTTCGGATCAGTGCCCACGCGAGATGGCGTCGCCGCTCGGTGGTCATGAAGGCGGCAACCGGTCCCGGAAGCAGTTCGACATCACCCGGCGGCTTCTCGGTGCTGTACTCGATGATCGTCTTGACCACATCGCGACAGAGGTCGTCGGCCGGCAATTCGATGAGCTTGTGGAAGTTGACCTTCATCCGGGCGTCGTCGGGGTTCGTGTGGAGCACCTCTTCCGGAACGCCGATCACCCAGCCCACGTACCGGCAGAGCGCGAAGATGTCCTCTTCCTCGCGGTCGCTGATGCTGATCCCCGACGCACGGACGCCGTCGACGAACTGCGTACCGAACTGTCCCGCTTGGGTGTTCATCGAATCGAGGTTGCTGATGGGCAGACCCCAGCTCGGCCAGTCCCAGTGCGGGGAATGACTGAGCGTGTGTCGCACCGCGGCATGGATCATGCGGACCTTCGCAGTGAGACGGAAGCCGTCCTGATCGCGGCGCATGCCGCCGGGGGTGTGCGCCGCAACGACGTATCGGAAGCTCTCGGTGAGCCGCCCGCCCACGGCCGACTCGTCCTTGAGGCGACCACTGAACAACACCGGCCGTGTCGAGCTGTACATCGAGAAGCCCGCTCCGATGGACGAATACGTCAGCACCATGCCGGCAACCGAGCCCACTCGCCAGTATGCGACGGCACCCCGGTACAGCTGGTCGAAGTCCACCCAGTCCGGAATGTGGTCGAGCTGTTCGAACAGTCCGACGAGTCCGTCGGAGGGATCGTCGAGCGAATCGATCCCGTGATCGAGGGCCTGCTCGAACATCTTCCAGGACGCGTTCTTCGACTTGTCCTTGAAGTCCAGGAACGCTCGGTAGGCATGATCGTCGCCGAGGAGAGCGTGGTCGGTCATGCGCTCCACGTAGTCGCGTCCGTACCTCATGATTGCTTCGCGCCGATTGTTGATCCGGCCGAGATCGATACCACGAGGCAACCCCTCGGGAACGTCGAGCGAACCTTCCCTCGTCTGCGGAATCAGTTGAGCGGTCACGAGTCTTCTCCTGTCGTCGGTGAATCGGGCTGCCGACTCCTCCGGGCTGCCGCGTCGGTTGTGATGGTCGGCTGCCAGCGACGGTATTTGTGCTCCACAACACAGTCAACGTGTCCGAACATACTGTATGGTCGGTTGTACAGAATCGATGAGGAGTTCCATGACGCAGAATTCGCCCTACCAGTTGTTCGACGTCGCCGGTGCCCGGATCTTGATCACCGGTGGGACCAGCGGGATCGGAGTGATGATCGCCGAAGGTTTCGCCGCAGCCGGTGCCGACGTCGTCGTGTCGTCACGCAAACAGGCCGGAGTCGACGCCGCGGTGGAGCGGTTGTCGACCTCCGGGCGCGTCACCGGAATCGTCGGCGATGTCTCGACCCCGGAGTCGGCACGAACCCTGGCTGCCGAGGTCCTCGCACGCGGCGAGCGACTCGACGTGGTGGTGAACAATGCCGGTGTGACGTGGGGTGCCCCCCTTGAAGAATTCCCGGATGCCGGGTGGGACAAGGTGATGCACACCAACCTCGAAGGCGTTTTCCACCTCACCGTCGCCTTGCTACCCGGACTGCGTGCTGCCGCACGTGAGGCCGGACGCGCCTCGGTCATCAACATCGGTTCGACCGACGGCATCAACGTGCCGGAGATGGACAGTTTCAGCTATGGGGCGAGCAAGGCCGGACTCCACCATTTGACAAGGCATCTCGCGAAGAAGCTCGCATCTGAATCGATCACCGTGAACGCCATCGCGCCGGGTCCGTTCGAGAGCCGGATGATGCGGTTCGTGACAGAGAATCCCGACGCACTCGAGCGGGTCGTCGGCGGGATCCCACTGGGGCGTCTCGGAGAGCCTGACGACATTGCCGCGCTGAGCATCTTCCTCGCCAGTGCTGCCGGAAAGTACATGACCGGGAACGTGATCCCCCTCGACGGGGGCATAGTCGGTTGTGGCGGTTCGGCGAAGCTGGGCTGAGCGGTGCGGGTCGCTCGCGGGTCGGCGCACCGTCGTCGAGAGCCGCGGCCCTCCGACGCCACCGTTGCCGCCTTCTTCGCTGCAACGGAGGAGCTGTTGGTGCACAAGTCGTTCGAAGAAGTCACCATCGCCGACATCATCTCGGGCACGCGGCATTCCCGATCCGCCTTCTATCATCACTTCGCCGGGAAGTTCGACGTCCTGGTCGCCCTCGCCGATGTGGTGCTGGCCGAGTCCTACGGGGGGCCGCAACTCTGGGATACGACACCGGGGCGCGACCGGTCGTACGGAATGCAGGCGAGCATCACACCAACCCTCGAGATGTGGTCGTCACACGGCGGAGTGATCGGCGCGGTCGTCGAGCACATGCACTCGAACCCCGACATCGAGGCCGTGTGGCGTCCGACATTCGACCGATTCGTCGCAGGAGTCGCCGAACAGATCCGTCACGAGCGCGACTCCGGTCGTGCTCCGGACGGCGCGCGCCCGGAGATGATCGCGACCGTACTCGTATGCGGCATCGAACGCGTGATGTATGTCTGCACACGGGAACTCGATCCGCATCTCCCTGCCCTGGCGTCCGCGGTCGGCGCGGTGGACTGGCTCACTCGGTCCGTCCTGCGGCCGGTACCGAATTCGGTACCGGCACCGTCCGCCGGAACACTGTCGTCAGCGACACAAGCCCGTCCGCACGGCGACGGGCCCGGCGGCGCACACACACAGATCGAGCACTCCGGGGTCGATCCGAGATCCGATACGACGTCGACGGCCATCCTGGACTCGCTCCGCGACCTACTACTCGATCTCCCACTGGACAAGGTGAGCGTCGCCCGAATCGTTCGGCGCGCCGGTGTGTCTCGGTCGACGTTCTACTTCTACTTCGACAACAAGAACGCGGTGTTCGCCGAGCTCTACCGTGAGGTCGCAGCGTCGACCGTCCACCGACTCCAGTCGCTCGACACCATCGACCGGGCCGACCGGGCCGCCGTCGGCACAGTGTTGCGGGAGTGGCTCCGGATCGACGCGCGGACCACCTCGGTGATGAGGAGCGCCCTACTCGAATGGCCCCGACGGCCCGAGCTCCGCGAAGTCTACCGGGCCGGCATCGCTCAGATGGCGGACTACCTCGGGCGCGTCATCACCGCCGATCGGCGCTCGGGGATCGCCATCCCCGGTCCGCCGCCGGGAGAACTCTCCGCCGTGGTCCTGTGGACAATCGAGAGATCGATCGCCGGCGCGCTGGCCGGAGACGACAATCTGACCGACTTGCACGAGGTCACCCACTTCCTCACGGAGTTGTTGACCACCGCCATATACGGAAGTCCCTGAAAGCCAGAAAGGCTCATCATGCGCGCAGTTGTCATTCCCCGTTTCGGTACGCCGGACGTGTTGGAGGTCCGCAACGTCGAGGTACGTCCAGCCGGCGAGGGCGAGGTGCGGATCGCGGTTGCGGCCACCGCGGTCAACCCGACCGACATCGCCACGCGCAGTGGGCTCGTGGCCGCCGCCTACCGGGATTTCGACCCGCCCTACATCGCGGGCATGGACGCGGCAGGTGTGATCGAGTCGGTGGGCCCCGGCTCGGCATCGGACCGCTTCGCGGTGGGCGACGAGGTCATGTCGATCGTGATGCCTCGCCGACCCGAAGGAGGCGCGCACGCCGAGCTCATCGTCGTGCCCACTGCTGCGGTCGTACCCAAACCGTCCACACTGTCGATCGAGCAGGCAGCGATGCTGCCCATGAACGGGTTGACCGCTCTGGAAGCCCTGAGCGTCCTGGACCTGAGACCTGGTGCCACGCTGGCGATCACCGGTGGATCGGGGTTTCTCGCCGCGTTCGTGATGACCCTCGCCCGGCGCAGGGGGATCCACGTCATCGCCGATGGTCGGCCCGACGAGTGGGGCACGATCCGGACACACGGTGCCGCGGAGGTCGTGGCGCGTGGACCGGGTGTCGAGGAACGTATCCGTTCGGCCGCGGGTGGCGGCGTCGATGCCGTTCTCGACACCGCACTGATCGGTTCCTCGCTGTACCCCTGCATCGTCGACGGTGGAGTACTCGCCTGCGTGCGGACATTCGACGGCGTCCCACCGGAGCGCGGAATCCGCGTCCGCGAGGTATGGGTGCGCGAACGCCTGCTGGACACCGACGGTCTCACCGAACTGGCCACCCTTGCCGATGAGGGGTTGTTCGACTTCCTGATCGCCGCAGGTAGATTCGCGCCGGAGCAGGCCGCCGACGCGCACCGGATGATCGAGGCGGGCGGAGTACGGGGGCGTCCGCTCATCATCTTCTGACGAGCGGACGCCTCCGCGCCGATGACCGCTCCCTGCGCTACATCGGGGACGAGGTGAATCCTCCGTCGAGGACGTAGGTGTGACCGGTGACCCAGTCGCCCGCGTCCTCGGCCAGGTGGGTCACCGCACGGGCCACATCATCGGGCCGGCCCAGTCGACCCTGGTGCTGGGTGAAGAACTCGTGCGCATCGACGCCACCCGACGCGGCCTGGAACGCCTCCATCAGGTTGTCCGACAGCGCTGTCTCGACAAAGGCCGGTGCTACACAGTTGACCCGGATGTTCGCGGGTCGCAGTTCAACTGCCGCGGTCCGGGTGAGATTGATGACAGCCGCCTTTGTGGCGGCGTAACCGCCGATCATCGGCATCCCGTTGGTGCCTGCCGACGATGCGGTGTTGACGATGGCGCCACCGCCCCGGGCGGTCAAATGCGCTACAGCCGCCTTGATTCCGTGGAAGACGCCCTTCAGGTTGACCGCGATCATGCGATCGAAGTCGTCCGCGGACAATTCGGTCACCGGAGCCAGGATCGCGATCCCGGCGTTGTTCACCAGCACGTCCAGGCCGCCGAACTCGTCGACGGCCCTACCCACGGCCGATTCGACCTGGTCCTGGTCGGTGACGTCGACCGCGACCCCGATCGCCGACCCACCGATATCCGCCGCCACCCGATCGGCGGCTCCGCCATCGAGGTCGGCCACCACCACATGCGCGCCTTGTGCGGCGAAGCGGCGGGCAACGGCAGCCCCGATCCCGCCGCCGGCTCCGGTCACGACCACCGATTTGTTCTCGAACGTTGACATATCCACCTTCTCCTAGTCCGACCATCTCGACCGTACACACTGTCCGAACGACATGTACAGGTTCTGGGCTGAAGAAGGCCACCGCCCCGTGTCGACCGCTGGGTCTTCGAATTCGTTTGAGCGGCAGCGTCATTCGACCTCCGGCAAACACCCGGTGACACCTGTTCGCGTCAGACCGCCTCGGTGGATCGAGCGCTTGGGGTCAGAACCCTGAACGCCGTCCACGGCCGCGGGCTGAACCCCAGGAAGTCGAACTTCGTCTTATCGCCGTGTGGTCTGGCGGGCGGATCCGCAACACCGACAGGGGCGGGGCCCCGGTCGACATGCCAGCATCCCGGACAACCGACAGATCAGGGTTGCCCAGGGCGCAGTACGACGAACAACCCGGTGGCCTCGGCGACCACGGTTCCGTCAGCGCGGAGACTCCCGGTGACGTAGATCTTGCGGCCCTCCGCCCGGTCGACGCATGCGGTGAACTCGAGCTCCGTGTCGACCGGCGTGATGTGGCGGTAGTCGACGTGCAGATTCGCGGTGCGACACCGCGGGCGTTCGGCTCCGGCGAGCCGGCCGAAGATCTCGTCGAAGACGAGCGGAATCACCCCGCCGTGCGCCGCGCCGTTTCGACCGAGATGGAAGCGACCGAGGCGAAGCGTGCCCTCGACGCGATCGGTCGTCTGCTTCCGGTAGCTCAGAACCGGCACCAAGGCCTGCGATCTGCCGGGAGAGTCCATCTGCGTACCCGCCAGCTGATGCGCCTCGTCGACGGCGAAGTCATCGAGCCGACCCGCGACGGAGCGCAGTTCGGCGGCCATCGCCAACGAGACCGCCTCCGTCGGCCGGGCAGCTGCCACCGAATTCTGCAACCGACGAACGCTGTCGATCAAGCGATCGAAGGCCTCCGCAGTGGCGGGATCCGATGTCGTCAGCGGCTCCCAGTCCCCGGCCTCCTCGCCATACCCGGGTTCAATCACCTGGCCGTCCAACGGCATCCGCGCTCATGCCAGGAGCATACCGATCGGGTCGTGGTCTTCGAGGGCGGCGCCGTAGCGGTGGGCCATCGCCTCGACCACCTCCGACGGCTGCATCACGGTCGGAACACACATCCACGCGAACCCGTGCAGGGTGTGCAGCCGGTATTCGTACCAGGCGTCTTCGTCGTCGAGATGCGGACCGCCATGACCGGCGAGCGCGTCGATGTAGTGTCGCAGCAACTCTCGCTCTCGACTCCGTCGGTCTTCGATGGTCAGCGCCGACCCGAGGAAGTACGACACGTCATGAGCCCACGGCGCGAGGCATGCCGTCTGCCAGTCGAGGAAGGCCGGCGCACTTCCCGGTACGCGATACAACTGAGCGAAGTGCGCATCACCGTGATTGATCGTGTGGGTGGCGGCGTCGTCGTGTTCCCACAGCTTCGCGAAACCCGCGCGCACCCGGGCATCGTCCCGAAGCCCAGCCGACAGATCCGGAACCTCGGAACGCTCGATCAGCGGATGGAACACCTCGGGACTCAGCATCACCGTGAACGCATCACGAGCGGCCTTGGCACCCACCGGGAGCCAGGTGCGCTCGCCCCTGCCACTCCCCCACAGCGCCGCGTGCCACTTCGCCTGGACTTCCAGCGTCGTCGCGATGTCATCGACCGACCACAGATCGGTCGCCTGGCCGAACTCGGCGCCTCGTGCCGTCAGGTCCTCCATGATGATGACGCCTTGATCGCGCTCGGTGGCCGAGTAGTAACTCGCCGGCACCTCCGCAGCGAACCCCGGTGCCAGATCACGGTAGAAGTGGCCCTCGAGCTCGTAGGCCGGCCCCAAGCCGAACGCACGACTCCGTTCGTCGAAACCTCCCTTGATGCACAGCTGGGCAGGGATGTCCCGGTCATTCACTGAATAGGTCAACGTGGCGAATACTTTGGTCGCCGATCCCCAGATGATTCGAGTGGTGTCGACCGCTTCGACGACGACCTGTCCATCCTTGGTCGTCAATGCGGCGCCGACCCACTCCGGGGTCAACTCGTCGACCGAGAACGGAAGTGTGGTCGTACGGGGTTCTGCCTGAGTCATGCAGGAACCATACATAGTGTATGGATGTGGTGTCAATCACAGATTGACAGGTAATCTCCGCTGGTCACTGCGACGATACGGACACCCGATCCGGGAACTCTGGTGCACGCTTGTCGAGAAAGGCCTGCACGCCTTCCTGTACATCCGCCGAGAGGCCGCGCCGGTAGAGGACCTCCGATTCGGCGCGGTGGGCCTCTTCGGGGCCCGATGCGCCGAGCGCTCCCCAGAGCAGCGATCGGGTGAGGGCCACCGAGACCGGCGCCGTCCCCGCGACCATCTCGTTCGCGACACTCAGCGCCCGTTCCAGGACCTGTTCCGCCGGAACCACTTCGCGCACCAGGCCGCGATCGAGCGCCTCGGTCACCGGGACCATCCGCCCGCCCAGCGTCCACTCCGCGGCCGTCGAGATGCCCACCACCCGCGGGAGAAACCAGGTCGAACACGCTTCGGGGACCAATCCGCGCCGGGTGAAGACGAACCCGAACTTCGCGGTGTCCGAGGCGATCCGGACGTCTGCGGGAAGTGTCATGGTCACACCCAAGCCCGCGGCGGGTCCGTTGATCGCGGCGATGACCGGTTTCTTCGACCGGTAGATACGGAGAGCCACCTGACCGCCCGCGTCCGGCGGTGCCGAGCCATCGGCCCCCGGGTCGTCCGGGAGGAAGGTGTCTCCCCCGCTCTCGAGGTCGGCCCCCGCGCAGAAGGCCCGACCGGTACCGGTCAACACGACCGCACGGACGTCGTCGTCGGCGTCGCAGGCATCGAACGCCTCGATGATGCCCACCCGGATGTCCTCGGTGAACGCATTGAGTCGCTCCGGACGGTTCAACCGCACGATCGCGACAGCGCCGACCCGCTCGAGTACGACCTCCTGTGACACAACAGCTCCCGCGCTCATCGACCCGTCCATTCCGGTGCACGCTTCTCGGCGAAAGCCCGCGGCCCTTCCTTCGCATCGTCACTGGTGAACACGGTGCGGATCGCCGAGGCGTTGATCTTCCACGACTCGTCGTCCCATCCGCGCTGCGCTTTCGCCGTCTCATGCATGACCCGCTTGCTCTCGGACACCGCGAGCGGCGCGTTGGCGGCGATCTCGGCAGCGAGCTCCAGCGCGACGGCGAGGGCGGTTCCCGCCGGCGCCACCGTGTTCACCAGACCCAGCTCGTATGCGCGGGCGGCCGACACGGGTCGACCGGTCAGCGCGATCTCGGCGGCCACCTTCTGCGGGACCTGCCGATGAATACGCAGAAGCCCCCCGGCGCCGGCGATGAGTCCCCGCCTGACCTCGGGTAGACCCACCGACGCCTCCTCGTCGATCACCGCGAGATCGGCGGACAGCATGATCTCGGTCCCACCGCCCAGCGCGAAGCCGTTCACAGCCGCGATGACCGGCTTGGGAACGTAGTGCCGCACGATCCCGGCGAAGTCCCATTCCCGATGGGCCGGGTCATCGATCCGGCGCCCCGCCGCGATCTCCTTCAGATCGGCACCGGCACAGAAGGCGCGACCGGCCCCGGTGATCACGATGACACGGACCGACGGGTCCTGCGCCGCCTCCTCGAGCGCCGCGCCCGCGGCCGTCGACAGAGCGGAGTTCACGGCGTTCAGAGCGTCGGGACGGTTGAGCGTGATGATCGCGATGTGATCGCGCACCTCGTAGCGGACGACGGACTCTGTCGCCGAGTCGCTGTCGGAAGTCATGGGTTCTCCTGTGGTCGTGATCCGGACGGGTCGAGATGGATACATCCCGGGCCTACCGCCGGCTTCCGCACTAAATCTTATGTGATTAGATAAAATCTGACAATCGCGGTGTCCCCGTTCTCGGGTTCCGCAGCGGACGAGAGGAGAAGACGTGGGCGCACGCGCAGCCGACGGGGCCACCACCGGCCTTCTGGACCTGTTCCGAGTGGACGGTCGGGTCGCTATCGTGACGGGGGCGGGATCGGGACTCGGAGCGGGGTTCGCACGTGCGCTGGCCGAGTCGGGTGCAGACATCGTACTGTCCGGCCGACGCCCGGATCCGCTGCGACGAACCGCGGACACCGTACGCGCGCTCGGTCGACGCGCACTTGAGATCCCGTCGGACGTCACCGATCCCGAACAGTGTGACGCGGTCGTCGGCGCTGCGATCGACGAGTTCGGTCGTGTCGACATCCTGATCAACAACGCCGGGCTCACCCACACGGCCCCGGCCACCCGGGAGCTTCCGGAGGACTTTCGCGCGGTTCTCGACGTCAACCTCCTCGGGAGCTACTGGATGGCACGGTCCTGTGCACGGGTGATGCGACCCGGTTCCAGCATCGTCAACGTGGGGAGCATGCTCGGACTCGTCAAATCTGCGCTGCCGCAAGCCGCTTATGCCTCGAGCAAGGCCGGCGTCCTCGGCCTGACACGCGACCTGTCCCACCAGTGGTCGGGGCGCAAGGGAATTCGGGTGAATGCGATCGCACCGGGCTTCGTCGAGACCGACATGATCGCGGAGATGTCCGACGAGGCCCGCACCGATTTCCTGCAGGGCTGTTCGCTCGGACGCATGGGCACGCAACGTGAGATCGACGCCGCCGTGCTGTTTCTCGCCAGCCCGGCGGCGTCCTACATCACCGGGTCGACCCTCGCCGTCGACGGCGGGACGTCCGGACACTGACGCCCCCCACATCACCACCCCGGCAACGCCGAGCACTCCCCCCTATCAGCCCCAGCACCACAGGAGAACCAATGCAGACAGATCTCTTCGACGCCGACCACGAGTTGTTCCGGGACTCGGTCCGGGCCTTCGTCAACAAACACGTCGTCCCCAAGATGGAGAAGTGGGACGCTGATCGCCTCATCGACCGCGAGACCTGGCGTGCGGCAGGCGCACAGGGCATCCTCGGCCTGTCGGTGCCGCTGGAGTACGGCGGCCCCGGTGAGACCGACTACTGCTTCCGCGTCGCCATCCAGACCGAGATCGCGAGGGTCGGCGCCTCCGCACTGCAGTCCGGCTTCTCCACCAACGACGACATCGTGCTGAACTACCTACTCCGTCACGCCGACGACGAACAGAAGAAGCGCTGGGTGCCGGGTTTCGTCACCGGCGACACCATCGGCGCGATCGCGATGACCGAACCGGCGGCCGGCAGCGATCTCCGCGCGATCACCACCACCGCGCGGCGCGAGGGCACCGACTGGGTGGTCAACGGCTCGAAGACCTTCATCACCAGCGGCATCCTCGCCGATCTCGTGATCGTCTTCGCCAAGACCGACGCGGATGCCGGATCGCGCGGCTTCAGTCTCTTCGTCGTCGAGGACGGGACCCCGGGATTCACGCGTGGCCGCAAGCTGGACAAGGTCGGGCTCCATGCACAGGACACCGCCGAGTTGTCCTTCGACGAGGTGCGGGTGCCCGCCACCAGCCTCCTCGGCGAGGAAGGCGCCGGTTTCGCCTACCTGATGCAGAGCCTGCCCCTGGAGCGGCTCGGGATCGGCATCGCCGCGCAGGTGTCGGCGGAGGCGGTCTTCGACTGGACCCTCACCTATGTCAAGGAGCGCAAGGCATTCGGCAAACCCGTCGGCGAGTTCCAGGGACTCGGGTTCACTCTCGCCGAACTGCGTACCGCGATCGAGGTCTCCCGGGCGTACATCGACCGATGCGTCCGTGAGTACAACAAGGGGACGCTGACCGCGGTCGATGCCGCGAAGGCCAAACTGTGGGCCACCGATCTGCAGGACAAGGTCATCGATGCGGGTGTGCAGCTCCACGGCGGGTACGGCTACATGATGGAGTACCCGGTGGCCAAGGCCTTCATCGACGCGCGTATCCAGCGGATCTACGGCGGCACCAACGAGATCATGAAGGAGATCATCCACCGCGATCTGATCCGCGACTAGGCGCTTGTCGCCGGACCGGTCACCATCCGTGTCCGGCGACAAGCCCACGCGTTCAGCGTTGTTGTTGAGCCGCCGCGGGCACGACGGTCGGCATGAACGCCGGAAGCACGAAGTTGTGCAACATCTCCCGGTGTTGCGGATCGTCGGGTCGATCGAAATCCAGCCGGCCGACCAGGATGAATTGGACCAGTGCGATCCACTCGGCGATCTTCTCCTTGTCGAGATCCCGCCGGATCTCGCCTCGGTCCATCGCGCGTTCGATGATCGGGTCCCACATCTCCGCGGTCAACCGCGCCGCGAGACCCGAACTGCCGACCAGTGATTCGGCCAGCTGCATGTGCTCCGGACTCACCAGGATCCGGATCAGCGGATCACGGCGACCTCGCTCGACCAGAAAGATCAACCCCTCCACGAGCTGATCGGCGAACGTCTCGTGCTCGAGAAGGTACTTCCGGGCCTTGTCGAACAGCAGGCGGGATCGCCGCTCGATCAAGGCCGACATGAGGGCGTCGCGGTCCTTGAAGTACCGGTAGACCGTCGGGCGCGAGACCCCCGCTTCCTTACCGATGTCGTCCATCGTCGTCTTCGCGACGCCGTACCGTTGGAACACGCGCTCCGCGGCGACCATGATCTGCTTGCGGGCCTCGTCCACATCCTCGCTGAGGACGTTGCCCGTCTTCCTGCGCGCCATGTCCACCTCCTGAGGGCAATGATACAAGATACAGATCTCGTTCTGTGTCCAGCCATCTGCAAAAGCAGGACGGACGCGAATCCTACGGACTGCGATCCGCGATGAACAGACAGCAGACGAGGCCACGCCCGGGAGGGCGATGGCCTCGTCTGCTGGAGCCTGGTCAGCGGATGCGATCGAACCTGGTGTCGACGTCCTTGTACTCGTCGCGGATGACGGTCTTGGCGATCTTGCCACTGGGCAGCCGAGGCAGCGGGTCCTGGCGGATGACGACGTAGCGCGGAACCTTGAAATCGGCAAGCACCTGCTTGCAGTGCTCGACGATGGTCGTCGCGTCCATGTCCTGCGACACGGTCACGATCGCGGCCGGCGTCTCACCGAACCTGTCGTCGTGCGCGGCGATCACCGCGACCTCCTCGACCCCGTCGATGGCACCGATCGCGATCTCCAGCTCCACCGGCGAGATGTTGATTCCGCCGGAGATGATCAGATCCTTGAGCCGGTCCACGAACTTGACCCGGCCCTCCTCGTCGGCGACGCCCAGATCGCCGCTGTGCAACCATCCGCCACGGATGGCCTGCGCGGTGGTCTCGGCATCGTTCCAATAGCCCGGGGTCACGCCCGGCCCGCGGACCACGAGCTCGCCCTCTTCCCCAGGCGCGGCTGGCTCGTCATCGGAATTGAAGACCTTGACCTCGGTGAAGATGGATCCGGTGCCACAGCGGTCCGGGAACTCCAAGGCCTCCTCGCGGATGGTCGCAGTGGCCACGCCGCCGGCTTCGGTCATGCCGTAGATCTGGCGCAGCAGGACACCCTTGTCCCCCCACCGCTTGAGGAGCTGCGCCGGCACGGCCGCCCCACCGACGATGGCGGTCTTCACAGACGACAGGTCGGCCTCGGCGAACTCCGGCGCCCGAGAAATGGCCTCGAAGATGAGTGGGACACCGAAAATGGCCTGGACCGAGTGCTTTTCGAGAAGCGTGACGGCATTCGAGGGATTGAGCTCGGGTTCCACCACCAAGGTCCCGCCCAGAACCGTGGTGATGAGCAGCCCGTACACCAGGCCGGGAGTGAAGGCGAGCGGCAGCACGAGCAGTGTGGTCGTCCCCGGCCGGAAGCCCTCCTCGGTGAGGGTGTTCTCCAAGACGATCGACATCAGCGTCCGGTTGGTCAGGACGACCCCCTTGGACAGACCCGTCGACCCGCTGGTGAACAGGATCGTCGTCGGCTCATCGGGTTCGAGATCCACGCGGTAGTCGTCGATTCCACCATCCCGCAGGTCCACGAGCTCCGTGTACGAGACGATTGCGAACGGCCGCCCCACCGCTGCGGTGTCCTCGGCGAGTTGCTCGAAGCCGGGAGCGACGATGACGACGTCGATTCCCGCTTCGTCGGCGATCTTGCGCAGTTCCGCGGGACGATAGCGACTGTTCAACGGCACCAGCACACCACCGGCCTTGAGCACCCCGAGAGCGGCCGCAGGCCACTCGAGTGAGTTGGGGCCGAGGAGCCCGACCCGGTTCCCGGGCGCGACACCCCTGGTCTCGACGAGAAGCCGGGCGATACGGCTGCTCCAGTCACGCAACGCGCGGTATGAGATCTGCGAACCGGAGAACACCACGGCGGTGGTGTCACCCTTGGTCCGGGCCCACCAGTCGAGTGCTTTGCCGATGGTTGCGGTCATGTTCGTACTTTCTTCTCTGTGGCAACTGACTTCGATGCGGCACGGCGGATCCCGAACCCGCCCAACACATATAGGATAAATCGGACAGTGGCGGCCGGGGCCGGCTTTCGCCGATCCCGACCCCCTCGTCAGGCGTTCAGTTCGGCACGCCCTTGCGCGACGAGCTTCTTGGTCTCCCGGCGGAAGACCTGATTCGCGATCTCGTTGCGGCCGAGCAGCATGTCACCGGCATCGGCGCTGCCCATACCGCGCTGCGAGTCGCGCAGCAGGGGGAAATCCTCCTGGTGCAACACGGCCAGCAGGATCTCCCAGTTCTTGTTCCAGATCCGGTCCCACTTCTCCGGCGTCATGCCGCTGTCCTCGACCTTGGGCACCAGGAGACGCTGCTCCATCCGCGACTTCGTGGGGTCGGTGGGATGCGGCCGGAAGGTCAGCAGCTGGAAATGGTCCGGCTGACGCAGCAACGTGCTGTTGGGCAGCAGGAAGTGCGTCTCGGTCACGAACTTGTCGAGTGGGATGTCGCCGGGATCTTCTTCGAGGAAACGGTCGATCGATTTGCGCGGGGCGATGAACCGGCAGTGTCGGCCGAAGTCCTCGAAGGCCATCACGTTGGTGTGGATGATCTTCCCGGCGGTGTTCGGGTGTGCGTACTGGATGTGGTAGCCGTCCAGGAACGCGTCCTGCATGATCTTCCAGTTGGTGGGTTCGTCGAATCCGCCGGCCCGAAAGCACACGAGCTTGTCCATCTCGTACTCGGCGAGCATCGGATCGATGTCGGGACCCAGCCACGACGCCACGTCGATCTCCGCATGCGCGTTGTCCACGACCCAGATGAATCCGTGGCGCTCTTCGGTGGGGATCTCGATGAGGCCGTGCTCTTTACGGTCCACCTCGCCGAAGGTCGAGTCGCGGGTGATCGTCCGGAGCGAACCGTCCGGATCGTATGACCACCGGTGGTAGCCACACGAGAAGATGCGGCAGCGCCCCTTCTCGCTCTGCTCCAACATCGCCCCGCGGTGACGGCACAGGTTCACGAAAGACCGGACGCTGCCGTCCTTCTGCCGCACGACGATGATGTTGTTGCGCGGCATCTGCACCGTGACGAAGTCGTTCGGCCGCGAGATCTCACTTCCGTGCGCGACGATCGACGGCACGCGGCCGAAGATGTGGTCGCGCTCGTCCTTGGCGAGCACCGGGTCGGTGAACTCGTCGGGTTCGAACTGCACGATGTCGTCGAACTCGTCGGTCGTCTCGTTGCGCAGATGCTCGAGCGCGCGACGGATTCGATCCTGACGGGGAAGCGAAGTGGTCATGATTCCCTCCGTGATGGAGCGGTTGTTGCGAGTGGGACAGTGCTCGCCCGGGCCGGGGCGACACTCCTTAAACCTACAGCAATAAGTTTTAACCGGCAATCAGCGGAGGCGATCCGATGGTGAGCCGGTGCGGCGGGGAGGTGAGAGGCAACCCGCCGCACCGGCCGATTCGGTGGCCGGCACACCACCGGCCGGTCAGGACTCGGGCGTGAACCGGATCGGCATCCGCACGCACCCGCGGACCTGGCTGGCATGGAACACCGGCGGATCGGACTCGACGAGTTCGTAGTCCGGGATGCGCCGATGCAGTTCTTCGAGAGCGATCGTCAGCTCGATCCGCGCCAGGTGCGAACCCAGACAGCGGTGCGCGCCTCCGCCGAAGGCCAGGTGACGGTTCGGCTTGCGGGTCAGGTCCAGCGCCTCCGGATCGTCGAACTCGTCCCCGTCACGATTGGCCGAGCACAGCATCAGGATGAGCTGTTCACCCTCGGCAATCGTCACCCCGCCCAGTTCGACGTCGCGGGTCGCGCGGCGTCCGGGAACGACGGCGGCCTCGATGCGCAGGATCTCCTCGACAGCGGTCGGGATCATGTCCGGGTCGTCGATGATGCCCTGACGCTGATCCGGATTGTTCACCAGGTGGACGATCGCCCAGGCGAGCGAGCCCTGCACCGTGTGCAGTCCCGCGATGAGCAGGAGGAAGAACATGCGATTGAGCTCTTCGTCGGTGAGCAGACGCAGCCCGTCCTGCATCTCCACCTCGGTGTGGATGAGCTGCGAGGTGACGTCGTCACCCGGGTTGGCGCGCCGCTCGTCGACCATCTTCTGGAAGTAGCCGAGCATCTGCATGCCGGCGATGCCGCGCGCCTCGAGGGATTCCTCCTCGGTGCCGCCGGGCTTGCCGAACAGGACGACGTCGGTCGCCTCGGTGAACAGCGGCGCGTCCTCGATGGGCCAATCCATGAGCGCCAGGAAGATCCGGGCCGGTAGCTCGTGGGCGAACGCGGAGATGTACTCGGCCTCGCCTTTCGCGGCGAAACCGTCGAGCAGGTCGTTGACCACGCCCCGGATCTCATCCGTCAGCTTCTTCATCCGCGCCGGACCGAACAGGGGCTGCAACGCTTTGCGATAACCCGTGTGCTCCGGGGGATCGAGCTCGATCGGGATGAACTTCCCGAAGGCCTCGTTGGTCACGAGGTTGTTGGGGTAGCTGGAGAAGGTCTCCGCGTCACGCAAGACCTCATGGATCTCGTTGTAGCGCGTGACGATCCAGTGCCCGCCGTACAGAGGCGAGTACACGACAGGACCCTTCGCGGCGAGTTCTGCCGCACGTTCTTGGAATCGATCGATCGGGGCTGCGATGGACTGGTCGTACACGTCGAAGTCGACGGTGACATCCTCGCGGGACCGTTCCGTAGTTGTCATCACTAGTCCTTGGGTGTGGTGGGTTCGATGGTCTGCAGCGCCAGTGCGCGTTCTGGACACATGGCGACGGCATCTCTGGCCAGGGCTGCTTCGTCCTGCTCGAGAGGGCGGTCGGGCACCACGGGGTCGCCCTGATCGTCGGCATCGATCAGATCGGGGGCGACCCCGTAGCAGAGGCCATGCCCGGCGCACGCCACGCGATCCACGGTGAGGGTGCTGGGCTGGGGGGACATGACTAGGCGTTCGGGTTCTTCTGGTCGAGGTCCTCCGGGAACCACATGCCCACGCGCGAGAGCGTTCCGCCGTCGCCCGAGCCGATCACCTGACCGGACATGTAGGCCGAGTCATCCGACGCGAGGAACAGGGCGATCTTCGCGTTGTCGACCAGTGACGGGGGACGATTGCGCTTCAGCGGGATCGGCGACACGTACGGATCCCACGGGCCGGCAACCTCTTCGTACGATTGCCCGACGACCGGAGAGCCGGCAGGCATCAGGAAGTTCGGCGACATGCCATGAACCGGCGCGATGCCATTGACGCGAATCCCGTAGGGACCCAGATCGAGACTGAGGCCACGGACCAGACCGTTGACCCCGGCCTTGGTCGCCGAGTACAGCGCGATCTGATGGTAGGCGACGAACGAGGCCGCCGACGAGGTGGCGATGATGGTACCGCCACCGTTGCGCTTGAGCGCGGGAACCGCAGCCTGCGCGGTGAAGATCACGCCGCTCAGGTTCACGCCGAGGACGTTGTTCCAGTCCTCCTCGGTCAGGTCTTCGAAGTCGACCTGCTCGCCGCCGGCGACGCTGGGAACACCGCCGCGGGAGACGACTCCGGCGTTCGCCCAGGCGATGTCGAGCTTGCCGTAGTGCTCGACGGTCTGATCGACCGCGGCGGTGATCGCGGACTTGTCCGCGACGTCGGCCGTGATGGCGATGGCGTCGCCACCCTGCTGCTCGACCAGTTTCACGGTCTGCTCGGCACGATCGGCGTCGATGTCGACCACCGCGATCTTCGCACCCTCGCCGGCGAAGAGCTGCGACGACTGCCTACCGAGTCCGGAACCCGCGCCGGTGATCAGCGCTACCTTGCCTTCAAGCTTCATGAGTTTCGATTCCTTGCTCTCGTTGAACGGACCGGCATCTTCGAAAGGCATTCGCGGACAACGCGGTGCCGCCGGATCCGGGGATGAGGTGCCCGAGAAGAACATCTCGCTGATGTGACGCCCGCCACCCTCGGTCCCCACCGTAAGCCGAAAGACATGAGACGTCAAGCGATATTTGTCAGCAGCTCGGAGATTCGAGAGTTGCTTTGCGACAGAGCTTTACGGAAACCGAGCAAGTCTCGCGAAGACATGACAGATAGCAGGCATGCCGAAACGGCGTGGCAGGCGCCACGCCGTCTCGGCATGCGGGAGGGGTTTGCTCTAGGCCCCCGGTTGCGGCGCCGGGAGATGGACCGTCTTGAGCTCGAAGAATTCGTCGAGCCCTTCAGGGCCCCCTTCACGTCCGACGCCGGACTGCTTATAGCCGCCGAACGGCAGCGTGAAGTCGATGACGGACGCGTTCACGTTCACCGTCCCGGTCCGGATACGTTGCGCCACTTCGAATCCATGCTCGACGTCGGAAGTGAACACCGCACCCGAGAGGCCGTACTCGGAGTCGTTGGCGATGGCCACGGCGTCGTCCTCGTCTTCATAGGTGATGATCGAGATCACCGGACCGAAGACTTCTTCCTGCGCGATGGTCATGTCGTTGCGTACGTTGTCGACAAGGGTCGGTTGCACGAAGAAGCCCTGGTCGCCGACGCGGCCACCCCCATGGACGATCTCGGCGCCCTCCTTGCGCGCCGCCTCGATGTAACCCTCCACGCGGTCTCGCTGACGCGCCGAGGTCAACGGGCCGAGGAAATTCGTTTCTTCCCAGGGGTTTCCGATGGGGATCATGCCGAGTGCCGCTTTGTAGGCCTCGACGACCTCGTCGTGTCGCGCAGCCGAGACCAGGACGCGGGTCAGGGCGATGCAGGCCTGGCCGGACTGCAGACACCCGGCCATCGGCAGGTTCTGCATGACCGTGTTCAGGTCGGCGTCGTCGAGGATGATGGCCGCCGACTTACCACCGAGTTCCAGGGAGACCTTCGCGACCCGGTCGCCGGCGAGGTTCATGATCCGGCGACCGGTCGCGGTGCTCCCGGTGAAGGTGATGTGATCGACCCGCGGGTCGGTGACGAGCAATTCGGAGACCTCGCGGTCGGCGACGAGGACGCTGAGTACGCCCTCGGGGATCACGCCCTCGTCGACGAGTTCACCGACCACGTCGGCGAACACCGACGGGGACAGCGGAGCTTCCGGCGAGGTCTTGAGCACGACCGAACAACCCGCCGCCAGTGCCGGGATCACCTTGAACGCAATCGTGCCGATGGGACCGTTCCACGGGATGATCGCGGCGACCACTCCGCTCGGCTCCTTGAGGATGCGCGAGATCCCGCCGTCGGCGCGCGTCCGATCCTCGCGCAGGTTCACCTTGCGGGCCTCTTCGGCGACCGCGCGGAACAACCCCACCGTCATCTGCTGCGTCATCGCGCTCACCGGAACCGGAACGCCGACCTCGACGATGCCCAGCGTCGTCAGCTCGGCAACCCGCGCCTCCAGCCGGTCGGCGATGGTGTCGATGACCGCGGCCCGCTCGGCGATCGGCGTGCGCACCCACGTCCCCTCATCGAACGAGGTCCGCGCCGCCTCGACCGCGCGTGCCATGTCGTCGGCGGTCGCGGCCCGTGCGCGTGCGGCGGTGCGCTCGAAGTACGAGTCGACGACCTCGATCCACTCGTCACCCGACGAGTCGACCCACCGGCCGCCGATGAACACCTGGTCGCGATCGGCCACGGTGGCGAGTGGATCGGTGGCTTGTTCTGTGATTGTCATGAAAAGCAGTTCTCCTCGAGAAAATCGCGGCGGACCAGCGCGGACCACACCACTGCGCCGCCTGTGAAGCGGATCACAGTACACCTTAATAACCGAACGCCATTAGGTCAACAGCTGACATCTTCTGTCCGATGTATCGCAGCGGTGGCCGCGGTCTCGGCACCCTGCCGTCCTGGACGAGACATCAGACCGACGACGCCTGCGGCTCCGGCGGCGGCGCCACCGAGTGCGAAGACCAGGCCGTACGCCGTCTCCGACGGGTGGGCTCCGCCCGTGACCGTGAGGGTCGCGAAGAGGGAGGCCACCGTCGCACTCGCGATCGAGCTGCCGACGATCCGCGCGATCGCGTTCACACCGTTGGCAACCGCCGTGTCCGCCGCCGGTACCGCGTCGGTCAACAAGGACGGCAGTGCCGCGTAGGAGCCACTGACGAAGACGTTGACCACGACGGCCGCGACGATCAGCTGCCACGGCCGGTCGCGGGCGAGGACGAGGAGCACGAACGCGATCACACCGATGACGCACATCGCCGCGAGGACCCGGTCTCCGCGAAACCGGTGGATGAGTCGCCCACTCACCGCGGCGGCGACGAACCCGGCGCCGGCGCCGGGGAGCAGGAACACCACACTCGCCGCCAGCACACTCGCCCCGAAACCGTAACCGGCGACATCCGGTTCTGCCTGGACGAACTGCGCGATACCGAGGAACTGAAAGTACATCGCCGCTCCCACGAGCGCCGCGGCGATGTGCGCGGGAGTCACCCGCCGTCCGGCCAGCGCCCTGGGCGGCACCAGGGGCGCACCCGCCCGGCGCTCGTGGAGACACCAGAGCCCGAGGCACGCCACGCCTCCGAGACCCACTCCGACGGCGAGCCCGGCCGATCGGCGCGGGCCTTCGGCGAGTGCCAGCAACACCGCACAGAGGCCGATCGCGAGCAGGAGCACACCGGCCACGTCGGCCCCCGGGCCCGGCACTGCCGCGCCCGGCGTCGCGGGGACCGCAACGGACACCCAGCCGAGCGAGAGGACGCTCAGCGTCAGCAACATCCAGAAGACCCGCTGGTAGGGTCCGTCGCCCGCGACCAGCACGCCGGCGGCCACCATCCCCAGCCCCGCGCCGCCCGCCATCATCCCCGACATCAGCCCGATGGCGTGCGCGAGCCTGCGGTGGTCGGAGGTCTCGCGGAGCACCGCGACGCCGATCGGGAAGATGGCGAACGCGGAGCCCTGCAGTACACGCCCGATCACGAGCAGCGGCAGGTTCGCGGCCACTACGCACAGGACGGAACCGAGGACGACCACGACGAGGATGGCGATCAGGACGCGTCGTCCCCCGCGGCGGTCCGCGAGCTTGCTGAGCACCGGCGTACAGATCGCCGCCGAGAGCAGGTTGGCGGTCAGGACCCATCCGATCTCGGCGGGTCCGACCCCCAGTTGCGTCGACATCGTCGGGATCACCGGAACGACCGCGGCTTGCAGGACGGACATCGTCGTCACGGCGAAGCAGAGGGCCGCGACCGCCCAGCGGTTCGACGCCGCGGTGCCTTCGGGACGGTTCACCCCTGGAGCCCCTTCCGTTGTCGTTTGTCAATAAAACTTATACCGTTAGTTTGATGCGTGCATCATCGACGGAGGGAACGTCCATGTCCGACACCACAAGCGCCATCCGCCTGCGGGGGGACGGTGTCACCCTGGCGGCTGATCGCTGGGATCCACGCGAGCTGCCTGCGGCGGGGACCGCGCTCCTCATGCACGGTGGCGGCCAGACGCGGCATTCGTGGCAGCGCACCGGACAACGGCTCGCCGAACACGGCTGGACCGCGATGACGATCGACGCCCGGGGCCACGGGGACAGCGACTGGGCGGCGGACGGTGACTACTCGATCGCCGCGCACGCCCGGGACCTGGCAGCGGTGGTCGCGGCCATGGAGACCCGCCCGGTCCTCATCGGCGCCTCCCTCGGGGGGATGGCCTCGCTGATCGCGCAGGGAGCCGACCCGACGCTCGCCCGCGGCCTCGTCCTGGTCGACATCACACCCAGCGCCGAACCGGCGGGACTGGAGAAGATCTCGACCTTCATGCGGGACGGCCTGGCGGGCTTCGACTCGCTCGACGACGCCGCCGCGGCGGTGGCGGCCTACAACCCGCACCGCCGCCGGCCCCCGCGACCGGACGGGCTGCGCAAGAATCTGCGACGACGCGACGGGCGGTGGTACTGGCACTGGGACCCGCGGATGATGGCGGACCGGTCCAACAGCCCCGAGCAGGCCGGCGTTCGCGAGGAGCAGGCGCGGACAGCAGCGCGGGCGATCACCGTACCCACGCTGCTGATCCGGGGTGCGCAGTCCGACGTGGTCAGCCCGGAGAACGCACGCGACCTCCTCCGGTTGATCCCGACCGCCCGTCAGATCGATGTCGGCGGCGCCGGACACATGGTCAGCGGCGACGACAACGACGTCCTCAGCGAGGGACTCATCGAGTTCCTCGACCAGGATCTCCGGATGTGAGGGCCGCGTCGGCGCCCACCTCCGGACCCACCCGCGACAACCAGGCCGCCGCCAGGCCGAGAAGGGCTATGGCGCAGAGCAACACACTGAGCCACACGGTCGTGTCGTCGAAGGCGAGCGGCACCGCGACGAGCGGCACGATCGCGGCGCCGAGCGCGTTTCCGGCTTCCCGGCCGAGCCCCAGTCCGCTGAACACATGCCGGGACCGGAACAACTCGGTCACATAGGCACCCATCGGCCCGAAGACCATGCCCACGCCCAGCCCGTTGCCCAGGGCGAGAACGAGCCAGAACATCGCCGAGGACCCGTATTCGGAGAGCAACCAGAATGCGGGCCAGGCGAACACCGCGCTGTAGACGAACCCGCCCATGATGATGACCCGCCGTCCCACGCGATCGGACAGTCCGCCGAACACCGGGATCAACAGCGCGTTCGCCACCTGGGCGGCGATCAGACCGATCAGGATGTCGCTACTGCCCAGCCCGAGCTGATTGGCACCGAAGGTGCCCATGAACACGAGGTAGAAGTAGCCGATACCGGTCATCCCGATGGCCATCACCATCACCACGAGCAACGCCATCGGCTGCTGGTTGATGACGTCACGGACCGGGGTCCGCGCCGGGCCGCCGGTGTCCTCGATCCGATGGAACTCCGGCGTCTCGGGCAGCGATCGGCGCAACCACAACCCGTACGCGAGGATGAAACCGCTGCACAGGAACGGAATACGCCAACCCCAGCTCATGAACACGTCCTCGGACATGACCGTCGAGCAGAGCAGGAGCGCACTCGTTCCCAGCACACCGCCGAGCGCCGCGCCCATACCGGGCAGCGACCCGAGCAGGCCGCGCTTGCGCTGCGGCGCGAATTCGACGGCGACAAGGGTCGCGCCGCCGTACTCGGCGCTGGCCCCGATACCTTGGACGACCCGCAGCATCACCAGCATCAACGGAGCGAGCCAGCCGATCTGGCCGTGACTGGGCAGCACACCGACCAGCATGGTCGCCGCGCCCATCAGGACGAGTGTGAGGACCAGGATGCGCTTGCGGCCGTACCGATCTCCGAGGCTGCCCAGGATGACACCACCGACGGGGCGCACGACGAAACCGATGGCGAACGTCCCCACCGCCTGCAAGGTGCCGAGGAGCGGACTCGATCCGGAGAAGAACACACTCGCGAACACCACGGAGGCCGCGGACGCGTAGAGGCTGAAATCGTAGTACTCCAAGAGTGTCCCGACGAACGCAGCCCGGCCGGCCTTCTTCGACATCTCGGGCGTGGTGGGTGGCGCCGCCGGGGAGTTGTCCCGGCTCGCCGATGATGTGGTCTGACTCATGAGATCCTTCGCCTTCGGTACCGGGCATTGCACCCGAAAAGGACAGTGACCCTGCGAACATTAACCTAAAGGCATTTGTTTTGTGCCAGACCGGGAAAATCGCGGCCGTCGCTCCCCGATCCGAAAGCAGCGACCCCAATGCTCCCTGAGGAGCGAGCTTGCGAGCGTCACGAAGGGTCCTGGTGGAAGACCCTTCGTGACGCGCCCTCCGCAAGCTCCGGGCGCTCCTCAGGGAGCAATGGGGGCGCTTCTTTCGGATGAGGCAGCAGCTGGTTCGTGGTTTTTCGTCATCGCACCTCACGAAGCAGTTGCATTGTTATGCAACCGGATCAGGGGCAGCGACTGGACCGGCCTCAGGCCCGGACGGCCTCGAGAATCCGGTTCCTCGATTCTTCGCGCCGCGGCCAACCGCCCAGGATCAACGTCGTCAGACACGTCGGTTTCCACCTGGTCACGATGTCCTCGCAGATCTTGTCGACCGGCCCCACCAGTGCGACGTCCTCGACCATGGCGGTGGGCACCGCCTGGGCGGCGAGATCGGAGCGGCCGGCCAGATAGAGCGATTGGATCTCGGCACACACCTCTCCCCATCCCATGCGGACGAAGACGTCGTTGTGGAAGTTCGCCCCTTTGGCGCCCATCCCGCCGACATAGAGAGCGACCACGGGCTTCAACCGCGCGGCCGCCCGTTCGACATCGTCGTCCTCCACGAGCCAGCACACGTTGGCGATCTCGAAGTCGTCGGCCGTCCGGCGCGCGGTCTCGCGGGCGAACCCGTCCGCCAGCGCGGCACGGTAGAACCCGTCGGTCTTCGGCGAGAACCACAGCGGTGTCCAGCCGTCGGCGATCTCCGCGGCGAGGGCCACGTTCTTCGGTCCCTCGGCACCCATGTACACCGGGATGTCGGCGCGAAGCGGGTGCACGATCGACTTCAACGGTTTCCCCAACCCGGTGCCCCCGTCCAACGGCAGTTGAAAGTGCCTGCCGTCGAACGTGACCGGTTCATCCCGCGCCCACACCGCACGCATGATCGACACGTACTCACGAGTGCGCTCCAGCGGGCGTGGATAGGGGGTGCCGTACCAACCTTCGACGACCTGGGGGCCCGACGCCCCGATGCCGAGGATGAGGCGACCCCCGCTGAGATGATCGATCGTCTGCGCGGCCATCGCCAGCGCGGTGGGAGTGCGTGCGGCCATCTGGCACACCGAGGTGCCGAGCGCGATGGTCGACGTCCGCGAGCCCCACCACGCGAGTGGCGTCAAGGCGTCGGACCCATACGATTCCGCGGTCCAGAAGCTGTCCACGCCGAGCGCCTCGGCCTCGGCGAGCGTCTGCTCGATCCGCCGCGGCGGTCCCGCTCCCCAGTACCCGGCCATCACACCGACCTTCATGCCACCACTGCCTCTCTGCTACTTCTCGCCGATACCGTTGTCGCCCAGTGATTCCGGCAGGGATGACTGCTCAGTGATTCCGGTAGACCGCAGGCCGCTTCTCGAGAAATGACAGGACCGCCTCGCGATGGTCTCTGGTCATCGCCGCCAGGATCTGCGTCCGGTTCTCCAGGTCCATCGCCGCGCGGAGACTCGGGACCTCGAGATTCGACCACATCACTTCCTTGGTCATCCACACCCCGAATGGACTGTTCCGCGCGACGTTCTCCGCGATGCCGATGGCTTCGTCCACGATCTGTTCGGACGGAACCGATCTCGAGACGATGCCCACACGCTCGCATTCGGCGGCGTCCACCGGTCGCCCGGTGAGCATGATCTCGGCGGCCCGGGCGAACCCGATCATCCTGGGGAGCAACCAGCTCACCCCGATGTCGCAACTCGACTGCCCGCGGTTGATGAACGAGGCATGCATGGATGCCGTGTCGGACATGATCCGGACGTCGGCCATCAGCGCCAGGGCCATCCCTCCGCCGGCGGCGGCCCCGTTGACAGCGGCGATCACCGGTGGCCGAGCCCCACGGAACGCCTCCATCAGTGAGGCGATGTGTTGTTGCACCCGCATGCCGGCCTGCGCCCGTCCCTCGCCTTCTCGCGCGCCGGGTGGTTCGCCATAACCGCGCAGATCGATCCCGGCGCAAAAGGCCCGGCCGTTTCCGGTGAGCACGATCGCGCGCGTCTCGGAGTCGTGGCGCACCTCCGCAAGCACCTCGTGCAAGGACTCGACCAACCGAGCATTCATCGCGTTCAACGCGTCCGGCCGGTCGAGCCGAATCAGCAGAACGCCCGGGCGGGGCCTCTCGGTCACGATCGCATCCGGCATGCGGCATTCTCCTCGCGTTCGCGGCGCGCCCGATTCCGTGGTGCACGTCTCGAATTCAGGCTAATGTCTTTAGATTAATTCCTCAAGATCGAAGACCACGGAGCACTCGCGGAAAGGGCCAACGCCATGAACGGACTCGACGAAAAGGTCGCCGTGGTGACCGGCGGCGCCAGCGGGATCGGCGCAGCCACCTGCGGCCTGCTGGCAGCCCGGGGCGTGCGAGTGGTGGTGGCCGACATCGATGACGAGCGCGCCGTGGCCGTCGCGGCCGCTCTCGGCGACCGCGCGGTCCACATCCACGCCGACGTGACCGACGAAGACGATGTCGCTGCAGCGGTTCAGGAGGCCACCACCCGCTTCGGCCGTCTGGACGCGATGATCAACAACGCCGGCCGGGTCGGCAACTGGACCTACATCGCCGACACGTCCGCCGAGGACTGGGATTCGGCGTTCGCCGTGCTCGCACGCAGCGCGTTCTTCGGCACCAAACATGCCTCGCGTGTCATGCGCGACCAAGGATTCGGCACCATCGTCAACGTCTCGTCGGTGGCCGGGTTGCGTACGGGGTTCGGCCCCCACCCGTACGGCGCCGCGAAGGCCGCGGTTCTCGCGCTGACCCGCAGCGCGGCGCGCGAACTGGCCGAGTTCGGTATCCGCGTCAACGCGGTGACCCCCGGTGGCGTCGCCACCCGGATCGTCGGCAGCGGTGCGGGATTGGACGGTGACGACCTGGACGCCAGCATCGAGACCGTACGCCGGGGGCTCGCATCGTTCCAACCCGTCCCCCGGGCGGGTGAGGGAGACGACATCGCCGGTGCCATCGGCTATCTCGTCTCCGACGACGCCTCCTTCATCACCGGACAGAACATGATCGTCGACGGCGGCCTCACCCTGGGCAAGGCGTGGCCGCGAAACTACCGCGCGGAAGCCGACGCCGCGGCCGCGCAGCACCGGCGGTAGCCGACTGCGGTCAGACCCCCACGGGCCCACCGAGCCAGACTCCGACCTCCTCGCCGGAGACGTGCCGGCCGTCCTCTCCGACCAGGAAGGAGATTGTCGCAGCGATGGACTCGGCGGGTACACGTGGCCAGTGCGCGGCCAGGTTCGCCGCCGCGTTCTCGCCACCCGAGGCGATGATGTCGGTCTCGACGAACCCCGGCATGACGGCATTCACGGTGATGCCGCGGCGGGCGACCTCCTGCGCCAGCGAACGGGTCATCCCCACGAGGCCGGCCTTGGCGGCCGAGTAGGCGCTCATCCCCGGCGACGGTCGCCGCCCGCCGGACGGACTGCTCAGGAAGACGACCCGACCCCACCCGGCGTCGTACATGGCAGGTAGAGCCGCGTGCGCACAGTAGAACGCACCGCTGAGATTGACGCCGATGACCCGGTCCCACTCGTGTGGAGACTGCTTGCGCGCCGACGCTGCGAGATTCATCCCCGCGTTGTTGATGAGCACGGTCGGCGGGCCGAGCACCCGTGCCGCCTCGGCGATCAGCTTCTCCGCCTGAGCGGCATCCGAGACGTCGGCACGGATGGCGACCGCGCGTCCGCCGGCCGCGACGATCTCACCCGCCACCTCTTGGGCCGCCGCCGCGCCGGAGGCGTAGTTGACCGCAACCGCATGCCCTTCCGCAGCCAGTCGTCGCGAGATCGCGGCGCCGATGCCCCGCCCGCCCCCGGTGACGACCGCGACCCGTTCCGCGCGATCCACGACCTCACCTGACCTTCGGATAGGTCTGCGGGACATCGGAGTACGTATCCCGGAGCTGCCGCTTGGAGATCTTTCCGCTGGGCATTCGCGGGAGACCCTCGTCGACGAAGACCACGTACCGTGGGACCTTGTAGTCCGCGAGGTTGCGGTTGCAGAATTCGACGATGTCGACCTCGGTGAGGCCCTCGACCTTTTTGACCACCGCCGCGGGTGTCTCGCCGAACTTGTCGTCGGGAACGCTGATCACCGCCACCTCCTCGACTCCGGGGATCCGGTTGATCACCTGTTCGATCTCCACCGGGGAGATGTTCAGACCGCCGGAGATGATCATGTCCTTCAGACGATCCACGAAAGTCAGATAGCCGTTCTCGTCGAGTGTGCCGAGGTCGCCGGTGTGCAGCCAACCGTCGATCAGTGCCGCGCGGGTCGCCTCCTCATTACGCCAATACCCCGGCATCATGCCCGGACCCCGCAACAGGATCTGCCCGACGGAGTTCGGGGCGCAGTCGTTCCCGTCGGCGTCGACGACACGGATCTTGGTGAAGATGCCGCCGAATCCGCATTTGTCGGGATGCTCGGCCGCCTCCGCACGGGGCATCGCCGAGGCCGATCCACCGATCTCCGTCTGCCCGTAGATCTGCCGCAATTGGACACCGCGGTCCAGCCAGACACCCACCAGCGCGGACGGCACACGCGCGCCGCCCACGTGCGCGGTGGTCAGGTGGGCCAGATCGGCATCGGCGAAGCCCGCCACCCGGGAGATCTGCTCGAAGAGGATCGGTGGGCCGGTGAGAGTCGTTGCCCGGCTCCCGATCAGGACCCGCAGCGCGGACTCCGGATCGAATCCGGGTTGCAGGAGCAACGTCCCGCCGTGCAGGACGGTGCGTGAGATCCCCCAGATGATGCCCGCGGCCGTGAACAGCGGGAGGACGAGCAAGGGGCGCAGGCCGTTCTGCTGGATCGGTTCCATCAGTGACCATTCGTGCATCTCACCGGCGATCGTCGCGTGCGTGAACACGACCCCCTTCGGCTTACCCGTTGTCCCGCTGGTGAACACGATCGCCGTGGGGTCCGACAACTCGACCACCGGGCTGCGATACGCCGGGTGCGCGACGCCGCGCAGCGGTCGCACATCGGCCTCGAACTCCGCGATGACGAACGTGTCGCGGGTGCTGCGCACCTCCTCCACACGAGAGCGCAGGTCCGCGTCGCAGAACACGACCGCGGGGTCGCAGTCGTCGACGAGGACCGTCAGTTCCCCGGCGAGCATGCGTTGGTTGAACGGCGCCGAGATCGCACCCACCTTCATGGCGCCCAGGGCGGCGACACACCACTCCAGCGAGTTCACGCCGACATAGCTCACCCGGTCGCCTACTCCGACGCCGCGAGACCGCAGGTCGTGGGCGACCCCGTCTGCCCAGGTGTCGAGTTCGCGGTAGGTGACCACATCGCCGGCGAAGTCGATCGCGGCCTGGTCCGGCACCGTGCGGGCCCAGTATCCGAGTGCGTCGACGACGGTTCCGCTCATGTACAGCCTCCTGTTTGGGTGTGGACGTCGCCGACTCGGTCAGGCGCGCGGGGCGGCCCGGGCCGCACCGATCGAAGGTGTCCCGGATCACACCGACTAATCTAAAAGCATTCGGTTATGTTGGCAACCCCGCACCGCGATCAGCGGCGGATCACCTCGACGTTGATCCCGGTGAGATGCGATTGGTTGCTGAGGGGGTCGTACCCCTTCGCCCCGGACGGCGCGAGTTGGTTGACGTTCACCCCCGGATGGCGTCGGGCCACGTCGAGACCGCGCGCCCGGTCCTGGCCCCAGCCATGGGTCATCGCCACCACGCCTTCGCGCAGGGTGTCGTCCCCGACGACCACGGCCGGCAGAGCGCCATGGAGATTGCGCACGGTGACGTCGTCGCCGTCCACGAGATCGCGCCGGCGCATGTCGACGGGGTTCATCCACAGCGGATTGTCCTGATGGACACCCTGTTTCAGAACCGGGAGATTGTGCAGCCAGCTGTTCACCATGAAGTGGTTGCGCCGGGTGATCAGCTTGAGCTGGTCGTCCGGCTCCGCCACGAGACCCTCGAGGATCCGTTCGGCATCGTCGAAAGACCGACGGAACAGATCGGGACAGCAGTCGATCAGGCCGTCGTCGTGCTGCACCGCGATGTCGAAGACATCGCTGGGCACCGCTTCCGGAAGCACCTCGGTCTGACATGGTTTGTCCTTGAGCGTCTCGACGGACAGGTCCGCTTCCCGCAGAACGGCGTCGATCGCCGCGAGAGGGCCGGCCTCCGGGTCGTCGAGAAGGCTCGGTACACCCATCTCCTGCTGGATGCGCGAGAGAATCCACCAGTCGTCACGCCGTTGCCCCACCGGCGCGACGACAGCGGGGGTGTATTGGACGTAGGGCTCCATCGCCACCCCCATCGTGTTCAGGAAGTTGACGTCTTCGCGCTCGAGCCAGTCCGTCGCAGGCAGGATGTAGTCCCCGATCTCGCCCGTCACGGTGCGATACAGGTCCACGGTGACGATCAACTCCAGCGATTCCAGGGCACGCCGCAACCGGTCTCCACCGCCGACCGACAGGAGTGGGTTGCCCGACACCACGATCAGGGCACGGATCGGGTCGTCGGAGCGCTCGATGAAGTCCGGCAGCATGGCGGCGGGGAGATCCCCTCCGACGGTGCGGATCTCCCCGAGCGGACCGGAGAAGAACGGGTCCGCGCGCCGGCGCCGGGAGTTCTGGACGACGTCGGCGACGCCTCGCGAGTAGATGTTGCCGCCGCGGCGTCCGAGGTTCCCGGAGAACAGACTGGCCATGGTGAGCATCCAGTAGGCGAGCGTGCCCAGCCTGCCCTGGTTGACGCCGGTGGCCATGTAGATGCTCGCACTCGGTGCGGCGCAGAACTCGTCGGCGACCCGGGCGATGGTCTCGGCGGGGATTCCCGTGACCCCGGCGACCCGCTCCACCGGGTAGCGCGAGACGAAGTCGAGCAGATCGTCGATCCCCCGCGCATGCTGTTCGACTGCGCCACGGTCGAATCCGATCCGGAACACGATCTCGTGCAGGAGCCCGGCCAGAAAGTAGAAGTCGGTGTCCGGGGTGATCAGCAGCACGTCGCCGGTCTCCGGCGTCGACGACTCGATGCGGCGCGGATTGACGAACAGCACTGTCCCGCCGCGCTTGGCGATCGCGCGCAGTTTGGCCATCGGATCCGAGATGTGGATCAACGTCATGTGGGAGACCTGCGGATTGCTCCCGAGACACAGGAAGTAGTGGGTGTGCAGCAGGTCCGGAATCGGGTGTGCCATCGACGCGCCGTAGACGGCCTCGCTCGCCGCGTACTTGGCCGATGTGTCCTGGGTCCCGGCGCTGAACCTCATCCGCGTGTCGAACCCCCGCGCGATCCGCGCCGCGTTCGCATAGTAGAGACCGTTGAACGCCGATGGGTTGCCCTGGTACACCGCCAATGCATTGCGGCCGTACCTGTCTCGGATGGCGCCGAGCCGGTCGGCGATGTCGCGAACCGCCTCGCCCCAGGACACACGCTCGAAGTCGCCGTCCCGGCGGTCGCCGGTCCCGACTCGTCGCAGCGGGTGATCGACCCGATCCGGATCGGAATGGACATCCAGGTAGTGCGGTCCCTTGTGGCAGGAGAAGCCGCGGTGTACAGGATGATCCGGGTCCGGTTGCAATCCCACGATGCGATCGGCGTCGACCGTGGCCAGCAGCCCGCACCCGGGCTCGCAGATGCGGCAGAAGGTGTGGACCTGCCGGGCCGGCGCGCTCATCCCGGAACACCGGACAGACGGGCAGTCCGGGCGATGTTCACCGCCGCCTCGGCATCGACGACTTTCACACGTGGCCTCCCGGCCGCGCGTCCCTCCTGGCGTTCCCACCTGTCGATGGCCCGCCAGTCGGCCCCGTCCATCACCTTCGGACATCGCTCGCGCACGAGTGCGGTCAGATCGTCACCGCTGCCGACGGGTTCGGGCAGCAGTCCACCGCGGAGATCATCGAGCAAGGAACCCACGGTCTCGACCGCACACCACCGGTTGGTTCCGATCACCCCGGTCGCGCCGCGCTTGATCCAGCCCGCGACGTACTGCCCCGGCGCCGGCGAACCGGTCGCCGGATCAACCACACGACCTCCGACGTTCACGACCGTCGACGACACCGGATCGAAGGGGAGGCCGTCGATGGGGAGCCCGCGGTAGCCGACCGCGCGCAGCACCAGGCCGCAGTCGATCTGGGTGCGCTCCCCGGACGCGGTGTGGCTCGTGGCCAGACCGCGCACGCGGTCGGATCCGATGACCTCCAGCGGCGTCGCCTCGAACCGCAGCACGATCCGCTTGTTCCCGGGCACCGGTACACGTCGCGAATACTCCTCCAGGAGACGCAGTTTCGCCGATGCCTCCGAACCCGCCGACACCGGCGGGTCGACGATCACGTCGACCCCGGGCAACGAACCGAGTGCCATCAATTCCGGGGTGGTGCAGGCTGCGTACTCGGGCCCGCGCCGACCGAGGACCACCACTTCCCTGATCTCACTGCCGGCCAGAGCGGTCAGCGCGTGTCCGGCGATGTCGGTGCGCCGCAGTGCCTCCACATCGGACACGAGTATCCGCGCGACGTCCAGCGCGACGTTGCCGTTGCCGACGACGACGGCACGCTCACCCGACAGGTCGAAGGATCGATCGACGTGGTCGGGATGCCCGTTGTACCAGGCGACGAACTCGCGGGCGGAGTGGCTGCCCGGGAGGTCCTCGCCGGCGATCCCCAGCCGCCGGTCCCCCGAGGCGCCCGAGGCGTGGATGACCGCGTGGTGATGGGCCGCCACCTCGTCGAGTGTCACGTCGCGGCCGACCTCGACACCCAGATGCAAGGTGAACCCGTCGCGCCTCGCGGTGCGCCCGAAGACGCGATCCACGGTTTTCGTGTGCCAGTGATCGGGCGCGACCCCGAACCGGACCAGCCCGCCGGCCACCGGAAGCCGCTCGAACATCGTGACCTCGGCGTCGATGTCCCGGCGCGCCAGCAGTTCCTCGGCGGCGTAGAACGCCGACGGACCCGACCCCACGATCGCGACCCGCACCCGCGGCGGATCCGTCACCCCGGCGGTCGCGATCGCCACCGGGACCGGTTGCACGTGCGCACCTGCCGGGGCGTCTCGTGGATTCCGCCGGAAGTAGTCGGCGTTGAGTTCGAGATAGCGATCCACATCGGGCCCCGTGGAGTCGCCGGGCACGATCGCGTCGACCGGACAGACGTCGGCACAGGCGCCGCAGTCGATGCACGTCCCCGGGTCGATGTAGAGCATCTCGGTCCGCGTGTACTCGCGTTCGGCGGGCGTCGGGTGGATGCAATCGACCGGGCAGACGGCGACACATGTCGCGTCGTTGCAGCAGTTCTGCGTGACCACATAGGGCATCAGCGCTTCTCCTCGCTCATCAGGGTGACCGTCACCGGTATGCCGTTGAAGACCGGCGACGAGGTGGGGACGTCGAGATGCCCGGTCTCGGTCACCAATGCGTTGTAGTTCGCGCCGGGGGCAGCCACCGCGCGCGAGGTCCGCAGGCCCGGACCGTGGTGACCCCAGCCATGTGGCATGCTCACCACGCCCGGGCGCATCGCGTCGTCGACGCGGATCTCCGCCACCACGGTGCTCGTCGACGAGGTCACCGCGACGAGGTCTCCATCGACGACCCCGAGCTCGACGGCGTCGCGCGGGCTCGTCAGCAACGCGCACTGTCCGTCGTCGTTCTGCGGGAGCGCATTGTGCAACCACGAGTTCATCCCGCGCCGCTGCCGGCGGTTGATGAGCACCAGTCCCCGGGAGGCCATCGACGCCGCCCGCAGGCGCGGCAGGTCGGCGGTGATCAACTCGGGCATCAGGTCGATCCGACCATTCGGGGTGCGCAGCACACCGGGCAGCCGCGGCTGCAGCGGACCGAAGTCGATCCCGTCCGGATTCGATTCCAGGAGAGCCAGACTCAGCCCTCCCCCATCGTCGTCGAACCGGTCACCGTACGGCCCGCTACGCAGGCGCAGGTCGAGAAGACGCTGGGGCCCCGTCCGTCCGGCGACCGCCGACTCGACGACGCCGGGGTCGCGTCCGGACAGTTTCGCCGCCCGGCGAACCGCCACCGCCGCGACGGCGTCGTCCGTCTCCGCCACGGTCCGGTTCGGGGTCCCCTGGGCGATGGCGGCCAGCCGGAGCATGATCTGCCATTCGGCGAGTTCGTCGTCACCGAGGGCGAGCAGCGGCGGGGTGTAGCGGGCGACGTTGCGGATCTGGAAGTGCGACAACGTCACATCGTGGTGTCCGCGGGTCATCAGCGGCGGCGGTGGCAGGATGACGTCGGCGTGCCGGGTGGTCTCGTTGAGGTAGCAGTCCACCGACACCATGAACTCCAGCGATGCGAGGGCGGCCTCGACCGCACCGCTGTTCGGCAGCGAACGCGCGGGGTTCCCCGCGATGGTGACCAGCGCCCGTGTCCGCCCCGGCCCCGGGGTGAGGATCTCCTCGGCGAAACACACCGCGGGCAACTCGCCCAACGCTTCTGGGAGGCCACGGACACGCGATCGCCACCGATCGAACATGAGCTTCGGTGGACGGGTCACCGGCCACGTGTTCGGTCCGCCCGCGGCAGGAAGCGAGAACATCGCGCCGCCCGCACGATCCAGGTTGCCGGTGACGATCGTCAGGAGTTCCACGAGCCAGTTCGCCAGTGTGCCGAACTCCTGCATGCAGGTGCCGATCCGGGAATGCGCCACGGCGGACGGGGCCGTCGCGAACCCCCGGGCCACCGCCCGGATGGTCTCGGCATCGATTCCGCAGGCGTCCGCCACCGATTCGGGTGAGAACTCCCGGGCCATGGTCAGTGCCTCGTCCACGCCGTCGACGACCTCGGGAATCCGCTCCGGTCTGGCCAACCCCTCCTCGGCGATCACCGCCAGGACCGCCAGCAGGAAGAGTGCATCGGTGCCCGGGAGAATCGGGACGTGTATGTCGGCCATCTCGGCCGTCCGGGTACGTACCGGGTCGACGACCACGAGGGTGCCACCCCGCTCCCGCAACGCGCGCAATCTCTCGTGCATGCCCGGCGCGGTGACCGTACTCCCGTTGGACACCATGGGATTCGAGCCCAGGATCAACAGGTGGTCGGTACGGTCGAGGTCGGGCAGACTCAGTCCGAGGCCGGTTCCGTAGAGCAGCATGTGGGCGAGATTCTTCGGCCAGGTGTCGACGCTGGCCGGCGAGTAGACATTGCGGGTCCCGACGGCGGCGATCAGTTCGCCGAGGTAGAAGGTGGCGTCGAGGTGATGGGCCGCGGGGTTGCCGTGGTAGATCGCACAGCTGCCCGGGTCGTCGGCGACGAATTCCGGCAGCCTGCGGCCGATCTCGGCGAACGCCTCCTCCCAGCCCACTGCTCGGAAGTCCCCGGACGGCGTCCGCAGGAGCGGGGTGCGGATGCGGTCCGGGTCGTTCTCGATACGGCCCAGCCCGAGCCCTTTCGCGCAGCTGTGTCCGGCACTGAGCGCATCGTCGGGGTTGGGCGCCACCCCCGTCACACTCCGACCGGCGAGTTCGACGACGAGCCCACAGGTCGACTCGCACAACGGGCAGATCCGTCGCCCGACGGTCACCGTCGAGTGTGCTCCGCCGGTCATGAACCCTCCTCCTCGGTGGCCGGGACGATCGCGACGGGAACGGCGGACAGCGTCGGCATGGCGTTGATCGTCTGCACCCCATCGAGCGTCCCGGTCAGGTTGTTGACATTGACCCCGGCAGCGTCACCGTCGACCCCGCCGAAGCAGTGGGTCATCGAGACGGCACCCCGCGCGAGGGTGTGATCGGCGCGCGCGGTGGCGCGCAGGGAACCGGAAGCCGACCGCAGGACGACCTGTGCGCCGTCGGCCACCCCCAGCCGTTCGAGGTCATCGGGATGCACGCGAGCCGGATTCCCTCCGCCCGGGACGAGTCCGGGAACCCGGATTCCGGTGGAGTTGACGGCTTCCCGGATTCGCCGCACCACCAGCCGGAACGGGAAGTCGCCCGCGACCGGCGACGGTTGCAGCGCGTCCTCGAGCTCGGCGCGGACATCGTCGGGCATCAACTCGAGGCGCCGACCGGCCGCCTCCGGGGTCGGCGGCGCGACGACGGTGCCGCTGTCCCCGACGAGCCGACCGTGCTCGGCCGAGACCAGCTCGTCGAACGGCAGACGCCCCCGCTCGGTCATCATCGCCAACAGCTCTGTGGACGTGGGCGGGGACGAGGGATCCAGTATCCGTCCGGCGAACTTGAAGGGCTGCCCGGAGGCGGCCGCGAGGTCGAAGAAGAACCGCCAGTCGTCGACGACCCCGGCCGGCGGTGTGACGACCGGGGACGTGAATTGTGCGAAGCGACGCGGGAAAAAGGGCTCCATGACCGCGGTGTGATCGGCGCGTTCGTACATCGTGGTGGGGGCGATGACGTGGTCCGCGAGGCGGGCGGTGTCCGACATGAAGGGATCGATGCACACGAGCAGGTCGAGGGAACGCAACGCGCGCAACGTCTTCGCACGGTCCGGCAGGGCGGCCGCGGGGTTCCCGCCCGAGACGACCAGTGCGCGAACACGATCCGGGCCCGGTTCGAGGATCTCGTCGGCGAGGATGCCGGAAGGCAACTCGCCGCGGATCGCACGCACACCGCCGACCCTGCTGCGAAAACCTCGTTCGTACGCCCTGGCCGGTGCGGCGACCTCCTCTCGAGCGGGCAGATGCCGGGTCAGCACGGCACGATCATCTGCGCGTTCTCCTTCGCGGAGGTACCGTCCGCACACCACGTTCAGGGTGGCTACGAGATGCTCGGCGACGTTCGAGTGCGGACCCATACACAGTCCGGTCCCGCTGGTGGCCATCCCCCGGCTTCCCCGTCCGAAAGCACGTGCGGCGGCGCGCACGTTCTGCGCCGGGACATCGCAGATCCGCTCCACGACAGCGGGAGTGATTCCACCGACCGCCGCTCGGAGGGCGGGCAGACCTGCGGCGTGACGGCCGCAGAAGGCCGGATCGTGGAGGCCCTCGGCCAGGATCACGTGGAGGAGTCCGGCGAGCATCACCGCGTCCGTGCCGGGTCGGGGCGCGAGGTGGATGTCGGCGAGGGCGGCGGTCTCCGTGCGTCGCGGATCCACGACGATGAGGGTGAGTCCGCGCTCACGTGCTCGCCGCAGGGTGGTCGCCGGGTTCTGCACGACCGCGCCGTCCCCGTCACCACCGTTGCCGGACACGACGGGGTTGGTGCCGATCAGCAGCCACACATCGGCCTCGGCGAACCGCTGACGCCCACCGAGGTAGGTGCCCATCCGTTCGGCCACAACCCATTTGGCGGACTGGTCGATGGTCATGGTGGAGAAGAGCTTGTGCGAGCCGGTCCCGCGGAACCATGCGCGCGCCGACGGCGGGGTGAGGGCGGCGAAGTTCTGTTGCGTCCCACAGAACAGCGCGACCGCGTCGGGCCCGTGCTCGTCGACGATCCGCCGGAGGCGCGCGGCGATGTCGGCGACCGCGAGGGTTACCGCGATCGGCTCGTGCCGCCCGTCGGCGGTGCGCCGCATCGACGTGGTCAGTCGGCCGGACCCATGGGTGAGGTCTGCCCCGCGGCGGCCTTTCGGACAGGTGTACCCGCCGGAGATCGGATGCTGTGCATCGCCCAGCACGTCCCGGATGCGTCCGTCCTCGATGTCGAGCAGCACGCCGCACGACGACGCGCACAGCCGGCAGTACGACGTTCGGCGCACCGTGTCGGATCGCACGGTCAATGGACGTCCGCCGCTGTCGGGGCGGGTCGGGCTCCGTCCTGCGCGCGCCGCAGACGCCGACCCTCCCGTGCGTTCAACACTCCGAGGGTGACCACCGCGAGCACGGTCGGCATCGCCATGGCCAGGAAGATCGTGCGAGCGTCCAACCCGGCGGCGATGAGTGCCGCACCGACCGTCGGTCCGATGATCGATCCCACCCGGCCGACCCCCATGGCCCAGCCGATGCCCGTCGAGCGCGCGGCCACCGGATAGATCGACGCCGCGATCGCGATGATCCCGGCCGAACTGCCCGAGATCCCGAACCCGACGACGCAGATGGCGATCAGCAGCAGCGCGGCGTTCCCGAGCACCATCGCGACGACGCCGATGAACACCGCCCCCAGCGTGTAACCCGCCATGACCACGACATACGCGGCGCGTGTGCCGCCCGACCGCCAGGCCGCTGCCACCCGGTCGGTGATCCACCCGGCGGACAGCGCACCCGCCATACCGCCCAGGTTGAACAACGCGGCGGCGGTGATCGCCGTACTCGAACTCTGGCCCGCCTCGCTGAACAGCGATGGCATCCAGCCGAACAGGAAGTAGATGACGAGGAAGTTGACGACGAACACCACCCACAGGAGCACGGTGTCGAGACCTCTACCAGCGGTGAACAGTTCGCGAACCGGTGAGCTGGTGACGACCTGGGTGTCCTGGGTGAAGCGCACCGGACCGGTCAGGTCCGTCCGCGGGTCGATCGCGGAGACGATGCGGGCGACCTCACCGTGGTCGCCCCGCGCCGCCAGGAACTTGCCGGACTCCGGTAGCCAGGCCCAGGCACCGAGGACGGCGACCAGCGGGAGGATCCCGCCCGCGACGAAGATCGATTGCCATCCGAAGGCGGGGATCAGCTGAGCGGCAGCGAGACCGCCGACGAAGCCCCCCAGGGACATCCCGGCGACGACGATCGTCACCATCGTGGCGCGAACGCGGGCCGGGCTGTACTCGCTCGTCAAGGCGATGAGGTTCGGCGTGACGCCCCCGAGCCCGATCCCGGCGAGGATGCGCAGGACGATCAGGACGCCCATCGAGGTGGCGAGGGCCGAGGCCAGGGTGAACACGGAGAAGATCACCGTGCAGACGATGATCACCCGCCGCCGGCCCCACCGGTCGGCCACGGGACCGAACACCAGGCTGCCCAGGACCATCGCGCCGCTGCTCAGTGCGAGCAGCAGTCCGAACGACGCCTTGGACAACTCCCAGTCGTCGGAGAGCGCGGGGATCGCGAACCCGATCAGCTGGGCATCCATCCCGTCGAGCACTGCCAGGACGAGGCACATCGCGAAGGCCCGCTTCTGCAGACCGGACACCGGGGCGGTGTCGATGAGGTGGGAGATGTTGACATCACGCGGAGAACCCATCACGGGGTGTCCTCTCGGGAGAAGGGGTTGCCTGGTCAGGCGGGAGTCGCGGAGCCCTCGACGGCGAGGGCATCGGCGGGAGGCTCCGGGAAACGTGCTCGCAGCGACGGTTTCGCGAGCTTTCCGGAGAAGGTCCGCGGCAGCGGTTCATCCAGTGCGACCGCATGTTTCGGCCGCTTGAACTTCGCCAGGGCCTCGTCGGCCACATCGGCGATGTCGGCCACGATCTCGGATGCCGGTCGCTCGGAGTGGAACACCACCATCGGGACCTCGCCCCACCTGTCGTCCTTGACACCGATCACGGCCAGGTCCACCAGGCCCTCGATGCCGTGCAGGGCGTTCTCGATCTCGGCGGGATACACGTTCAGGCCGCCCGAGATCAACATGTCCTTGCTGCGGTCGACGATCCGGAGAAAGCCTGCGTCGTCCTTGATCCCGAGGTCCCCGGTGCGCAACCAGCCGTCGGTCAGGGTCGCCGCGGTCGCCTCGGGTTTGTTCCAGTACTCGCGCAGCACATGCTCACCGCGCACGAGGATCTCCCCCACCTCACCCACCGCGGCCTCGTCGTGGGGTTCGCCGATGCGCACGGAGGTTCCGACCAGCGGCAGGCCGGCGAAACCGGGCCGCGTGACCGCGTCTCGGTACTCCAGCGTGGACACCATCCCGGACGCCTCGGTCAATCCGTAGCACTGCGTCAGCGGGATTCCGTGCGTGCGATAGAAATCGAGGAGATCGAGGCTGACCGGCGCACCGCCCGTCCCGGCGAAGGTGAATGTTGCGAGCGACCGAGAACCGAAGTCCGGCAACGTCGTCATCCGCTCCCAGATGACCGGCACGGTGGTGGTCGCGGTGATCTGCTCCCGTTCGAGGACGTCCAGAGCGATCTCGGGATCGTATTCCCGGAGCAGGACCATCGTCGCCCCGGGAACGACCACCAGCTGCATGAAGATGGACAGCACCGAGCCGGTGTACACCAGCGGCGCCGAGCAGAGCACCCGGTCGCGGGCGGAGAAACCGAAGGTGATCGTCTGCGAGATACCCGGCGTCATCGCGTTGCGATGGGTGATGAGCGCGCCCTTCTGCACTCCGGTGGTCCCGGAGGTGTAGCAGATGAACGCCGCATCGTCGGGGTCGATGGCGACGACGGGTGCCGGGCCGGCATCCAGGAGCGTGTCGTATGCCGGGAAGGCGCCGCCCTCGATCGAATACGTCTCGAAGTCGAGTTGCCCGCGGGCGACATCGAGCAGGGGAGCGAACGCGTCCTCGACGACGATCACCCGGGGCGCCGCGTCGATGACCATCGGCGCGAGTTCTCGACCCGTGAGACGGAAGTTCAGCGGTGCACACACGGCCCCGAGCTTGAGGGTCGCGAGGATCAGGTGGGCGAGCTCGGGCCGGTTGAGCATCATGACCGACACCCGGTCGCCCTTGCCGACGCCGCGGGCGGCGAGACCCCGGGCGAGTGCGTCGGTGATCGCGTCGACCTCAGCCCAGGTCTGCCGGGTGTCCCCGAACACGATCGCTTCCTGCTCGGGCCGCGTTCGTCCCCAGAAGCGGGTCAGGTCCGAGAGATTCATTCATACTCCTTCGTCGACGTCGATCCCCCGACCGGCGCAGGGGGTGTGATCCCCCTCACTCAAAGTGAGATTAAACTAACACCTTTAGATGCTTCGCGCAATGCGGTGCGCCGATCGGCGCAGGCATCACGGCTCGGTGTTACGGACACGACAATGACACCCGCACAACGTATTTCGTACGGGTGTCAAAGGCGATACGAGTCAGCCGGAGTGCACCCGTACACCGGCCGCGGGGACGCGCGGATCCGCCGCGACGGCGATCTGGGCGTCGTCGTATCCGGCCACCGTCCGCAACACCTCAGGGGTGTCGGCGCCGACGTCCGGCGGAAGTGGCGGAGCGAACTCCTCCCCCGCGACACGCACCGGACTGACGACGAATTCCAGGTCGCCGACCCCGTCGTGATCCACCCGGTAGGTGTTCTTCCTGGCGCGGAAGTGCGGGTCCACCAACATGTCCCCGACACTGTTGACCGGTCCGCCGGCGATCTCGTGCTCGAGGAACAACTCCACCCACTCGGCTCGCGTCCGCTGCGCGAAGATCTCGGTGAGCGCACGCCAGATCAGGTCGGCACGCGCGGGAGCGCCGTCGTCGGTGGAGGACAGGTCGACGTCGATCAGATCGTCACGGCCGACGGCGCGCAGGAAGTTGTGCCAGAACTTCTCGACATGGGACCCGAACAGGACGGCCTCGCCGTCCCTGGTGCGGTATGCCTCCAGCCGCGGCCAGTCGGGCAGTCGCCCATCGGGCAGCCAGGTCGGCCGCGCGATCGACCGGTCCTTGTTCAGCTCGGCATCGGCAAGGTCCGGCATCCACGCAGCCGCCACATCGATGCCGGCCACCTCCACGTGGCAGCCGACGCCGGCGGCGCGAGCCTTCAGCAACGCGGCGAGCAGGCCCATCGCACCGTAGGCACCGAGGGCGTACATCGCGATGGGCGGCGCCGTCGAACCGGCCATGCCGGACACCGGCGGTTCGGTCGGGGTGCGGACCTCCCGCAGCCCGGCGTACGCGTCGAAGACGGGACCCCCGGTGCCGAGTGTCCGGTAGGGGCCGTCGCCGCCCATCCCGGAGACCGTGCACAGCACGATCGCCGGATTCACCTCTCGCAGCGAGTCGTAGCCGACCCCCAGCCAGTCGAGATAACCGCCGCGCATCCCCTCGACGACCGCGTCGCACTCGCGCGCGAGGTCCAGGAAGGCCTGTCTCCCCGCAGGGCTGCGCAAGTCGAGCGCCACGGACTTCTTGCCACGGTTCCAGCGCAGATGCATGAAGGCGGGCCCGTCCGGGGACCCGACCGCCCGGGCGCCGCCGACGCGCACCGGATCGCCGAGCGGACCGGCCTCGACCTTGATCACCTCGGCACCCAGGTCGGCGAGATGGCCACCCACCGACGAAGGCGCCAGCTGGGCCACCTCGAGTACCCGAATCCCATCGAGAAGGGAATACCCACTCATCGTCAGCCTCTCATGTCTGTGAAATATCCAGTGTCTGTTCAGGTTTGAGTTCGACCCACAGCCCGTGCACCTCGGCCAGCAGAGTCTCACCCGCAAACATCGCGCCGCGCATGGTGCGTTTGCGCCCGCACTGTTCCACCAGCTCGGCGGTGAGCGTCAGTTCCGTGTGCAGCGGTGCAGGTGATCGGTAGTCGACGTGGAGGTACGCCGTCCGGCCCCACGGCCGGCCCGCGCTGTTGGCCAAGCGTGCCAGCAGTTCGTCGAAGATCAGTGGGGTGACGCCGCCGTTCATCGCATATCGTCCGGAATGGAATCTGCCGATGGTGACCCGTGCGACAGCGGTGGTCTCGGTGACATGGTCGATGTGCAGTGCCGGCGCCAGTGCGTGCCCTTTTCCCGGGGTCGACCAACGCTTACCCGCGATCTGCCCGTCCTCGTCCACCTCGTGTGGCCACATGAGACGTGCGACCGCGCGGAGTGCCGCAGTGGCTTCGGCGGCCGCTGTCGGCGTGGGGCGACTACGGGTCACCGCCTCCTGAACCTCCCGAAGCGCCTGCACCATCGACTCGTACTCGTCGTCCCCGCTCGTCGTCGGCCGGAACGGATCCGACCAATCCGGTCGCCACGGATCGGCGTCCGACATCGCTTCGGAGATGGCGTCGGTCATGCCGTGTCTCCGCTCATTGCTCGGCCGCCGTCCGCCGAAGCCGGGCGTCGCGGTCGGCGAGACCGGCGACCAGTCCGGCGATCTGGTCCGGGTGCGAGTGCGTTCGCGCAGCAGCGATCTCGCGGTCGTAGCGCGTCCGCAGATCCAGTCCCGGGCCGTGCTGGAGCAGCGACTTGATCTCCCGAATGCCCTCCGGCGGGAGTTCGGCCACGCCGGCCGCCGTGTCGACAGCAGCCGACGACACGCCACCCTCCTCGACGAACCGGCTCAGGAGTCCGATCCGGTACGCCTCCGCCCCGTCGACGGCCCGCGACGTCATCAACAGGTCTCGGGCGTGTCCGGCGCCGACGACGGAGTCGAGCAACCAGGTGAGGTTGGCGCCGCCGTACCGCGCGGCCGTCACGGCGAACCGGGTGCGCGGGTCTCCGACGCGGATGTCCGCACACACCGCGAGGATGGTTCCCGCGCCGTGTGCCGTTCCGTCCACGGCGGCGACCACCGGCTTCGGGAACGACCAGAACCGCCACACGAGTTCCTCTCGCTCGGCCGCGGCGTCTGCCGCTTCGCTCGGCGTCCACCTCGCCAACTCGGTGATGTCGTATCCCGCGGAGAAGGCAACCGGACCCGCGCCGGCGATGATGACCGACCGGACCGCGTCGTCGGCCGCGATCCGGGTGAGCGCTCGGTCGAGTTCGCGCTGGACCGAGAGCGAGATCGCGTTGCGAACCCCCGGACGGTTGATGGTCAGGCGGCGCACACCCGGTGCCGGCTCATCCACCTCCAGTTCGGACACGGATTCAGTGCGCGGCAGCCGTGGCGGGACGGGATCCACGTTCGCGCTCCAGCGCCTCGACATCACCGGCCACCATCTTGTGAAACAGCTGTCCCGGCAATTCGTTTCGTCCGTAGATGAGTTCGTCGACCTGACCGAACGCCGCATTGTCGGTGATCGTCTTGGTGACGAACCAATCCTCGTCGTGCAAGGTCTCCATCAGCAGTTCCCAGTTCTTGTCCAGGATCCGCTCTTCACGAGGGGTCTGCGGCTTCGTCGGCGACAGCAGCCTGATGGTGCAGTGACTGACGTTCGGGTCGTCCTTGTCCGGGACGATGGTCCAGATCTCGAAGTGCTTGGGCTCGGTGACGAGCATGGTGCCCGGATACACCGTGTAATTCGCCAGCGAGTAGTCACGGACGTCGAAACTGTCCGGGTCGGCGTCCCTGACCTCGGTGATGGCCTTGCGCGCCACCACGAGTCGCCACGACCGGTCCACCACGTCGAGAGCGGTGATGTTGCCCTCGAGGTAGTTGCACACCGTCTTCGTGTGCAACTGGCACAGGTGATAGGAGTCCTGGACGCCGTCGACCGCGATCTTCCAGTTCATGTCCAGCCGCCAGGTCTCCTTGCGCACCTGGAACGACTCCGCCATCCCGGTGTCGGTGACCTCGTCGTCGTGCTTGTCCCCGAGCACCGATCGGATGTCGAGATCGGCGCCGACCGTCGGCACCACCCAGACGAGTCCATGCCGGACCTCACACGGAAACTCCACGAGTCCGTAGTCGGCGCGGTCCATTCCGTCGAAACCCTCGGCATGCGGCATACCCCGCAGCGCACCGTCTTTGCCGTAGGACCAGTTGTGGTACGGACAGGCGAAGACGCGCTTGCACCCGGACTCACCGAACTCCACGCGCGACCCGCGGTGTCGGCACACGTTCGAGAAGGCCTTCACCGACCCGTCACTCTGCCGGATGACCAGCAACGGCGTACCTATCAACTCCGTGGTGACGAACGAGCCCGTCTTCGGCAACTCGTCGACGTGGGCGACGATGTGCGGGAATCGCCGCACCACGTCGCGTTCCTTCGCCGCCAGTTCGGCGTCGTTGAACACCGAGAACGGAACTCTCAGCAGATCGTCCGCGTAATCGGTGCTGTCGTTGTCCACGTGGTCGATCAGTCGCCGGGTCAGCCTGATCTTCTCGTCGCGCTCCATGTATCGAGACTGACACACGAGACAATCACTGTCTAGTGTCTTATCTATCTTCTTTCGATTAGGGCGCCCTTGCTACCGTCGTGTCGTGGCCGCAAGCACCGACTCCGACAAGCGCACTGACGTCCAGGAAGCGATCCTCCGGGCAGCCGAGGAGTGCTTCGCGCGTTTCGGCATGGCCAAGACCACGATGGAGGACGTCGCACGGGCGGCCTCACTGTCGCGTGCGACCGTCTATCGCTACTTCCGTGATCGCGAAGCACTCATCACCGAACTGGTGGTGCGCCGCGCCCACACCAACATGGACAAGGCCCGGGCACACATCAACAAGTGGCCGACCGTCTCCGAGCGCATCGTCGAGGGGATCTGCCGGGACATCCGCAAGGGCCATTCCGATCCGATGGTCAACCGACTGGTCGCCCCCGAATCCATGGCGCTGTCGATGCAGTTGCTCAGCGTGTCGGGACGTGCGATCGAACTGACCCGAGAACTGTGGGAGCCGGTCCTTCTCGCCGAGCAGTCGGCGGGCAACCTCCGCCCCGAGGTCGACATCGAGCTGTTGTGCGAGTGGATCTCCGAGCTCGAGATCATGTACATCAGTCAGTTCGACTCCACCGATCACTACCTCGATCGGGTCCGGACGAAGTTGCGCGCCTTCTTGATTCCCGCGATCGTCGCCGACTGAGGAGACGGCCTCGCGATCCCCGGCCGGCCAGACTCACGCGTTCCGTTCCGTGATCAATCTAACTATGTTAGTTTCGGCGGCAGCGGGACCATACTCCGCCCCGAGACGCCAGGCGCGCCGACGAGAACGTCGTGTGCTCGAACAGTGCTGCGCCACAAACCGCTCCGTCTTCGTGACCCGGTTGCTCTCGGTCCGACCAGAGAAAGACGACCATCGTGCAGAGACTCAGTGGAAAAGTTGCGTTCATCAGCGGCGTGGCACGCGGGCAGGGACGTTCCCACGCCGTTCGCCTCGCCGAGGAGGGCGCGTCGATCATCGGGCTGGACATCTGTGACCAGATCCCGACCGTGTTCTACCCGATGGCCACGCGCGAGGATCTCGCCGAGACCGAGCGACTCGTCAAGGAGGCGGGTGGCCAGATCGTGACCGCGGTGGGCGACGTGCGCGATCGGGACGACATCCGCTCGGTGCTCGACGCGGGCATCGAACGCTTCGGCCGCCTGGACACCGTGATCGCCAACGCGGGGATCATGCCGGTGATCGGTCCGGGCGAACAGACCCAGGCCTGGCATGACGCCGTGGACGTCATGCTGACCGGCGTGTGGAACGTCCTCGATCTCACCGTCCCGCGGTTGATCGAGCAGAACGAGGGCGGATCCATCGTGATCACGAGTTCCGCCGCCGGGCTGACGAGTATCGGACTCAACACGTTCGCGGGCCAGGCGGGGTACTCGGCGGCCAAGCACGGTGTCGTCGGTCTGATGCGCCTGTACTCCAAGCAGCTCGCCAAGAACCTCATCCGCGTCAACACGATCCACCCGACGGGGGTCAACACCCCGATGGTCGCCAACGTCGAATACGGGGAATTCGTCAACTCCCACCCCGAGGTGGCGAACGACGAGTCGTACAAGAACCCGATGCCGGTCGAGCTGATCGAGTCGGTCGACATCAGCAACGCGATCGTGTTCCTTGCCTCCGACGAGGCCCGCTACATCACCGGGGTGACCCTGCCGGTGGACGCCGGCTACAACGTTCGCTGACACCCGCCACCTGACACCGACCACCCTCGGGCACAGCCCGAGGGTGGTCATCGTCGTGGCACAGAGGGTGTCGCGCCGGCGAATGACGACCGAACCGGGCACCTGTCGGATTCGGGCGATATGGTCGGCAACGATGAACATCCGTCCGTCCACGCTCGACGCGGCCGTGCGTCCCGGACACGTGCTACGGGTCCACGACGTGGACGGCCTCGCCCTGGCCGACCTCGTCGACTCGGTCTCGGCCGAGCTGCCCGTGTTCCTGGACCACCGCGGGCCGACGGATCGCACTGCTCGGGAGGTCGTCGGTGAGGTCCTCGACGCCCTCGAAGACATCGTCGTCGCACTCTTCCCCACCTGGCTCCCGGGCGGCGAGTCCGGCTCGCTGGTCGATGCCGACGACGCCGAATCACGGGCGCGTGCGCTGTGCCGCGACGCCGGCTTTCCCTCGCCCGCTGTCGCCCATCTGGCCCGTGCAGCTGCCGGTGCGCGTCGACCGGTTTCGAGTCCCGCCGACGATGCCCGGGCGGGAGCGCTGACGTTCCTCCTCAGACGGTCGTACGGTCGGGACGCCGTCGTCCTGGCAGTACGCGCCCACACGGCACTGCCCGAGCGCGCCCAGCACGCCGCGGCCGCCGCATACGACTGGCTGGCGGACCACGCGGATCTCACCGTGTGGCTCACCGCCGACGCGCTACCGGCCGTCGCGCGGGTGCCGGTGGTGCGAATCGGGGTCGCCGACGGGCGGCGCCCCGACCAGACCGGCCTCGCGGAGGTGCCGGTCGAACCGTCACCGGCCCTGGGTCCCGTTCTCGTCGTCTCCCGACCGGCGGGTGGACCGGCACCGCACAGCCCCGCCGAGCAGGCTCTCGAGCGCGCCCTTGTGAACGCGCCGTGGGCGCGCGAGCGCCAGTGGAACCGGAGCCCGCGTGACCTCGATCCGCTGACGCCCGCGGTCATCGTCGACCTCCTGTGGTCGAGTGAACGGGTCGTCGTGGAGGTCGACGGCGCCGATCATCGCGGACCGGTAAAGTACGCGCGAGATCGACGTCGCGACAACATGCTTCAGCGTGCCGGGTACCTCGTTCTGCGCTACACGAACGACCACGTTCTCGATGACCCCGCGCTTGTCGTCGCAGAATTGGCCGCCGTGATCGCCGAACGCTCCCTGTCGCGACCGACGCCCGCCCGACCCCCTATGAACCGCGAGGAGCATCCGTGGACCACGCCCAGCTGACGCCGACCCAGAGTGCGGCACTGTTCGTCCTGCTGGCCGAGTCACGCGAGCTCTCCAACCCCGAACTGAAGGAGCTCGGTCCCGCGCTCGACAAGCCGGCCCGGGACCATCTCAACGCACTCGGCCTCGTCGACTCACGGATCGGCGCCCGTCGCGCCTGGTTCCACACGCTGACCGACCGCGGCTGGGCCTGGTGTGCATCCGAACTGACCTCCGAGCCACCCAAGAGATCGACCGCACCGTCGAAGGCCATGTACGCGGTCCTCGCCGGACTCGCCCGGTACCTCGACGACGAAGACCTCCGTCTGCACGAGGTGTTCGGCCGCCCACGGCGCCCGGATCACACGGAGTCCGACACCCGAGCCCGGGCGACGCCTGCGCCCGACCCCGCGTCGCGCGATCCCCGTGCGCAGATCGCGGCGGCCTACCGAGCCCGGGCCGCCGCTGCGGGCGACTTCGTCCTCGTCGCCGATCTCCGCACCGACGTGCCCGGTATGAGCGCCGAGGTCTTCGACGCCACAATGGTGGAGTTCCAGCGCGAATCCGGCGTCAGCCTCATCCCCCAGGAAGACCAGGCACTGCTGACCCCGGAAGACCGCGCCGCCGCGGTCACGGTGGGCACCCAGGCCTGTCATCTGTTCGCGATCGAGGAGATCTGATCCGATGGACGCCGACGCCCGTCAGGCACTCGAGTCCATCCGACTCAACTGGGCCGACACCCCTGACGACGTGTGGGGCACCGCCGACCCCTTTCACGTCGGCGGCCTGCACGAGGACACCATCGTCGACATCGTCCGATCCTTCGACGACGCCCGGCGCTCACCGTCGGGAAGCCCGATCGGGGTCACCGTGCGCGGACCGGCCGGATCGGGTAAGACGCACCTGCTCGGTCGGGTCCGGCATCGCGTCCAGGAGGAGGGCGGCTACTTCTTTCTCGTCAAGTTGCTCGACGCCACCGACTTCTGGCGTTCGGTTCTCGTCGCGATCATCGATGATCTCGGACGACCGGCTCCGCGACATCGCTCGCAACTGAACCAGCTCCTCCACCGACTCGCGATCGACGCCGAGGTGTCGGACGACACGCGTGCCGCGGTGACCGGTGGCGCACCGCTGCAACCCGCGGCGCTCGACGACTTCATCCACGGCGTATACACACGCCATTCCCGGCACCGGCGCCGTTCGCAGCACATCCTGCGTGCACTCGTACTGCTCGAGTCCGACGACTTCGCGGCCAAGGACCTCGGCGAGGCGTTCCTGCATCTCGACATCGACGACGCCGACGAACTCGCCGCGTGGGGGATCCGCAACGCCCGACTCGGTTACCAGGAGATCGTGGAGAACATCTCGCGCATCATCGCCTTCGATGATGCCGCGGTGCTCGCCATCGACCAGATCGACACCCTGATCGAGGCCGGGAAGACCGCCGAACCCGGCGAGGAATCCCAAGTGGAGAAGTTGGCGCACGGTCTCATGTCGGTGCGCGAGACCATGAGCCGAACGACCTGTGTGGTCTCCTCGATCTCCGCGGCGTGGGACTACCTGTCCGGGCACGTCATGCGATCGGCGGTCGACCGCTTCCGGTTACCACCCACGCTGCAGCGGCCGGCCAGCGCCGATTTCGGCCGGTTGCTCCTCGCCCGGCGGTTCGCCCCGGGTTTCGCCGGGGTGGGATTCACACCGCCGCACCCCACGTGGCCGGTGTCCGATACCGCGCTGAGGACGGCAACCGACTACACACCGCGCGAACTGATGGTGACCGTGGACCGCCAGATCGCCGCACTGCTCCGCAGCGACACCTTTGCCGAGATCACCGACCTCACCGGAGCCGCGCCGACGAGTCCCGCGACGACCACCACCACCTCCATCTCGGGGGCGGGCCAGACCACGATTCCGGGAATCGACGAATCCGGTCGCGACACAGCAACTCCCGCGACCGACCACACTCCCTCTCGAACACCGTCGTCGACATCCGTCTCGTCGGACGATGCGTCGTTCACGAAGATCGATCAGCGTTACGCGGACCTGATCTCGCGCGCCGACCCCCTACCCGCGTTGGTACCCGACACCGAGGACAGGATCGTCCCGTCACTCCTGCACGCGGGACTGTCGACCTGGATCCAGGCCCTCACGCGCGACGCCGACCGCTGGCAGCTCGACGCTCGGCCGGGCCCGAAAAGCCCGCTGCACGGGCGCATCCGGCAGCTCGTCGACCCCAACCGGGACATCGAACAGTCCTGGAGCTTCCGCGCGATCGCCGCATCGAACGCGCGGGCCGTCCAGACCCGACTGTCGAGCGCGACCACGACTTCCGGGTTCACGCTCGGCGACATCGAACGCACCCTGGTGATCCTCCGGCGGGACCCCTGGCCCACCGGCCCCAAGACCCAGCAGATGGTCACCGAACTCCACGATCGTGGGGGCCGGGTCGTGGCCTGGACCGAACACGACATCAAACGGCTCAGTGCGTTGGCCACGCTGCGCGCCGAACGGCCATCGCATCTCCGCGAGTGGATCTCCGCCCGCAACCCGGCCGCCGAGATCGGATTCATCGCCGACATCCTGGGCCCCGCACTCGAGGCGCCTGCGGCCCGTGTGGACCCACCGGTGGCACCGGCGTCACACACGGACACGACGTCCGGACGACGCGAGCCGGGCACCGCGGGCCACACCTCGACCCCGCCGACACCCCGCGAACCAGAGGCCGGGAACCCCCGGTCCACCGACCCGCAGTCCTCCGACCGCCAATCCCCCGACCTACCGTCGCGGTCGGAGTCGCCGGGTTCGTTCGTCGGCGGATCACGCTCGCGGACAACCGCATCCGTCGTCGACCAGTCGATCACACTCGGGCGAGGTGTCGCCACCGGCGAGGAGGTGACGGTCTCACTGCTCGCCCTGCGCAAGCACGTGGCGCTGTTCGCCGGATCCGGTTCGGGTAAGACGGTGCTCATCCGACGCATCGTCGAAGAGGCTGCGTTGCAGGGAGTGTCATCGATCATCCTGGATGTGAACAACGACCTCGCCCGCCTGGGGACACCGTGGCCGGACGACGACCCGCGCCCGTGGACACCCGCCGACCGCGAACTCGCCAAGCGCTACCTCCACGACACCGAGGTCGCCGTTTTCACCCCGGGCCGGGCATCGGGACGTCCACTGAGTTTCCAACCGCTACCGGACTTCAGCACGGTCGCCGGCAACCCCGACGAGTTCCGCGCCGCGGTCGACTCCGCCGTCGGCGCGCTGATCCCGCATGCCCGGGCGATCGGCACCAGCGCGAAGGCCTACCGGCAGCAAGCAGTCCTGCAGCAGTCCATGGAGGCCTTCGGACGCCGCGGCGGCGGAACCCTGCAGGCCTACGTCGGATTGCTGACCGAGTTGCCGGACGACGCGAGCACCCTCGCCGACGCTCCCAAGCTCGCCGCCGAACTCGCCGAGAACCTCAAGGCCTCCATGGCGATCGATCCCGTCTTCGGGGGTGACGCCGCCCCGGCCGACCCCGGGTTCCTCCTCACCCCGGGTCCCGGCTTCCGGGCCCGGGTGTCGGTCATCAATCTCGCCGGCCTGGGCACCGACGACCGGCGGGCGAGTTTCGTGAACCAGCTCCAGATGGCACTGTTCGCCTGGATCAAGAAGAACCCCGCCGCGGATCGACCACTCGGCGGCCTGCTCGTGATGGACGAGGCGCAGAACTTCGCCCCGTCCGTCCGGATGACCGCGGCGTCGAAGAGCACCAGTGCACTGGCGTCGCAGGCTCGCAAGTACGGGCTCGGCCTGATCTTCGCGACCCAGTCACCAACCGGTATCGACAACAAGATCTCGGCCAACTCCTCGACCCAGATCTTCGGGCTTCTCAATCATCCGACACAGATCGACCGCGCCAAGGAACTCGCCGCCAACAAGGGCAGCAGGGTGCCCGACATCGGCAAGCTACCGGCGGGAACGTTCTACATCGCGAGCGAGGGCGGGCGGTTCGCGAAAGCGGCGACCCCGCTGTGCCTGACATATCACCCGTCGAGTCCCCCGACCGAGGACGAGGTGGTCGAACTCGCCCGCTCGACGGCACCGCGCGGACAGTGATGGGGATACCCGACTCCGCCGACGGTCGGCCGCGACGATTGGCACAATGGACTCCGTGCTCACGCTGACCGCCGGAGAGAACCGACCACTGCCCTCGTCGGCCGTGACCGTCTCGGTGCGCTCGGCGTCGCCGGTGAACACCTCGGCGATCCTGCTCACCGACGCGGGCCGTGTCCGCTCCGATGCCGATCTCATCTTCTACAACCAGCCCGCCGGCCCCGGCGTCGGCTTCCGCTCCGACGGATCCGCCGACATCATCTCCATCGACACCGCCGCCCTACCCCGCGACATCGTGACGGTGGTGGTCGCGGCGAGTCTCGACGGGACCGGACCCGCGAGCTTCGCCACCGCGGGTGCGCTCACCGCCACGGTGACCGGCGGCGGCGCCGAGCTCACCTTCAGCCCCGCGGGCCTCACCAGCGAAGCCGCCGTCGTGTGCCTGGAGATCTACCGGCGCAACGACATGTGGAAGGTCCGTGCCGTCGGACAGGGATACGACGCGGGTCTCGCGGGCCTGGCGACCGCCTTCGGTATCGAGGTCGACGAGGAGCCCGCACCGCCGTCACCACCCGGACACCCTCCGCGGGTGACCGATCCGCAGCCCTGGCCACCGGCGGCCACACGACCGCCGGCAGCACCACCAGCGTCGTCGCCCGGAGCTCAAGCGTCGCAATCGAATACACCGCCACCGAGGCCTCCGGTCACCGCCCAACCACAGGGAGTTCCCATGCACAGCGATCTGTTCGCGCCGTCCCACGCCGAGGTCACCGGGCAGGGCATACAGAAGCAGGGCAGCAAGATGTGCCGCGTGGGGCTCGCCGGCGAGGTGATGGCCCGCAGCGGCTCGATGGTCGCGTACCAGGGCAATCTGAAATTCGAGGCGCTCGGCTCCGGAGGGCTCGGCCGGATGATGCGTCAGGCGATGACCGGCGAGGGCGTCCCGCTGATGAAGGTCACCGGGCAGGGCGACCTGTTCCTCGCCGATGCCGCGTCGGACGTGCACCTCATCGATCTCGACGGGTCCGACGGCCTCACCATCAACGGCGCCAACGTACTCGCCTTCGACTCGTCACTCTCCTACGACATCGCCCGCGTGCAGGGTGCCGGCGCGATGAGCAACGCCGGCATGTTCAACTGCGTCTTCACCGGCCGCGGGCGGATCGCCATCACCACCGACGGCACGCCGGTCGTCCTCAACGTCGACGCCGCGACCTACGCCGACCCCCAGGCCGCGGTCGCGTGGTCGTCGAGCCTGCGCACCTCGGTGAAGTCGAACGACTCGTTCAACCTCGGCACCCTCATGGGACGCAGCACCGGCGAGCGGTTCACCCTCGAGTTCTCCGGTCGGGGTTTCGTCGTCGTCCAGCCGTCGGAACTCCCGCCCGGCGGGTTCGTCGGCGGCACCGGCGGCGGGAGCGCGGCCGGCTCCGGCGCCGGCGGCATGCTGGGCGGCATCCTCGGCCGCTGACGAAGCGGAACTCGGCATGTCTCCCGAGTTTGCCGGTGCCGCCTGCTCTACTACGGTCCACCGTCGAACACCAGGAGCGAGCATGGCCCACCCCTTCTCCGATCTGCGGGGTCTGCCCCGCCGGCACCCCGATCCGCTGGTACGCGAGACGCACGAACGCGTCCGGCGCTGCGGTTGGGCGGGTGACGGCAGTCAGTGACGAGTGCACGTTCCACTCTCACGAATGCGAAGCACCGGACTGCTCCTTCGCGTACACCACCGGCCTGCGCCTGCACGACCTCCCAGAGTTGGCGGTATACGGGCTGGATGCCCGAACGAGTGCATTGGTTCTCAACGAGTTGGGCAGCGTGTTTCACACCTATGACTGGCACTCGATCGTATCGAATTCGATTCCCGTGCAACTGGAATCACTTGATGTCCCGGTCACCGTGATCGAAGTGATGGACAGATCCGACCTGACCGTCACCAATCGTCCTCTATCCGGACGCTCCGGTCTTGCAGGCGGTGTGGCCTGACGATCCGGGCAGCTACCCGTGGGAAGAGGGTTACACCCCTTGCACCGGAACACCAGTTCGTGAAGGGCGTACACGACCCGCGATCGACCAGAGTCGATAGTCCGCGCGTAATCCACCCGCACCCCTGAATGAACCGGGCGCAGCGGCGCAATGCGGCCCGAAACCGACGTCTACGCTGAGCAGGCGCGCGGACTGCATTGAGGGGGCCATCAGCCGTTCGGTTCTTGTCAGTGCTCCCGCATACAGTGATTCCTATAGGCCCCGCAGATGAAAGACGCATATCGGCGTTACGCCGGTGTCGAACCAACGATGACGAGAAGCCCTGCCTCCAGTTCCGTCCTGTGATGTGGAAGGTCCGTCATGACAACAACACTCGCCACCATGCTGTGCCCAGAGACCGAGAGTGTCGAACACTCCGGCGGTGAGGGTTATCTCGCCGTGTTGGCTGCGATTCGCGAGGCGCTGTGGGATCTGCCCCCTGGCGGCGCGGAGCCGACCGGCCGTCGAGCGAGCACCGCGATGTCTCTGCTGATCGAACTGCGCTCCATCCTGGACCACCACGCCGCCGTCGGAGCTGCCACCCTGGACCGTCTCGGTGTGGCCCGACAGTCGACCGGCAGGACGTCCACCCTGCTGATCACGATGGGTGCAGCACCCGCAATCGCGCACCGCTGGTTGCGGATCGGCAACGCACACGCGTGGCTTTGTCGGTTACCGAGTCACACCGCCGACGGCGCGATCTCTGGCGAACACGCTGATGCCGTCGTGAGCGGCATTGCACATGTCGGGCGTCGAGCACCCGAGGGTGTCTGCGTCGAGGAACGAGCAGAGGTCGAGCAGACCCTCATCGCGCAGGCGATGTCCGGCGCCACCCCTGCCGAAATCGCCCAGAAGGCACGCGAACTGGGCAACGAGTACGCGGTCGGGGACCGGCGGCCTGCCTGCCGGCGGGGACCGCACCATCAACGAGTTCACCGTCATCCCGACCGGGGAAGGCCGGGTCAGCGTGCGCGGCGATCTCGACACGGTGATCGGCGAAAAGCTCACCGCGGCAATCGAATCTCTGAACACTCCAAGGTCTGAACCCGACGGTTCCGATGACTCTCGGACCACCGGGGCCCGCAACGCAGATGCTCTGGAACTCATCACCGATGCCGCGGCGCTGGCCGACACCACCCTTGCAACCCCACCGAAGACGCACGTCAGCGTGCTCCTGCCGGCGGCTGCTCCGGACAAGGCCAGCCTGTTGTGGCTGGGTTCGATCAGCCCCACCACCGCATCCTTGCTGGCGTGCGACTCCTCTGTCACCGATGTGGTAGTCGACGGCGACGCCGTCCCCCTGCAGATGGGCACTTCCAGACGGCTGTTCCCGGCGCATCTGCGTAGAGCGATCATCATCCGCGACCGGTGCTGCATCAAATGCGGCGCGCCGGCGGGCCGCACCCACGTCCGCCACATCCAGTTCTGGAGCCACGGCGGTTCCACTGACATCGACAACGGGTGCTTGCTCTGCCCGTCCTGCCACGCCCACATCCATGCCGGCCAGTGGGAGATCATCATGGGGCGCGACCGTCACCCGTGGCTGGTCCCACCCGCATCGATCGATCCGATCCGAACGCCGTTGCCGGCATACAACCGCCGCACCATGACTCTCGATGATCGGGCTTCAGCCTGATCCACCTCGGTGGTCGATGACCGACTCGTATCGGCGAACGGCCGGAGAGCCCGAGCGCCTGATACTTCTGAAGGCGAATCCGTCGAGGGACGACGCCCCGCGTAGCACCTTTTCGCACCGATCCGTCGGAGCGCGCATGCCCTTTGAGAACTTCATAGTGTTCACGCCCGACCTGTGGTGCGGGTGAACTGCGTAAGGCCCCACCTCCCCGGTGGGGGGTGGGGCCTTACAGCGCGACTGTCAGGCCAGTGCGAAGTCACCAGCTCGACTTCTGGCACACCCGGCAAGTCGACGTCGCGACTGGGTGGCATCCGTGGGTGCTGAGCCCCAACGGGATTCCGTAGCGAGAAATGCTGCCATAGTTCGCTTTTCGCCATGCAGTCCGGCGGGCGGGTAACGTCGACGTCATGCCCGAAGCCAGTGCGACAGTCCTCGTCCGACAACCCCTCACCACGGTGTGGGAGTACTGCCTCATCCCGGAGCACGTCGCGGCGCTGACGCCCGGCGTGATCGGCGTCGAGACCGTCACCGACGGGCCGGTCTCGGTCGGGACCGTCTGGCGCGGCCAGATGAAGGGGCTCGGCCGCGCTGTCGACTGGACCGGCGAGTTCACACGGGTGGATGCGCACACGGCCACCGAGTTCTCCTCCACGGAGTCACCGCTCGAGTTCGCCATCTCGGCCACGTTCGCGGAGGTTGGCCGCGGCGTCGAACTCACCTACCGCATCCGCAACGCCGGGGCCGGCGGGGCGGTCGGGAAGCTCGCCGACGCGCTGGCGATCCGCGCGTATCAGCGGTCGCTCTCCGCGAACGCGAAGAAGCTGCCGCGCCTCGTCGACGAATGGGCCGCCACCCACTGACGACGAGGCGGCCCGAGGAGTGCGGTGTCGGGCATCAGCCCACGAGCGACGATCTCCGACGGACATAACCTCGAGAACGACGTAGACGAAAGTCTTTGTTAGACATACGAATCGGTGACAAATCGGACGTAGCCTTCGCGGTCGACGGGGAGTACTCTGACCAGCGGATGCATCTCGTCCGGACCGTGATCACCACCCGCCCCGAGACGGTGTGCGGCGTGGGCCCCGGCCCTGCCGTCTTACAATCGTTCGCACACAAGGGATTTCATCATGCCCGAATCCAGCGCATCCGTCACCGTCAAGCAACCACTCGAAACCGTCTGGGAGTACATGTCCACTCCCGAACACACCACCGCATACCTACCGGGAACCGTGGAGGTCACCCCGCTGTCCGATGGGCCACTAGCCGTCGGTACGCAGTGGAAGGGCAAGACGGCCGGCCTCGGTCGGACGGTGGACTGGCGGGGAGAGTTCACCCGTGTCGACACCTGTAAGGAGACGGAGTTCCAGACCGTCGAAGCGCCGTTCCCGTTCACCACGCACATCTCGCTGGAGGAGACCTCCGACGGCGTCCGGGTGACGTGTCGAATCACGTCCTCCACCGGCTTCGGCGGAGTGTTCGGCAAGATGGCCGACCCCATCGTCAACCGCATCTATCAGCGTTCGCTCACCGCGTCGATCGAGAGCGTCCCCGACCTCATCGAGGAGTGGCTCGCTCAGCAGTGACACGACAACGGCCCCATCTCGCGGAAGCAAGATGAGGCCGTCGGCGAATCGGTGGTGCAGATGCGCGCTGTGAGCGCGATCTGCTACGAAATCCGAGGGGTGAAAGTCACCAGCTGGACTTCTGCACACCCGGCAGCTCGCCGGCGTGTGCCATGTCGCGCAGGCAGATTCGGCACAGGCCGAACTTGCGGAACACCGAGTGCGGGCGACCGCACTTGTTGCACCGGGTGTAGGCCCGCACGGCGAACTTGGGCTTCTTGTTGGCCTTGTTGACCAGAGCCTTCTTTGCCATGTCAGTTGTCCTTAACGTTGTTGTCCTTGAACGGGAAGCCCAGGGCACGCAGCAGCGCCCGGCCTTCGTCGTCCGTGGTGGCCGACGTCACGACGGTGATGTCCATACCGCGGGGCCGGTCGATGTTGTCGATGTTGATCTCGTGGAACATCGACTGCTCGTTCAGGCCGAACGTGTAGTTGCCGTTGCCGTCGAACTGACGGTCCGACAGGCCGCGGAAGTCGCGGATACGCGGGAGGGCGATGGACACGAGGCGGTCCAGGAACTCCCACATGCGGTCGCCACGGAGGGTGACGCGCGCACCGATCGGCATGCCCTCGCGCAGCTTGAACTGCGCGATGGACTTGCGAGCGCGACGGATCTCCGGCTTCTGGCCGGTGATCTTGGCCAGATCCTCGACGGCGCCGTTGATCAGCTTCGCGTCACGGGCGGCGTCGCCGACACCCATGTTCACGACGACCTTCACGACGCCCGGGATCAGCATCACGTTGGGGTATTCGAACTCTTTGTTCAGCGTGTCCTTGATCTCCTCGCGGTAGCGAGTCTTCAGGCGCGGCTGGATCTTGGGTTCAGTAGAGGTCATGTCAGATGTCCTTCCCGCTCTTGCGCGAGATCCGGACCTTCTTGCCCGATTCCTCGTCGACGCGGTAGCCGACGCGGGTCGGGTTGCCGTCGGAATCCACGACCATCACGTTCGAGACGTGGATCGAGGCTTCCTGGGTCACGATGCCGCCGGAGGAGGCACCGCGCTCGTTGGCCGACGCGGCGGTGTGCTTCTTGATTCGGTTGACGCCCTCGACGAGAACTCGCTGCGTCTTCGGGAAGGCCTGGATGACCTTGCCCTTGGCGCCCTTGTCCTTGCCAGAGATGACGATCACGGTGTCACCCTTGTGGACCTTCATGTCAGATCACCTCCGGTGCCAGCGACACGATCTTCATGAACTTCTTCTCGCGCAGCTCGCGGCCGACCGGGCCGAAGATGCGGGTACCGCGGGGGTCGCTCTCACCCTTGAGGATGACGGCGGCGTTCTCGTCGAAGCGGATGTAGCTTCCGTCCGCACGACGGCGCTCCTTGGTGGTGCGCACGATGACGGCCTTGACGACCTCACCCTTCTTGACGTTGCCGCCCGGGATGGCGTCCTTGACAGTGGCGACGATGACGTCGCCAATGCCGGCGTAGCGCCGCGAGGAACCGCCGAGCACGCGGATGCACAAGATCTCCTTGGCACCGGTGTTGTCGGCAACTCGCAGGCGGGATTCCTGCTGAATCACTCGTTAGTCTCCTTGACCTGGCTTCTTATGTACGGCGGATTTCCGACCCGACGCACACGGTCCGTTGCCACCGAACACACGCCTGCCTGGGGTTTTGGCCAGGCTGTGACACCTGAGCGGTCCGCCCCAGTGGGTTCGTGAGCCGATTCGCGACACAACAGTGCCGCAGGCAACCCCACAAGTGTAGGGGAATGCCCAGGTCCGGGCCAAATCGGTGCCGCCGTCATCGGCCGCGGGTTTCGGATGACACCGGGCCGGGAAAGTTTTTTTCGCATCGACCCATCTGGGGTGTACCGCCACGCGAAGCACCCATGAGACGAGATCGACCAGATTACAAGCCCGCCCGGCGAGCCACGAGAGCGCGTCGGGAGGGAGCGAAACACGGGGGGCGTGTCAGCACCGGGGGAAATCTCGGCTGCCGATCGTGAGCCGAACGATCACCATGCCTCCCGGCTCCGCAGCTCAGTCCGACAACCGCGGGCCTGACGGCAAGTCCTCGACTCCGGGCCACCCGCCCCGAGTTCGTGGACCGGAGTTCGAATCCCCACGCTCGATCCGGGTTCGACGCTGCCGTGCGGGCGCACTCACAGGGGAGGCACGCGTGACCACAGACGACGCGGTCCGGAACACCGTTGCTACCGACATCGACACCGGCCTGACGATCCCGATGACCGCCGCACAGCGCGGCATCTTCTACGCACAGCAGCTCGAGCCGGACGTGCCGATGACCATCGACGCGTACGTCGAGTTCCGCGGCGACACCTCGGGTCCACAGGCCGAGAACGGTGACGACCCCCTCGTCGACGTCGATCCGGACATCATGCAGCGGGCGGTCACCCTGACCGAGCGCGAGACCGAGGCCCCCCTGCTCCGCCTGATCCCGACCGACGACGGCGAGCCGATGATGGTGCTCGACCGGTCGCAGGGAGTGATACTCGGGCGGCAGGACTTCTCCGATGCCGACGACCCGCGCGCGGCCGCGCTGGCCTGGATCGACCGCAGGCGAAGCGCGAGCTCGGACGTGTTCGAAGACCGCATCCTGGAGACCCATCTGCTGAAAATCGGTCCCGGACACTCGATCTGGTACTGCCACGGTCACCACATCGGCTTCGACGGCTACGCGGCGATGTACATGATGCTGCGCGTCGCCTCGCACTACACCGCGATCGTGAACGGGACCCCGCCCCCGATCGCGGACACCGCGTCGATGGTCGACATCGCCGAGTTCGACCGCGAATACCGCGCGTCGGCGAAGTTCGTCGAGGACCGCGAGCACTGGGCGGCACACCTGGCCGATATGCCCGAGATGACCACTCTCACCAGCCTTTCGGCCTCGGCGGCGCCGCTGTCGGACGTCCGCTCGGCGGTGCTCGACGACACGCTCGTCGCGCGCATCCGCGAACTCGGCCGCACGCACCGGGTCCGGCCCGCCTCGGTCATCACTGCCGCCGTCGCCGCCTACGTCGCGCGCTACACCGACCGCGACGAGGCGATGCTGAGCCTGCCGGTCGCCGCCCGCGATCGCGATGTCCTCCGCACCTCGGCGGGCCTGACGTCGAACGTCATCCCGCTGCGCATCGCGCTCGACGACGACACGGCCACCCTGGCCGATCTGTTGACGTCGGCGAACTCGGAGATCAAGGTCGCCGTCCGCCATCAGAAGTTCCGGCACGAGGACATCACCTCGCAGATCCTCGGCGCGGCCGGTGCCCGACGAGGATTCTTCGGCCCGCTGGTCAACGTCATGCTGTTCTTCCAGCACATCGACTTCGGTCCGCTGAAGGGCGAATTGCACGTGCTGTCCACGGGTCCGATCGAGGACCTGTCGGTGAACGTCTACGACAGCCTCGACGGTGGGATGACCCTCGACCTCGAGGCGAACCCCAACATCTACCCGGCCGACGAGATCACCACCCATCACCGGCGCCTGGTCGACTTCGTCACCGCCTTCGTCGGAGCGCCGGTCGAGACCAGGGTGGCGGACCTGCATGTTCTCAGCGACGCCGAACGCACCGAACTCCCCGAGCGCATGACCGGGGAGCGGGTCGACCACGGCGACACCACCCTCGTCGACCTGCTCGACGACGCGGCCCGGGCCCACCCCGACGAGATCGCGATCACCGACGCGCAGGACGGCCGCTCGCTCACCCATCGCGAGTTCGCCCGCGCGGCAACGCAGATCGCCTCCGCACTCGCCCGTCGCGGGATCGGCCCCGAGAGCGTCGTCGGCGTTCAGCTGCCCCGCAGCACAGACCAGGTCGTGTCGTTGCACGGCGTCGTCCGGGCCGGCGCGGCGTTCCTGCCGATCGACCCGGCCGAGCCGGCCGACCGGCTCGGTCACATCCTCGAGGTGGCCTCGCCCGACCTCGTCATCACCGAATCGGTACTCGCCGAACTGCGCGCCGACGACGATCCCGACGCGGCCGCGCCGACGCCCCCGAGCCCCGACACGGCCGCCTACGTGCTGTTCACGTCCGGGTCCACCGGAAAGCCGAAGGGCGTGGTCATCACCCACCGCGCCATCGTCAACCGCCTCGCGTGGATGCAGTCCCGGTATGACCTCGCCACCGACGACCGCGTGCTGCAGAAGACCCCGGCCACCTTCGACGTGTCGGTGTGGGAGTTCTTCTGGCCGTTCACGACCGGCGCCGCGCTCGTCGTGCCGACCGCCGACGGGCACCGTGATCCGTGGTACCTGCGCGATGTGATCGCCGAACATCGGGTCACCACCGTGCATTTCGTCCCGTCGATGCTGGCCGCCTTCACCGCGGCGCTCGACACCGACGACGCGTCGGCGCTGACGAGTCTGCGCCGGATCTTCACCAGCGGTGAGGCACTGACGCCCTCGACGGTCGGCGCCTCGGCGACGCTGACCGCCGCACCGATCCACAACCTCTACGGTCCCACCGAGGCCGCGGTCGACGTCACCCATCACGACGACTGCCGCGCCGACCTCCCGGTCATCCCCATCGGCTCCCCGGTGTGGAACACCAGCGTCCACGTGCTCGATCACCGCCTGCGGCCGCAACCGCCCGGCGCGATCGGCGAGCTCTATCTCGGCGGTGTCCAGCTGGCCCGCGGGTACCGCTCCCGCGCAGACCTGACCTCGTCGCGGTTCGTCGCCTCGCCCGCGGCGCCGGGTGAACGTCTTTATCGCACCGGCGATCTCGTCCGTCTGAACGCCACCGGCGAGCTGGAGTACCTCGGCCGCACCGACTCCCAGGTCAAGATCCGCGGCCAGCGCGTCGAGCTCGGTGAGATCGAATCGACGCTCAGCGGCCTCGACCACGTCACCGCGGCCGGTGTGGTGATCCGCGACGATCTCATCGCCGGTGAGGCCACGATCGTCGGCTACGTCACGGGAACCGGGCTCGCCGACCGTGACCTGCGCGCCGAACTCCGCACCGCGCTTCCCGATCACATGATCCCCACCGCGATCATGGTCCTCGGCTCGTTGCCCACCACCGCCAACGGCAAGCTCGACCGGCGCGCCCTCCCCCGGCCGGATCTGCGGACCCACCGCGAGTTCGTCGCCGCCCGCACCCCGCTCGAGCGTCTCGTCGTGACCACCGTCGCCGACGTGCTGGACCTGCAGGACGAGGACGCGGCCGACCGCTCGTCGGGCAGTTCCGCGGACGCCGAGACGGCCTCGGTCTCCCTGAGCGACAACTTCTTCGAGATCGGCGGGACGTCGCTGTCCGCGACTCGGATGGCGTCGCGGCTCTCCCGGGCCACCGGCCACCGGATCGGGATCCGCACCGTGTTCGATGCCGACGACCTCGCCGGCATCGTCGCGACCATCGACGACCTCGGCGTCGACACCGACACCCTGGCCGCCGCGGGTACCGCGGGCGTCGACGAGACCGCGGGCCGGACCGCGTCCGGGGCCGTGCCGCTGTCCCCCGCCCAGCACCGCCTGTGGCTGGCGACCCGTCTGGACCCGGCGTCCTCGGCGACATACAACATGCCGTTCACCGTCCGGTTCGTCGGGGCACTCGACACCGACGCCCTCCGCGCGGCACTCGTCGACGTGGTCCGACGACACGAGCCGCTGCGCAGCGTCGTCGCCGAGATCGACGGCGTGGCCTGCATCTCCGCCACCGACCCGGGCGAGGTCGACGTCGACCTCCCGGTTCTCGCCGCCGCCGACGTCGCGCAGTGCCCTGACCGCGACTTCGCCTCGCGGCCCTTCGACCTGGCCACCGAGATCCCCGTTCGTGCACGCCTCGTCCGGACCGACGACGACGATCACCGGCTGACGATGGTCGTCCACCACATCGCGGCCGACGGCTGGTCGCTTGCCCCACTCGCCGGCGACCTGGCCACCGCCTACAAAGCCCGACGCGACGGGACCGAACCCACCTGGGCGGAGCTGCCGGTCAGCTACTCGCAGACCAGCGCCGTCCGGCATGCCTGGCTCGACGAGAGTCCCCACGCCGCAGCCGAACTCGACTTCTGGCGGGACACCCTCGCCGGCGCGCCGGGTGAGACCGAACTGCCCCTGGACCGGCCGCGGGGCCGGGACTCCGAGGTCACCGGCCGATCCGGCTCCTCGGTGACCTCGACGATCGACGCCGACACCTATACCGCGATCCGGACCATCGCCACCGACGCCGACGCCACGGTGTTCATGGTGCTCCATGCGTCGGTGGCGCTCCTGCTGCGTTCCCTCGCGCAGTCCTCGGACGTCCTCGTGGGCACACCGGTGTCCGGCCGCGGCGATGCCGATCTCGACGACCTCGTCGGCATGTTCGTCAACACGCTCGCGTTGCGCACCGACGTCGACAAGGACATGCCGTTCGCCGATCTGGTGGCCCGGGTCCGGGACACCGACCTGAACGCGTTCGACAACGCCGACATGCCGTTCGATCGGCTCGTGACGGAGCTGAACCCGGTCCGGTCGGGCAACGTCCACCCGTTCTTCCAGGTGTCGCTGGCCCTGGAGGACCGCTCCGCGATCCGCCTCGACTTCGCCGGACTCGCGGCGACCGCGTCCCGCGTGGACACCGGCCGCACCACCTTCGACCTGCAGTTCACCTTCACCGAGGTGCGCGGGGCGAGCGGCGAACCGACCGGGCTGACCCTCGAGATCGGTTACGCCACCGCACTCTTCGACCGGGGCACGGTGGCCGGGCTCGGCTCGCGACTGATCCGGATGCTGGAGGCGGCGACCGCCGACCCGAACGCACCCGTCGGCGATCTCCCCGTTCTCGACCTGCACGAGCGTCTCGACCTCGTGCCGGCCGTCGGCGACGGCCGCCGCCCGGTCGAGCACCTGACCCGGTTGCTGTCGGCGGCCGCGGAGTCCTCGCCGCACCGTATCGCGGTCACCGACGGCACGCGCTCGTTGACCTACCGCGAACTCGACACGGCGTCGAACCGGTTGGCGCGGTTGCTCATCGACGGCGGCGCCGGTCCCGAACGTCATGTGGCCGTGGCTCTTCCGCGCGGTGTCGAATGGATGACGACGATGTGGGCGATCGCCCGCACCGGAGCCGCCTGGGTCCCGATCGACCCCGCCTACCCGGCGGGCCGCATCGAACACATGCTGACCGACTCGGGAGCGCGGCTGCTCGTCACCGATCGCGCATCCGATCCCCGCGCCGGGGGTGAGGTCACCACCGTCGTGCTCGACGACCCGGACACCCGCACCCGCATCGACGCCGGATCCTCGGCGGCTGTGACGGATTCGGACCGCCGAGGCGTCCTCGACGTCGACCAGCCCGCCTACCTGATCTACACATCCGGCACCACCGGCACGCCGAAGGGCGTGGTGGTCAGTCATCGTGGACTCGCCGACTTCGGTGCGCAGCAGGTCACGCAGTACGGGATCACCCCCGGCAGCCGGACCATGCACATGGCGTCGCCGAGCTTCGACGCGTCGGTGCTCGAGATCCTGATGGCGATCTCCGCCGGGTCGACGATGCACATCGTCCCGCCGGGCATCGTCGGCGGCGCCGAACTCGCCGAGCTCATGCGGGACGCGCGGATCACGCACGCGTTCCTCACCCCGTCGGTGCTGACGACCATGTCCCCGGACGACGTGCCCGACCTCGAGGCACTCGTCATCGGTGGCGAACACCCGAACTCCGAGGTGGTGCGCACCTGGTCGTCCGGACCGAAGCTGTTCAACGCATACGGTCCCACCGAGACCACCGTCGTGGCCGCGGTGTCGGCGGCGATCAGTCCCGATTACACGACGCTGACGATCGGTCGCCCCATCCGCGGCATCTCCGCGGTGGTGCTGGACGAGCGCCTGCGCCCGGTCGCCCCCGGCGCGGTCGGCGAGTTGTACATCGCCGGCGAGCATCTCGCCCGCGGGTATCACGGTGTCCGGCCGCTGACGTCGAAGCGTTTCATCGCCAACCCGTACGGCGATCCCGGCGAGCGGATGTACCGTACCGGCGACCTCGTGCGCTGGACCGCCGACCACGAACTCGAGTTCCGCGGGCGCGCCGACCATCAGACCAAGATCCGCGGCCATCGCATCGAGCTCGGCGAGATCGACGCCGCCCTCGTCGCCGACGACGCGGTCCGCGCCGCGGTCACCACCACGCACGGCGAGGGCGATCGCGCCCATCTCGTGTCGTACGTGACGGTCACCGACGGTGGCCAAGGTCAGGCCGCGGCTGTGCGCGACCGGTTGGCGCAACGCCTGCCCCGGCACATGATCCCGTCCACGATCATCGAACTCGACGAGATCCCCACGACTCCCATCGGCAAGGTCGATCTCCGCGCCCTGCCCGCGCCCGAACCGGCCTCGGTGGGCGCCGACGTCGCGTTCATCGCACCCCGCACCCCCATCGAGCAGGCCGTCGCCGATCTCATCGCCGAGCGTCTGGAGCTGGAGCCCGGCACCATCGGGCGCGATCACGACTTCTTCGATCTCGGCGGCAACTCACTGCTGGCGACCCAGATCGTCGGCGCGCTGGAGAATCTCACCGGGCAGCGCATCCCCGTCCGCGAGGTCTTCGATCATTCGACCGTCGCCGGCATCGCCCGTCTCGCCGGCACCGACGACGGCCACGCCTCGCTCGTCGAGGCGCGGACACTGCCCGATCTGCGGCACGATCCGGACAGCCCGGCCCAGCCCGGACCCGCTCAGCAGCAGCTCTGGTTCCTCAACCAGCTGGCCGGCCTCCCGGATGCCGACGGAAGCCACCCGGAGGCCGAGACCGGCTCGCCGACTGCCGATTACGCCATCGCCTTCGCGCTGGACCTGCGCGGCGACCTCGACGTGGCCGCCCTGGCCGGCGCACTCCGGTACGCCGTCGAGCGCCACGAGATGCTCCGCACGGTCTACCCTGAGCACGACGGACGGCCCGTCCTCGACGTTCGTCCCGCCGACGAGGTCCACACCGACCTGACCGTCGACGAGACGACCGCGGCCGACTGGGCGGAGCGGGCACAGGCACTGGCCCGTCGTCCGTTCGACCTCACCGTCGACGTGCCGCTGCGCGTCGCTCTGCACCGGATCGACGGCGACGTCACGCATCACAAGCTGACTCTCGTCATCCACCACATCGCCGCCGACGGCTGGTCGATGGTGCCGTTGCACCGCGACATCACCCACGCGTACGCCGAACTGCGCGCCGCCGCCGAGAACGGCGCCGAGCCCACGCTCACCGCCACCCCGGCAGCCCTGGACTATCGCGACTACCTCCGCTGGCAGGCCGACCACCTCGAGTCCCGGACCGACCTGGCCGACCGGTGGCGCCAGGATCTCGACGGCCTCGACGTCGGACCGATCCTCCTCCCCGATGCGCCGGCCGGAACCAGCCGGACCGCCGGCGTCGTCGACATCGAGTTCGACACCGACCTGCGCAGCCGGTTGAGTGCGCTGGGTGACGGCCGGGCAACCGAGTTCATGTGCGTGCATGCGGTGTTCGCCGCGCTGCTGCACCGGTTGACGGCCGACCCGCAGGTCCACGTCGCCGGTACGCCGTCGGACATCGTCATCGGCACCCCGGTCGCCGGACGCACCGACCCCCGCCTCGCCGAGATCGTCGGCATGTTCGTGAACTCGGTCGTCCTCCGGACCCCGGTCGACGGGAGCAAGGGGTTCGCGGCGCTCCTCGAGTCGGTGCGCAACCGGGATCTCGAGGCGCTGTCGGCCGCGGACATGCCCTTCGAGCAGATCGTCTCGATGCTCAATCCGCCTCGAACAGATCGTCATCCGGTGTTCCAGATCGCCCTCGCCTTCGACGCGGGGGTCTCCGACACCCTCGAACCCGACCACACCCGGGTGGACCTGCCCGGCCTGGAGATCGTCGCCGAGGAGATCGAGACCGACGGCGTGCGGTTCGACCTCGAGCTGCGAATCCGCAGCGGTCGCGCACGATTCACCTACGCGACCGACGTCCACAGCGCCGAGCGTGTCACCGAACTGGCCCGCATGTTCGTCGATCTCGCGCGTACGGTCGTCGCGGACCCGTCCACCCCGCTCGACGACCTCGCCCTCGGCCACCCCGGCATCACCGGCAACGCGAACGTCGCCGACGCCGACGCCGATCGGGGTGACGCCGTCGAGCCGAGGCACCTCGCCGACATCATCGCCGACACCGTCATCGATCACGCCGAGCAGGTCGCGATCGAAGACGGCGACCGCACGCTCACCTACGCCGAACTCGACCGGGTGTCCGCCCGCTGGGCGCGGTCCCTGCGAGATCTCGGGGTCGGTCCGGAGGACGTGATCGCGATCGCCGTCGATCGCAGCCTGGAGTCGGTCATCGCCACCTGGGCCGTGGCCAAGTCCGGCGCCGCCGCCCTGCCGGTCGACATGCGTTATCCGGCCGAGCGGATCGCCCACATGATCGCCGACTCCGGCGCCATCCTCGGCATCAGCGGCACCGACCATCGTCGCGATGTGCCGCGCGACATCTGGTGGCTCACCCCGCAGGACCTGTGCGCAGGCGAGCGGACGGCGTTCGCGTCCCCGGCCCGCCACCTCGATTCGATCGCGTACATCGTCTACACGTCAGGATCCACCGGAAAGCCCAAGGGCGTCAGCGTGACCCACCGCGGTCTGGCCGCGTTCGCCGCGACCCAGCGGGAACGGTACGAGGTCGGCCCCGGTGACCGCACCCTGCTGTTCGCCTCCCCCTCGTTCGACGCGTCCATGCTGGAGTTCCTGCTCGCGGTCGAATCCGGCGCGACGATGGTGGTCGCCCCGACGACGATCTACGGCGGTGACGAACTCGTCGAATTCCTCGACGACCGCGAGGTGACCCACGCGTTCATCACCCCGTCGGCGCTCGCGGCCGCCGCGCCGCATCCCCTGCCGCACCTCCGGACGCTGGGTGTGGGTGGCGAGGCGAGCACGCCGGAGCTGGTGGCGCGTTGGGGAACCGGCCGTCGTTACATCAACTCCTACGGGCCCACCGAGACGACGATCGTCGCCGCGATGTCGGCCCCGCTGCACCCGGATGAGCCGATCACCATCGGCACGCCGGTCCACGAGTGCACCGCGCTCGTGCTCGACCACCGGTTGCGCCCGCTGCCCGACCACGTCCCCGGCGAGCTCTATCTCGCCGGGCCGGGAGTGGCACGCGGCTATCTCGGCCGGCGGAGTCTGACCGCCGGACGATTCGTGGCCTCACCCACCGGTCGCGGGGCCGTCATGTACCGTACCGGCGACATCGTCCACCGCGGCGCCGACGGCGCGCTGATCTACCACGGACGCAGCGACAACCAGGTGAAGGTCCGCGGCTTCCGCATCGAGCTCGACGAGGTGAGTGCCGCGCTGGCGGCCGTCGACGGGGTCGACTTCGCCACCACCGTCGTGCGCGGTGAGAGCGCATCGGCCACCCTGGTCGGCTACGTCACCCGGTCCGGCGGTAGCCCGGACGCCGAGACGCCGGAACACCAGACCTTGGACACGGCAACGGTTCTCGAGTCCGTGCGCCGTCGACTCCCCCGCCACATGGTCCCGTCCGCGATCGTCGTGCTGGACGAGATCCCGTTGACCGGCAACGGCAAGCTCGACCGGCGGGCGCTGCCGGAGCCCTCGGCGAGCAGCATCTCGTCCACCGGTCGCGCCCCGCGCACCGACGCCGAGACCGCGCTGGTCGAGATCGTCGCCGACGTGCTCGGTCTCGCCCGGGACGAGGTGGGGGCCACCGACGACTTCTTCCTGCTCGGCGGCACCTCACTGCAGGCGACCACGCTGGTCAGCCGGATCAACCGCGCGTCGATCGATGGTCGGCTGCGCGTCCGGGACGTGTTCGACAACCCGACCGCCGAGGCCCTCGCCGACCTCATCAGCCTGCCCGAGGACTGGGAATCCGCCGCTGCGGCCGACGCCTCGGCGGACCGCCCGGAGCGCCGGGACGCATTCCCGCTCGCGCCGGTCCAGCGCCGGTTGTGGTCATTGGCCGCGGCCGACCCGGCGTCGACCGAGTACCTCATGCCCTTCGTCCTGCGACTGTCCGGCGAGGTCGATGTCGACGCGCTGCGCGGGGCCCTGGCCGACGTGGTCGGGCGGCACACGAGCCTCCGGACGGTCTTCGAGGCCGTCGACGGCGCCCCGTCCGGCCGCGTGCTCGACGACCCCGAGGCGGTCGTCGGCGCGCTGACGCCGATCGTGCCCGCGAACCCGGACGCGCTCATGAGCGAGCTCGCACGTCTCGCGTCCACGCCGATCGATCCGACCACCGAGGCGCCGTTGCGCGCAGCGCTTCTCGTCGACCCCGGTACCGGTGACGACGCCGGCACCCGGCACTGCGCCGACCACGTACTGATGCTCGTCGTACACCACATCGCCGCCGACGGCGCGTCGTTGCCGATCCTCGTCGGCGACCTCGCGCAGGCCTACCGCGAACGGCGCTCCGGCCGGATCGGGACCTGGGCCGCCGCCGAACTCGACTACCGCGATCACGCCGTCGAGAGTGCAGCGGCGATCACGGCCGCCGAGGAGCTGGAGTTCTGGACCGGACATCTCACGGGTGCGCCCGCCGAGAGCACGGTCGAACCGGTGGCCGGTGGACAGCGTCGATCGGGCGGACAGGGCGAATCCGGCGCACGGTCGGTGAGCCTGCCTCTCCCGGCGCACACCCGGGCGGGCCTGACCGCCTTCGCCCGCGAGCAGTCGACGACACCGTTCTCGGTACTGCACACCGCGCTCGCGATCCTGCTGCACCGTCTCGGTGTCGGCGACGACCTCGTCATCGGCAGCCCCGTGGACAACCGCACCGGGGTGGCCGGAGTCGACCGCGACTACAGCGGCGTGGTCGGCATGTTCGTCAACATGGTGCCGCTGCGCAGCCGGCTGAGGAGCGCGGACACCGTCGCCGCGCTCGTCCGCCGGACCCGCGATGCCGACGTCGACGCCCTCGATCACCGGGGCGTGCCGTTCGACGACGTGGTGACCGCGCTCAACCCCGAACGGGCGCACGGCCGACACCCGCTCTTCCAGGTGGCGCTGTCGGTGCACGACTTCGCCGGCGGCGCACCGACTCCGGTCGGTGGTGCGGACTCCCTCGCCGGGACCGCCGTCCCGATGGACGACGACCTGCTCGCCGAGGTCGCCGAATTCGACTCGCTCGCAGCCAAGTTCGACCTCCAGTTCACCGTCACCGGCCTGGGTGCGACCGATGCCGACACCGACGCCGCCGTCCAGATCACCTACGACGCCGCGCGGTACGGCCACGACGACGCCCACCTGCTGGGGACCCGATTGATGCGGGTCCTGCGCGGGATGCTCGGCGATCCCGGACGCGCGATCGGCGACATCCGCATCACGGATCCGCTCGAGGTCGCCGAGCGCACCCCTGCGCTGGGTCCGCGCGGCAAGGCGCCGACCACGCTGGATGTCCTGATCGCCGACGCCGTGCGACGCAACCCGAACGGACTCGCCGCCATCGGCGGGTCCGCCGGGGACGGCGACGCCCCCGAGACAGTCACCTATGCCGAGCTCGACGCTCGTTCGAACCGGCTGGCGCGGGTGCTGCTCGGCCGCGGGGTCGGGGCCCACGCCCGTCCGGACGACGAGCCGGGGACCGCAGGTCCCGACGTCCGGTCGTCCCGGGAACCGGTGGTCGCGATGGCGATCAGTCGCTCCCTCGATTCCCTGGTGGCGATCTGGGCGATCGTGAAGGCCGGTGCCGCGTACGTTCCGATCGACCCGGAGTATCCGGCGGACCGCATCGCGCACATGCTGGACGACAGTGGCGCGCAACTGGTCGTGACGACCTCGTCGGCATGGGAACGCATGCGGGAGAGCTCGGCCGGCAACGACGTACCGACCCTGGTGCTCGACGCCGCGTCGACCCGGACCCGCATGAAGCACTCGTCGCCGGCACCGATCACCGACGCCGAACGGGAGGCGACGATTCGCCCGGATCAGTTGGCGTACATCATCTACACGTCGGGGTCGACCGGTAAGCCCAAGGGCGTCCTGGTCCCGCACAGCGGGTTGCGCGCCGTGCACGACGAACTCGCCGAACGGATGACCCCCGGGCCCACCTCCCGCGTGTTGCACTTCGCCTCACCGAGTTTCGACGCCTCGGTGCTGGAGATGCTGCTCGCACTGGCCGGTTCGTCGGCGCTGACCATCGTCGAACCGCACGTCTACGGCGGTACCGCACTCAGCGACGTGATCAACACGCGACAGGCGACGCATGCGTTCATCACCCCCGCCGCGGTCGCCAGCATGGATCCCGCCGCCGTGCCGTCACTGCGCGCTCTCGCGGTCGGCGGCGAGGCCTACGGAACCGATCTCGTGCGGCGCTGGTCGCCCGGTCGCACGATGATCAACGTCTACGGCCCCACCGAGACCACGATCATCACGACCGGCAGCCGTTCGCTCACCCCGAACACGCCGCTGACGATCGGCACGCCGAACAACGGCGTCGGCGCGCTCGTCCTCGACTACCGGCTCCACCCGGTGCCGCCCGGCGTCACCGGCGATCTGTACCTGACCGGCGTGCAGCTCACGCGCGGCTATCACCGCCGACCCGGCCTCACCGCCGTCCGGTTCGTCCCGGCTCCCATGGTCACCGGGCCGCGGTTCGCCGGTCAGCGGATGTACCGCACGGGTGACCTGGTCCGCTGGACCGGCGACGGCGAACTCGTCTACGTCGGCCGCAGCGACACCCAGGTCCAGGTCCGCGGGTTCCGCATCGAACTGGGTGAGATCGACGACGCGCTGGCCGCCGAACCCGACGTCGACTTCGCCGTCACGCTGGTCGACGGCACCGGGACGCAGGCGATCCTGCGGAGCTACGTCACCGCGACGCCCGGATCCGATCCGGAGCCCGCCGATCTGCGACGTCGGGTGGGGCGCCGCCTGCCCCGGCACATGGTGCCCGCGTCCGTGTCCGTGCTCGACGCCATCCCGCTGACCCCGACCGGCAAACTCGACCGGGCAGCCCTGCCGACGCCGTCGGCGTCCGCGTCGGGCCGAGCTCCGGCTCCCGGGACCGAGGCGACCGTCGCCCGCTTCTTCGCCGAGGTCCTCGAGATCGACGTCGACGCCGTCGGTGCCGACGACGGGTTCTTCGACCTGGGCGGCAACTCGCTGATGGCCACCGCGGTGACGAGCAGGCTGACCGAGCTCACCGGGCAGCACGTCGCGGCGCAGACGCTGTTCGGGGCCCCGAGTCCCGCGGAACTCGCCGACCTGCTCGACGGCGGGGCGGATCCGAACCGGGCCGACGAGCCGTCGGCATCCGGCCTCGGCACACTCCTGCCGCTGCGCCGCGTCCCGGACAGCGCCGGAAGCGACACTCCCGCACCGCTGTTCGTGGTTCACCCGGCAATCGGTCTGTCCTGGAGCTTCACCTCCCTGCTGCCTCACCTGCCCGCGGACCGCGCGGTGTACGGGCTGCAGCACCCGGCGCTCGCCGGCGATCCGTGCCCACAGACGATCGCCGACCTCGCCGAGGTGTACGTCGCGCGCCTGCGGTCGGTCTCGCCCGCGGGGCCGTACCACCTGCTCGGCTGGTCGCTGGGCGGGCTCATCGCCCACGAGATGGCCGTGCAGTTGCAGGATGCCGGTGAGACCGTCGAGCGGCTCGTCCTGCTCGACAGCTACGTCGTCGCCGAACGCCCCGATCTCGACACCGAGGCGTCGATCGCGGAACTGATGCGCGAGTTCGGACTCGACGTCCCCGACGAGATCGCCGAGAAGGGCACCGGCGACGCCGCCGAGCCCACGGTGGCGGATGCGTTCCGGGTCATCTCCGCGGCCGGCGGAGCACTCGGCGGGCTGTCCGAGGACACGCTCACGACGGTGCACGAGGTGTTCCGCCACGCGTCACCGCTGGCGCGGAACTGGCAACCCCGGGTCTTCGACGGCGACCTCACCTTCGTCACCGCGACCGTGGACGCCCACGACGGCCCACCGGCCGTCGCCGGCTGGCACGACAAGGTCACCGGTCGCATCGTCGAGGTCGAGGCCACCAGCACCCACGCACGCATGTTGCTGCCGGAGAACGTCTCCGAGTGGCTGACCGCAATCGAAACAAGCCCGGGCACACCGGGAATCGCAGCACAGGAGGAGGAATCATGACGAACCCGTTCGACGACACCGAGGGGACCTTCCGCGTCCTCGTCAACCACGAGAACCAGCATTCCCTGTGGCCGGACTTCGCTCCCGTCCCGGACGGCTGGCGCGTGGTGTTCGGCCCGTCGGGTCACGACGAGTGCCTCGAATACGTCGAGGAGAACTGGCGGGACATGCGCCCGGCCAGTCTGATCCGCGCCATGGAACGTTCGCAGGACAGTGAAAGGGAGGTCACACATGGGGCGGCACAGTATGGCTGACACGACATCGGCAGAGGCGACCACGACAACCCCGACGCCGGGTACCACCCCCGGCGCCGCCGCGCCGGCGCGGAACGCGCTCGAACTGCGCGGTCTGCGAAAGACGTTCCGCACCGGCCTGTTCGGTCGCGGCCGTCGCGTGCACGCCCTCAACGGTCTGGACCTGACCGTGCCCGCGGGCACCGTGCACGCGCTGCTCGGGCCCAACGGTGCGGGCAAGACCACCACCGTCCGCGCGGTCGCGACCCTGATGAGGCCCGACGAGGGCAGCGTCCTGGTCGACGGTGTCGACGCCATCGCCGACCCCGGCGCGGCCCGCAAGATCATCGGTGTCTCCGGCCAGTACGCGGCCGTCGACGGGAACCTGACCGGCTTCGAGAACCTGCGGATGGTCGGGCAGCTGTACGGGCTGTCGCGCGGCGAGGCCTCCACACGTGCCCGTGAGCTGATCGCCGACCTCGCCCTCCAAGACGCCGCCGACCGGCCGATGCGCACCTACTCCGGCGGCATGCGCCGACGGCTCGACCTCGCCGGCGCCCTCATCAACCGGCCGTCGCTGGTGATCCTCGACGAGCCGACCACCGGGTTGGATCCCCGTGGGCGGCGCCAGATGTGGGAGGTCATCACCGAACAGGTCGCGGGCGGCGCGACGGTGTTGCTGACGACGCAGTACCTCGAGGAGGCGGACGCACTGGCCGACGAGATCACCGTCATCGACCACGGGACCATCCGTGCCCAGGGCAGTGCCGCCGATCTCAAGGCGGCCACCGGCGGTTCGATCCTCACCGTCGAGGTCGACATGCGCTCGGGGTCGTCGGAACCGCAGGACGAGCTCGTCGCCACGACGCTGGCCGAGATCGGTCTCGGCATGCCCGAACGACTCGAGACGGAGGCCACCATTCACCCGGGATCGACGGGCACCCGATGGTCGATTCCCGTCGACAACGGAACGCGCAGTGCCGTCGAGGCCGTCCGCGCCCTCGACGCCGTCGGCATCGACGTCGTGGACGCCACGGTCGCGACCCCGACGCTCGACGACGTGTTCCTGACCCTCACGGAGCGCGACACGCACGGGACCGACGGCGACAGCGACCCCGGTGTCGATACACCGGCGGGGGCCCATGCCGATGCCGAGACCGCCGTCATCCCGAAGGTGTCCGACGCCGATCCCGACCTCTCCCACGCCCCGACGACCCGATCGGATCGACTCCATGCTCACTGACACCGCAGTCCTGGTCGAACGAAATCTGCTCACCGTCAAGCGAATTCCGACCCTGCTCATCAGCGCCACCATCCAGCCGCTGATGTTCGTGTTCCTGTTCGCCTACGTCTTCGGCGCGACGTTCGGCGGGGGTTCCTACCGCGAGTTCCTGATGGCGGGCATCTTCACCCAGACCGTGGTGTTCAACGCGGCGTTCACCACCGTCGGCCTGGCGAACGACACCTCCGACGGCATCGTCGACCGGCTCCGGTCCCTGCCGATGTCCCGGTTGGGCGTCATCAGCGGACGCGTCACCTCGGACATGCTGCTGGGGATCGTCGGTCTTGCGGTGATGGTCGCCTGCGGTCTCGCGATCGGCTGGCGGGTCCAGGGCAGCGCCGGCGACGCCGCCCTCGCCTTCGGCATCATCGGCCTGTTCGCACTCGCCATGGCCTGGGTCGGGGCCGTGACCGGCCTCGCCGCGCCGAATGTCGAAGCCGCGCAGAGCATCGGCTTCCTGTGGATGTTCCCGGTCACCTTCTTGTCGAGCGCGTTCATCTCGGCCCAGAGCCTGCCCGGACCGTTGCGTGCGATCGCCGAATGGAACCCGGTCACCGCAGTGGCGACGGCATCCCGGCAGCTCTTCGGCAACGAGGCGCCGCCCACCTTCCCCGAGGCCACCGGATGGGTCGCCGACCACGCGGTCGCGTACTCGGTCGGTTCGGCCCTGGTCATACTGGCGGTGTGCATACCTGCCTCGCTCATCCTGTACCGCCGTGCCGCCAACCGGTGACCTGTAGGTCCGTGATCCATGAATTCGCGATCGGTCTACCCGGGATCAACGATCACCCGAGAAATCCCCACGTGTTCGTTACCGTGGAACAGTGACACCGGACGATGGCAGCGCGGCCGCCGACGCGCACCACGGACGCGGGGGCGAAGCACAGGTGCTGCGGGAGTTGCTGGCCGCCGCGGCGACGGGCGACCGGACCGCGTTCTCCGCTCTGTACGACCGCACGAGTTCACGGATCTACGGACTCGCGTTCCGGGTCGTGCGGGACCGTCAGTACGCCGAGGAGATCGTCCAGGAGGCATATCTGCAGTACTGGCAGAAGGCCGGCGAGTACCAACCCGGACGCGGTTCGGTCATCACCTGGATGATGACCATCGCCCATCGGCGGGCCGTGGACCGCGTGCGCTCGGAGGAACTGCAGCAACAGCGGATGTCGCAGTACGGGGCGGTGTCGGTGGAGACCCCGCGAAACATACCGCTCGAGGTCGTTGTGCAGACCGACGAGGCGCGTACGCTACGAACATGTCTCGGTACGCTCACGGAACTGCAACGGAGCTGCATCGAGATGTCCTATTTCGGGGGCCTGACCTACCCGGAGGTCGCCCGGCACACCGATACCCCCCTGCCCACCATCAAGTCTCGGATTCGAGATGGCCTGCGTCGGTTGAGAACCTGCCTGAGGACGCACGAGGACGCCTGATCCCACAATGACCACACCCGATACGCCATCCGGGGACCGCGAGACCGCCTGGCTCGACGACCACGTCGAACTCTTCGCCGTCGGCGCCCTGACGCCCGACGAGACCACCCGCGTCGAGCGAGAACTCGCCGTCCTGCCGCCGCAGGAACGCGCGGTCTACGACGCGCAGATCACCGACATCCAGGCGGCGATGGCGGGCTTCGCCACGACCTACGCGCTCGACGCACCGCCCGAACTCCGGGACCGGGTACTGCACCATGTCTTCGAGGGCGCCGCGCTGACCCCGGACGCCTATGTGCCCGCGGGCGCCGATCCGGGCCCGCAGACCCCGATCGGAGCCGCGTCAGACCCCGAGCCCCCAGCCCCGGCCGGACCCGATCACAGCGGAGAGACCGACCTCGCGCCACCGCCGCCGGTCGAACTGCGACCCCGCGATTCCGCTCCCGGACAGCACCGGTCCGGCGGCACCGCACCGCGCCCGGCGCGTGCCACCGCGATCCTGGCCGCGGCGGCGGTGACCGTGGCGGTGGCCCTCGGCGCAGGCGTGCTCATCGGTCGCACCACCGCGCCCGAGACGTCCACCTCCTCGACGGCTCTCAGCGACTCGCAGCGAGAGGTGCTCGGGGTGCTCACGGCTGCCGACGCCTCGGTGAGCGTCGAACCCCTCGCCGACGATCGCGGCACCATCGCGGTGGTGACCTCCGAGTCGGCCGATCAGGCCGTGGCGCTCCTACGAGACCTGCGGACGCCGATCCCCACCGACAGCACCTATCAACTGTGGCTGGTGGGCGGCGCCGACCGGCCCGTACCGGCCGGGCTGATCCCCGGGGACGACACCGCCCCGGTGGTGGTGAACGACGTGAGCGGGTCGAGCGTGCTCGCGGTGACCATCGAGCCGGCCGGCGGCTCGCCACAGCCGACGACGCCGATCCTCGCCCAGGTCGCCCTCTAGACCCGGCGAGATTCGATCCTTCGGGTGACAGGCGCGGCGCGCTCTTCTCGTATCGTTTTCCCCTGGGCGGACGATCCACCCGAGGAGAGCCGGTCAATGCGTCAACGAACGAGTGCGTGTCGAGAACGAGTGGGTGCGATGTGAACGAAAGCGGTCGTCGAATCCAGCGGCACGTACGTCTCGGCGGTCGGAGACTGCTCGCAGCTCTGCTGACCGTGGGCGCGGTGATGGCGGGTCTCGCGGTCACCACCGGAGCGCCGGCTTCCGCTGCACCGCCGTCGTCCCCGGATGGCTCCCGCGTCATCGACTCCTACACCGACGACCCACAACAGGTGACGTTGCTCGTCCACTCCGCAGCCATGAACCGCACGGTCCCGGTCACGGTGCTCACCCCGCGGGATCGTGCCCGGCCGGCCCCGACGCTCTACCTCCTCAACGGTGCCGGTGGTGGCGAGGACTCCGCGACCTGGGACGCGCGGACCACCTACAAGCGCTACTTCGCCGACAAGCACGCCTACGTCGTCACCCCCATCGGTGGGGCCTACTCGTATTACACGGACTGGCAACGCGACGACCCCACCCTCGGCCGCAACAAATGGCAGACGTTCCTCACCGAGGAGCTCCCGCCCCTCATCGACGGCACGTTCGACACCACAGGGGTCAACGCGATCGCCGGGATCTCCATGGCCGGGACGTCCGTACTCAATCTGGCCATCGCCGCCCCGGGGCTGTACCGATCCGTCGCAGCGTTCAGCGGATGCGCCCGGACCAGCGACCCCGCCGGTCAGCAATACATCCGTCTCGTGGTCGAGGACCGCGGTCAGGCGGACATGACCAACATGTGGGGGCCCCTCGACGGGCCCGGCTGGCGGGCCAACGACCCCTATCTCAATGCGGCGAAGCTCCGCGGCAGCAAGGTCTATATGACCACCGGTACCGGCGCGCCGGGAGTCCACGAGCAGCTGACCGACCCGAGTATCGAGGGCGACGGGTTCACGCTCGCCAACCAGGCGATCCTGGGCGGTGGGATCGAGGTCGCGATCGACATCTGCACCCGGCAGATGGTCCAGCGCATGCGTTCCCTGAACGTCCCGGTCCACGTCAACTTCCGGCCGACCGGCACCCACTCGTGGGGCTACTGGCAGGACGACCTGTACCAGACCTGGCCACGTATCGAACGCGACCTGCGCTGACCACGCCGATCCCGTCCCGACCGAACGGTCCGCGCCGCACGCGACCCGCCCGGCCGAGAACTCACCACGAGTCGAGGCCGGTGTATCCGTCCTGGAGAGCCCGCGCGAAGAGATGCGTCTTGGTGGGGGCTCCCCGGCCGACCGCGGTGTATTTGGCACGGATTCGTGCAAGGTGGGTGCTGACCGTCGACGCCGAGATGAACAGGCGCGCCGCGGCATCCTCCTTGGAGTCGGCGGCCAGCCACGCCAGCAAGACCTCGATCTCCCGGTCGGACAGGCTCGGGCGCGGAATCGCGGCGGCCACCTCCCCGCTTCCCCGATAGTCGGCGAGTCGCGCAACAGGCTTGTGCGCCAGCATGTCCGAAGCATCAGCACGGCGTGGCGCCGACGACACCCCGGTCGTGAAGAATTCTGTGGTCGCCGTCATTGATCCATCCCCTTTTCGATCGGCGCATCGCTCACGTCCCCGACGCCGCACGCTCCACGCGTTCTCATCGTTGCCCCAACGGTAGGTCGGCCGACTACTGGTCGGTAGACCCAGAACTGGGGACCCCGGCGTCGCTCGAACTGTTCCCGCACCCGGTTCCCCATCGTTCCCCTCCTCTGCACTCCGGTCGGCGCCGGCTTCACCCGCGCCACCGTCTCTGCGCGCCACCGTCTCTGCGCGTCACCGTCTCTGGGCGTCACCGCCTCTGGGCGTCACCGTCTCTGGGCGCCACCGTCTCTGCGCCACGGCCCCCGACCGCCGGTGGTCCGCACCCACTCATCGTCGGCGTCCGCGTGAATCGTCGGACACCACCCGCGTCGTCCGCCGATACCGTTGCGGCACCGGCAACCAGCCGTCTTCGACGGCACGCTTGAACAGGTCCACCTTGGTGCGCGTGGGCCTCCCCGCATCCGCATACTTCTGCCGGATTCGTTTGAGGTACTCGTTGACCGTCTCGGCGGACACACCCAGGGCGGCGCCGACCCGCGCCGAGGTCTCCCCGGATGCGTACAGCGCCAGCACTTTCTGCAGCTGGGGCGACAGGTCGACCGCGGCGAGCTCGGGGTCGCCGTCGATGGCCGCGGCCCACTCCGTGGTGAGGACCGCCCTCCCCCGCGCCGCAGCCCGGATCGCTTCGATGATGACCGATTCATCGGCCGACTTGAGGACAACGCCGAGCGCTCCGGCCCGGGCGGCCGACCGTAGCAGCGCCGGATGCTCGCCGGACGTGTAGACGACGGTGGCGACCCCGGCCGCGGACAACGCGTTGACGTTCTCGCGAGGCGTCGTGCCGTCGTCGAGACGCAGGTCCAGCAGGACGACGTCGAGCGGCATCCCGCCGAGCACCGCGTCCACCGTGGAGGCTGCGCAGACCAGGGAGATGTCGGCGATCGGGTCGAGTACGCGCTCGATCCCCCAGATCGGCGAACGATGGTCGTCGACCATCCCGACTCGGACGAGAGATGCGCCGCCCGCCGAGTACTCTCCCGTCATCGCGTTCACCCCCTCGGAACCTGTCCGTGTGATCAGCGTCGACCGCGGTGGCTGCGGACGGTCGGCGACTCTCAGCAATTACACAGCGTTTTGTGACCGTGTACTCAGCGAACGTTATCCGACGACTCGGACATGACCCCCCGTGATCGACCTCACCAGCGGCGATCTGTCCCAATCTGCACGCGGTTGTGTCCACATTCCTGGGGACATCGACAGCTCGCGCCCATTGACCCCCGGTACGTGCAAGACTAGAACATGTTCTAGAAATCGCGATCGAATGTCCGCCCGGGCCGTCGATCGCACGTCGTCTCGCAGAAGGAGAACAGGTGAGCGCACCTTCGACCCACGACGTCCTCGGCACACCGGTGACGATGCCGGTCGAGATCCGACACGCGCGGTGCTTCGTCGCCGGCTTCACCGCCGACTCGACAGCCGTCGCGCGGGCCATCGACGCCGAGTCGCCGCGGCCCGGCACCCTCCGCCCCCTGCGCATCCGGCCGGGTCGCACGATGTGCATGCTCGTGTTCGTCGACTACGTCGACGGCGACCTCGGGCCGTACAACGAGTTCGGGGTGTGTTTCCTCGTCGAGGACCCGTCGGTCCCGCCGGCCTCCCCAGTCCGGGCACTGCGCTCCCTGCTGCGCGGCGACGCGCGTGCGCTCGTGCACCGACTTCCCGTCGACGGCGACTTCACCCTGGCCGCAGGCCGCGGCATCTGGGGGTTTCCCAAGACGCTCGCCGAGTTCGACGTGGACCACTCCTCGGCCACGAAGCACGGCCGGCTCGTCGCCGACGGAGCGCTCGTCGCCGACCTGAGCGTGAAGCCGGGGATCAAGGTCCCCGACTCCACCGCCGACACCGTGTTGCACGCCTACTCACAACTCGACGGGACCACCCGGATGACGCCCTGGCGACTCACCTCGACCAGCGGGACCCGCACCCGGATCGGTGGCGCGAGTCTGACACTCGGCGCGCACCCGATCGCCGACGAACTGCGGTCCCTGCGATTGGGCCGGCACGCTCTCATGTCCAGCTCGGTGGACCGGATCACGATGCGTTTCGAGGACCCGACCGTCGTCTGATCGGGGCGGGCCGCGTCGCTGCACACGGGTCGGCAGACGCCGGGGCCGCGGTCGCGGACAATGTGGTCATGAGCAATCTGGAAACGGACCCCGTCGAGGTCGAATGCCACGCCGACGCGGGCGTCGCCTCGGGTTCGGGCCACCTCCGCATGGACGTCCTCACCGCCCGCGACGTGCCCCTCGGCGGCCCGCGCGCGATGACCGTGCACCGAACTCTGCCGCAGCGGTCCCGATCGCTGATCGGGGCCTGGTGTTTCATCGACCATTACGGCCCCGACGATGTCGCGAGCAGTGGCGGGATGGACGTCCCGCCGCACCCGCACACCGGGCTGGCGACGGTCAGCTGGCTGTTCACCGGGGAGGTCGAGCACCGGGACACGATGGGCAATCACGCGATGGTCCGCCCCGGCGAGATCAACCTGATGACCGCCGGGCACGGCATCGCGCACACGGAGGTCTCGACACCCGACACCACCACCCTGCACGGGGTGCAGCTGTGGGTTGCCCTGCCGGCCGACAAGGCCGACACCCCACGCGACTTCGCGCATCACCGGCCCGTTCCGCTCGATCTCGGCGGGGTCACCGCCAGGGTCTTCCTGGGCGAACTGTTCGGCACCCGCTCGCCGGTGCACACGTTCACCCCGCTGACCGGCGCCCAGCTCGACTTCGCACCGGGCGCATCGGTCGCCATCGATGTCGATCCCGCACACGAGCACGGCATCCTCGTCGACACCGGGACCGTCGAGGTGACCGAGGCGGACGCGGCACCGTTGTCCCGCACCGAGCTGGGTTACGTGGGGCTGGGAGCGCGGCGGATCACGCTGACCAACGTCGCCGACACCGACGCCCGCGTCGTCTTCCTCGGTGGCGCACCGCTGTCCGAGGACATCGTGATGTGGTGGAACTTCATCGGTCGCACGCACGAGGAGATCGTCTCCTACCGGGAGCAGTGGGAGGCGCACAGCGAACGGTTCGGGCAGGTCCGCGGGTACGTCGGATCGACCCAGCACCTACCCGCGCCGCCACTGCCGCACTCCCGGCTGCGTGCCCGCAGCAACACCCCCGGTCGCGCCACTCCCTGACAGGGAGGGCTGCAGGCGATCACGCCGTGCCGAGCAACCTCGCGAAGTTCGCGATCCCAGCGGCCTCGACCGCCTGCTGCCGGCCGTCGGTGACGGCGGGCGCGTTCGACGGCTCGCGGCCGCCGGCGGCATCCGCCGACCCCGGACCGCCCCGCGGTGTGAGGAGCGACGCGAGTTCGGCTGCGGCACGGTCGATCCGGTCGTTCAGCGAAGCGGTGTCCCCGCCGGCGCCGGCCCAGTCCGCCGACGCGGCGTAGACACCGGTCGGCAGGACGACGGCCCGTAGGTAGGCGAACAGCGGTCGCAGAGCGTGGTCGAGCACCATCGAATGCCGCGGACTGCCGCCGGTCGCGCCGATCAGCACCGGTTTGCCCGCCATCGCCTCGATGTCGACGAGATCGAAGAACATCTTGAACAGGCCGCTGTAGGACGCGTTGAAGACCGGCGTCGCCACGATCAAGGCATCGGCCCCCTCGACCGCGTCGAGCGCCGCCCGCGCCCCGCCCGAGGCGAAGCCGACGGTCATCGCCTGCCCGAGGTCGACGGCGAGGTCACGGAGGTCGACGATCTCGACCTCGGTGCGTCCCTCACCGAGCCGTTCGGCCGCCGCCGCGACCATCCGGTCGATCAGCAGTCGCGTCGACGACGGTTCGGACAGGCCGGCATTCACCGCGACGATGCGCAGCGCTGTCATGACGACACCTCCACACTTTCCTCGGCGGCACCCTCCTGGGCCACTCTGTCCTGGGATTCGCGGCGCGCAGCGACCAGCGAGGAGTGCGTCGGCGCCTCGGGCACGTCCGCGGGCCGCCCTTCGGCGAATCCGGCACGCAGGTCCGGCAGCACCTCACCCAGCAGGTCGAGTTGCTCGAGAACGGTCTTGAGCGGCAACCCGGCGTGATCGACGAGGAACAACTGACGCTGGTAGTCGCCGAAGGTCTCCCGGAAGGTGAGCGTCTTGTCGACGAACTCGGCCGGGCTACCCACCGTCAGCGGCGTCTGCGAGGTGAAGTCCTCCAGCGACGGCCCGTGTCCGTACACCGGCGCGTTGTCGAAGTACGGACGGAACTCGCGCACCGCGTCCTGCGACTTCGGCCGGATGAAGAACTGCCCGCCGAGCCCGACGATGGCCTGATGGGCCTTGCCGTGTCCGTAGTGCTCATACCGTTCGCGATAGAAGTCGATCAGGCGCTGGAAGTGCTCATTGGGCCAGAAGATGTTGTTCGCGAAGAAGCCGTCGCCGTAATAGGCGGCCTGCTCGGCGATCTCGGGGCTGCGGATCGAGCCGTGCCACACGAACGGCGCGACGTCGTCGAGCGGCCGCGGGGTCGAGGTGAACGACGTCAGCGGGGTGCGGAACTGTCCCTCCCAGTCGACCACGTGCTCGGTCCACAGCCGGTGCAGCAGATGGTAGTTCTCGATCGCCAGCGGAATGCCCTGCCTGATGTCCTGACCGAACCAGGGGTACACCGGACCGGTGTTGCCCCGCCCGAGCATCAGGTCGACGCGCCCGTCGGCGAGGTGCTGCAGCATGGCGAAGTCCTCGGCGATCTTCACCGGGTCGTTCGTGGTGATCAGCGTGGTCGCGGTGCTCAGTTGCAGACGCTGCGTCTGCGCCGCGATGTAGGCCAGGGTCGTGGTCGGCGACGACGAGAAGAAGGGCTCGTTGTGGTGCTCGCCCAACGCGAACACATCGAGTCCGATGTCCTCGGCCTTCTTCGCGATCTCGACGATCGCCTTGATCCGCTCGTGCTCGGTCGGCGTCGTGCCCGTGGTGGGGTCGACGGTGATGTCGCTGACGCTGAAGAGTCCGAACTGCATGTCGCGCCTCCTTGTCGTGGTTACACAGACCATAACCGGACCGCGGTCCGATTAATTCCGGAGGGTGGTGAGTTAGTGTTGGCTCACTGCGGAGAACGCAACCCAACCGAGGAGAGTCGCATGAAGATCCGGAAGTCCATCGCTGCCGTCACCCTCGCCGGGGCCGCACTGTTCGTCGCCACCGGCTGTTCGGAGTCCACCGACACCGTCGACGAGGCGACGAGCGCGGTGTCGACCGCCGTCGAGTCCGCCGCCAGCCAGGTCGAGACCGCTGCGAGTGACGCGGTCGACGAGGTCACCGGGCTCAGCAACGACGACGCGACGGAAACCCTCCGCCAGGCCATCGACCCGGCCACCTCATCCGAGGAACTCGACAAGGTCATCGACGTCACGAACCCGGCGACCAAACCGGCCGCGATGGCATTCGCCAAGGGCGCATCCGCCGCGGGCTACACCCCGGATGCCTTCTCGGTGAAGGAGGTCACCGAGGACGGCGACAAGGCCACCGCAACCGTTGCCGTGAAGAGCCCGCATTCGCCGGCACCGGTCGACATCCAGCTCGGCTTCGTCAAGGTCGACGGCGACTGGAAGCTCAGCGGTGACGCCATCCAGCAGCTCATCAGCATGGGCAGCGGTCAGCAAGAGGGCAACTAGACCCACGGCGTACGTCGCCTCCTCGCCTACACTCGGACGGGTGCGGTTCCGACCCGGGGCCGAGCGGCGAGGAGGTGTACGTGCGTACCGATCAACCCACCCATCCGTTCGCTCCGCCGGTGACCCAGCGCCACGCGCGGTGGCCGCTCGTCAATGATCTCGACGACACCGAGCTACCCGCCGCGATCACGCCGGCCGACACCCGGATCGACGCGAGTGCCCCGGTATCCGACTCGCCCACGCCGACCAGAATCGACACCGCGGCGAGACCGGTGCCGCGGTCGGCAACCCGGGTGGAGACCAGACTGCCCGCACGCGAGCACGCTGCACTCCCGCCGGTGGGCGACTTCTGGGACCTGCAGCACGCGGACCGGTCACCCCTGGTCGCGATGTCCACACCGGTCCGGGTGGTCACTCCTTCACCGGCGCCCTATCTCACCCGGCCCGTCGGTGGTCGCCCTGTCGCTCCGGCCGCATCGCTGGCGTTGACCACCGGTTTGATCTCGATTCCGCTGACCCTCGTTCTCGGCCTGGGCGCGATCCTCGGCCTGGTCGCCGTGGTCTCCGGTGTCATCGGCGTCAAACAGGTTCGCCGCGCTCCCGCCGAGCGCAAGGGCACCGGTCGCGCGATCACCGGCATCATGACCGGCGCCGGCAGTATGGTCGTCGGCGGCCCGATCCTGCTGCTCGTCCTCTTTCTCGCCGGACTGTAGCCGACGGGCGCACCGTTCGAGGTTCGTCGCCTCCGCGATCGCACCACCACAGATACGACGAGACCCGCCTTTCGGCGGGTCTCGTCGTGTGTATGCGTGTGCCGGGGCCTAGCTGACCGCGCGGAGCCGCGGCCGGGCCGAGGCCACCTCGCCGCGTTCGCGCCCGAGCCAGGCCTGGATTTCACCGATCACCTGCAGCCGGGCGTCCACCGGGTCGATGTCCACCAGCGACGGCATGCAATGCATCAGGGCGGCGTAGAACGCCGAGGTCGGCGACATCCCGTATTCGGCGAGCACGTTTCCGTAGTCGTCGACGCGATCAGCGAGTTCACCGTAGGTGAGAGCGTCATCGCCCAGCCGAACTGCTGTCAGGTGGGGCGTGATCGCCCCTCGGGTCTGGATGTCATCCAGAAGTAGCTGGTCCATGATTACTGCCTTCCCGCCCGTGGAGCGTCGATCGCTGTGTCCCCGCCTCCCCTGACGTTGGTACCGAGCGATCCTTCAACCCAGTGTGCCCTACATCATTCAAGTAGTAGAACACTGGCTCAACATGTGTGGGATATTCCACAACATTTTCCGTAACTATGCTGCACTTTGATGTTACGGCTGTGACTGTAGTTGCAACAGGGCATCAGTGGTTTGATTCTTTACCTGTTATCCACATGCAACTGTCCCGACATTCGAGCACGTCCGACTTTGGCGATCGCGAGTGTCGACCTCCGAACCGAGGTTCAGGCGTCGCTGCTCTTGTCCGCTTCCATGGCCTCGATGAGGCTCTTGGGCCGGAGATCGGTCCAGTTCTGCTCCACATACTCCAGGCACGCCGCGCGGCTGTCCTCACCGAACACCTTGGTCCATCCGGCGGGGATGTCCGCGAAGGTCGGCCACAGCGAGTGCTGGTTCTCGTCGTTGACGAGCACGTAGAAGCGGCCGTCCTCGTCATCGAATGGGTTCGTCATGGGTGTCCTTTCTCCGGTGGCGCGGCGACTGTCGTCGCCCGCCTGCTTTGTTGTTGTCGAACGTAGTGGCTCTCGGCCGGGACGTCGGCGAGGTCAGGTCGATGATGTCACGCAAATCCCCTCATTCCGCTCCCTGTCCGGCTGAGCCGTCGACGCGCGACAACTGATCGTCGAGCGTCGGCCCGATCACCGAGAGCGCGTCGGCGTTCGCCATCCCGAGGTGATGGGTGGCGACATCCACGTTGTCGATCGCGCCGGTCACGTACGGACGCCAGGCACCGGCCAACAGCGACGGGTCGTCCTTGTCCTCGGTCGCGGTGAACACGTGCATGTCGCCGGCGAAGACGTCCGGGCGGTAGTCGAGAACCACCTGGGTCGAGGAATCGAAGCTGTCCATGATGCGCTCCACCTGGTCCTCGGCCAGCAGTCCCATGCCGGAGATCTGCTGCCGGATGATCGCGGTGACCTCCTCGGAGGTGGACGCCTGCACGTCGTCGCCGAGATCGAAGAGGTCACGCCAACCGCCGAGGACGTCGACGACCGTCGACGCATCGGGTTCGATGGTCTCGGCGACTGTCGACCCCGGCGCATCGGCCACGACGATGTCTCCGGGCTCGTCGCCGGCGGGCGACGGACGGTCGTGACCGGTGATCACCGGCTCGTCCTCCGGACGCGAGTCCATGATCCCCAGGTAGGCGACGCCCTCACCGAGTCCGACGAGGTGGGTGGCCATGGCGTGTGCGATGACACCGCCGACCGACCAGCCGAGCAGGTGGTACGGGCCGCGCGGCTGGACGCGCCGGATCTCCTCGACGTAGCGCCGGGCGAGTTCCCGGGCATCGGTGACGCTCGGTTCGCCGGTCACCACGTGCGGGTCCTGCAGCCCGTAGATCGGCCGGTCCCGCAGATACGGGGCCAGTCCGCCGTAGAACCAGGCCAGGCCACCGGCCGGGTGCACACAGAACAGCGGGGCCCGCGCCCCCTCGCCGCGAAGGGTGATCACGACGTCGCTGCTCACCGCATTGCCGTCGGCAAGGCGCCGGGCCAGACCACGCACGGTCGGATCGTTGAACAACCACGCGAGCTCGATGTCGAAGCCGTTGCGGTCGCGGAGTGCGGCCTTCACACGCGTGGCCGACAGCGAGTTGCCGCCCAGATCGAAGAAGCTGTCGGTGGCCCCGACCCGCTCGACGCCGAGGACCTCGGCGTAGGCATCGGCGATCGCCTGCTCGACCGGGGTGCCCGGGGCGACGAACTCGGTGGGCGCCACCTCGGGTGCGGGCAGCGCCGCCCGGTCCAGCTTGCCCACCGGGGTCAGCGGGAACTCGTCGAGCACCGTGATCGACGCGGGCACCATGTGCGCGGGCAACTGGGCGGACAGCAGGCCGCGCAGGGCGTCCACCTGTACGCCGCCACCGACGACATATGCGGCGAGACTCGCGGCGACCGAGCTCGGTGTCCCCGACGAACCGACACCGACGACGACCGCGGATCGCACCTCGGGCGCCGAGCGCAGCGTCGCCTCGATCTCCCCCAGCTCGATGCGGAGGCCGCGGAGCTTCACCTGGTCGTCGCTCCGACCGGAGTACTCGAGGGTGAGACCTCCCGAGCGCGACTCCCGCCACCGCACGACGTCACCGGTCCGGTACATCCGGCGTCCGGCGCCCGCATACGGACTGGCGACGAACCGCGCGGCGGTCAGGCCCGGCTTGTCGAGGTAGCCACGAGAGAGGGCGGGTCCGAGGACGTAGAGCTCGCCGGCCACGCCGACCGGAACGGGCCGCAGGTGCGCGTCGAGCACCAGGAACTCGACGCCGGGCAGCGGACCGCCGAGGCGGACCGGCTCGCCGGGCGTCGCCGCCTCACCGACCGCGATCATGATCGTCGTCTCGGTCGGGCCGTAACCGTTGTGGATGCGGGTGTGCGGTGCCCAGGCGTCCATCACCGACTGCGGCACCGCTTCGCCGCCCACGGACACCGCCTGCAGGCTGGGCAAGGCGGTCGGGTCGAGCGTCGACAGCACCGACGGCGTGAGGAAGGTCGTGGCGACCTCGTGCCGCTGCATGAACTCCTGCAGCTCCGTGCCACCCACCGCGGTCGACGGCCGGTAGGCGAGCGTCCCGCCGTTGACCGTCGCGAGGAGGTATTCGAGCACCGAGGCGTCGAAACTCGGGGACGCGAATCCCAGGACAACCGCGCCGTCCTCGACCCCGAGCGCCCGCGACTTCGCGATGGCGAAGTTCCGTAGACCCGAATGTGACACCGCGACACCCTTGGGGCGACCGGTCGAGCCCGAGGTGTAGATGACATAGGCGACGTTGTCGGTCCGAACCGGTCCGGCCTGCTCCCCCGGCTCCACGGCGGCCTCGGAGGTGGCGTCGAGTTCGGCGACCACCGACGTGTCGTCGAGGCGAAGCCACTCGAAACCCTCGTCCGGCAACGCTCCGACGGCGGTGACCGACAGACCCAGCCGGGCGCCCGCGTCCTCGACCATCGTCGCCACGCGTTCGGCGGGATAGTCCGGATCGATCGGGACGTACCCGCCGCCGGTCTTCGCCACCGCCCAGATCGCGACCAGGAGATCGACGGACCGCGGAATCGCCAGTGCCACCAGCGTTTCCGGGCCGACGCCGCGGCCGATCAGCCACCGGGCCAGGCGGTTGGACCGGGCATGCAGCGCCGAGTACGACAGCGTCGCCCCGGAGGCGTCGACCACCGCGGTCCGACGCCGATAGCGCGTGCCGGCCTCGGTGAACAGGTCGCCGAGCAACACGGGTTCGGCGGCCTCGCCACCGCGCACCGGCACCAGGGACTCGGCCTCACCCGCCAGCAGGATGGGCGCGGCGGCGACCGGAGCGCCCGGGGTCGCGGTGAGCGCGTCCAGCAGGTTGACGAACCGCGCCGTGAACCCGGCGGCGGTGGATTCGGTGAACAGATCGGTGGCGTATTGCAGTGCCGCCGTCCAGGTCTCGCCCGCCCCGGCCTTCGCGACCGAGAACAGCAGGTCCACCTTGGCCGGCACCTCCCCCGCGTCGAGCGGGGTGACCGCGATGTCGCCGAGATCGGCTGACAGCGACTGTCCGGCGAGCTCGGGCACCACGCTCTGGTCCAGGGTCAACCACACCTGGGTGAGCGGCGCGAACGACTCGGAGCGAACTGGATTGAGCCGATCGACGAGGGTCTCGAACGGCAGGTCCGCATGCGCGAAGGCGTCGAGGTCGACACGGCGGACGCGATCGAGCACGTCGGCGAAGGTGTCGGCTCCCGCGTGCGCGGTCCGCAGCACGAGCGTGTTCACGAACATCCCGACGAGCGGATCGAGCACGGCGGCGCCCCGACCGGCGATCGGCGTACCGACCGCCACGTCATCGGTGCCCGACAGATCGGCGAGCAGGACCGCCAGCGCCGCGTGCAACACCATGAACGGGGTGGCCCCGAACTCGTCGGCGACGGTGTCGATCCGCGCGGTGACGTCCGCCGGGATCGTGAAGGACACGCGCGCACCGCGCTGCGACGCGACCGCCGGACGCGGGCGGTCGGTCGGCAGCTCGAGCAGATCCGGCATGCCGGCCAGGTGTGCGGTCCAGTAGTCCAGCTGGGCGCCCATCGCCGACGTCGCGTCGTCGACATCGCCGAGGGCACGTCGCTGCCAGATGGCGTAGTCGGCGTACTGGACGGGCAACGGCTCGAATCGCGGCTGCTCCCCGGCCGTCCGCGCGAGATAGGCGGTGGTGAGGTCGGTGACGAGCGGGCCGAGGGATTCACCGTCGGAGGCCACGTGGTGCAGCACCACAGCCAGAACGTATTCCGTTGTGCCGGACGAGGTCTCGATCTCGAGCAGCCTGGTCCGCACCGGCCAGTCGGCAGTGAGGTCGAAGCCGGCGGTGACCGCGGACCCGACGACCGCTCCCGGATCACGACCGTCGGCCGCCGGCACGAACTCGTGGTCGAGCCGGGTCGCGATGTCGGACACCGGGGCGATCACCTGGACCGGCATACCGCCGACCTCGGGGTAGGTGGTGCGGAGGATCTCGTGCCGCGCGACGACGTCGGCGATGGCGGCGCCGAGCGCCTCGGGATCGAGTGCACCGGTCAGGCGCATCACGGCCGGGATGTTGTAGGCCGCCAACGTCGGATCGAACCGGTTGATGAACCACATCCGCTGCTGGGCGTACGACAGCGGAATCCGGTCGGGCCGCGGTGTCGCCGCGGCGATCGGCGGGAGTCCGCCGGTCCGGTCGGCGAGGCGTTCGGCCAGCAGGCGCGGCGTCGGAGCCTCGAAGACGTCACGAACCGTGACGTCGGCACCGAGGGCGTCACCGAGACGGGCTGCCGCCCTCATCGCCGACAGCGAGTTGCCGCCGATGTCGAAGAAGTTGGTGGTGGCGCCGACGTTCTCCGCAGACATCGACAACAGTTCGGCGAAGACCGCTGCGGCGGCCGTCTCTCGTGCGCCCGCGACCGGCACGATCGCGGCCGCGTCGACGGTCGGCGCAGGCAACTGCTGCCGCACGATCTTGCCCGCGCTGCTGAGCGGCATCTCCTCCAGCAGCATCCACATACCGGGACGCATGAACTCCGGAAGGGACTGCGCCACGGCGTGTTTGACCGCGTCGAGGTCCACCGACGACGGGGTCAGGTAGGCCACGAGCTGCTGACCGGCCGGGGTCTCGACGACCGCCGCCGCGGCGTACACGACCCCCGGCGCCGACATGAGGGCCGACTCGATCTCGCCGAGCTCGATCCGCTGGCCACGCAGCTTCACCTGGAAGTCGGTGCGGCCCTGATACTCCAGCTCACCGTCGGCTCGCCAGCGGACCAGGTCACCGGTCCGATACAGGCGGGATCCCGGTGCGCCGTAGGGGTTCGGCACGAACCGTTCGGCGGTGAGGGCGGGCCGCGAGGTGTATCCGCGCGCCAGCTGGACACCACCGAGGTACAGCTCGCCGGTGAATCCCGGTGCCACCGGCCGCAACCGATGGTCGAGCACCAGCGCGGTGGTGTTCGCGACGGGTCGCCCGATGGCGACCGAGTCACCCGAGACCCGGGCGACGGTCGCGTAGATCGTCGCCTCGGTCGGTCCGTACTGGTTGCTGACGGGGGCGTGTGGGATGAGCTCCCGGACGGTCTCGGCAACGCTCTGCGGGAGGGCTTCGCCACCGGTGTGCAGGTGACGCAACCGGGTGAGCCCCCGCAGTTGCTCGGGTTCCGCGACCTCGGTGAGCACGGCGAGCATCGAGGGCACCAGCGTCGCCGAGGTGACGCCGAAGTCGGCGAGGTGACGCAGTACCGCGACGGGATCACGATGCGCACCCGGCTCCATGACCACGAGGCGGCCACCCGACAGCGGCGGACGCAGGATCTCACCGACGGAGGGATCGAAGGTCAGTTCCAGCACCTGTAGGAACACGTCGTCGGGACCGAATTCGTAGGCGCCGCGGTCGTAGTCGAGATGCGCGCGCAGTGTCTGGTGACTGACCGTGACGCCCTTCGGACGACCCGTCGAACCGGACGTGAAGATGGTGTAGGCCGGATTCGCGCCGTCGACCGCCGACACGCGTTCGGCAGGACTGAAAAGCGGTACCGCCGCGTCCGAGTCGTCGTCGACGGTCAGGACGGTCACCTCGGGGTCGAGCGCCTCGATGCCCGCCGGGGACGGCCCCGGGCCGATCAGTACGGCAGCGACCCCGGCGGTGCGCGCCAGGTAGTCGATGCGGTCGGCCGGGGCGGCGGGGTCCATCGGCACGAACTGCCCACCGGCAGCGAGGATCGCGTGGACCGCGACGATCATCTCCGTCGACCGCGGGATGCACACGCCCACCGCGACTTCCGGCCCGACACCCAGACCGACCAGCCGTCGGGCGAGCACACTCACCCGGTTGCCCAGTTCGGCGTAGGTCGCCTCCCCGAACCGACCCTGCACCGCGATCGCGTCCGGAGACGCAGCGATCCGCTCGAGGAGCAGATCGGCGACGTGGGTGCCGGCGGGCGTGAGGTCCGGGCCGGCCGACCACGTGTCGAGGCGGGCCTCGTCCACGGTCGACATCGGCGGGATGTCGGCGATGGGAGTCTGCGCGTCGTCGGCGATCGTCCGCAGGATCCGCACGAGCGACCGCGCGAAGACGGCGACCTCGTCGTCGGTGAAGGCGTCGGGGAGGTAGGTCAACCGGACCGCGATGCCCGACGCGGTCGGCGAGGTCGCCAGGTTGAGGGGATAGTGCGTGGCGTCGGAGACCTCGACGTCGCGGATCGACAGCCCCACCGCGGCACTCGCGGCGCCGCCGGCCAGCGAATCGTTGTCCACGGGATAGGACTCGTGCACGGTCAGGGTGTCGAAGAGCTGCGGATGACCGACAGCGGTGAGGATCTCGGGCAGGCCGATGTGCTGGTGATCGAGGACGGCGGTCTTGTCCGACTGCAACCGGCCGAGGACCTCGGCGATCGTGGCGTCCGGATCGACGTCGACGACGGCGGGCAGGGTGTTGATGAACAGGCCGACCATCGACTCGACCCCGTCGAGTCCGGCAGGCCGCCCGGAGACGGTCTCACCGAAGGTGACCACCCGGTTGTCGGTGAGACGGGACAGCAGGACCGCCCACGCGAGCTGGAGCGTCGTGGCCATGGTCGAGCCCGACTGCCGTGCCGTGCGCTCGAGCGCCGCGACGAGGTCGGGTTCGAGGACCCAGCGGTGCTCCCGCGGCAGATGTTCTGCCGCGGTGCGGTTCTCGCCGTCCTCGACGGACGTGCCGGTGAGGCCGGGGGCGACCAGGGTGGGCTCGGTGACCGGTCCGAGGACCCGTGCCCACGCGGCGAGACCGGCGTCGAGGTCGGTGTCGGCGATGCGGGCGAGGTAATCGGCGAAGTCGGTGCGCTCACCCGTCCCCTGTCCGGTGAACGGGGACCCGGTCGCGTAGAGCGCGAGCAGGTCGGCCAGCACGAGCGGACCGGACCAACCGTCGAACAGGATGTGGTGGTTGGTGATGACCACACTCGTCCCCTGCGCGTGCCGCACCACCACCGCACGCAGCAGCGGCGGGTCGGCGAGGTCGAACGGTTCGGTGCGCTCGGCCGCCGACACCTCGTCCACGGCAGCCCGGAGATCGTCGTCACCGGCTGCCGGCACGTCGATCACGCGCCAGCGCAACGGCACCGTCTCGGGCACGACGGTGACCACGTGTCCACTGGGCACCCGTACGAAGCCGGACTTCAGCGTGCGGTGGTGATCGAGCAGAGCGACCACGGCGGTGCGCAATCGGTCCAGGTCGACATCGCCGTCGAGATGCAGGACCGCTTGGGTCACATACACGTCGAGCTGGTCGGTACCGGCGAGCTGCGACTGGAAGTACAGTCCGCGCTGCAGCGGCGACAGTGCCCAGACCTGGGCGCCGGGGAACCGCTGCGCCACCGTGTCGAGATCGTGCTGGGTGACGTCGGCACCCGGGACGTCCGCGGGCGACCGGCCGACGTCGACGCCGTCGGCGACGAGGCGGACCACGTCGGTGAGTTCCGCTGTCCACCGCCGTGCGATGTCGCGGACATCCTCCGGCGACAGGATCGCCGCGGGGAACTGCAGGTCGGCCGACAGCACGCGGCCGTCCGGGGACGCGCCGGTACTCGCGTTGACCGTCAGCACACTCATCGCCGCCACCCCGTCGGACACGGCAGCGGGCAGAAACGGCGCGTCGGGTGCGGGCAGGAACGCGGCGCCGGCGAGCGCCGCTACACCGGACGTCGGGGTGTCGACCTCGCCGGGCGCCGTCGGCGCCTCGCTGCGTCCGGTCGCGCCGCGGGTGCCGAGATAGTTGAACGCGATCGTGGGCAGCGGACGGGACCGCAGTTGTGCGACCGGGTCGGTGGGGTCGCCGACAGCTGCGGCATAGCGCAGCAGGCCGAACCCGATCCCGGAGTCGGGCATGCCGAGACGCTCTTCCTTGGCCGCCTTGATCGCGTGGACGACGTCGTCGGCCGGATCGATGGCGAGCGGGGCGATCGAGGTGAACCAGCCGACCGTGCGCGACAGGTCCGCGCGACGCGGCTCCGGGCCGGCGAGCAGCACGTCCTCGTAACGGCCGTGTCCCTCGGTGAGCACGGTGACCGGTGCGGCGTCGGCGATGTCGCGATCGCGCTGCCAGGACCGCACCGCCCGCGCGAGGGTGCCGAGCAGGACATCGACGACGGACGCCGAGAACGCTTCGGGCACAGTCGTCGTCAGCGGATCCACGATGGCCGGCTCGACGCGGTGGACGATCGAGGTCAGCGTGCCGTACCGGTCGCGGTCGGGGTCGAGCGGCGCGCCGAAGTCGGTCGGTTCGGCCGGCGAGCGGTCGAGCCAGTACCCGGCCTCGGTCCGACGTGCGTCGAGCTGCGCGGTGAGTGCGCCCTGCCACGCACGCTGCGAGGTCTCCTCGGCCCGGACCGCCACGGGCTGTCCGGCGGTCAGCTGGGCGTGGACGGTGAGGAGGTCCTCGATCAGGATCGGCCACGACACCGCGTCGACACCGAGGTGGTGGATCACCAGCACGATCCGAGCGGGTGCGCCGGGCTCCGCGGGCGCGGACTCCCGGGTCGTGGCGCCGCTGACGATCGTCGCGGCGACCAGTCGCCCGGCGGCCGGGTCGAGGCGGCCCGCGGCCTGGGCATGCGCGTCGGCCAGCGCGTCGGCGAAGCCGGGCTCGCCGACGGCCGTGTCGGTCGAGAGCGCGACGATCGAGGCGTCGGCGTCGAACGGCGTTCCGGCAGTGAGGGTCCAGGTGTCCCCGGTCTGGGTGTCCCCGGTCTGGGTGTCCCCGGTCTGGGTGTCCCCGGTCTGGGCGCCACCGGCGGGCTCCAGGCGCGCGCCGAGCATCGGATGCGCGTCGACGAGCGCCCCGAGCACGTCGCCGAGGTGGGCGACGGTGAGGCCGGCCGGCGCGGTCAGCACCATCGACTGGTTGAAGTCGGCGAGGTCGGCCGGTGTCGGCGCGGCATCGACGAGCCAGGACACGATCGGCGGGAGGTCGACCCGTCCGGCGGGATCGCCGGTGGGTTCGGCGAGCATCGGGGCGCGGTCCCCGCCCGCCGAGGCGACCCGCGCCATCGCGCGGATGGTCTTCTGTTCGAAGATCTCTCGGGGTGACAGGGGCAACCCGGCCGCCTTTGCGGCGGAGGCGAGCTGGATCGACATGATCGAATCGCCGCCGAGCGCGAAGAAGGACTCGGTCACCGAGACGGTCTCGAGACCCAGCAGCCCCGCGACGATCGCGACGAGCGTCTCTTCGGCGGTCGTCGCCGGTGCGACGTATCCGTCGGCGGGAGTGGTGAACTCGGGGGTGGGCAGCGCGCGCCGGTCGAGCTTGCCACCCGGCGTCACGGGCAGTTCGTCGAGCACCATCGCCGAGTGCGGGATCATGTGTCCGGCAAGGCGGTCGGCCGCCCCGGCGAGAACCGCGTCGGCATCGAGGCGCCGGTCGCCGGTGGTGTCGTCGGCCACGAGGTAGGCGACGAGCCGGGTGCGCCCGTGGTCGTCGTCGACGCCGGTCACGACGACCGAGCCGACGCCCGGCTGATCGCCGAGCACGGACTCGATCTCGCCGAGTTCGACGCGCTGGCCGTTGATCTTCACCTGATGGTCGGCGCGCCCGGCGAACTCGATCTCACCGGTCGCGGTGATCCGCACCAGGTCACCGGTGGCGTACATGCGCCGGCCCGGTTCGCGGGCGAAGGGATCGGCCACGAAGGACGATGCGGTGAGGCCGGGCCGGCCGAGGTAACCCCGGGCCAGCGAGTCGCCGGTGGACAGGTAGAGCTCACCCACCACGCCCTGCGGGACCGGATGCAGACGGCCGTCGAGCACGTGGGCGGTGAAGCCGCGGACCGCGCGACCGATGGTCACCGGCGCCCCGGGCTCGGATCGTCCGGTGGTCGCCCAGACGGTGGCCTCCGACGGCCCGTAGAAGTTGTACATCCGGCGCCCGGATTCCGGTGTGGCCCAGCGCGCTATCAGCTCGGGCGGGCACGCCTCGCCGCCGGTGACCAGGTTCCGGACGGTGCGGCCCCGCCGTGGGTCGACGGTCGCCAGCACCGTGGGGGTGATGAGGGTGTCGGTGACCCGGTCGCGTTCGAGGATGCGCCCGAGCGCGTCGCCGGCGTACTCCGCGGCAGGCGCGACGACGAGGGTGTGCCCGACCGCGATCGACCACATCATCTCCAGCACCGAGGCGTCGAAGCTCGGTGAGGCGACGTGCAGGACACGGGTGTCGGGGGCCTGTGCCGGTGTGCCGGTGACCTCGGTCAGCGCGGCGACGAAGTTCGCGATGCCGCGATGCGGGACCCCGACGGCCTTGGGGCGTCCGGTGGAGCCGGAGGTGTAGACGAGGTAGGCCAGGTCGTCGAGCCGGACCGGTCGGCGACGTTCGGCGTCGGTGACCGGCCCGCCGGCGACGGCCTGGTCGTCGAGCGAACCGAGTTCGAGCCACTCGCAGGATGATTCGCCGAGCCGGGCCCGCGTCGAGGCGTCGGTGATGCCGAGCCGGACACCGGAGTCGGCCACCATGAAGTCGATGCGATCACTCGGATAGGCGGGATCGATCGGCACATACGCAGCGCCTGCCTTGATGACACCGAACACCGCGACCACCGACCCGATGGACCGTTCGAGGCCGACGGCCACCACGTCGCCGGGGCCGACCCCACGCGAGATCAGCCGGCGCGCAAGGCAATCGGTGCGGTCCTCGAACTCCGCGTAGGAGATCTCGGCCCCGTCGTGGATCAGGGCCGGACGGTGCGGATCGAGGTCGCGTCGCGTGAGGAGCTCGGTGAGGGTCACCGGTTCGGTCACCCCGCCGTCGGCAGCGGGTGTGACCTCGCCGACGGAGTTGCGGCTCGGAGCGCTCAGAGTCGCGGCGTCGATGCCGACGATGTCGATGTCGCCGACGGGCACCGCGGGGTCGGTGGCCATCGCGGCGATCACCTGGAGCCACACCTCGGCGACGCGGCGGATGGTCGCGGCGTCGAACAACGAGGTGGCATAGAGGAAATCGGCCCGCATCGGCGACGACCCGGTGCGTTCGGACACCGAGACCGTGAGGTCGAACTTGGCGGTCGGCGTGGCGACCCCGAGCGGTTCGGCACTCAGGTCCGAGAACTCCACCCGGTCGATCTCCTCCGGGCGGCCGCCCGCGGCGGCCAGGGTGTACGCGATCTGCACCAGCGGCGGGTACGAAGTCGACCGCTCCGGCGCGAGTTCCTCGATCAGGTCGTCGAATTGGACGTCCGCGTGCGCGAAGGCGTCCAGGTCGGTGGCGCGGATCGTGGCGATGAGGTCGTCCATCGTCGATGCCGGGTCGACGGCCGTGCGCAGCACCAGCGTGTTGACGAACATGCCGACGAGGTCGTGGAGGGCGGCGTCGGGGCGGCCGGCGATCGGTGTGCCGATCACGACGTCCCGGGTGGCGGCGAGCCGGGCGACGGTGACGGCGAGCGCGGCGTGCAGCACCATGAAGAGCGTGACGTCGCGGTTGCGTGCGAGGTCGTCCAGGGCGGTGACGAGTGCGTCGTCCACGGTCACCGATTCGACCGCCGCCGCGGTGTCGAGGACGGCCGGTCGCGGCCGGTCCATCGGCAGGTCGGTCACCGCGGGGAGATCCGCGAGGACCGCGCGCCAGTGGTCGAGCTGGCGGCCCATCGGCGTGCCCGGATCGTCGGCGGCGCCGAGGTATTCGCGCTGCCAGAGGGCGAAGTCCGCGTACTGGACCGTCGGCGCGGCGACCGGGGGCGCGGCGTTCGTCCGACTCAGGTAGGAGCCGAGCAGATCGCGCACGAACACCGGGGTCGACTCACCGTCGAAGGCGATGTGATGCACGGTGAGCACCACGTCGACCGCGTCGTCCCCGCGACGCAGGACCCGGCCGCGCAGCGGGAATTCGCTCGCGACGTCGAATCCGGTTGTCGCCGAGACGAACAGCTCCTCGTCGGTCTCCACGGCCCGCCAGTCGAGGCGGGCACGGGCGGAGTCGGGATCGGTGACGAGCTGGAGCGGCCCCTGCTCGTCGCTGGGATAGGTGGTCCGCAGGATCTCGTGGTTGGCGACCACATCACCGACCGCGGCCTCCAGCGCGTCGAGGTCGAGAGCTCCGGTGAGACGCAGCGCCATCGGGATGTTGTAGGCCGCCGAGGCGGTGTCGAACTGGTTGATGAACCACATGCGACTCTGCGCCGTCGACAACGGCAATCGCTCGGGTCGCGGCATCGCGGTGACGCGCGGGACGCTCCGGCCGCGTCCGGCCACCAGGCCGGCCAGGGCCCGCACCGACGGCGCGTCGAACAGGTCACCCACCGACACGTCGACGTCGAGCAGGTCGGCCACCCGCGCCGCCACCCGCGCCGCGGACAGCGAGTTGCCGCCGAGGTCGAAGAACGATTGCGTCACGCTGACGCGATCGGTGCCCAGCACATCGGCGACGATGGCCGCGATCGAGGTCTCGGCGTCGGACTCGGGGGCGGCGAACTCCTCGACGGTCAGTTCGGGGACCGGCAGCTTACGCCGGGCGACCTTGCCCGCACTGTTCAGCGGCAGTTGCTCGAGCGTCATCCACACCGTGGGTCGCATGTAGGCCGGGAGCGCCTGCGCGACAACCGATTTGACCGCGTCCACGTCGACGGACGCGGGCGCGAGGTAGGCGACGAGGTGGGCTTGTCCGGACACCTTCGCCACGGTGGCGGCCGCGTGCAACACACCCGGCGCCGACATCAGGACGGACTCGACCTCGCCCAGCTCGAGTCGCTGGCCGCGGAGCTTCACCTGGAAGTCCGTGCGGCCCAGGTACTCCAGCTGGCCGCGTGCATTCCATCGCACGAGGTCGCCGGTCCGGTACAGACGCTCGCCGGGGTCGCCGAAACCCTCGGTGCCGCCGGCGGAGTCGCCGGCGGTGGAGTCACCGTCCGGGGCATCGCCGCGTGCGGGAGCCGCGAAGGGGCTGGCGACGAAGCGTTCGGCGGTCAGGCCGGGCTGCGAGGCGTAACCGCGGGCGAGTTGCACGCCCCCGAGGTACAGCTCACCGGGCACGCCCGAGGGCACGAGCTGTAGTCGCGAGTCGAGGACGAAGGTGGTGGTGCTCGGGACCGGGACGCCGATCGGCACTGACGTCTCCCCCGCCCGCACCTGATGGGCGGTCACGTCCACCGCTGCCTCGGTCGGGCCGTACAGGTTGTGAAGCTCGTTGTGCGGCAACGCCGTCACCAGCGCCTGCGCCACCGGAGCGGTCAGCGCCTCGCCGGAGGTGAACGTCAACCGCAGGGACGACAGGTCGCCCACCCGATCGCCGAGGACGTCGAGGAACACCGACAGCATCGACGGCACGAAGTGGATGACCGACACCTTCTCGGCCGTGATCAGCTCGGCCAGATACCGCGGATCACCGTGTCGATCGGGTTCGGCCACCACCAGCGTCGCCCCCACCGCGAACGGCAGGAACAGCTCCCACACGGACACGTCGAACGTCACCGGCGTCTTCTGGACGAAGACATCCGAGTCCTTGATCGAATACCAGTCCCGCATCCACTCCAGGCGGTTCACGATCGCCGCATGCGACACCGTGACGCCCTTCGGCCGACCCGTCGACCCCGAGGTGAACAGCGTGTATGCCGCGTCCGCGGGCGCCAGCGGCGCCCGGCGTTCGTCGTCGGTGACCGGTGCGGTGGCGAGGTCGACCTCGGTGGTCGTGTCGACCACGACCGCGGTGACGTCCACCGGCAGCTCGACGGCCGAGCCGGCGGCGACGAGGGCCAGCCGGGCGTTCGCGGTGTCGAGCATGTACCGGGTGCGGTCGGACGGCGCGTCGATGTCGAGCGGGACGTAGTGACCGCCCGCGGCGACGATGCCGTGGATGGCGACGAGGAGCTCGACCGAACGGGGAATGGCGACCGCCACGGCGACGTCGGGTCCGACACCGAGGGAGATCAGATGACGAGCCAGTGAGTCGACCCGCGCCCCGAACTCGGCGTAGCTGACGCGACGCGGACCGAACACGATGGCCGGTACGTCGGACCTCGTCGCCACATGCACCACATCGGTCACCGTTGGGCCTCCATCTCGCCTCGTCGTCTGCCGTCTCGTCCTGCGTTCCCCATTCCCCCCGTGTGTTCGCTGCGCCCCGGGTGTTCTCTCCGCTCAGTCATCCCCACCGGGACCACTGTCGGAACCATCGTCACCGTAGCGACTCTCGTCCCCACCGCGACCGTTGTACCCGACCTCGCGGCCGGCCACACCGTTCTCGCCGACTCCCGGCTCCCCCGCGCCGGACTGCCGGGATCCGACGATGCCCGGCAGGGTGGCGCCGGTCGGCCGCGTCGCGGCACCCGCCGACCAGGCCAGCACGCGATCCCGTTCCGCCGGTGTCACCAGTGGACACTCCCCGACCGCGGCGTCCGGCCGGGCCGTGAGCCCGTCGAGGAGCGTAACCAGGCGCTGCGCGAGCAGCTCGACGGTCCCCTCGTCGAACAGGTCCGTCGCGTAGACCATCGACGCCGACCAGGACCGGTCCGGACGGGCGACCACCGCGACCGTGAGGTCGAGCTGGGCGGACGTCACCGGCGACTCGAGCGCCGCGACCCGCAGACCCTCCGCCTCGAACACCGGCGCGGTGTTGCCCGCGTTGGTCAGCGTCAGCATGACCTGCGCGAGCGGCGAGAACGCCCTGGACCGGGTCGGGTTCAGCCGCTCGACCAGCGTCTCGAACGGCACGTCGGCGTTGGTGAACGCGTCCAGGTCGACGACGCGGGTGTCCTCGAGCAGTTCCGCGAAGCTCATCGCCGGGTCCACCTCGGCCCGCAGGACCAGGGTGTTGACGAACATGCCGATCAGCTGATCGATCTCGGCGCGTCCCCGGCCCGCGATGGGAGTGGCGACCGCGATGTCGTCGGTCGCGGTGACCCGGGCGAGCAGCACCGACAGGCCCGCGTGCACCACCATGAACGGCGTCATCCCGCGCTCGCGCGCCAGCGCCGAGATCCGCGTCGCGACCTCATGCGGGATCTCGAAGTCGACCCGCGCACCCCGCATCGACGCCACGGTCGGGCGCGGCCGGTCGGCGGGCAGCTCCAGCACGTCGGGTACCCCGGCGAGCTGACGCAACCAGTACGACAGTTGCCGTCCGACCACCGACGTCGGGTCGTCGACCGCGCCCAGCTCGCGTTGCTGCCACAGCGCGTAGTCGGCGAACTGGACCGGCAGCGGCGGCAGGTCCGGTGCCCGGCTCGCGGCCCGGTCCCGGTAGGCCGTCACGACGTCGGACATCAGTGGCCGCATGGACTCACCGTCACCCACGATGTGATGCAGTACCGCGAGCAGGACCCACGAACCCTCGTCGCGTCGCCACAACCGGATCCGGACGGGCACCTCGGTGGTCACGTCGAATCCGGCGGACAGCGCCTCGAGAAGCTCCGCCTCCGAATCACATTCGACGAGGCGGGGCAGCGCCGCCGGACCGTCGGCGTCGTGGACGACCTGGGTCGGCCGGCCGTCGACGGCGGGGAACGTGGTCCGCAGGATCTCGTGCCGCGCGACGACGTCGCCGATCGCCGCACCGAGGGCCTCGACGTCCAGCCGGCCGCCGAGTTCGACACCGATCGGCAGGTTGTAGGCCGCCGAGGCCGGGTCGAGGCGATTGATGAACCAGATCCGCTGCTGCGCGAACGACAGCGGGATCTCCGCCGGCCTCGGCTCGACCCGGGTGACCGGCGCGCGCAGACCGCCCCGGTGCTGACCGAGAGCGGCCAGTGCCCGCGGCGTCGGCGACTCGAACACGTCCCGCACGCCGATGTCGGCGTTGAGGGCGTCGCCGACGCGTGCTGCCAGTCGGGTCGCGGAGAGCGAGTTGCCGCCCAGGGCGAAGAAGTCACCGGTCACCGACACCGCGTCGACGCCCAGCAGGTCGGCGAAGACGGCGACCACGCGCGCCTCCGCCGCGGTCTCCGGTGCGACGAGGTCGTCGGCCTCGATGTCCGGTGCCGGCAGTGCCCGCTTGTCCAGCTTGCCCGTCGCGGTGAGCGGCAGGTCGGCCAGGACCGTGATCGTCGCCGGGATCATGTACGACGGCAGTCGATCCGCCAGGTGGTCCCGCAGCGCAGCGGTGTCGACGGCAGGAGTCTCGCCGCCGGTGCTCAGCGCGTCCGATGCCGGTACCACGTAGGCGGCCAGCGACGACGCGACCGACCCGCCGACCCCGAGCACCACCGCGGTCTTCACCGACGGATGCGTGGACAGCGCGTTCTCGATCTCGCCCAGTTCGATGCGCAGGCCGCGCAGCTTCACCTGGTCGTCGGAACGACCGAGATACTCGAGCACCAGCTCGCCGGATGCCGAGCGCACCCACCGGACACGGTCGCCCGTGCGGTACATGCGGTCGCCTGGCGCCCCGAACGGGGACGCGACGAAGCGTTCGGCGGTCAGCTGCGGACGCCGGAGATATCCGCGGGCCGACGAGACACCGGTGGCGTACAGCTCGCCCGCCATCCCGATGGGCACCGGGGACAATCGCTGATCCAGGACCAGCAGGCCGGTACCCGCCACCGGGCCGCCGATCGTCACCGGCTCGTCCGGGTCGAGCGGACCGCTGATCGCGACCGCCACCGACGTCTCCGTCGGCCCGTACGCGTTGTGGAACGAGACGCGGCCCGCCCAGGTGCGGACGAGAGCGGTGGAGACCGCCTCGCCACCCGAGGCCAGCATCCGCAGTGCGGGCAGGTCGTCGGGTTCGACGGTCGCCAGCACACTCGGCGTGAGGAACACGTGCGTCAGTTCGTGCTCGCGGAGGAAGGCGGTCAGCGCCTCGCCACCGACGATGTCGTCCGGCCGGTACACCAGCGTCGAACCCGAGGTCGAGGCCAGCAGCCACTCCAGCACCGAGGCATCGAAACTCGGTGAGGCGTAACCGAGTACCCGCGAACCCGGATCGATGCCGAACCGGTGCGCCTCGGCGACGGCGAAGGCGTGCGCACCGAGCTGGGTGACCGCCACGCCCTTGGGCACTCCGGTCGACCCGGAGGTGTAGATGACATAAGCGAGTGCATCCAGACGCGGGGTACCCACCAGCTCGCCCGGCGCGAGGGCGGTGCCCTCGATGCCACGCATGGCGTCGGCGACGGCGGACACGTCGATCCATTCGACGTCACCGCGGGCACCCGCTTCCGGCCCCGGGCCGCCCTGTTCCGGACTTCCCGATGCCGACGCGATCACCAGACGCACACCGGAATCGGTGACCATGTGCGCGATGCGGTCGGCGGGCAGCGTCGGGTCGATGGACAGGTACGCCGCGCCCAGCTTCGCCAGGGCCCATTGCCCCGCCAGCCGGTCGACGGTGCGACCGAGCGCCAGCCCCACGACCGAGTCCACGCCGATCCCGCGGCCGATCATCCACCGCGCGAGCCGGTTCGAGCGCTCGTCGAGCTCGGCGTAGGTGAGCGACGCGCCGTCGCCGTCGGTGACCGCGACGATCCCCGCGTGCGCGGCCGCGACGTCGGCGAACACCTCGCCCAGCAGACGCGGTTCCGGCGCCGCCGGACCGTTCACCGGCGTGAGCTCGGCAGCTGCCGCGGCGTCGAGGAGCGCGATCGACGAGGTCGGCGAATCCACATCGTCGACGGTTGTCCGCAGGATCTCGCGCAGCGCCGCACCGAACACCCCCACCTGGTCGTCGGCGAAGGCCGACGGGAGGTACTTGAGCTTCAGCAGCAGGCGGTCACCGGACGGTGACGACGCGAGGTTGAGCGGATAGTGCGTCGAGTCGCCGGCGTCCACGCCGACGATCTGCAGACCGCCGGCCAGCGACGTGTCCGCCGTGGACAGCGAGTCGGAGTCCACCGGGAACGACTCGAACACGGTCAGCGTGTCGAAGAGCGCACCGATCCCCGCAAGCGCGGTGAGGTCGGCGAGACCGACGTGCTGGTGGTCGAGGACTGCGACCTTGTCGGCCTGCATCGCGGCGAGCACGTCGCCGATCGGGGCAGCCGGGTCGACGTCGACGACGCTCGGGACCGTGTTGATGAACAGGCCGACCATGCCCTCGACACCGTCGAGGTCCGACGGGCGCCCCGACACGGTCTCGCCGAAGGCGACCACCTGGTTGCCGGTCATGCGCGACAGCAGCACCGCCCAGGCGAACTGCAGGATCGTGCTGACCGTGACACCGCGTTCGCGCGCCAGCCGGTTGATCGCCGCCGTCGTCTCGGCGTCGATCCACTCCTCGTGGTCACGCGGCAACGACGTGGTCGTGGCCTCCTCGGCGCCGGACACCAGCGTCGGCTCCGCCAGCGGCGCCAGCACATCCCGCCAGGCGGCGAGACCCGCGGCCGGGTCGGCGGCGGCGAGCCGCCGGACGTGGTCGCCGAAGTCGGAGTCCGCTGAAATGGTTGCCGTGTACGGACCCACCCCGGCGTAGAGCGCGAGCAGGTCGGCGAGAACCAGCGGACCGGACCAGCCGTCGAGCAGGATGTGATGGTTGGTCACGATCAGGCTCAGCGTCGTGTCGGATCCGGAGCCGTGCTCGACGCTCACGAACCGCACCAGCGGCGGCGCCGCGAGATCGAACGGTTCGATCCGTTCGGTGTCGGCGATCTCGCGCACTCGTCGCGCTGCCTCGTCACCGTCGAGGTCGGGTTCCAGGGACACCTCGGACCACGGCAGGTCGACGCGCGGCGGTACGACGGCCACCAGGGCCCCGCCCGCCGTGCGCACATACCCGCTGCGCAGCACACGATGATGTGCGACGAGTTCCTCGGCCGCCGAACGCAATCGCGCCCGGTCGACCTCACCGCCGAGATGCAGCACCGCCTGCGTGACGTAGACGTCCACGTTGTCGGAGCCCGTGGGAGCGACACCGTCGGCTCCCACGGTGTTCTGCGCAGCCATCTGCGACTGGAAGTACAGACCGGCCTGCAGCGGCGTGAGCGGCCAGACGTCCGCACCCGGGAACCGCACCGCGAGCGCGTCGAGTTCGGTCTGGGTGACGGGCGTACCGGGCACGTCCGACGGCGACCGGCCCGGGTCACCGACGACCGCGACGTGCTCGGCGAGTGCGGCGAGCTCGGCGGCCCACAACTCGGCGAGCGCCGTGATGTCGTCGGTCCCGAACAGAGCCGACGGGAACGTGAAGTTTGCCGTGAGGCGCCGGGTCTCGCCGTCGCTTCGCGTTCCGACGTTGACGCTCAACGGGTTCAGCGCGACCATCGCACCAGACACCGACGGCGGCATCCCCGGCGCGCCGGGCGCACCGGTGAACGGGATGACGTCGGGCGCGGGTTCCGCCGCGGGGCGTCCCGCGCGTCCGGCACCGAAGAAGTTGAAACCGATGCTCGGCAGCGGACGCTGCGACAGCTCGGTGTCGGCGCCGTAACGCAGCGCACCGAAGCCGAGACCGCCGTCGGGTTGCCCGAGACGTTCCTCCTTGGCCGACTTCACCGCATGGGTGACGTCGGTGGACGGATCGACAGCGACCGGGGCGATGGTGGTGAACCAGCCGACCGTGCGGGACAGGTCCACTGCTCGTTCGCCGTCGGCGGTGACGATCTCGTCCTTGCGCCCGTGGCCCTCCACCAGGACCGTGACGGGTGCGACGTCGGCGATACCGCGCGCGGCCTGCCACGCCCGCACCGCACGTGCGAACGTACCGAGCAGGACGTCGTTGGCGTTGCCGCGGAACGCTTCCGGCACCGAGGTCAGCGCCGCCTCGGTCACCTGCGCGTCGAATGCGTGGACCACCGACACCTCGGTGCCGAACCGGTCCCGCGACGCGTCGAAGTCGATCCCGAGATCGGTGGGTCGGGCCGGGAGACGGTCGAGCCAGTACGGCAGCTCGGCCGAGCGCCGGTCGGCCTGTGCGCCGACCGCGTGGGCCCACGCCCGCTCGGACGTCGCCTCGGCACGCAGCGCGATCGGTTGCCCCGATGCCCGCTGCGCCCATCCGGTGACCAGGTCCTCGACGAGGATCGGCCAGGACACCGCGTCGACACCGAGATGGTGGATCGCCAGGACGACCCGACCGACGCCGTCGGCGTCGGTGACGATGCCCGCCGCGACGAGCACACCGGCCGACGGATCGAGGTGAGCCAGTGCCTCGGCATGTGCGGCACGAAGATCCGCGCCGTGGCCGGGACTGCCCACCGGTGCGACCGAGGAGCGTGCGAATACATAGGGCGCCGCGCTCGGACCACCGGCGTTCTCATCCGATCCGGCGACCAATCGCCAGCGGTCATCGCTCCGGGTGAGACGCGCGGACAGCATCGGGTGCACCGCGATGAGCTCGGACAGCAACTCCGACAACGCGTCCACGGTGAGATCCGCCGGCGCGTGGAGCACCCGGTACTGCGAGAAGTCCGCGAAATCAGATGCGTGCGTGGAGTGTTCGATCATCCACGACATCACCGGCAGCAGTGGCAGGTCGCCGCGCCCGCCGCCCGCGGGTTCGTCGAGAGCGGGCAGACGGTGCGCCTCCCCGGCGACCACGCGGGCCATCGCCCGAATGGTCCGTTGCTCGAAGATGTCTCGCGGTGTCAGGGTGAACCCGGCGGCGCGAACCGCCGAGGCGAGCTGGATCGACATGATCGAGTCACCGCCGAGCGCGAAGAACGACTGGGTGACCGAGACCCGGTCCAGTCCGAGCAGACCCGCCACGATGGTCGCCAGGGTCTCCTCCGTCGCGTTGGCGGGCGCGACGTGATCGGCGTCGAGCCCCGCGAAGTCGGGTGCGGGCAGGGCGCGGCGGTCGAGCTTGCCCGCGCTGTTCAGCACCACCTCGTCGATCGGCATCCACAGCGTCGGACGCATGTACTCCGGGAGTGCCCGGGTCACCGCGTCCCGCAGGACCTCGAGGTCCACGGTCGACGGCGCGACATAGGCGACCAGATGCTGTCCGCCACCCGGCGCGTCGGCCACCGACACCGCGGCGTGCACGACGCCGGGCGCCGCCGCGACGACGGACTCGATCTCGCCGAGTTCGATGCGCTGGCCGCGCAGCTTCACCTGGAAGTCGGTGCGGCCGAGGTATTCGATCTCCCCCTCGGTGTTCCACCGCACGAGATCACCGGTCCGGTAGAGCCGCGAGCCGGGCCGGCCGAACGGGTCGGCCACGAAGCGCTCGGCGGACAGGCCCGGTTGCGCGGCATACCCGCGGGCCACCTGATCGCCACCCAGATAGAGCTCGCCCGGGACCCCCGTCGGGACAGGATTCAGTCGCGCGTCGAGCACATGGGTCGTCGTGTTCCAGACCGGCACGCCGATCGGCACGATCGACGGCGCCCGGGTCACGTCGGCGTAGGCCACCTCGACCGCCGCCTCGGTGGGACCGAACAGGTTCACGATCTGGACGTGCGGCAGCAGCTCGTGGGCACGGGCCACCACCGCGGGCGGCAGCGCCTCACCGGAGGCGAACAGCCAGCGGAGCGTACCCAGGCGCGAGATCGTCTCGGCCGGCACGACATCGAGGAACACCGACAGCATCGACGGGACGAAATGCACCGAGGTGGCACCGCTGGACGCGATCAGGTCGACGATGTAGAGCGGATCGGCATGGCCGCCCGGTTCGGCGATCACCATCGTCGCACCGGTCAGCAACGGCGCGAACAGCTCCGGCACCGAGACGTCGAAGGTGTACGGCGTCTTCTGGATGATCCGGTCACCCACGGTCCAGGGATACTCGTCGAGTCCCCACCACAACCGGTTGGCCACCGCGGCGTGGGAGACGGTCACGCCCTTGGGTCGTCCGGTCGAGCCGGAGGTGAAGAGCGTGTACAGCGCATCGTCACCGCGGATCGGCCGGACACGTTCGGCGTCGGTGACCGGCGGTGTCGACGGATCGATGTCGCGGGTCGAGTCGACGGTGACGCGCCGGACGCCGTCGTCGAGTCCGGACAGATCGGCCGCCACGGGCCGCGGTCCGACGAGCAGGACCCGCGCGCCCGCGGTCTCGACCATGTAGCGCACACGGTCGCCCGGGGCAGCGGTGTCGATGGGCACGTACCGGCCACCGGCCGCGGTCACCGCGTGGACGGCCACCACCATGTCCACACCGCGGTCGATGCAGACCGCCACCGCGACATCGGGTCCCACGCCCAGCCCGAGGAGTTCCCGGGCGAGATCGGCGACCCGAGCGCCGAACTCGCGGTAGGTCAACTCACGGTCGGCGTAGGTCAGCGCGATCGAGTCGAGCGACCGCGCCCCGCGAAACGAGAGCGCATCGGCCACCGATCCCGCCGGTATGGCGGTCTCCGTGCCCCGTGATCGCCGGAGTATCTCCTCGATCTCGGCGGGTTCGAGGAGGGCGGCGTCGGCCACCGGGTCGTCGGTGTGCCGGGTGAGCTGGTCGAGCAGCCCGACGAACCGGCGCGCCAGCTGGGCGACGGTGTCCTCGTCGAAGAGATCCCGCGCGAACACCAGCGAGAGCGGCCAGTCCCCGTCCCCGTCGGGAACGGACACACCGATCGTCAGGTCCAGTTTCGCCGGCGGATCGGCCGGCGGCATCGGTTCGATCTCCAGCCCCGCGACCGCGGCCGGCGCGGTCTCCGCCATCTCGGGCAGTGCCGTCTGACCGAACGTGAGCATGATCTGGGCCAGCGGCGCGAACGCCTCGGACCGGACCGGATTGAGCTTCTCGACGAGCATCTCGAAGGCCACGTCGGCGTTCGCGAATGCTTCCAGGTCGGTGTCGCGGGCCTGCTCCAGCAGTTCGGCGAACGACATCGACGGATCCACCTGGGCCCGCAGGACCAGGGTGTTGACGAACATGCCCACGAGCGGGTCGAGTACACGCTGTCCGCGTCCGGCGACCGGGGTGGCGATCGCCACGTCCTCGCCGGCCGACAGTCGCGCGAGCAACACGGCGAGCGCCGCGTGCACGACGATGAACGGGGTCGCGTCGACCTCGCGTGCGAGGTCGCGGACCCGGTTCCCGATCTCGGCCGGGATCGCGGCGCCGACGCGACCGCCGCGCTGCGAGGCCACCAACGGCCGGGGCCGGTCGAACGGCAGGTTCAGCACCTCGGGCAGATCGGCGAGTTTGTCTGTCCAATAGGCCAACTGGGAGCCGATGACCGAGGTCGGATCGGATCCGTCGCCGAGGACCTCGTGCTGCCAGAGGGCGTAGTCGGCGAACTGGACCTCGAGGGGCTCGAAGTCGGGCTCGTTCCCCGACACCCGGGCGTCGTACGCCGTGAGGACGTCGACGAGCAGCGGGTTCATCGACTCGCCGTCGGCGGCGATGTGGTGGACGACGACCGCGACGACCGCACGCTCGGCGTCGACGTGCCAGACCCGCACGCGGATCGGCCAGTCGGCGGCGACGTCGAACCCGGAGACCACCGCACGCTCGAAGGCGTGCTGGTCGGCGGCGATCCCCCAGTCCAGCCGGTCGGCGATCTGCTCGGCCGGATGGACCAGTTGATGGGCGACCCCGTCGACGGACGGGAAGGTGGTCCGCAGGACCTCGTGGCGTTCGACGACGTCGACGATCGCCAGGCGCAACGCCTCGGTGTCGAGAGCACCGCGCACCTGGAGCACGAACGGGATGTTGTAGGTCGGCAGCGACGGATCGAACTGGTTGATGAACCACATCCGCTGCTGGGCGAAGGACAACGGTACGAGTTCCGGACGATCCGCGCGGGCGACGATCGGCGGCAGCGCCTCGGCATGTCCGGACACCTCGGCCACGAGCGCACGCACCGTCGGTGCCTCGAACAGGTCGCGCACCGAGGTCTCCACGCCGAGCACCTCGCCCACCCGGGCGGCCACGCGCGTCGCCGACAGCGAGTTGCCACCGAGGTCGAAGAAGGACTCGGTCACGCTGACCTGGTCGATTCCCAGGACCTCGGCGAACACCGCGGCGACCGCGGCTTCCTCGTTCGTCTCCGGTTCGACGATCTCGCCGACCTCGATGACCGGTTCGGGCAGGGCGGCCTTGTCGAGCTTGCCGACCGGGGTGAGCGGGAGCTCGTCGAGCACCGCGACCGACGCCGGCACCATGTGCGCCGGGAGTCGTTCGCCGACAAACGATCTCAGCTCTGCCGGATCGACCTCGGCGCCGCCCCCTGTGCCGGCCGCGACCACGTAGGCGGCCAGCGCGGTGGCGACCGAACCGCCGACACCGACGACCACGGCCGAGCGGACCGCCGGGTGCTCGGCGAGGACCGCCTCGATCTCGCCGAGTTCGATGCGCAGACCGCGCAGCTTCACCTGGTCGTCACTGCGGCCGGAGTACTCGAGGACCGGCGCACCGGTGGAGTCCTGCTTCCAGCGGACGATGTCGCCGGTGCGATACATCCGGTCACCCGGGTGACCATGCGGGTTCGCCACGAACTTCTCCGCGGTCAGGCCCGGGCGGTCGAGGTATCCGCGCGACAGCGCACCGCCGTTGACATACAGCTCCCCCGCGACACCGACGGGGACCGGACGCAACTGCGCGTCGAGCACCATCAGGCCCACGCCGGCGAGCGGGCCGCCGAGCGAGACCGGCTCGCCCACCGCCATCGGCGCACTGATGGTGACGCCGATCGTGGTCTCGGTGGGGCCGTACAGGTTCTGGATCCGCCGGAACGGAGCCCAGCTGTCCTTGAGCGCCTGCGGCACGGCCTCGCCACCGGCATAGACGACTCGGAGGGCCGGGACCGCGTGCGGTTCGATGGTCGCGAGCACGGTCGGCGTCAGGAACGTGTGGGTGATCGCCTGCCGCATCATCAGGTCCTGCAGCGGCGGGCCACCGACCGCGTCGGCGGGGCGATAGATCAACACGCCGCCGGACACGATCGCGAGCAGGTACTCGAGCACCGACGCGTCGAAGCTGGGCGAGGCGAAGCCGAGCACCCGCGAGTACTCGTCGGCACCCGAACGCCGGATCTCTTCGGCGGCGAAGTTCGCCAGACCCGAGTGGGTCACGGCGACACCCTTCGGGCGCCCGGTGGAGCCGGAGGTGTAGATGACGTAGGCGACGTTGTCCACCCGTACCGGCCCACGCCGATCCGATGAGGTGATCGGCGCGTCGGACAGCGCCTCGATCTCGGCGGACAGCGTGGCGTCGTCGAGACTGCGCCACGAGAAACGTTCCCCGGGCAGGGTTCCCGACGCCTGGACGGCCAGGCCCAGGATCGCGCCCGAGTCCTCGACCATGTTCGCCACTCGTTCGGCGGGGTAGTCCGGGTCGATCGGCACGTAGCCACCGCCGGTCTTGGCCACCGCCCAGATGGCGGTGAGCAGCTGCGCGGATCGGCCGATCGCCAGCGCGACCAGTTTCTCCGGGCCGATGCCCTGACCGATCAGCCAGCGCGCCAAGCGGTTCGACCGCGCGTCGAGGTCCGCGTACGACAGCCAGACATTGTCCGCGTCGACGACGGCCTGGCGCGGTCCCCACTTCGCGGCGGCCTGCGCGAAGAGATCACTCAGGACGACCGGCTCGGTTCCCGGTCCCCCGGTCACGACCGCGTCGGAGTCGGCGATCGACACCGTCTGCCGCTGCGGTTCGGGTTGCGTTGCCGCGCGGGCGAGTTCGGCCACCGACATGGTCGCCTCGCCGAGGGAGATCTGCCGCAGTGGCACCTCGGGTTCCGCCAGGGCCTCGGTCAGCAGCGTCACCAGCTGCTCGGCGAGACGCGCCACCGACGGTTCGTCGAACAGATCGGTCGCGTAGGTGATCGCACCCGACCAGTCCTCGGACCCGGCCGGCTGCGAGAGCGCGACCAGCAGGTCGACGCGGGCCGGGATGCGCTCGGTGGTCACCGAACTCACCTGGAGGCCGGCGACCTCGCCGATCGAGAGATCCGGACCCGCCAGTTCGGGGAGGGTCGACTGGTCGAACGTCAGCCACACCTGGGTGAAGGGCGCGAACGCTGCCGACCGCTGGGCCCCGGCCGCATCCGCGACCACGTCGAACGGGACGTCGGCGTTGGCGAAAGCAGCGAGGTCGGCGTCCTTGGCTGCGTCGAGCAGGTCGGCGAAGCCGCGGTCGCGGTCGACGGTCGTCCGCAACACCAGGGTGTTGACGAACATGCCGACGAGCGGATCGAGCACGCGCTGCCCGCGACCGGCGATCGGTGTGCCGACGGCGATGTCGTCGGTTGCCGACAGCCGTGACAGGAGGGCGGCCAGTGCGGCGTGGACCACCATGAACGGGGTCGTCCCGGTCTCCTGGGCGAACCCGGCGATGCGATCGCCGACCGACGCGGGCACGCCGAACAGGACGCGGCCGCCGCGCTGGCTGGCCCGCGCGGGCCGGGGACGGTCGGTGGGCAACTCGATCACGTCGGGGAGGCCGGCGAGACGGTCGGTCCAGTAGGTGAGCTGGCGGCCCACGACGGACTCGGGATCCTCGGGCGAACCGAGAACCTCGTGCTGCCAGATCGCGAAGTCGGCGAACTGGACGTCGAGGTCGGCGAATTCCGGGTCGGTGTCGGCGGACTCGGCGAGGTAGGCGGTCACGACGTCGCGCACGAGCGGCGTCATCGACTGCCCGTCCGAGGCGATGTGATGGGTGATCACCGCGAACACGTGCTCGTCGGGCGTCACCTCCCAGATCCGGGCGCGGATGGGCCATTCCCGCGAGACGTCGAAGCCTGCGGAGACCGCCGCCTCGATCTCCTCCTGCGAGGACACCTCCTGCCAGTCCAGCTTGGCCGCGACCGACGTCGCGCGGTTGATCTTCTGGTACGGCATGCCGTCGGCCGACGGGAACGTCGTGCGCAGTGACTCGTGGCGCGACACCACGTCGATCAGAGCGGCGTGCAGCGCGTCGGTGTCGAGCGCACCGGACAGCCGCAGCACGATCGGCAGGTTGTAGGCCGACGAGGTGGTGTCGGCCTGGTTGACGAACCACATCCGCTGCTGGGCGAACGCCAGCGGGATCCGTTCGGGCCGGGACTCGACGGCCACGATCGGGGCGCGTGCGGAGTCGAGACCGGAACTCACCCGCGTCAGTTCACGCACGTTCGGGGCGTTGAAGAGTTCCCGGATCGAGATCTCCGTGCCGGTGACCTCGCCCACGCGGGCGACGAGCCGCATCGCGGCGAGCGAGTTGCCACCGAGGTCGAAGAACGAGTCGGTCACGCTGACGCGATCGACACCGAGGATGTCGGCGAACACCTCGGCGACCGCGGCCTCCGCCTCACCGGCGGGGGCGACGTACTCGCCCGCGGTGAAGACCGGTTCCGGCAGCGCACGACGATCGATCTTGCCTGCCGTGTTGAGCGCGATGTCGTCCACCGGCATCCACACGGTCGGTCGCATGTAGCCCGGAAGTGCCTCGGCGACAACGGCCTTGACCCTGTCCAGGTCGATGTGCTCACCCGGGACACCCGCCAGGTAGCCGACGAGGTGTTCCCCGCCGCCGGGTGCGGTGGCCACGGTGGCCGCGGCGTGGACGACGCCGGGAGCCGAGGCGATGACCGCCTCGATCTCGCCGAGCTCGATGCGCTGGCCGCGGAGCTTGACCTGGAAATCGGTGCGTCCCAAGTACTCCAGGACGCCGTCGGGGCGCCTGCGCACGAGGTCGCCGGTGCGGTAGAGCCGCGAACCCGGTTCGCCGTACGGATCGGCGACGAACCGTTCGGAGGTGAGGTCCGGGCGGGCCGCGTAACCGCGGGCGAGTTGCACGCCACCGAGGTAGAGCTCACCGGGGACACCGGCGGGCACCCGGCGCAACCGGGCGTCGAGCACGACGGCCGAGGAGTTCCACACCGGGATGCCGATCGGCACGGTCGGATCGTCGGCGGCAACCGAGTGGATGCGTTCGAAGGTGATCTCCACCGCGGCCTCGGTCGGACCGTACAGGTTGAAGAACCATGCGTCCGGCCAGATCTCGCGGACGGGTGCCGCGACCGCGGGCGGCAACGCCTCACCCGTGGTCGAGACGATGCGGATGGTGTCGAGGGCGGCGAGCTGCTCACGGCCGACCACCTCGAGGAACACCGACAGCATCGACGGCACGAAGTGGATCATCGTCGTGCCCGTGCGGGCGATCTCGTCGGCGACCTGACGCGGGTTCAGGTGTCCGCCGTCGGCGAGGACCACCAGCCGGGCACCGATCGACAACGGCGCGAACAATTCCGGCACCGAACAGTCGAATGTGTACGGCGTCTTCTGCATGACGACGTCGTCGGGACCGATCGGCAGGGCGTCCAGGCCCCACCACAACCGGTTCAGCACCGCGGCATGCGACAACGTGACGCCCTTGGGGCGACCCGTGGAGCCCGAGGTGAACAGGGTGTACGCGGCGTCGTCGGGGCGCAGCGGGGAGAGCCGCTCCGCGTCGGACACCGGTGCGGCGGCCGACGAGTCGACGTCCACCAGGGCCGAGGCGTCGACCACGACGACCCGCACACCGGTGTCGTCGGCCGCGGCCACCGCGTCCCGGACACCCTCGGCGTCGGCGACGAGCAGCACCCGCACACCGGCGGTCTCGTACATGTAGCGGACGCGGTCGGCTGGCGCGGCCACGTCGACCGGGACGTACTGTCCACCCGCGGCGATGACGGCGTGGATCGCGACCATCATCTCGACGGAGCGCGGAATGCACAGGGCGACTGCCACATCCGGCCCGACACCGGCCTCGATGAGGTCGCGGGCCAGTGTGTTGACCCGGGCGACGAACTCGGCGTAGGACACCTCGCGGTCGCCGAAGACGATCGCGGTGGCGTCCGGGGTGCGCTGCGCCTGGGCGGAGACGGCGTCGCTGACGGTCTGCACTGCGGGCAGTTCCACCCGCTCGCCCCACTCGGCCGACTCGATGGCGGCCGTCGTGTCCTCGGCGACGAACGGCGCATCCCCCACCGCCCGGTCCGGGACCGAGGTCAGGGCATCGAGAAGACGGATGAAGCGTTCGCCGAACTCGAGCACCGTCGGCTCGTCGAAGAGGTCGGTCGAGTAGTCGAGGTTCACCGGCCAGGTCTGCCCGGCGGGCCGCGAGGAGACGGTGATCCAGAGATCGATCTGCGACGAGACCATCACATCCGCGTACGGCGTCACCGTGATGCCGGCCGCGTCACCGAGTGCCTCGGCGGCGGTCGCCGACGGGCTGAACGAGAACATGACCTGGGCCAGCGGCGCGAAGGCCTCCGAGCGCACCGGACTCAGCCGGTCGACCACGGTCTCGAACGGGACGTCGGCGTGGGCGAACGCGTTCAGGTCGACGTCGCGCACCGCGGACAGGAGCTGTTCGAACGACTGGGCGCCGTCGACCAGTGTCCGCAGCACCAGGGTGTTGACGAACATGCCGACGAGCGGATCGAGCTCCGCCTGACCGCGACCGGCGATCGGCGTGCTGACGACGATGTCGTCGGTGGCCGACAGGCGTGCGAGCAGCACCGCGACGGCGCCGTGCAGCACCATGAACGGCGTCACGTCGGCTCCGCGCGCGACCTCGGTGACGCGCTCGCCGATCCCGGCCGGGATCTCGACCCGTGCGCGGGCGCCGCGCCCGGAGGCGACCGGCGGACGCGGACGGTCCGACGGCAGTTCGAGTACGTCGGGAACACCGGCGAGGTGCCCGGCCCAGTAGGCCAATTGGCGTCCGACGACCGAATCCGGGTCGTCGACCGAGCCGAGGACGGTGTGCTGCCAGATCGCGTAATCGGCGAATTGCACGGCGAACGGCGGGAATTGCGGCTCGTCCCCGGCGACGCGGGCGCTGTAGGCGGAGACCAGGTCGGAGACGAGCGGGGCCATGGACTCGCCGTCGGCACCGATGTGGTGGAACACGACGGCGAGCACGAACTCACCGGGCTCGACCGCCCAGAGGCGCGTCCGGAACGGCCACTCCTCGGTGACGTCGAATCCCCTTGTCACCGCGGCGAAGATGTCGTCCTCGGACCCGACGACCTCCCAGTCGAGCCGGTCGGCGACCGATTCCGGCGGATACACGAGCTGGAAGGGCACGCCTTCGGCACTCGGGAACGTCGTGCGCAGGACCTCATGCCTGCGGACGACGTCGCCCAGCGCGGTGTGCAGTGCCTCGACGTCGAGGTCGCCCGACAGCCGCAGCACGATCGTCATGTTGTGCGTGGGCGCAGCGGGATGCAGGCGGTTGAGGAACCACATCCGGGTCTGCGCGAAGGACAGCGGAATCCGTTCGGGCCGTGGCGACACCGCCACCACGGGCGCGAGCCGGGAGCCGCGACCGGTCAGGGCGGCCACCAGCTCGCGCACCGACGGCGCCTCGAAGACGTCGCGGACCGAGACCTCGACACCCAGGGCGTCACCGACGCGGGCACTGACCCGCATCGCCGACAGCGAGTTGCCGCCCAGCTCGAAGAAGCTGTCGGTGGCACCCACCCGTTCGACCTGGAGGAGCTCCGCGAAGACCTCGGCGACCGCGGTCTCCTCCGGCGTCTCGGGAGCCACGTAGTCACCGGTGGCGAACTCGGGGCGGGGCAGCGCCCGTCGGTCCACCTTGCCCGAGGTGGTCCGTGGCATCTCGGGAAGCGCCATCCAGACCGTGGGTCGCATGAACTCCGGCAGACCGCGCACGGACGCTCCGCGCACGAGGTCGAGATCGACCTCCTCGCCGGGACGTCCGGCGACGTAGGCGACGAGTTGCTCGCCGCCGCTCGGGGCGGTGGCCACGACGACGGCCACATGCACGACACCCGGCGCCGAGGACAGCACGGACTCGATCTCGCCGAGCTCGATGCGCTGCCCGCGCAGCTTCACCTGGAAGTCGGCGCGGCCCAGGTATTCCAGCACGCCGTCGGTGTTCCACCGGGCGCGGTCACCGGTGCGGTACAACCGGCCACCGCGTGGATCGAAGGGATCGGCGACGAAGGTCTCGGCGGTGAGCCCCGACCGCGAGGCGTAACCGCGGGCCAGCTGGGGTCCGCCGAGGTACATCTCACCGGGGACGCCCGGCGGGACCGGTCGCAGCCGATCGTCGAGGACACGGACCGTCGAGTTCCACACCGGTGCCCCGATGGGGATGTTCGGCGTCGGCCGGTCCACGCGTCCATAGGTGATGTCGACGGTCGCCTCGGTCGGACCGTACTGGTTGTAGAGCCCGAGTTCGGGGAGCAGTCGGAGCAGACCACCGGCGAGGGCGGGGCTCAGAGCCTCACCACCGGAGAAGATCCGGCGCATCGACGAGAGGTCGGCGTCCCCGGCGCCGGTGGCGCCGTCGAGGAACGCCGCGAGCATCGAGGGCACGAACTTGGCGGTCGTGACCCGATGGCGTTCGATGAGGCGTGCCAGGTAGACCGGGTCCCGATGTCCGCCGGGTTCGGCGACGACGACCGGCGACGCGGCGAAGATGCCGCCGAAGTAGTCCCACACGGACGCGTCGAACGTGTAGGGCGTCTTCAGGAAGAAGACGTGCTCCCCCGGACCGTTCGACTCGGTGAACCACTCGAGGGTGTTTCGCAGCGCACCGTGGGTGACGGTCACGCCCTTGGGGCGTCCGGTCGATCCGGACGTGAAGATCGTGTAGACGGCGTGGTCCGGCAACACCCGGACGGGTCGATCGGCGTCGGACACCGAGGGGACGGCGGTGTCGACGGGCGCGGACGCGTCGACGACGACCACCGGGAGATCCACACCCGCGAGCGCTTCCGGACGCTCGGTACCGATGAGCACCATCGCGACGTCCGCGGTGTCGATCATGTATTGCGTGCGCTCGACCGGGGATTCGGTGTCGATCGGCACGTACTGGCCGCCGGCCGCCACGATGGCGTGCACGGCGACCATCACCTCGACCGAGCGGTCGATGCAGACGCCGACGGCGACATCGGGTCCCACACCCAGCGAGATCAGCTCTCGCGCAAGGATGCTCACCCGGGCCGCGAACTCGTCGTAGTGCACCACGCGGTCGTCGAAGAGCACGGCGGGCCGATCCGCCGCGCGTGCGCGTGCATCGGCGACGAGGTCGACGACGGTGTGCTCGCCCGGGATCTGGACCTCGTGTCCGCGAGACCACTCGGCGACGTCGAGACCGTCCACCGTGGAGACCAGCGGGATGTCGGACGTCCGCTCGTGGGGAGTGCGGGCCACCGTCTCCAGGATGTGCACCAGGATCTCGCCGAAGACCCGGATCTGGTCGTCGCCGAAAGCGGCGGGCAGGTACTTCAGCTGCAACGACACCCGGCCACCCGCGGCCGCGGTGATCAGGTTGATCGGGTAGTGGGTGGTGCTCCTGGAGTCGACGTCGGCGACGACGAGACCGTCGGCCAGTCCTTCGGTCGCGTCCTGCGACGACAGGGCCTCGGTGTCGATCGGGAACGACTCGTGGACGGTCAGCGTGTCGAACAGCTGGGCCGAGCCGGCCAGGGCCGTCAGGTCGGACAGACCGAGGTGCTGGTGATCCATGACCGCGACCTTGGCGGCCTGCAGCCTGCGGAGCACCTCGACGATGGTCGCGGCCGGATCGACATCGACGACGCTGGGCAGCGTGTTGATGAAGAGCCCGACCATCGTCTCCACGCCCGGCAGGTCCGCGGGCCGGCCCGAGACGGTCTCGCCGAACACCACGACCCGGTTGCCGGTCATCCGCGACAGCAGAACAGACCAGGCGAACTGCATGACCGTGGCGGTGGTGACGCCCTCGGTTCGGGTGAGCTCCTCGAGCCCCGCGGTCGTCTCCTCGTCGAGCATGACCCGGTGCTGCCGAGGCAGTTCGTCGTCGGTGGCCTCGAGTCCGGGCGCCACGAGAGTCGGACCCTCGATCGGCGCGAGCACCTGTCGCCATGCCGCCAGACCGGCGTCGCGGTCGGCGGCGGCGAGCCGCCGGACGTGGTCGGCGAAGTCCGATCGCTGCGATCCCTCACCGCCGGCAACCTGGCCGGTGTAGGTCTCCCCCGTGGCGTACAGGGCGAGCAGGTCGGCCAGGACCAGCGGACCGGACCAGCCGTCCATCAGGATGTGGTGGTTGGTCACCACGAGGTGCGCCTGGTCGTCGTGCCAGACGAGCACGAACCGCACCAGGGGCGGTCGGCCGAGGTCGAACCGGGCCAGCCGCTCGCCCTCGACGATCCGCCGGATCTCGGCATCCGCGTCCTCGGCGGTCACCCCGGAGTCCAGCCGAACCACTCGCCACGGGATCTCGACGCGCTCGGGGATCACCGCGACGACCGCGCCGCTGCCGGTCCGGAGGTAGGCCGACCGCATCACGCGGTGTCGGGCGAACAGCTGCTCGGCCGAACCGCGCAGCCGATCTCCGTCGACACGGCCGCCCAGCGTGAGGACCACCTGGGTGACGTAGACGTCCACGGCGCCGGACTCCTGGCCGGACGCGGCGAGCTGCGCCTGGAAGTACAGACCCTGTTGCAGCGGCGTCAGCGGCCACACCGCCGCGCCCGGATACGTGCGGGCCAGGTCGTCGAGGTCGCGCTGGGTGACGCCGGTGCCCGGGACGTCCGACGGGGACAGACCGACGCGGGTGCCCGAACCGATCGCCTGGGTCAGCGCAGCCAGTTCGGCCGCCCACATGTCGAGGAGATCGGTGACCTCGTCGTCGGCGAACAGTGAGCCGGGGAAGCTGGCACCGGCGACGAGCTTGCGATTGCCCTGCTCGTCGAGTGAGGTGGTCACGCTCACGCCCAAGGTGCTCAGAGCCACCATCCGACCCGACGCGGACGATCCCAGGATCGGCGCGTCCGGAGCGTGGGTGAACGGGAGCACCTCGGCGTCCGGCGCGCCTGCGCCTCCGCCGGCACCGAAGTAGTTGAAGGAGATGCTCGGGAGCGGACGCGTGGCCAGTTCCCGGGTGTCGGAATCGGGGTCGGCGGTCCCGGAGCCGTAGCGCAGCCACCCGAATCCGATGCCGTTGTCCGGCTGGGCCAGACGCGCTTCCTTCGCAGCCTTCACCGCGTGCACCACGTCGGTACCGGGATCGAGGCGCACGGGGACGATGGTGGTGAACCAGCCGACCGACCGGGACAGGTCCGCGCGACGCGGCGACTCGCCGGCGGCGAGGACCTCCTCGTACCGGCCGTGACCCTCGGTGAGGACCGTGACGGGTGCGCTGTCGGTGATCTCGCGACGTGACTGCCAGGATCGGACCGCACGGGCGAAAGCACCGAGCAGGACGTCGCTGACGTTGCCGCCGAAGGCCTCCGGCACCGCGGTCAGCACGGATCGGGTCACCGGGGCGCCGATCTCGAGGGAGACGTGGCGCTCGGTGGACATCAGGTCGCGGGTGCGGTCGAGCGTGACGCCGAGCGGCGTGGGCCGCGGCGGCAACTGCGCGAGCCAGTGGTCGCGCTGCTCGTGCCACGAATCAGTCCGGGCCGCAAGGGCATCCGTCCACGCCCGGGCGCTCGTCTGTTCGGCGCGCAGCTCGATGTCCCGACCGTCGGAGAGCTGCGCCCATCCGGTGATCAGGTCTTCGATGAGGATCGGCCAGGACACGGCGTCCACGCCGAGGTGATGGATGACCAGGAGCACCCGTCCCACGCCGCCGCGGTCGCGGATCAGTGCGGCCCGCACCAGCTGCCCGGCCTCGGGGTCGAGAGTGGCCGACACCGCACCGAACGCGGTACGGACGTCGGAGTCGAACTCGTCGGTACCGACCGCGGCGACACTCGACACCTCGATGACCGCGGACGCGCCGTCGAATGCGTTTCCGACGGTCGACCGCCATCCGTCCTCGGTCTGCGCGAGGGTCGCGGTGAGCATGGGATGCGCGTCGACGACCGCCGCGAGGAGCCCGATCAGCCGCTCGACGTCGAGTCCGTCCGGTGCCCGGAGCACCGCAGCCTGCACGAAGTCGGCGAAATCCGATGGAGCCGAGGCGTGTTCGATCATCCAGTGCACGACCGGGGACACCGTGACCGGTCCGGTGCCCGCAGAGGACTCCTCGAGCATCGGCAGGCGGGCGGCGTCGTCATCGGCCGCGGCGGCCATGCCGCGGATCGTGCGGTGCTCGAAGATCTCGCGCGGGGACAGGTCGACGCCCGCGGCGCGCGCCGCGGACGCGAGCTGGATCGACATGATCGAGTCCCCGCCGAGGGCGAAGAACGACTCGGTCACCGACACCCGCGGGATACCGATGAGGTGCGCGACGATGGAGGCGAGTACTTCCTCGGTCGTCGTGGCCGGCGCCACGAACATCTCGGTGTGTACCCCGAACTCCGGCTCCGGCAGCGCCTTTCGATCGATCTTGCCGGCACTGTTGAGGGTGATGTACGGCAGCGTCATCCACACCGTCGGACGCATGTACTCCGGCAGCTCGGCGGCCACCGTCGACTTGACGAGGTCGAGGTCGACCCCTTCCGGCGCGACGTAACCGACGAGGTGGTCGGCGCCCGTCGGGGCCTTGGCCACCGTGACGGCGGTGTGCACGACACCCTCGACGGTCGCGATCACGGACTCGATCTCACCGAGCTCGATGCGCTGGCCGCGCAGCTTGACCTGGAAGTCGGTGCGGCCCAGGTACTCCAGGGTTCCGTCTGCGCGCCAGCGCACGAGGTCGCCGGTGCGGTAGAGACGCGAACCCGGTTCGCCGAACGGATCGGCGACGAACCGTTCCGCGGACAGGTCGGCGCGCGCGGCATAACCGCGGGCGAGCTGGACGCCGCCGAGGTACAACTCACCCGGCACCCCGGCCGGAACCGGTCGCAGCCGCGCGTCGAGGACCCATGTCGACGTGTTCGCGACGGGCACGCCGATCGGGATGATCGCCGGGGCGGTGGACACGTCGGCGACGGCGACCTCCACGGCCGCCTCCGTGGGCCCGAAGAGATTGACGATGGAGACCTGCGGCAGCAGGGCGTGCAGCTTGGCCACGACGGCCGGCGGCAGCGCCTCACCGGAGGCGAAAACCCATCGCAGCGACGACATCTCGGCGAATCGTCCGGCCGGGACGAGATCGAGGAAGATCGACATCATCGACGGGACGAAGTGCACCGACGTGGCCCGTGTCGAGGAGATCAGGTCCACGAGATAGTCGGGGTCGGTGTGACCGCCGGGCCGGGCGACGATCATCGTCGCGCCGGAGATCAACGGGCCGAACAACTCCGGCACGGAGACGTCGAAGGTGTAGGGAGTCTTCTGCACGATGCGGTCGCCGACGGTCCACGGGAATTCCCCGAGTCCCCACCACAACCGGTTCATGACGGAGGCGTGCGACACCGTGACGCCCTTGGGGCGGCCGGTGGAGCCGGAGGTGAACAGCGTGTAGGCGGCGTGGTCGCCCCGCAGCGGCGCGAGGCGGTCCGCGTCGGTGACGGGCGCGGTGTCGGCGACGGCGCTCGTCGCGTCCACCTGCACCAGCGTGATCCCGTCGTCGAGTCCGTCGATCGCCTCCGGACGAGCGTCACCGGCGGACAGCACGACGGCGACCCGGGCGGTCTCGATCATGTACTGGACCCGATCGGCCGGTGCGGCGGTGTCGATCGGCACGTACTGACCACCCGCGGCGAGCACGGCGTGCACGGCGACGACCATCTCGACCGAACGGTCGATGCAGACGCCGACGGCGACCTCGGGACCGATCCCGAGCCCGATCAGGGTCCGCGCGAGATCGGCCACGCGCGAGCCGAATTCACCGTAGGTGAGTCGACGACCTTCGAAGTCGATGGCCACCTGCGTCGGGTCCTCGGCGATACGTGTGGCCACCGCGTCGGCGATCACCGGACTTCCGAAGACCGTGGTCTCACCGACCGACCAGCCGTCGACGCGGGCACGGTCGTCGGCCGAGACGAGCGCGAGATCGCCCACGGCGACGGTGTCGCGACCGGCGCCGGTCATGTCGCGCAGCAGCGAGACCAGGCGGTCGGCGAATCCGGCCACGGTGCCGGCCTCGAACAGGTCGAGCGCGTAGATCACACTCCCCGACCATGCCTGTCCGGCCTCGCCGACCGAGACGGCCACGGCGAGGTCGAGCTGGGCAGAGACCTCAGGCGGTTCCACGGGGGTGATCGCCAGTCCGGGCAGCTCGGCCGCGCCGGCGGCGGCGTCCTCGCCGAGCACCCCGGGTCCGGCGGGCAGCGCCTCACCCAAGGTCAGCAGGACCTGCGCGAGGGGCGCGAACGCCTCGGAACGGATGGGGTCCAGGTGTTCGACGAGCGTCTCGAAGGGGATGTCGGCGTTGGTGAACGCGTCGAGGTCGGTCCCGCGCACCTGTGCCAGCAGCTCGTCCACGCTCATCTCCGGCGCGATGCGCGACCGCAGGACGAGGGTGTTGACGAACATGCCGACCAGCGGGTCGAGGACGCGTGAACCACGTCCGGCGACAGGGGTCGCGATCGCGATGTCGTCGGTGGCCGACAACCGCGCGAGCAGCACCGCGAGCGCGGCGTGCACGACCATGAAGGGGGTGACGCCGTGCGTGCGCGCGGTGGCGGCCACCGCGTCGGCGACCTCGGCGGGGATCTCGAAGCCGAGTCGTCCGCCCCTGGCCGAGGCGACCGCGGGCCGGGCGTGGTCGGTCGGGAGCTCGAGGACGTCGGGAAGTCCGGTCAGACGTTCGGTCCAGTGCGCGAGCTGACGGCCCAGGACCGACTCGGGATCGTCGGCGGAACCGAGAACCTCGTGCTGCCAGATCGCGAAGTCGGCGAACTGGACGTCGAGCGGCGCGAGAGCCGGGACCTCCCCGGCGCTGCGAGCGACATAGGCCGCCACCAGGTCGGCGACGAGCGGCTTGCGCGACTCACCGTCGAAGGCGATGTGGTGGGCGATCAGACCCAGGATGTGGGTGTCGCCCTCGGCCCGCCACAGGCAGGCTCGCACCGGCCATTCCGCCGACACGTCGAAGCCGCGGGTGATCGTCCGCTCGAATTCCTCGGCCGTCGAGACGATCGAGAAGTCGAGGCGGGAGGCGACCTCCGAAGCATCCGAGATCAGCTGGTACGGACCCTGTTCGTCCTGCGGGAACGTCGTGTGCAGCACGTCGTGGCGAGCCACCACGTCGGCGATCGCCGCCTGCAGCGCCGGTACGTCGAGATCTCCGGCCAGCCGCACGACGGTCGGGATGTTGTAGGTGGGCAGCGTCGGGTCGAACTGGTTGATGAACCACATCCGCTGCTGCGCGAACGACAACGGGATACGTTGCGGGCGTGGCGATACCGCGACGACCGGCGGCAGCGCGCGGTCGCGCTCGGTGGTCCCGGCCACGAGTTCCCGAACCGTCGGGGCGTCGAAGATGTCGCGGACCGACACCTCGACCCCGAGGACGTCGGAGACACGAGCGGCCAGGCGCATCGCCGAGAGAGACGTGCCGCCGATGTCGAAGAAGCTCTCGGTGACACCGATGTCGTCCACCCCGAGCAGGCCCGAGAACGCCTCGGCCACTGCGGCTTCGATGTCGTTCGCGGGCGCAACCACCTCGCGCTGACTGACATCGGGTGTGGGCAGCGCGCGACGATCGACCTTTCCCGACGTCGTCAGCGGCATCTGGTCGAGGACCATCCAGGTCGTGGGCACCATGAACTGCGGCAGGCCGCGACGCGCGAGGTCCTTGACCGTGTCGAGGTCGGGCGTCACGCCCGGGCCGCCGGCGAGGTAGGCGACCAGTTGTTCGCCTCCACCCGCCGGGGCGGAGACGACGACGGCGGTGTGCACGACGCCGGGCGCCGAACCCAGGATCGACTCGATCTCCCCGAGTTCGATGCGCTGGCCACGCAGCTTCACCTGGAAGTCGTTGCGGCCCAGATACTCCAGTTCACCGTTGGCGTTCCACCGCCCCCGGTCGCCGGTGCGGTACAACCGGGCACCGGCCGGTCCGAACGGATCGGCCACGAAGGTCTCGGCGGTCAGTCCCGAGCGCGAGGCATAACCGCGGGCAAGCTGGACGCCGCCCAGATACAGCTCTCCCGCGACACCGACGGGCACGGGCCGCAAGCGGGCGTCGAGGACATGCACGGACGAGTTCCAGACCGGTGTGCCGATCGGGATGTTCTGCGCCGACGGGTCGGTGACCGCACCGTAGGTGATGTCGACGACGGCCTCGGTGGGACCGTACTGGTTCACCAGGAGCGCGTCGGGCAGTTCGGTGGCCAGCCCGGTGGCCAGCCCGGGCAGCAGGGCCTCGCCGCCGGAGAAGATGCGGCGCAGGGTCGCGAGCTTCTCGATGCCCGCCCCGGTCGCGCCGTCCAGGAAGGCGGCCAGCATCGAGGGGACGAACTTGACCGACGTCACGCCGTGACGCTCGATGAGTCCCGCGAGATACCGGGGATCACGGTGCCCGCCGGGCTCGGCCACGACGACCGCACTCCGGTTGAACACCGGTCCGAAGAACTCCCACACCGACGCGTCGAAGGTATAGGGCGTCTTCATCAGGAAGCGATGTGCGCCTTCGCCGTTCGAGTCACTGAACCAGGCCAGGGTGTTCCGCAGGGCGCCGTGGGTGACGGTCACGCCCTTGGGTCGGCCGGTGGAGCCGGACGTGAAGATCGTGTACACGGCATTGTCCGGATGGACGACGCCGAGGCGTTCGGCCCCTGTCACCGGCGGCACCGGTGCGTCGGGCAGTGGCACCGTACTGTCGGCACGCACGATGCGGCCCGCGAATTCGGCGAGCGCCTCCGGCGTGTCGCCGGGTCCGGTCACGACGGTCGCGACCCGAGCCGTCTCCAGGATGTACCGGCTTCGCTCGACGGGGCTCTCCGGGTCGATGGGCACGTACTGCCCGCCGGCCGCGACGATCGCGTGCACCGCGACCATGATCTCGACCGACCGGTCGAGGCAGACCCCGACCGCAGCATCGGGTCCGACGCCCGCATCGATGAGTTCGCGGGCGAGCAGTGACACACGCGCGGCGAACTCCGCCGCGTCGACGACCCGGTCGTCGTAGATGACCGCGGGCACATCGGGGGTGGCTGCCGCCCAGGCCGACACCAGGTCGGCGACGGTGTCCGGCGCACCCACCTCGGCTCGGGGCCCCGCCTCGAAGTCCTGCAGGCGGACCGCCTCGGCGGGCAGAACGAGATCGACATCGCCGACCGGTCGCGACGGTGCCGCCAGGACGGACTGCAGCACGGCGACGAGTCGCTGCGTCAGTGCATCGATGGTCGACTCGTCGAAGAGATCGGTCGCGTAGATGACCGAACCGGCCCAGCGCCGACCGTCGTCTCCCCTGTCGATGGCGAAGTTCAGGTCCACCTTGGCGCCCGGAGCCGCCGGCGGGAGAGGCTCGAAATCCAGGTCACCGATCGACCCGCTCTGTTCGGCGTCGATGGCGAAGTCCGCCGACGCGGACTGGTCGAAGGTCAGATTGACCTGCGCCAGTGGTGCGAACGATTCCGTCCGCACCGGGTTGAGGGCCTCCACGAGGGTCTCGAAGGGGACGTCGGCGTTGGCGAACGCATCCAGATCGATCGTGCGCACCCGGTCCAGCAGTGCCTCGAAGGTCTCCTCGCCTGTCACCGGGACGCGCAGCACGAGGGTGTTCACGAACATGCCGACGAGCGCGTCGAGTGCGGCCTTCCCGCGCCCCGCGATGGGGGTGCCGACGACGATGTCGTCGGTCGCCGAGAGACGTGCGAGCAGCACGGTGAGCGCCGCGTGGACGACCATGAACGGGGTCACCCCGCGTTCGGATGCGACCCGTTCGATCGCATCGCCGACCGGGGCCGGGATGTCGAAGTCGAAGCGGGCGCCGCGCTGCGACGCCACCGGCGGGCGCGGGCGGTCAGTGGGCAGTTCGAGGACGTCCGGCGTGCCGGCGAGCCGGCTCGTCCAGTGGTCGAGCTGGGCCGCGATGAGCGAGTCCGGGTCGCCGGCCGAGCCGAAGACGTCGTGCTGCCACAGTGCGTAGTCGGCGAACTCGACCTCGAGCTCGGCGTACTCGGGCTCCTGACCCGACACGCGCGCACCGTAGGCGGTGATCAGATCCGCGAGCATGGGTTTCATCGATTCGCCGTCGGCGGCGATGTGGTGCACGACCACGACGAAGACGAACTCGTCGGCGGCGACCGGCCACAACCGCGCACGGATCGGCCAGTCGGCGGTGACGTCGAAGCCGGAGGTGATCGCGGTCTCGAGGTGCTCCTCGGAGTCCACGATCGCCCAGTCGAGGCGGTCGACCTCGTCGCGTCCGTGGATCCGCTGATACGGGACCCCCTCGACGTCGGGGAACGTCGTCCGCAGCACGGCCTGGCGGACGACGAGGTCCTCGACCGCGGCGTGCAGGGCCTCGGCATCGACCGGACCACGCAGGCGCAGCCCGATCGGGATGTTGTAGGTCGACGACGCGGGTTCGAACCGGTTGATGAACCAGAGGCGTTGTTGGGCGAAGGACAGCGGGATCCGGTCCGGCCGCGGCGAGACCGCGACCACGGGCGGCAGGCTCGCGCCGCGCCCGGACACCGCCGCGACGAGATCGCGGACGGACGGCGCCTCGAACACGTCCCGCACCGACACCTCGGTACCGAGTGCGTCGGCGACGCGGGAGGCGAGGCGGGTCGCCGACAGCGAGTTGCCGCCGAGGTCGAAGAAGCTTGTCGCGACCCCGATCTCGTCGACACCGAGCACCTCGGCGAAGACCTCCGCGACCGCGGTCTCCTGCGGGCCCGCAGGGGCGACGACATCCTCGACGACGGTGGCCGAGTCCGGTACGGGCAGGGCCCCGCGATCGAGCTTCCCGTTCGCCGTCAGCGGCAGGGTCTCGAGATCGACGATCTGGTCGGGGATCATGTACGACGGCACCGCGCGCCCGGCGATGCGCCGGACCTCGGCGGTGTCGACCGCGTTCTCCGCGGCGCGGACGAGGTAGCCGATGAGTTGCTCACCGCGGCCGGGGATGTCGACGACACGTGCCGCCGCCGCACTCACACCCGGCACCGCCAGGAGCGCCGCCTCGATCTCACCGAACTCGATCCGGTAGCCGCGCAACTGGACCTGTGCGTCCCCGCGGCCGAGGTACTCGATGTCATCGCCCACCCGGCGGGCCAGATCGCCCGTGCGGTACATCCGGGCTCCGGGCCCGCCGTAGGGCGACGCCACGAAACGCGTCGACGACAGCCCGGCACGCTTGAGGTAGCCCTGCGCGAGTTGCCCACCGGTGACGTACATCTCGCCGACGATGCCCTCGGGCACCGGGCGAAGACGGTCGTCGAGCACGTGGATGGCCAACGAGCTCAACGGGCGGCCGATGAAGCTCGCGTCGTCGGCCGTCACCGACTGCGGGTCGAGCGGCCGGAAGCTGACGTGCACGGTCGTCTCGGTGATGCCGTACATGTTGACCAGCGACGTGGACTCGCCCGGGTGGTCGTCGAACCAGCGGCGGACCTGCTCGAAACTGAGCGCCTCGCCGCCGAACACGATGTAGCGCAACGACAGTGCGGCCTCACGGCGCCGGCGGGTCTCGGCGAGCTGATAGAACGCCGACGGTGTCTGGCTCAGCACGGTGACGCGTTCGCGCGCCAGCAGGTCGAGGAATTCCTCCGGTGCACGCGCCAGGTCCCGGTCCACCAGCACGAGACGGCCACCGGTCAGCAGCGGCCCCCACAGCTCCCAGACCGAGAAGTCGAACGCGTACGAGTGGAACATGGTCCAGACGTCGGTCTCGTCGACATCGAAATCATCTGCGGCCGTGTCCATCAGGGTGACCACGTCGCGGTGGGTGACCTCCACGCCCTTGGGTCGGCCGGTGGACCCCGACGTGTAGATCACGTAGGCGCGCGAGTCGGGGTGGATCGCGACCGGTCGTGCATCCGCACCGGCACCGTCGGCCACCAGCTGCGCGACCGGCACCACCGGCGTCGACCCCAGCTCCGACCACAGCTCGACGTCCGCGGTCGTGTCATCGATGATCACCGCGCTCGGCGCGGCATCGGAGACGATGAAACGCAGACGGTCGATCGGATTGGTGGTGTCCAGCGGCAGATAGCCGGCGCCGGAACGCAACACACCCAGGATCGAGGAAACGAGATCGACGCCGCGGGAGGTCGCCACGGCGACGAGATCGCCGGCGGAGACACCGCGCGCCTGCAACGCGGCGGCGACCGCTGCGGAGCGCTCGCCGAGTTCGCGGTAGTCCACCGTCGTCGCGGTGTCGGTGACGGCCGGGCGCCCTGCGTGCGCGAGCACCGAGCGGCCGAACAGCTCCACCAGCGACGAGTCCGTGTTCGCCGTGCGGGCGACCGGCGGCGTGATCGCGCGTCGGTACTCCGCGTCGTCGCGCAGGGAGATCGCCCCGATCTCGACGGTCGGATCCGCGACGACACCGGTCAGGATGCGGATCAGCGCATCCGAATACACCTGCACCTGCCGGTCGTCGAAGGCCGCGGGCAGGTACTTCAGCTTCAGCTCGATCCGGTCGCCGACCACGCCGGTCACCAGGTTCAGCGGGTAATGGGTCGAGTCCGTCGCATCGAGATCCTCGATCCCGATGCCACCGGCATCGGCGCCCTGCTTCAGCGACTGGGCGTCGACCGGATACGACTCGTGCACGGCAAGGGTGTCGAAGAGCTGCCCGCGACCGACGAGAGCGGTCAGTTCGGGCAGTCCGAGGTGCTGGTGGTCGAGGACCGCGACCTTCGAGGCCTGCAGCGCGTCGAGAACGTCGGCGGCGCGGGCGTTCGGATCGACGTCGGCGACGGCGGGCAGCGTGTTGATGAAGAGGCCGACCATCGTCTCGACGCCGTCCAGATCGGCCGGACGACCGGAGACGGTCTCGCCGAAGACGACGGTCCGCTGACCGGTGATGCGCGACAACAGAACCGCCCAGGCGAACTGCATCACCGTCGAGACGGTGACTCCTCGTGCGCGCGTGAGGTCGTCGACGGCGGAGGTGATCTCGGGCGGCAGCAACACGCTGTGGTCGCGCGGCAGCTGATCGGAGGTCGCCTCGCGGCCGGAGCCGACCAGCGTCGGTTCGTCGACGGCGGACAGCACCGAACGCCACGCCGCCAGCCCCGCCTCGGTGTCGGACGCGGCGATGTAGCGCAGGTAGTCGAGATAGTCTCCCCGCGCGCCGGACTCGGCGGCGACGGTGCCGGTGTAGGTCTGACCGGTCGCGTACAGCGCGAACAGATCCGCCATGATGAGCGGGCTCGACCAGCCGTCGATCAGGATGTGGTGGCTGGTGACGACCAGCGTCGAACGCGCGCCACTGCGGACGAGGACGAACCGCATGAGCGGGCCGGACTCCAGATCGAACGGCGTCGCGCGCTCGACCTGCGCGACGTCGGCGACCCCGCGGTCACCGTCCGGTCCGGCAGCCGACACGGCATCGAGATCGACTGTCCGCCAGGGGATGTCGACCGTCTCGGGGACCACCGCGACGACCTCGCCGCTGGGCACCCGGACGAAACTCGAGCGCAGCACGCGATGGCGGGCGAAGACCTCGCGCACGGCGTCGGCGAGTCGGTCGGCGTCGACCTGCCCCTTCAGGGTCACCACCGCCTGCGCGGTGTAGACGTCGACCGCGCCGGCCGCACGGCCCGCGGCGGCGAGTTCGGCCTGGAACTGCAGGCCGCGCTGCAACGGCGACAGCGGCCACACGTCCGCGCCCGGATACCTCCGGGCGAGATGATCGAGATCGTCCTGGGTGACGCGTGCCCCGAGGACGTCCGACGGGGAGAGCCCCGGGTCGCCGATGCGGGCGACCTCCTCGACGATCGTCGCCAGTTCGGCGTCCCATCGCCGCGCGAGGTCGTCGACGTCCGCTGCGGAGAGTGCGCCGCGGGGGAAGGTGAACTCCGCGACGAACTCGCGACCGGCGTCGCCGACGGCGGTTCCGGCGTTGATGCTCAACAGGTTCGGCGCGACCATCGCACCGGTCACGGTGCCGGGCAGGCGCGGCGCCGCGGGGTCGGGCAGGAACGGCATCCCCGCCTCACCGGCGGTGGTGTTCTCGCCGGCCGCCCCGGTTCCGGTGACGTTGCCGAGGTAGTTGAATCCGATGCTCGGCATCGGCCGTCGGGACAACTCGGTACCGCCGTAGCGGAGCAGGCCATAGCCGATCCCGTTGTCGGGCGCACCGGCCCGCTCTTCCTTGGCGACCTTGACCGTGTGGACGGAGTCGCCGCGCACATCGATGGCCATCGGCGCGATCGTGGTGAACCACCCGACGGTCCGGGACAGGTCCACGGCCCGCGGATCGGGCCCGTGCAGGAGGGCTTCCTCATACCGCCCGTGGCCCTCGAGCAGGAGGGTCACCGGCCGGTCGTCGACGATCCCCCGGTCCTGCTGCCAGGTCCGGACGGCGCGCGCGAGCGCCGCGACGAGGGCGTCGTTGACGTTGCCGCGGAACGCCGTCGGCACCGTCGTGAGCAGCGCCTCGGTGACCGGCGAGGCGACCCTGTGCACGACGGTGTCGGTGGTGGACATCCGATCGCGTTCCCGGTCGAGCCGCGCGCCGAGGTCGGTGACGTGTTCGGGTGAGCGTTCGAGCCAGTAGCGCAGTTCGCCGGCCCGCTCGGCGCGCCGTGCGTCGAGGGCCGCGGTGAAGGCGCGGGCCGAGGTCGTCTCCGGTCGCAGCGAATACGCCTGCCCCCCTTGGTGCTGCGCCCAGGCGGTCAGCAGGTCCTCGATGATCACCCGCCACGAGACGGCATCGACGCCGAGGTGGTGGATGACGACCACGAGACGCGCGTCGTCGTCGGGATCGGTGACCAGCACGGCCGCGACGAGCCGCCCGGCGGTCGGGTCGAGACGACGCGAGGCGTCTTCGAAGGCCGCGACGACGGTGTCGGCGAAACCCGGCTCGCCGGTCCGTGCCGGACTCGCGAGGGCGGTGACCGCACCGGAATCCAGCGGGACGACGCCGGTGCGCATGTGCCATTCGCCGTCCGGTCCGGACTCGACGGCTGCGGCGAGCATCGGATGCACGGCGACGACCTGCGCGAGGAGTTCCTGCGCGATCTCCACGGTGAGTCCGGCCGGAGCGCCGAGCACCATCGACTGGGAGAAGTCGCCGAAGTCGGTGACCTCGTCGGTGTGGTCGAGAATCCACGAGACCACCGGCGGCACGGCCATCGGGCCGATCCCACCGCCGGGCAGCTCCGCCAGCGCGGGCACCCGCTCGCCCCGGGCGCCGACCGCTCGGGCGATCGCACGAACGGTCTTGTGCTCGAAGATGTCCCGGGGCGACACGTCGATCCCGGCGGCACGGGCGGCCGACGCCACCTGGATGGACATGATGGAGTCGCCACCGAGCGCGAAGAAGGAGTCGCCGACGCTGACCCGCTCGAGTCCGAGCAGACCGCCGATGATCGAGGCGAGCTGCTGTTCGACCGGCGTCTCCGCCGCGACGTGATCGGATTCGATCTCGATCGTCGGTGCGGGCAGTGCCCGCCGGTCGAGTTTGCCCACCGGGGTGAGCGGCAACGCGTCGAGCGCGACGATGCTCGCGGGCACCATGAACAGCGGCAGCCGATCGGCGAGATGCTCGCGGAGAGCGGCGATGTCGACGTCCGCACGCAGCACCACGTAGGCGGCGAGTGCCGAGACCACCGACTGTCCGCTCGCGGCGAGCGCACCGTCGGAATCGACCCCGGTGACGACCGCGGACGCCACGGCGGGGTGATCGCCGAGCGCGCTCTCGATCTCGCCGAGTTCGATGCGCAGACCGCGGAGCTTGATCTGGTCGTCACTGCGGCCGACGTAGTCCACCGACAGGGACCCGTCGCGGTCTCGCGACCACCGGACGACGTCGCCGGTGCGATAGATCCGGTCTCCCGGCTCACCGAAGGGGTTGGCGACGAACCGTTCGGCGGTCAGCCCACGGCGGTCGAGGTAACCACGCGCCAGGGCGGGACCGCTGACGTACAGCTCGCCCGCCACCCCGACCGGAACCGGACGCAGCCGGCCGTCGAGCACCAGCAGGTCGACGCCGTCGATCGGAGGGCCGATGTGGAGTCGTTCCCCCGGTTCGGTCGGCGGGGCGACGGTGATCACGATGGTGGTCTCGGTCGGACCGTAGACATTGCGGAAGGCGACGAATCGACTCCAGCGGTCGCGCAACGACTCCGGCACGGCCTCGCCACCCGCCCAGACGGACTCCAGGTGCGGGAGCTCGGCGGGATCGAGGGATGCCAGCACCGTCGGGGTCAGGAACGTATGGGTGACCCGGTGTGCGCGCATGAAGTCCGCGAGCGGCGCCCCGGCAACCGCGTCACGATCGCGGTAGACGACCGCTGCGCCCGCGGTGAAGGTCAGCAGATACTCGAGGACGAAGGCGTCGAAGCTCGGCGATGCGAAGCCCAGGACGCGCGAGTCGCGGGTGATCCCGGACCTCCTGACCGCCTCGACACCGAAATTGCGCAGACCACCCGCGGTGACCTCGACCCCCTTCGGCAGACCCGTCGAGCCGGAGGTGTAGATCACGTAGGCGGTGTCGCCGGTTCGGACGGGCGCGGGGCGATCGGAGTCGGTGACGGGCGCATCGCTGAGCCCCGCGACCGCTTCGGCCGATTCCGACGAATCCAGGTGCACCCACTGCCCGCCGAAAGCGGCGACGTCGGCGACGCCGGTCAGTGTGAGCCCGATGGTCGCACCGGAGTCGGACATCATGTGGGCGACGCGGTCGGCCGGGTAGTCGGGGTCGATCGGGACGTATCCGGCGCCGGTCTTGGCGACCGCCCAGATGGCGACCATGAGGTCGACCGAACGCGGGATGACGAGGGCCACCAGCGTTTCGCGGTCGATGCCCTGAGCAAGCAGGTGGCGGGCCAGCCGGTTCGACGCGGAGTCGAGTTCACCATAGGTGAGCGTGCGTTCGGGGTCGACGACCGCGATGCGGTCGGTCCCGGCGTTCTCGACCGCGCCGGCGAACAGCTCTGCCAGCGGCACGGCCGGCGTCGCGGGCCGGCGGCCGACCGGGGTGAGCATGTCACGCTCGGTGGCGTCGAGCAGGTCGGCATCCCCGACCGGCACGGTCGAATCGGTGACCAGCTCGTGCAGCAGCCGGGCGAACCGATCCATCATCTGTGCGACCGTCGCCTCGTCGAACAGGTCGGTGGCGTAGTTGACGCGACCGATCCAGGACCCGCCGCGTCCGCCGCGCAGTCCGACCGTCAGGTCCACCTTGGCCGAGTTCTCCTCGGTCTCCACCACTTCCACCGCCAGGTCGTCGATGTCGGCGACGAGCGTGGACGGATCCGCGGGGGTGGGGTCGACGGTCAGCAGGATCTGGGTGAGCGGCGCGAACGCCTCGGATCGCGACGGCGCCAGTGCATCGACGACTGCCTCGAACGGCGCGTCGGCGTGCGCGAAGGCGTCGAGATCGGTGCCCCGCACCGCGTCGAGCAGGTCGGCGAACCGCTGCGCCGGGTCGACGACGGTCCGCAGGACGAGCGTGTTGACGAACATGCCGACCAGCGGATCCAGGGCGGCATCGCCGCGGCCGGCGATCGGGGTGCCGATCGCGATGTCGTCGGTCGCCGACAGCCGCGACAGCAGCACCGCGAGCGCGGCGTGGATGATCATGAACTCGGTCACGCCACGTTCGGCAGCGAGTCCGCGGACGAGATCTGCTGTTGCCGAGTCGATCTCGAACCCGACCTCGGCACCGGCCATCGACGCGACCGTGGGGCGCGGCCGGTCGGCGGGCAGTTCGAGCACCTCGGGCAGTCCGGCCAGCGCGGAGCGCCAGTAATCGACCTGAGCCGACACCCGCGAGTCCGGATCGTCGATCGACCCGAGTTCACGACGCTGCCAGAGCGCGACGTCGGCGAACTGCACCTCGAGTGCCGCGAACTCCGGCGATCGTCCCTGTGAGCGTGCGACATACGCCGTGACGACGTCGGTGACCAGCGGACGCATCGACTCGCCGTCGCCGGCGATGTGGTGGATCACGATGAGGACGATGTGTTCGAGATCGTCGACGCGATGGACCCGAATCCGGATCGGTCGCTGCACCGTGACGTCGAAACCACCGGCGGCGGCCGCGAAGAGCTCGGACTCGTCGTCGACGACGTCCCAATCGAGTTCGGCCGCAACCCCGGCCGCGTCCCCGATGACCTGTCGCGGTCCACCGTCGATCGACGGGAACACCGTCCGGAGCACTTCCTGACGCTCGACGACGTCGACCATCGCGGCACGCAGCGCCGCGAGATCGAGCTTGCCCCGCAACCGCAGGGCGATCGGGATGTTGTAGGCGGCCGACGTGGTGTCGAACTGGTTGATGAACCAGATCCGTTGCTGCGCATAGGACAGCGGGATCTGATCCGGCCGTGGGAAGACCGCCGTCACCGGGGGGAGGCCGGGCACGCGATCGGCGACACGCCGGGCCAGTTCGCGCACGCTGGGTGCATCGAACAGGTCGCGGACGCTGACCTCGACGCCGAGTGCTGCACCGGCACGAGCCGCCACCCGCATCGCGGCCAGCGAGTTGCCGCCGAGGTCGAAGAAGGAGTCGACCACCGAGACCCGCTCGACGCCGAGTACCTCCGCGACGACTCCCGCGAGGATGCGTTCGGCGGGGGTCGCGGGTTCGACGACCTCGGACTCGGTCACGGCGGGCGCGGGCAGCGCCCGGCGATCGACCTTGCCGGAGGCGTTGCGCGGCATCTCGTCCAGGACGACCCACAGCGTGGGACGCAGGTGCGCGAGCAGTCTCTCGGCGGCGAAGGCACGGACCGCGTCGACGTCCACGGTGTCGCCCGGATGGCCGGTGAGGTAGGCCACGAGCGCGTCGCCCGCGGGGGTCGTGGAAACCGCCGCGGCCGCTGAGACCACGCCCGGCGCCGCGGCCAGCACGGCCTCGGTCTCGCCGAGTTCGATGCGCTGGCCGTGGATCTTGACCTGGAAGTCGGTGCGGCCGAGGTATTCGATGTCGCCGTCGGCGCGCCAGCGGGCGAGGTCGCCGGTCCGGTACAGCCGCGCGCCGGCGGGCCCGGCGGGGTCCGCGACGAACGACTGGGCGGTCAGGGCGGGTGCGGCCGCATAACCCCGGGCCATCTGTGCGCCACCGAGATACAGCTCTCCCGGCACACCCGGTGCGACGGGGCGCAGGCGACGATCGAGGATTCGGGCGGTGAGTCCGGGTGCGGGGCGACCGACGGGCACCACGTCCACGGGCTCGGTCAGGGCGGCGATCGTGGCGTCGACGGTCATCTCGGTGGGGCCGTACTGGTTCACGATCACCGCGTGCGGAGCTGCCGCGAGCGTCTGCTGGGTCACCGCGGGTGTGAGTGCCTCACCGCCGGTGAAGATCTGGCGCACCGAGGACAGACCGGTGGCGGGATCGAAGGCCTCGTCGAGGAACACTGCGAGCAGCGACGGGACGAACTGCACGGAGGTGACCCGCTCGTCGGCGATGACCCGGGCCAGGTGGGCCGGGTCCCGGTGCCCGTCGGGTGCAGCGACCACGGCGGTCGCGCCGGCGACGAAGGGCCAGAACAGCTCCCAGACCGACGCGTCGAAGGTGTACGGCGTCTTCACCAGCACCCGTTCGTCCGCCGCATCGCCGGTGTAGGCCCCGAACCAGGACAGCATGTCGTGCAGACCGCGATGCGTGATCGTCACGCCCTTGGGCTGTCCGGTCGAGCCGGATGTGAAGAGCGTGTACACCGGGTGCCCGCCGCGCAACGACGCCGACCGGTCCGCGTCGGTCACGGGCGCGGGCTCCGCGGTGGCGAGCGCGTCGAGATCGACCGTGATCAGGGTGCCCGACCCGGCTCCGCCGGGGGCAATCGACTCAGCCCAGCCCGGGACCGCGCCGGCGACGACGACCGTCGACGCACCGGACAGCGCGAGTTGTCGGCGGACGACATCCGCCGGCGCCTCCGGATCGAGCGGCACGTACGTTCCACCGGCGAGCACGATCCCGTGGATCGCGACCAGCATCTCGACCGATCGCGGCACGCCGACCGCGACGGGCACGTCCGGCCCGACTCCCCGCCGCAGGAGGGTCTGCGCGAACGCATGGACCAGTGCTCCGTACTCGGCGTAGTCCAGGGTGCGACCGTCGGCGCGAATCGCCGCCCGGGATGCGTTGCGCGCGAACGACTCTGCCAGCGCATCGGCGACCGTCACGGCTGGCTCGGGCAGCGCGGCGGCGCCGCCCCACCGGTCGAGTACCGCGTGTTCGGCCGCGGTCATCAGATCGGCATCGCCGACGGGCGCCGCCGGGTCTGCCGTCAGGGTGTCGAGGAGTCGGACGAACCGGTCGGCAAAAAGACGTACCGTCTCTGCGTCGTACAGGTCGGTGGCGTAGAGCACCGATCCCTGCCAGTTGTCCCCGTTGTCGGCGATCCCGACGGTCAGGTCGACCCGAGCGGACAGGTCATGCGGTTCGACCGGTGTGACGGCCAGACCGCCGCCCTCCCCGATCGTCAGCGTCTGGGATGCCAGATCGGCGATGGCCGACTGGTCGAAGGCGAGCCACACCTGCGCCAGCGGGGCGTAGGCCTCGGTGCGCATCGGGTTCACCCGTTCGACGACCGCCTCGAACGGGATGTCCGCGTTGGCAAAAGCCTCGAGATCGGTGCGACGGACGTCGTCGAGCAACCGGTCGAAACCGGCCGACAGGTCGACGCCGGTGCGGAGGACCAGGGTGTTGACGAACATGCCGACCATCGGGTCGAGGATCGACTGCCCGCGCCCGGCGATCGGCGTGCCGACGGTGATGTCCTCGGTCGCCGACAGGCGCGACAGCAGCACCGCGAGGGCCCCATGCGCCACCATGAACGGGGTGAGTCCGCGATCGCGGGCCAGCCGCGCGACACGCTCGGAGACATGCTGCGGCACAGCGAACTCGACGCGTGCTCCGCGCTGCGAGGCGACCGCGGGCCGCGGTCGATCGGTGGGCAACTCCACGACGTCGGGCGCGCCGTCGAGTTGCCGCGCCCAGTACTGCAGCTGCGCCCCGATGAGCGAGGAGTCGTCGGTCGCGGCACCGAACACGCGCCGCTGCCACAGGGCGACGTCGGCCATCTGGACCGGCAACGGCCGGAACTCGGGTGCGTTCCCGGCTACCCGCGCGGTGTACGCGGTGATCAGATCGGTCACCAGCGGCGCGAGGGACTCGCCATCGCACGAGATGTGGTGCACGACCATCCCGAGGACCGCCTCGGAGTCCGAGAGACGGGAGAAGCCCACGCGCACAGGGAGTTCGGCAACCAGGTCGAATCCGCCGAGCATCACCTCGGGCAGCATCGATTCCGGCACGTCGCGCCAGTCGAGCATCGCGGCTGCCGCGGCCGGCTCGTGGACGAGCTGGTAGGCCTCGCCATCGAACTCGGGGTAGGTGGTGCGCAGGACCTCGTGACGCGTCATGACGTCGAGCAACGCCTCACGCAGAGCAGCGGCGTCGACGCTGCCGGACAGCTTCAGCACCATCGGGATGTTGTAGGCCGGCGAGGACGGATCGAAGCGGTTGATGAACCACATCCGCTGCTGCGCGAGCGACAGCGGGACGCGGTCCGGACGCGCGGCGACGGGTTCGATCGGCGGCAGCCCCGGTCGTTTCGAGGCGGCGGCCAGCGCGAGGTCGCGAACCGTCGGGGCATCGAAGAGGTCCCGGACGGTGAGGTCCACGCCGAGCGTCTCCGCGGCGCGGCCGACGATGCGGGCGGCCAGCAGCGAGTTGCCGCCGACGTCGAAGACCGACTCCACGACGCTGATGTCCTCGAGACCGAGCACCTCCGCGAAGATGTCCCGCAGGGCTGTCTCGGTGTCGTTCTCGGGCGCGACGAACTCGGTCGTCGATGCCAGCACCGGACGCGGCAGTGCGCTGCGATCGAGTTTGCCGTTCTGGGTCAGCGGCAGCCGCTCGACCGCCATCACGACGTCGGGGACCATGTACTCCGGCACCGCGGTCGCGACACGACGGCGGACGAGTTGTTCGTCGACCTCGACGCCCGGCTCCGGAACCACGTAGGCGGCCAGGATCTCGCCACGATCGGGCAGATCCACGACGTTGGCCGCACCGGCCGAGATCCCGTCGAGGCCCACCAGCGCGGCCTCGATCTCCCCGTATTCGATGCGGAAGCCGCGGAGCTGGACCTGGGCGTCGCCACGACCGAGGTACTCGATGTCGTCGCCGACGCGGCGCGCCAGATCGCCGGTCCGGTACATGCGGTCACCGGAATCGTTGGGCGCGAACGGATTCGCGACGAAGCGCGTGGCACTGAGACCGGCCCGCCGGAGGTATCCCTGCGCGAGTTGCGTTCCGGTGACGTACATCTCGCCGATGACACCCTCGGGCACCGGCCGCAGCCGCGAGTCGAGGATGTGGATGTCCAGCGACGACAGCGGTCGTCCGATGAACGACGCGTCCCCCGCCGACACCGCGGCGCGGTCCAGGGCGCGGTAGCTGACATGCACCGTGGTCTCGGTGATGCCGTACATGTTGACCAGCTGCGCCGGGTCGGCCGGGTTGTCGTCGAACCAGCGCCGGACCTGCTCGAAACTCAGCGCCTCGCCACCGAATACGATGTAGCGCAACGCGAGTGCGGCCCGCTTGGCCCGCTGTGCGGCGATGAGCTGGTAGAACGCCGACGGCGTCTGACTCAGCACCGTGACCCGCTCGGTCTCGAGGAGGTCGACGAAGGCTTCCGGGTCCCGCGTCGTGTCCTGATCGACGACGACGACGCGCCCGCCGGTCACGAGGGGTCCCCAGATCTCCCAGACCGAGAAGTCGAAGGCGTACGAATGGAACAGCGTCCACACGTCCTCCGGCCCGAACGCGAATTCCTCGGCCGCGGCCTTCATCAGCGCGACGACCTCGCGGTGCGAGACGACGACACCCTTCGGCTTGCCCGTCGAACCGGATGTGTAGATCAGGTAGGCCGGCAGCCGGTCGTCGAAAGCCTCGGTCGCCGCTGCCCCCGGTGCTCCCTGAGGGGCCCCGGCCGGCAGATCCCCGGGCGCGACAAACCGCACATCGATGACATCCCACGTCGCGGCGAGCTCCGCGTCGGTGAGCACCAGCAGCGGCGCGGCGTCGTCGATGATCGACTGCGCGCGGGCGACCGGTTGGGAGCGGTCGAGCGGCAGATACGCCGCCCCGGTCTTGAGGACGGCCAGCAGGGCCACGATCAGCTCGGTCCGGCGCGGGAGCGCCACGCCGACCAGGCGGCCCGGGCCGGCACCGGCCGCGCGGAGTCCGCCGGCCAGCGCGTCGGACTGCTCGTCGAGTTCGCGATAGGACAGCACTGCCCCGGTCGCGTCGCCGACCGCCGGACGGTCGGCATGGCGAGCGACGGCCGAGCGGAAGAGTCCGGGCAACGAACCGAGGTCGGTGCTGCCGATGAGTTCCAGTGCACGCTCGCGGATGAGCGCGATCGCGCGCCGGGTGGCGTCGGCGATCTCGGCGGGCGCACGACCGGGGGCCGCCTCGGTCTGGGTGACCCCGGCGCCCACCGCGGCCTCGGTGTCGAGGCCCTGGGCGATGAAGACGCCGGCCGTCGCCGACACGCGCGCGTACAGCTCACCGAAGGTGACCGGGCCGGACACCGCCTCGTAGGCGGTCTCGGAAGGTGCAACGCCGGCCGAGAAGGCGATCAGGTGCAGTGTCGAAGGCCGCGAGCCCCAGGTGAGAGAGATGTTGGAGGCCGTTGAATCGACATCGGTCACGTCTGAGTCATTCCTTTGGTCGACTGCACTGCTTCGTTCCCGCGGGACCCGCCTCCGGACACGGCCCCGTCCAGTGTTCGCAGGGCTTTGGTGCGGAGATCGCCCAGCACGTCACCGAGCGCGTCGGGCCCCGACACCGCGAGGCCCGGCAACAGGCTCATCAGCGCGGTGGTGAGGGCCGAGTCCGGATCCGGGAGTGCGGCAGCCATCGCATCACTGATCGACGACAGCACCGCGAACGTTACCTCTGCCCCCTGGTGTGCGGCCGCGACGGCGTCGGGCGCGGCGGCCGTGGCCCGGGCGACCAGATCGGGGAGCGCGACCGCGAGTTCGGCGCCGGCGATCTCATCGGCCGCCACCTGCTCGGCGGCGGTCGCGATGTCGATGTCGCCCACCAGCACCTGCGGGTTCTCCGACACCTCCTCGAGGACGCGCAGATAGCGCTGCGCATAGGTCTCGACCGTGCTCTTGGTGAAGATGTCGGCGGCGTAGATCAACTGGCCCGTCATTGAATCAGCGTCCTTTGCTGCCGGTGCACCGAAATCGTCCGGGAACAACGTGAGCTGGAGATCCACCTTGGCTGGGGTCAACTGCTCGGATACCGGGGAAATCGTCATCGAGTCCATGTCGAGCGAGGGGATGGTGAAGTTCTGGTAGGCGAACATCACCTGATAGATCGGGTTGTAACTGGTGGGCGGAGAGGAAAGAACAGATGACACGATCGTATCGAACGCGATTTCGGCGTTCGCCATGTCGGCCAGATCCTCGTCGCGGACACGCTGCAGGAGCTCGGCGAACTTCTCCTCGTCCTGCAGCCGCGAGCGCAGGGCCAGCGTGTTGACGAACATCCCGACCACGCCGTCGAGTTCGGGCTGACCCCGCCCGGCGAACGGCGTGCCGATCACGATGTCGCGCTGGGTGGTCAGCCGGCTCAGCAACACCACCAGTGCGGTCTGCATCACCATGAACAGCGTCGCGTTGTGCTGGCGCGCGACCGCCTCGAGTTTGCGTACCAGGCCGCCGTCGATGTCGAACCGCACCTCGTCGCCGATGAAGGACGGGGTCCGCGGACGCGGCCGATCGGTTGGCAGCTCGAGCCGGGCCGGTGCGTTGCGGAGCCGGTCGGCCCAATAGGCGAGCTGACGGTCCGCCTCGGTCGTCCCGTCGGGTCCGGTGACCGCGAGGGACTCCTGCTGCCACAGCGTGTAGTCCAGGTACTGCACCGCGAGCGGCGCCCACTCCGGCCGCCGGCCGGACACGCGCGCCGAGTACGCCGTCATCACGTCGGTGGCGAGCGGCAGCATCGAGGCGCCGTCGGCGGTGATGTGATGAACGACGAAGACCAGGATGTGTTCGGTGTCGGTGAGTCGCAGCAACGTCATCCGCAACGGCGGTGCGACGGTGACGTCGAAGCCGCGGCCGGTGAACTCGGCGATCACCGGTACCGGATCGCCGTCGACATCGACGACGCTGCGCTCGAGCAGGTCCAGCGCGGCGTCCCGGTCGAGCACGACCTGCATCGGCTCGCCGTCGACGAGCGGGTAACGCGTCCGCATCGACTCGTGACGCTCGATGAGGTCTTCGATCGCGCCGCCGATCGCGTCGGTGTCCAGCTGCCCCGACAGCCGCAGCGCCATCGCCACGTTGTAGGCGGGCGATGCCGGGTCGGCGCGGTTGATCAGCCACATCCCGCGCTGCACGGCCGACAGCGGTGCGCGGTCGCCGTGCGTGCGCGCCGCCAGACGCGGACGGCGCGACGGGGTTCCGTGGTCGCTGGCGAAGGTCGCCATCGCCCGCACCGACGGGGCGTCGAAGACCGCGGCGACCGGGATGTCGACCTCCAGGTCGGCGGACAACCGGGCGGCGACCTTGGTCGCGCTCAGCGAGTTGCCGCCGAGGTCGAAGAACGATTCGGCAACACTGATCCGGTCCACGCCCAGGACATCGGCGAAGACCCGGGCGATCACCCGCTCGGTCTCGGTGCTCGCCGGCACGAATTCGGCGGTCTCGATCACCGGCGCGGGCAGCGCCTTGCGATCGACCTTGCCCGCCGAGTTCAGCGGCATGGTCGCCAGCGGCATCCAGATCGTCGGCACCATGAATTCCGGGACGGTCCCGTTCAGGTGCGACTGGGCGTCGGCCGGGGTGACGGAGTCCGGCGAGTAGTAGGCCACGAGGCTCTGCCCCGACGCGAGGTCGGCGACCGTCACCGCCGTGTGCACGATCCCCGGCACCGACATCAGCGCCGACTCGATCTCCCCGAGCTCCAGGCGCTGACCGCGCAACTTCACCTGGAAGTCGTTGCGGCCCAAGTACTCGATCTCCCCGACCGGACTCCACTTGCCGAGGTCGCCGGTGCGGTACAGACGCGATCCGGCCGGACCGTACGGGTCGGCGACGAAGCGTTCCGCGCTCAGCCGGCCCTGGGAGACGTACCCGCGGGCCAGCTGGACGCCGCCGAGGTAGATCTCGCCGGGCACACCGACCGGAAGGGGCCGCAACCGGTGATCGAGGATGTGGATGGTCGTGTTCGGCACCGGCCGCCCGATCGGCACGACCGTTTCCGAACCGCGGACGTTGTGTTCGGTGACATCGACGGCAGCCTCGGTCGGCCCGTACAGGTTGTGCAGCCCGACGGCGGGCAACGCGGTGCGCAGGCCGCCCGCGGTCGAGGCGGTCAGGGCCTCGCCCGAGGTGAACACCTGACGCAGCGAACTCAGTTCGGCGAGCCGGTCGGCGCCGACGACGTCGAGGAAGGTGGACAGCATCGACGGCACGAAGTGCAGCGTCGTGACGTCCTCGCCCTGGATGATGTCGACGAGGTAGGACGGGTCGCCGTGCCCGCCGGGCACCGCGACCACCAGCCGGGAGCCGGAGATGAAGGGCCAGAACAGCTCCCACACCGACACGTCGAACGTCACCGGCGTCTTCTGCAGCACCACGTCGCGCTGGGTGAGCGTGTAGTGCTCCTGCATCCAGTCGAGGCGGTTGACGATCGCGCGATGTGCCACGACGACACCCTTGGGCCGCCCGGTGGAGCCGGACGTGAAGATCGTGTACGCGGCGTTCTCCGGGCCGAGGGGCACGCGTCGCTCGCCCGGCGCGAACACCTCGACCTGCGCGTCCGCTTCGGCCGAGGCGTCGACCACGGTGACGGTCACGCGGTCGGCGAGATCGTCCACGACGGCGGGGCGGGTTCCCGGCCCGACCAGGACGCGCCGGGTACCGGCGGTCTCGAGCATGTAGTCGGCACGGTCGACCGGCGCCTCGGTGTCCAGCGGCACGTACTGACCGCCGGCGAGCACGATCGCGTGCACCGCGACCAGCAGCTCCACCGAACGCGGGATGCACACGGCCACCGCGACATCCGGGCCGACGCCGTCGTCGACCAGCCGGCGCGCGAGAGCCGATGCCCGCGAAGCGAATTCGGCATAGGTGAGGTCACGGTCGGCGAAGACCAGTGCGACCGCGTCGGGGTCCTGCCGGTACCCGGCGAGCAGCGCGGACGCCAGATCGGGCGCGGTCAGCTCGCGCGGGGCGCCGCGTGACCACGCCCGGACCGTGTCCACCTCGGTCTCGGGAAACGCGAAGAGGTCGTCGACGCGCAACGAGCGGCCGGCGTCGTCGGCCTCGAGCGACCCGGCGATCGCGGCGAGTACGTCGTGGAGGTATCCGGCGAAGCGTTCCACGGTGGGTTCGTCGAAGAGATCCCGCGCGTATCCGAAGGCCACCGAGATCTGGCCCGCGTGGTCGCCGGTGTCGGAGTACTCGACGACGCTGAGCGACAGGTCGTACTTGGCGAACGGGGCGCGCGCGTCGATGAGGCTGATGCCCGCCTCGTCCTCGAAGAGCCGCTCGACCTGGTCGTGCTGCATCACCAGTTCCACCTGGAACAGCGGGGAATGCGCCGTGGAGCGGCGGGCACCCACCGCGTCGACGACCTGCTCGAACGGCACGTCGGCATTGCTGAGGGCCTGCGCGCGAGTGTGATTGGCCTCGTTGAGCAGCTTCGTCAGGTCGGTGTCGGGGTGCACCCGGGTGCGCAGCACGAGGGTGTTGACGAACATGCCGATCAGCTCGGTCAGCTCGGGCTCGTCCCGGCCGGCGATCGCGGTGCCGATCGCCACGTCGTCGCTGCCGCTGAGGCGCGACAGCACCACGGCGAGTGCGGCGTGGAAGATCGCGAACACGGTCACCCCGTGCTGGGCGGCCACCGCGTGCAGCCGGGCGACCGTCTCGGCGTCGAGAAGCGTGTCGACGTACCCGCCCGCGCCGGACGGGCGGATGGGCCGCGCCCGATCGGTCGGCAACGAGATCAGCTCGGGCATCCCGGAAAGCTCGGTGCGCCAGAAGTCGACCTGCGCCGACATCAGCGAGGTCTCGTCGGTGGCGTCCCCCAGGACCTCGCGCTGCCACAGCGCGTAGTCGGCGTACTGCACCGGCAGCGGGCGCCAGGCCGGCTCCCGGCGGGCGAGGCGCGCACCGTATGCCGTCAGGACGTCGGTGATCAGCGGACCGAGGGAGGCACCGTCGCCGACGATGTGGTGCATGACGACGATCAGGACGTGGTCAAGCGTCCCGTCGGGCGCCACGGCGCGGAAAAGTCGTGCGCGGACCGGATATTCATAGTTCAGGTCGAAGCCGGTCACAGCGAAGTCGGCGAGCCTGCGTTCGGTGTCCACCGGTGCCACGTCGACCACGTCGAACAGCCGGGCCGCGGCGGCGGCCTCGGCCGAGTGGATGAACTGGTAGGTCTCACCGTCCTCGTCCGGGAACGTCGTCCGCAACGGCTCGTGCCGCGCGATGACGTCGTCGATCGCGGCGGCCAGTGCGGCGGCATCGACGTCGGCGCCGAGCCGCACCGCCCCCGGGATGTTGTAGGCCGCCGACGTCGGATCCAGCCGGTTGATGAACCAGAGACGACGCTGACTGAACGCGAGCGGAATCCTATCCGGTCGCGGCTGCGGCACGAGTTCCGGCCGCCGCGTGGCGGCGTCATCGGCCACCGGTGTCGCGACTCCGATGATGTCCCCGAGGCTCTGACTCTCGAAGACATTGGCCAGCTTGATGTCCAGGCCGGCGACGGTGCGCAGGCGCGACGCCAGCCGAGCCGCGGTCAGCGAATCCGCCCCGAGCGCGAAGATGTTGTCCTGCAACCCGATCGGCTCGATATCGAGCAGCTCTTCGACGATGGCGACCACTTCGCGCTCACGCGGGGTCGACGGCGCGACGTAGGCGACCCGCTCGTCGCGTGCGAACACCGGAGCGGGTAGCGCCTGCCGGTTCAGCTTGCCGTTCGCGGTGAGGGGTAGCTCGTCGATGAGCATGACGACGTCGGGCACCATGTAGCCGGGCACATGGGCGCGGACCTGCTCGCGGATCGCGGATTCGTCGAGCCCGCAGTCGGTTTCGACGACCGCATAGCCGATCAGTTTCGCCCCGCCGGCCGATGCCGCATCGGTCACGACCGCGGCCGACGCGGCGACCCCGTCGACCGCGCGCAACGCCGTCTCGACCTCACCGAGCTCGACCCGGAAGCCCCGCAACTGGACCTGGGTGTCGGCGCGGCCCAGGTACTGGACGTCGGTGCCGATACGCCGGCCGAGGTCGCCGGAGCGGTACATCCGCTCGCCGGTGCCGTTCAGATCGGCGACGAAGCGGGTGGCCGTGAGCCCACGGCGGTTGCGGTATCCCCGCGCGAGTTGCTCACCGACGACGTAGATCTCACCGACGGCACCCTCGGGGACCGGCTGCAGGCGGTTGTCGAGGACCCGCAGGCCCAACGAGTTCAGCGGGCGGCCGATGAGGCTGGCGCTCTCGCCGCGGACGAGATCGGGATCGAGCGGACGATAGGTGACGTGGACCGTCGTCTCGGTGATGCCGTACATGTTGACGAGTTCGATCTCGTCGCCGAACGACTCGTACCAGTTGTGCACCTCGTCGAAGCGCAGTTCCTCGCCGCCGAAGACGATGTAGCGCAACGCCAACGACGTCCCGGTGCGGCGTCGGACATCGGCGACGATGCTGAACGCCGACGGCGTGAGGGACGCCACCGTGATCTGCTCGTCGGCGAGCAGTTGCAGGAACTCGGCGGGCGCGCGGGCGACCATGCGGTCCACGATCACCGCACGTCCGCCGGTGAGCAGCGGACCGAAGATCTCCCACACCGAGAAGTCGAAGGCGTAGGAGTGGAAGACCGACCACACGTCCTCGGGCGTGAAGTCGAAGTCGGCCCCGGCCGCCTCGAGCAGCGTGGCCACATTGCGGTGCACGATCTCGACGCCCTTGGGCGTCCCGGTCGAGCCGGACGTGTAGATGACGTAGGCCGTCGCCTCGGGCGTCGCCGGCCCGCGCGGCACCGGGGCCGCCGCGACCTCCGGCGTCTGCGCCTCGGCGAGGAGCTGCCCGGTCTCGACGACCGCACACTCCCCCGCCCACGTGGGCCGATCGCCGTCGGAGACGACCAGGCATGCCGGCGCGGCGTCGTCGACGATGTGACGCAGCCGCTCCTCCGGGTTGCCGGTGTCCAACGGGAGATACCCCGCACCCGCCTTCAGCACGGCCAGCATGACGACCACGAGACTCGTGTCGCGCGCCGTTGCGACGCCCACGAGATCGCCCGCACCGATCCCCCGCGCGCTCAGCGACCGCGCCACCGCGTCCGAACGGCTCGCGAGTTCGGCGTAACTCAGCGTCACGCCGTCGGCATCGGAGACGGCTCCCCGGTGACGATGGGCGGTCGCGACCTCGTCGAACAACTCGACGAGGGTCGACGTGCTCGTCCGCGGACGAGGCTGCGGAAGGGCCTCGAGCAACCGGTGATCGTCGTCCACGAGCAGGCCGACCTCGGCGACGGGGAGGTCGAGAGCGGCGTCGGACAGGAACCGGTCGAGGAATGTCAGGAACCGACCGTGCAGCGCATCGAGTTCGGCCGGTGAGTACAGGTGCGGGTTGCCGTGCAGGTCCACGACGAGCGGGGCGCCGGGACTCGACTGGTACAGGTTGATCAGGAGATCTTCGAGGATGCCCGAGGTCAGGATCCGGTACTCCATGTCGGTGCCGTCGATGGCGACCTGCTCGTCGAAGAACACCATGTTGATGGTGGGTCCGAACGAGACCGAACTCTGGTCGAGACCGGCGTCACGCCGGATGTCATCGGACCGGTACCGCTGGTGACGCAGTGCGCCGGTCAGCTCGAGCTGGGCGGTCTGGATCAGCTCGCGGACCGACTTCGACGCCACCTCGCGCAACCGGATCGGCAGGATGTTGGACACCATGCCACCGGAGATCTTGATCTTGGCGGTGGCCCGACCGGTGACCGGAAGACTCAGGACGATGTCGTCGTGGTTGCTCATCCGCGCGAGAAATGCACCGAATGCGGACGTCATCAGAACGGCCAGGGAACTGTTCAGCCCGCCGGCGAGGGTCTCGTACCGACGCTGCCGTTCCGGATCGAGCGCGGCACTCGAGACGACGTTGTCGAAGGAGAGCGACCCGGTGCTGCCGGCCTTCGACAGCGTCACCCGCTCCGGCAGATCCGCGACGCGCTCGAGCCAGTGCGCACGGTCGGTCTCGCGCCGGGTGCTGCCCTGGTAGGCCTCTTCGTACTCGACGATCCCGGCCATCGTGGCCGGCGCCTTGTCGCGCGGTTCCTCGCCCCGCCGGAGCGCGTTGTAGCGGTCGACGGTCCGACGCATGATCGACAACGCGGCATAGCCGTCGATGATGATGTGGTGGGCACGGTTGTACCAGAACGTGCGCTCGTCGGAGATCAGCAGGATCGAGACGATGATGAACTGGTCGTTGAGGAGATCGACGGGTTGCCGGTACTCGGCCTGCATCCACGCCGTCGCGGCCGCAACCGGGTCCGGCTCGGACCGGAAGTCCAGGATGTCGACGGTCTGATCGAAGTCGACATCGACGTACTGCATCGGGATGCCGTCGATCTCGGTCAGACGGACGAACGGCGACTCGACGAGCTTGCCCACGTCGACACAGCACTGGGCGAACAGTTCGACGTCGAGTCCGCCCGGCGCGTGGCGGATGTCCACGTACTGAGCGATGTTGACCGAGTACTCCGACGACAGCGACTCGGCGAACCACATGCCGCGTTGCGCCGCGGTGAGCGGAAGGACCTGAACGGTCTCGTCCACGTCACCCGGCGTATCAGCACGGTAATCGGCGATTGCCACGTCCTCTGAACACTCCCTCGCTAGTCCTGCAGTCGATTAGACCTCACGACACTGCCGTTGGTAATCGTTCAGACCCTCCACATCGGACGCCGACACAGAATCTCCATGCTATTTCACGCGAGGGGGTCTCATGAAACCGGGATGCAGGGCCAGCCTCTGTGAATGCCATCGCCGTACCCACCTTCCTTGTTACGCCCGCCGGCGTGCCCGCGCGCGGTGACCTGCCCGCGCCCGCGTACCGCCATCCGCCGCCCACAAGCCGTTGACCAGCATCGATGCCCCACCAAGGGGTGACGGCCCGATCGGCATCGGCCGCATCGGGGCCATATCGGGTGTCATTCGTTACCCCGACGGTATGGGATCGGTTCGTGGTCATCGATCCCTCGCGGCTTTCCGATAACCGCGAAGAGCCGGATAAATGGAAATGACCAGAATCAGCACGGTCCAAACAGCGACTTTCGTGAGATTCTCCGCAAGTGGTCCGCCCGCGGCCAACGCTCGCATCGTCTCGATCGCCGGGGTCATCGGCTGATTCGCCACGATCGGTTGCAGCCATCCCGGATAAGCACTGATCGGGGAGAATCCGGAGTTGAAGAACATCAGCAGACTCGAGGCCAGACCGAGGTACGGCACGATCGGCGCACCCGGGCGCGCGCTGACGGCGAGTGCGAGCGTCAGGGTCGCGAAGGCGGTGCCGTACGCGAGAGCGACCAGCACGAGCCCGATCGCCGGACCCAGACCCTGCGTGAACCGGAAACCGATGAGATGACCGGCCGCGAGGAGGATGAGCGTCGTCACCAGGATGCGCACCAGTTCCGACATCACCCGCGAGGTGAGGTCCGCCGCCCGGTGGATCGGCAACACATACAGCCGGGCGAGCAGCCCGGTCGCCCGTTCCCGATTCAGACGGGTCGCCGAGGCGATCGAACCGAACATGGCGCCGACGAGGATCACCAGCGGCACTGTGCCGTAGGCACTGTTCTGACCCGTCGCCGAGCCGATCGCGTCGCCGAGCACGACCTTGAACATCAGCATGCTCAGCGCCGGGAAGAGCAATGCCTGCATCAGCGTCGGGACATCGCGGACGAACACCACGATCTGCCGGCCCGCCAGCGGGAGACTCTGCCGCCACCATGCCCGGAACGACGACTCCGTCGGCACATCGGTGGCCGCGCTCGTCAGGAAATGCCGCTGAGCGGTCTGTTCCCCGGTGGAGACGCCCGCCCCGGCGGCGCTCATCAGCGGGTCCTCCGCGTGCTGACGGCCAGCAACAGCAACGCGGTGGCGGCCAGCCCCGCACACCACCACAGCGACGGCTGCAACTGGTGCCAGGTCGCGGTGCCGGCGTCGAGAGCGCGCATCGAATCGGCGAACTGCGAAATGGGCTGGTTACGCACGAACGGCTGAATCCACTCCGGGAACTGCTCGAGCGGTACGAATCCGGTGGACATCATGCCGAGGATCAGCGTCGGCAGCGCCAGGGCCTGGCTGGTGGCCTCCGGGCTGCCGGCGACGAGCCCGAGACCGTCGGCCGCCCACGAGAACAGGGCTCCGATCAGGAAGGCCAGACCGAACAAGCCGACGGTGCCCCAGAGTCCACCTCCCGGACGCCATTCGATGATCAGACAGGCGACGGCAGCACAGGTGAGCGAGATCACCAGCAGCACACCGTTGGTCGCGGTCCGCGCCAGCATCGGGATCACCGGCGACATCGGCATCACCCGAAACCGGGTGTTGATCCCCTGTACGCCGTCGAAGGCCGCGCGCATCGCCGCCGAGGACGCGGCGAAGTTCACCGACTGCAGCACGATGATCGGCATCAAGAACTGGCCATAGTTGATGCCGGGTGCGACCTCGACGATGCTGCGCAACGGCAGATAGAAGCAGACCGCGAGGAAGGCCGGCGAGATGAAGGCGAAGATGACCTCGCCGCCGCGGAACACCTTCGAGATCCCGCGCCCGGACAGCGCCCACCACTGCTGTAGGGGTCGCACCCGCGGCTCGATCAGCGCGGTCGTCGCCGATCCCGACGTCGCCCCCGATCGCAGTACGTCAGAAGTCGTCATGTCAGGTGGAACTCCGGTCCCGCCGTGGATCGGTCAACGCCAGGAACACCTCGTCCAGCGAAGGCCGACGCATCGCGACGTCGGAGAGCGGGATACCCGCGGATGCCGTGCGGCGGATGACCTCGACGAGCGTCTCCGGACCATCGGGCGCCGGCACCGCGACGAAGTGGTCGTCGGCGTTCTGCACGTGGTCGCCGATGAGGTCGGCCAGGGTCTCGCGAAGTCGGGCGCGGTCGGCGGGATCGGTGGGCGTGACCTCGCAGTAGGCCGCACCGGTCGACGCCTTGAGTTCGTCGGAGGTTCCCTCGGCGATGACCCGGCCCTTGTCGATCACGACGATGTTGTCGGACAGGACGTCGGCCTCTTCGAGGTACTGGGTGGTCAGCAGGATGGTGACACCGGAATCGCGGAGTTTCTCGACCAGCGACCACACCTCCAGCCTGCTGCGCGGATCCAGTCCCGTGGTCGGCTCGTCGAGGAACACGATCCTGGGCGCGGTGACCAGCCCGCAGGCGATGTCGATCCGGCGGCGCATACCGCCCGAGTACTCGCGGACGCGTTTGCCGCCGACATCGGTGAGCGAGAACGCATCGAGCAGTTCGTCGGCGCGCGTCCGAGCGGCCGTCTTGTCGAGGCCGAGGAGCCTGCCGAACAAGACCAGGTTCTCGCGGCCGGTCAGCGCCTCGTCGAGTGCGGCGAACTGGCCGGTGAGCATGATCGACTTCCGGACCGACGCCGCGTCGTGCGCGACGTCGTGGCCGTTGACGGTGGCGCTCCCGCCGTCGGGTTTGAGCAGGGTGCAGAGCATGTTCACCGTCGTGGTCTTGCCGGCGCCGTTGGGGCCGAGCAACGCGACGATGCTCCCCGCGGGGACGGTGAAACTCACATCCTCGACCGCGACCATGTCCTTGAACTTCTTGTGCAGGTTCCTTGCCTCGATGGCGACGGTTGCGGAGTCACCGCGCGCCGGTTCCCGCACGGGTTCCGGAACCGGGATCGCGACCGTCTGCGACTCCGACCCCTCGACCGGGGTGGTCTGCCACTGCGGAACCGCCTGTCCCGGTGCGCCGTTCGGTGAGGGCTGGACGAATTGTCCGTTGCGTTCGACGGGCGGGCGCGGCGCGGACGGGGCCGAGTATGCGCGCGCGGCCGCCGGCGGACCCTGCGGTGAGTCGGCGGCTGTCCCGTCCGCGGGCGCGACCGTCACATGGCCGTTGGGCGAGGACTCGCCCGACTCGACATCGTCGTCGACGGTGGCGGCGGAGGGGTTCGAGCGCTCGGCGCGCCAGCGTCGCAGTTGTTCCTCGACCGGGTCCGGCAGCACGAACGGATCTTCGGGCAGCGGCTCGAGAGGCGCATCCTGCCGTTGATGACGCGGCGCGTAGGAGGCGACGGACGGTCGCTGACCACTGGCCTCGGACATGTCTTCCTCTACGCGTCGACAACAGGGCGGCAGATGGACAGCCGGAGCGTCGCACGTCGTCGGCCATCAATGGGACGGCGACAAGGATCTGACGCTAGGCTTCCACGACAACAAACTTACGCACGAATCAGAGTTCCCGACGAATTTGACTCGGTCTGTCCTCCACGAATATGTCGCGCGCTCGGGGTCGAATGGTTACGCCCGGTCCGGGACAGTCGGATGACGTGGCCTTTCGCGGCCTCCGCCGTGTCCGATGCACACCTGGGGTGTATCGAGCGACCGACGACACGACGCGACCGTGTCCACATCCGGGTCGACATCGACTACGGCACCCACCACCGCACACGCTCTGGAAGAGTGTTCCCATGACCACCACTTCCCCCGAGCGCGAGGTCCTCACCTGGGAGCTCAACGGCGTGGCCTGCCGCGAACTCGCCCAGCAGGTCGCCGACGACGCGTTCGTCCCGGACATCATCCTCGGCATCGCCCGCGGCGGCCTGATCCCGGCCGGCGCTCTCGCCTATGCACTCGACTGCAAGCTCATGATCTCGCTGAACGTCGAGTTCTACACCGGGGTCGGCGAGACGCTGTCCGAACCGGTGATGCTGCCGTCGCTTCTCGAATCGAGCGGCCTCACCGATCAGCGGGTTCTCGTCGTCGACGATGTGGCCGACACCGGCAAGACCCTCAAACTGGTCAACGACTTCTGCCAGGAGCAGGGTAGGGTCGCCGAGGTGCGCAATGCGGTGCTCTACAAGAAGCCCCACACCATCACGGTGCCCGACTACACCTGGCGGACCACCGACAAGTGGATCAACTTCCCCTGGTCCGTGCAGGGCCCGATCGTGGCGGTGCAGCGATGACCGCGGACAAGACCGGCGCCGAGACCACGGTGCGCGACAACCCCGCCGAACGCCGGTACGACATCCACGTCGACGCGCCCGGCGGTGAGGCCTTGGCCGGATTCGCCGAATACCGCGACCGTGTCTCCGGCACCCAGGACGCCCCGACGACCGCGCGGGTGTTCTTCCACACCGAGGTCGACCCCGAGTTCGGCGGACGCGGCCTCGCGACGATCCTGGTACGCGAAGCCCTCGACGACGCCCGCGCACGCGACCTCACGATCGTGGGTGTGTGTCCGCTGGTGGCCGCGTTCCTCGAGAAGCACCCGGAGTACGCCGACGCCACCGCACCGGTGACGCCCGCCGTCCTCGAATGGTTGCGGAGCGGCGCCGCCTGACCTCACCCGCCCGACGCAGGCGTCTCCCGCGCCGAATCGGCCGAGATGATCATGCGGTGGTCGAACTCGATCCGGTCGGTGCGATGGCCGGCGTCCACCCCCACCGACGCGAGCACATCGCGCCCCGGTGGCTGGATGCGGACCGTCACCCGACCGTCGTCCACCTCGTCCAGCAGGGCGGCGACGGCCGGCGCCAGCCGTTCGCGCGCTGTCGCCGCACTCGTCTCGTCCAGTACGGCGAACCCACCGTCGTCGAGCAGGACAACCCGCACCCCGCGCTGCCGGGCGCGCCAGGCCGCATCCCGGACCACCGGGAGGTCGAGCCCGGCGGCACGGATGCCGTCGCGCAGCTGCGCCTCCAGCAAACGGGCCACGACCACCTCGTCCGCGCTGAAGGACTCGCGGCGGGCGATCCTGGTGAGAACGGGGCGGGCCCGTTCGTCGAGCGCGGCCAGCCGTCGATCACGGACCTCGGTCGACGCCGCCGCCGCGGCGTCGAGCGCCGCCTGACGCTCGCTGGCCTCCCGCAGTTGGTAGATCTGCCGGGCCATCGGTCGCAGCATGACCGAGAACAGCGAACCCATGATCATGATCGCGTAACCCGGCAGGGTGATCGACAGTCCCCACAGCGCGCCCGCCGTCGAGACCGCGCCCCACACCGTCGCGATGATCGAGATGCACCCGCTGGCGAGCCAGGCGGCGAGCGGGCGGCCGCGCACCGCGACGAAGGCCAGGATGATCACCGATGCCCCCATCGGGGGCCCGGTCTGCATCACGTGTGTCGGTGGGAACGGCAACGAGAACAGCGTCGACGCCACTGCCGCGACGGCCAGCCCGGCGACGGCGAGGGTCGTCGGCGCCGGCAGCGGATCGCCCGGGGAGTCGAGAATCGTCACCCCCGCCACGACGAACAACACGAACCCGGCGAACAACCCGATCCACTGCCACCAGCCGCTGACCGTCGAGTCGGCGTACAGCGTGACGACGAAGTAGCCGCAGGCGAAGATGCCCATCATCAGCCACAGGGGCCGCGAGCCGATCCCGAACGCGTTGACCACCTCGCCGCGGTCGGCACCGTCGGCTCCCCGCGTGCAGTCGCGTCTCACGGCCGCTCCCACAGGATCTGCACCGTGGTCCCGCGACCGACGCGGCTCTGCACCCGCGCATGGCCGCCCGGTAGCCGGGCGAGACGTCCACGGATGCTGACGGCGATGCCGAGCCGACCCACCGCCACCGCCTCGGGATCGAACCCGACCCCGTTGTCGACGACCGCCATGCTCAGCGAGTCGGGTTCGAACCGGACGATGACAGCGCACTCGGCATCGTCTCCGGCATGGCGGACGACGTTGCGCAACGCCTCCGACATCGCCTCGACGACCGCGTCGAGCACCTCGGCCGGATACGTGGCCGACCCGGACCCCACGTCGTGGCCGTCCGCGTCACCACCCACGACCTCTACGTCGAATCGTTCCGACACGTCCGCGGCGGCCGACCGGATACGCCGGATCATCTCGATGTCCGTCGCGGCGTCCGGACCGTCCGCCCCCGGCACCCGGGCGAGTTCCTCGAGCGCCGAGGTCGCCTGCGCTGCCAGCCGGTCGTCGGGACGCCCGGCCCGGACGGCGAGAAGGGATGCGATCACCCGGTCGTGCACGATGGCGTCGAATCGCTCCTTCTCCACCTCGCGCGCCGAGGCGGCGGCGACATTCGCCGCAGTGCGGTAGGTCTCCTCGCGCGTCTCGTCGAGTTCGCGCCCCGTCCGCGTGGCCACGAGCACGACCGCGAGGAAGACACCGGTGAACATCAGCGACCACAGGATCTCCATCGGTGCGTCCGACGTCACCTCGCCGAACCGGCCGAACTGCTGGGAGAGATGGGCAACAGTCGAGGACACGACGAGGGCGACCACGGCGAGACGAGGACGCACGAGCATCAGCACCATGCTCGGCATGCCGCAGAAGGCGACCATCCACTGGGCCGACTCGTCCGGGTCGGCCAGCGTCGTACCGTTCCAGGCCACGAACCAGAGCGCCAGTCCCAGGACATAGCCGACCCACGAGGTCAGGGCCAGTGGGGTGAGCCATGCCGTGCCCGGCCGAAAGGTGGCGGCGATCAACAGGATTCCGGGGCCGACCGACAGCAGGATGCTCAGCGGAGCCCACCAGGCGTCTGTGAGTGGCGCGGAGGCGAATATCGACGCGGCGGAGACCACCGGATAGCCGATCAACCCCAGACCCAGGAACCGGGCGCCCACCCGCCGGACACGGTCCAGATCCGGCTCCGCGGAGTCGGATTCGAAAGCGCGCCGCACCCAGGCGGGTCGGGGGCGGGAGTGGCCGCTCGTGAGATCGGTGGTGGGCATCGCATCTCACCCTCACACCCCTCGGCTCCGCCGGTCAATCCTCTGGTGAGTCCACACCCTTCGTGACGCTCCTCCGCAGGCTCCGGAGCTCCTCAGGGAGCAGAACACGAAACCGGCCCGCTCCCTACAGGGAACGGGCCGGTGGCGGTAGATCTCGTTGGGCGAGGGCCTACTTGGCCTTCTCCAGCACCTCGACGAGGCGCCAGTGCTTGGTCGCCGACAGCGGGCGGGTCTCCATGATCCGCACACGGTCGCCGACGCCGGCATCGCCGTTCTCGTCGTGGGCCTTGACCTTGCTCGTGGTCCGGATGATCTTGCCGTAGAGCTTGTGGCTCTTACGATCTTCCAGCTCGACCACGATGGTCTTCTGCATCTTGTCGCTGACCACGTAGCCGATGCGCTCCTTGCGGCGTGCGCGCTCCTCGGTCTGGGTTTCGGTCACCTTCTGGTCCTCACTCATGCGTCATCACCATCCGGTCCGGACGCCAGGCCCAGCTCCCGCTCGCGCATCACGGTGTAGATACGCGCGATCTCGCGACGCACGGTCCGCAGGCGACGGTTGTTGTCGAGCTGGCCGGTGGCCATCTGGAACCGAAGGTTGAACAGTTCTTCCTTCGACTCTTTCAGGCGATCGACCAGATCAGCGTCGTTGAGCTCACGAAGCTCGTTCGCAGCAACTCCGAGTGCCATCAGAACTGCTCCTCTCTGGTCACGATCCTGGTCTTGATGGGGAGCTTGTGCTGCGCGCGACGCAGGGCCTCGCGAGCGATCTCCTCGTTCGGGTAGGTCATCTCGAACAGCACGCGACCCGGCTTGACCGGGGCGACCCACCACTCGGGCGAACCCTTACCCGAACCCATGCGGGTTTCGGCCGGCTTCTTGGTGAGCGGGCGGTCCGGGAAGATGTTGATCCAGACCTTGCCGCCACGCTTGATGTGCCGGTTGATCGCGATACGAGCGGACTCGATCTGACGGTTGGTGATGTACGCGCCTTCCAGAGCCTGGATGCCGTAATCGCCGAACGTCACCTTGGTGCCGCCCTTGGCCTGCCCCTTGAGGCTGGGGTGGTGCTGCTTGCGGTGCTTGACCCGACGTGGGATCAACATGGCCTAGCCCTCCTGCTTCTCAGCCGCACCAGCAGTGGCCTCGGCGGGAGCGGCCTCGGCCGCGCGAGCGGCGTCGGTGCTCGTCGCAGTGGTGCCGGAGGCACCGCTACGCCGGGGCCGGCTGGGCCGGCGCGGACGGCGATCCTCGGCTGCCGGAGCGGCCGCGGCCAGCTCACGACGTCCACCGACGATGTCGCCCTTGTAGATCCACACCTTCACGCCGATCCGGCCGAAGGTGGTCTTGGCTTCGTAGAGTCCGTAGTCGATGTCGGCACGCAGCGTGTGCAGCGGCACGCGACCTTCGCGGTAGAACTCACTGCGGCTCATCTCTGCGCCGCCCAGACGACCCGAGCACTGGACCCGGATGCCCTTCACGTTCGGCTGACGCATCGCCGACTGGATCGCCTTGCGCATCGCGCGGCGGAACGCCACGCGGTTGCTCAGCTGCTCGGCGACGCCCTGGGCCACCAGCTGGGCCTCGGACTCGGCGTTCTTGACCTCGAGGATGTTCAGCTGGACCTGCTTGCCGGTCAGCTTCTCCAGGTCGCCGCGGATGCGATCGGCCTCGGCGCCGCGGCGACCGATGACGATGCCCGGACGCGCGGTGTGGATGTCGACACGGACCCGGTCACGGGTGCGCTCGATCTCCACCTTCGCGATGCCGGCCCGCTCGAGCCCCGTGGAGAGGAGCTTGCGGATGGCGACATCCTCTTTGACGTAGTCCGCGTACTGCTTGTCGGCGTACCACCGCGACTTCCAGTCGGTGGTGATGCCCAGACGGAAGCCGTGCGGGTTGATTTTCTGGCCCACTACTAGGCTCCCTTCTTCTTCGGCTGACGCGAACGGCCACGGCCGCCGGCTGCCTTCTCCGGCAAGCTCTCCACGACCACGGTGATGTGGCTGGTGCGCTTGCGGATACGGAACGCACGACCCTGTGCGCGCGGCTGGAAGCGCTTGAGGGTCGGCCCCTCGTCGGCGAATGCGGTGGCGACGACCAGGGTCCGGCGATCCAGATCCAGGTTGTTCTCCGCGTTGGCGACGGCGCTTGCCAGGACCTTGTACACGGGCTCGGACGCCGACTGCGGCGCGAACCGCAGGATGTCGAGGGCCTCGTCCACGTTCTTGCCGCGGACCAGGTCCAGGACACGACGAGCCTTCATCGGCGTGACGCGCACGAACTTGGCGGTCGCCTTTGCTGTCGGATTATCGGTCTGCGTAGTCATTACCGGCGCTTCGCTTTCCGGTCATCCTTGATGTGACCCTTGAAGGTACGGGTGGGGGCGAACTCGCCCAGCTTGTGCCCGACCATCGAATCCGAGATGAACACCGGCACGTGCTTGCGTCCGTCGTGGACGGCAAAGGTGTGACCGATGAAGTCGGGAATGATGGTCGAACGACGGGACCAGGTCTTGATGACCTGCTTGGTGCCCTTCTCGTTCTGGACATCCACCTTCTTCAGGAGGTGGTCGTCGACGAACGGGCCCTTCTTGAGGCTGCGTGGCATTCTCTTACCTCCTCCTGTTATCGCTTGTTCTTGCCGGTACGACGGCGACGGACGATCAGCTTGTCGCTGGCCTTGTTCTTGCGGGTGCGGCCCTCGGGCTTGCCCCACGGGCTGACCGGGTGGCGACCACCGGAGGTCTTGCCCTCACCACCGCCGTGCGGGTGGTCGACGGGGTTCATCACGACACCGCGGACGGTCGGGCGCTTGCCCTTCCAGCGCATACGGCCGGCCTTGCCCCAGTTGATGTTGCTCTGCTCGGCGTTGCCCACCTCGCCGACGGTGGCGCGGCAGCGCACGTCGACGCGACGGATCTCGCCGGAGGGCATACGCAGGGTGGCGTAGGTGCCTTCCTTGCCCAGCAGCTGGATCGACGATCCCGCGCTGCGGGCCATCTTCGCGCCGCCGCCCGGACGCAGCTCCACCGCGTGCACCTGGGTACCGGTCGGGATGTTGCGCAGCGGCAGGTTGTTGCCGGGCTTGATGTCGGCGGTCGAACCGCTCTCGACGACGTCGCCCTGCTTCAGGCCCTTGGGCGCGATGATGTAGCGCTTCTCGCCATCGACGTAGTGCAGCAACGCGATCCGCGCGGTGCGGTTCGGGTCGTACTCGATGTGAGCGACCTTGGCGTTGATGCCGTCCTTGTCGTTACGACGGAAGTCGATCAGACGGTAGGCACGCTTGTGGCCGCCACCCTTGTGACGAGTGGTGATGCGGCCGTGAGCGTTTCGGCCACCACGCCCGTGCAGCGGACGCACCAGCGACTTCTCCGGGTGGTCACGGGTGACCTCGGCGAAGTCGGAGCCGCTGGCCCCACGACGACCCGGGGTCGTCGGCTTGTACTTACGAATAGCCATGAGTCTCTAGTCCTTCTCTGGGCGCCCCGGTCAGCTGACCGAGCCCCCGAAGATCTCGATGGGCTTGCTGTCTGCGGTCAGCGACACGATGGCGCGCTTGGTGGACTTGCGCTGGCCGTAGCCGGAGCGGGTCCGCTTGCGCTTGCCCTGTCGGTTCGCGGTGTTGACGCTGGCAACGTTGACACCGAAGATCTTCTCGATCGCGATCTTGATCTCGGTCTTGTTGGACTCCGGGTGCACCAGGAAGGTGTACACGTTGTCCTCCATGAGCCCGTAGGACTTCTCCGAGATCACGGGCGCCAGGATGATGTCGCGCGGGTCGGCAACGGTCGCCATGTCAGGCCTCCTCTGCTGTCTTCTCGACGGCAGCCTTGGCATCCGCCGTGTTCTGCTCGATGAAGGCATTGAGCGTCTCGACGCTGAACACCACCTCGTCCGAGTCCAGGACGTCGTAGGTGTTGAGCTGATCCGGCGCGATCGGCAGCACGTTCTGCAGGTTCGCCACGCTCAGCCACGCCGTGAGGTCTTCGCGGCCGAGGACGACCAGGAACTTGCGGCGATCGGAGAGGCTCTCCAGGAACTGACGTGCCGACTTGGTCGAGGGCTTCTGCCCGGAGACCAGTTCGGTGATCACGTGGATGCGCTCGTTGCGAGCGCGGTCGCTCAGCGCGCCGCGCAGTGCGGCCGCCTTCATCTTCTTGGGGGTGCGCTGGCTGTAGTCACGCGGCTGCGGGCCGTGGACGGTGCCACCGCCGGCGAACTGCGGCGCACGGGTCGAACCCTGACGCGCACGGCCGGTGCCCTTCTGGCGGTACGGCTTGGCGCCACCGCCGCGGACCTCGCCGCGGGTCTTGGTGGAGTGCGTGCCCTGGCGAGCCGCGGCCTGCTGGGCCACGACGACCTGGTGCATCAGCGCGATGTTGGCCGGTGCGTCGAAGAGCGCGGCGGGCAGGTCAACGGTTCCGTTGGTCTTGCCCTCGGCGGTCTTGACGTCCAGCGTCAGCTTGGTAGCCGTCTCGGTGCTCACTTGGCACCACCCTTCACTGCGTCGCGAACCATCACGATGCCGCCCTTGCGACCCGGGATCGCTCCCTTGATCAGCAGCAGACCGGCCTCGGCATCCACCTTGTGGACGGTGAGGTTCTGCGTGGTCACCTTGTCGTTACCCATGCGGCCTGCCATGCGCATGCCCTTGAACACGCGACCCGGGGTGGCGCAGCCACCGATCGAGCCCGGTGCGCGGTGCACGCGGTGGGCACCGTGGCTGGCGCCCAGACCGGCGAAGCCGTGGCGCTTCATGACGCCGGCGAAGCCCTTGCCCTTGGAGGTACCCGTGACGTCGACCAGCGCGCCGTCGGCGAAGATCTCGGCGGTCAGTTCCTGACCGACCTCGAACTCGCTGATGTCGTTGACGCGGATCTCGGCCAGGTGCCGGCGCGGGGTGACCCCGGCCTTGCTGTACTGGCCGGCGACCGGCTTGGTCACCTTGCGGGGATCGATCGCGCCGTAGGCGAGCTGGACGGCGGTGTAGCCGTCCCGGTCCGCGCTGCGGAGCTGGGTGATCACGTTCGGGCCGGCCTGGATGACAGTGACCGGGACGACGCGGTTGTTCTCGTCGAAGACCTGGGTCATGCCGAGCTTGGTGCCCAGGATGCCCTTGGTCGAACTCTGATTGCTCATGATGTATCTCGCCCCCGTCCTACTGGATGTTGACGTCGACGCTGGCCGGGAGGTCGATGCGCATGAGCGCGTCGACCGTCTTCGGTGTCGGGTCGAGGATGTCGATGAGTCGCTTGTGGGTACGCATCTCGAAGTGTTCGCGGCTGTCCTTGTACTTGTGCGGCGAACGGATGACGCAGTACACGTTCTTCTCGGTGGGCAATGGCACCGGGCCGACGACGCGTGCCCCGGTACGGGTCACGGTCTCCACGATCTTGCGCGCCGAAGCGTCGATCGCCTCGTGGTCGTAGGCCTTGAGCCTGATGCGGATCTTTTGTCCCGCCACGCTGTGTCCTCTTCCGTCAGTTGTTCTCGACAGACAAACACCGCGTGATCGGAACCGACCTCTCGCCGGCTGAGCACATGACCACCGTGTGAGATACGGCAATCGACGCTGTTCATCTGTCGTTGTACGTTGGCTCGTACCTGATACGAGCCGGTTTGCTCCGGCACCCGCGGTCGGGCGTGTCGGGACCGTGAACCGATATCGGGGCACGCGTTACACGCCCAGTCCCCGTAGACCGGGCCTGGGAGTCATTCACCTGTCCGCGACCGCAGATCTGGCACATGGCACAACCTGCGTCCGCCGGTCAAGGCAACCCGAACAGTATGCATCAGGTCGGGAGCACGATCAAATCCACGTCGGACGCCGGCCGGGCACGCCGAACTGACTCATGAGTAAGATACCGCCATGAGTTCCACGAATCCCACCTTCGCCCTGCGTAAGAAGCTGCCCGCGAACCCGCTCGGCAACGTCCTGTTCTCCCTCGGAATGGTCGCGAAGGTGCCCTACTTCGGCACCGTCCTGCCGCTCGTGCAAGAGATGGAGCCCGGATACTGCAAGGTCACCGCACCCAACTGGTTCGGCGTCCACAACCACATCGGCACCTTCCACGCGATCGCGGCGTGCAACCTGGCCGAGGCCGCGATGGGGATGCTGATGGAGGCCACCACGCCCACGTCCCACCGCTGGATCCCCAAGGCGATGCAGACGAGCTACCTGACCAAGGCGACGACGCGATTGACCGCGGAGGCCCGTCTGGCCGAACCCGTGGACTTCGGCGCCATCACCGCCGGGACCGACGTCACCGTGTCGGTGAGCATCGTCGACACCAAGGGGGTCGAGGTCGTGCACTGCGACATCACCACCTGGGTGACCCCGACGTAGTCGTCCCCACCCGGGGTGCCGGCCCGACCGGCTGCTCCTAGGGTGGGAGGATGCCTCCGCCCGGTGCGCCAGCGCACCGGCGGCACCGGAGTGCGGCAGCGACGAGGAGGACCAGCGACCCATGTGTGGAATCTGCGGCGAGATCCGGTTCGACGGCACGGCGCCGGATGTCTCGGCCGTCGACGCCATGACCTGCGAGATGACCCGGCGAGGTCCCGACGGTTCCGGCGTCTTCGCGAAAGGTTCTGTCGCACTGGGCCACCGCCGCCTGAAGATCATCGACCTGTCCGAGCGCGGGAGCCAGCCGATGGTCGACCCGGCGCTGGGTCTCGCGCTGGTGTTCAACGGGTGCATCTACAACCACCACGAGCTGCGCGCCGAGCTGGAGGGCAAGGGATACACCTTCTTCTCCCACGCCGACAGCGAGGTCATCCTCAAGGCGTTCCACGCCTGGGGTCCCGACTGCGTCGACCACTTCATGGGCATGTTCGCGTTCGCGATCGTCGACACCGACACCGGCGTGGTCACCCTGGGCCGCGACCGGCTCGGCATCAAGCCGCTCTATCTCGCCGACACCCCCGGCCGGCTCCGGTTCGCCTCGTCGGTGCAGGCACTGCTCCGCGCCGGTGACGTCGACACCTCGATCGACCGGGTGGCCCTGCACCACTACTTCAGCTTCCACGCCGTCGTCCCGGCGCCGCACACGATCTACAACGGCATCCGCAAGGTCCCGCCGGCCACCGTCATCACGATCCAGCCCGATGGCCGTCGCACCGAACGCAGGTATTGGGAGCCGGCCTTCGAGCCACACCCCGACCGCCGGGACTGGGACGAGAAGCGCTGGCAGCACGAACTACTCGATTCGCTACGGACGTCGGTGCGCCGGCGCATGGTCGCCGACGTCCCGGTCGGCGTGTTGCTGTCCGGCGGCGTCGACTCCTCCCTGGTCGTCGCGCTGCTCGCCGAGCAGGGCCAGACCGACCTCGCGACCTTCAGCATCGGATTCGATTCCGCGGCAGGAGAATCCGGTGACGAATACGCCTACTCGGATCTGATCGCAGACACCTTCGGCACCGATCACCACAAGATCCACATCGGCACCGACCGCCTGCTGCCCGCCATCCCCGACACCGTCGCGGCGATGGGCGAACCCATGGTCAGCCACGACTGCGTCGCCTTCTACCTCCTGTCGCAGGAGGTGAGCAAGTCCATCAAGGTGGTCCAGTCCGGTCAGGGCGCCGACGAGATCCTCGGTGGATACAGCTGGTATCCCCCGCTGCTCGACGTGACCCGCGACAAGACGACGCGGGCCTATGCCGACGTGTTCTTCGACCGCGACGACGTCGACATCCGCGGCATCCTCGCCGACGATTACCTCACCGAGGCGGGATACGACCCCAGCTTCGAGTTCGTCTCGGCCCACCACTCCGCACCCGGCGCCCACACCTCCGTCGACGCCGCGTTGCGCCTCGACACCACGGTCATGCTCGTCGACGACCCGGTCAAGCGCGTCGACACGATGACGATGGCCTGGGGCCTGGAGGCCCGGGTCCCGTTCCTCGACCACGAGTTCGTCGAACTGGCCGCCACGTGTCCCCCCGATCTCAAGCTCGCGCACGGGGGCAAGGGTGTGCTCAAGGAGGCGAGCCGGGCGCTTCTGCCCTCGGCCGTCATCGACCGCACGAAGGGCTACTTCCCGGTCCCCGGCATCCGCCACCTCACCGGCGGCGTGCTCGACCTCGTCTCGGACACGTTGCGGTCCAAGGCCGCCCGCGACCGCGGGCTGTACCGACCCGAGGCCCTCGATCGGCTCTTCGCCGATCCCAACGGAATCCGCACCAGGCTCGACGGCAACGAGCTGTGGCAGGTCGCGCTCCTCGAGATGTGGCTGCAGACCATGGAAGCGAACGCACGACGGTGACCGCTCTGCGCTTCGACGATCGCGGCTGGAAGACCTACGGCGCCTCCCTCTCCCCGGACGGGAGCGCGTTCGCCTACATCGTCGACGACGGCACCGGGTACCCGCGGGCCGCCCAGCGTTCGCTGTCGCGCGACGGCGTCGGCGAGCTGAGGTGGGTCGAGTTGCTGTCCACCGGTCCGGTGCGCAAAGTGGTCCATTCCTCCGACGGCCGGTGGTTGGCCGTGGAGATCGCGCCGAGCGGCGGTGAACACCACCAGGTCTGGGTGGTGACCACCGAACCCGACGACGACACCGCCCACCGGATCGCGGCCACCCGCCCGGACGGCCGGTCGTTCGGCACCGTCGGACTCGTCGGCTGGGACACCGACTGGGTCCTGATCACGGCCATCGACCACGACGGCACCTCATACGCCCTGCGGGTCCACCCCGGCACGGGGACGACCCAGACCCTCGACCAGCGTGTCGGCGGTGTCCTGATCGATTCCTGGAAGGGCGCGACGCTCGTCCGCGTCGGACCTCGCGGTTACCACGACATGCTCCTTCTCCGACGCCATCCCGAAGCGGCCGACGACGACATCACGATGACTCCGCTCCTGCCGCAGGACCCCGGTGCGGTCACCGATCAGGGGTACGTGCTCGACCAGGGATTCGATCACTCCTCGACGGTGTTCGTGCCCGCCCCGCACGAACCCGTCCGGGATCTCGACAGCGTCCAGGCGCTGGTACGCAGTGACTTCGACGCCAAGTTCCCGCGCCTCCTCGGCGTCGAGGTGAGCAGGTTCGGCGTCCGGTTCCGGGTGATGGCCCAGCGGGTCGACATCGGACTCGACGAGTTCGCCGTCAGCCATGATCAGTCGACCGTCGCCCTGCTGTGGAACGTCAAGGGCCGCAGCGAATTGCAGATCATGACCCTGCCCGACCAGACGCTGCACCCACCGATCGAACTCCCGGGTGAGGTCGCCTCCGACCTGTCGATCAGCGCCGCGGGTTCGGTGGTCGCGGTCACGGTCTCGAGCCCGCAGCACTCTCCCCTCGTACATCTCGTCGACGTCGCGAACCGCGCGGTGTACCCGGTGCGGGACGACGTGGTGACCGGCGAGGGGCCGTCGGATCAGCTGCGTCCGGAGCTGCTGGAGTTCTCGGCACGCGACGGAATGCCCCTGTCGGGCTTCCTGTTCCGCGCCTCGAAGAAGCCCGGACCCACACTGCTGTACTTCCACGGCGGCCCGGAGGGGCAGACGCGACCGGACTACCAGTTCCTGTTCGGCCCGCTCGTCGACGCCGGGATCACGGTGTTCGCTCCCAACGTGCGCGGATCCTCGGGCTATGGACGCCTGTTCGCCCACGCCGACGATCGGTACGGGCGGTATGCCGGCATCGACGACGCCGCCGACTGCGCCGAGTTCCTCTGCCGACAGGGCATCGCCGACCCCGACGCGGTGTACTGCTCGGGACGTTCCTACGGTGGCTATCTCACATTGGCCTGCCTGACCTTTCATCCCGAGGTGTTCGCGGCGGGCATCGCGATCTGCGGCATGAGTGATCTCGAGTCGTTCTTCCGCAACACCGAACCGTGGATCGCGGTGGCCGCCTACACGAAGTACGGCCACCCGGAGTCCGACCGAGAGCTGCTCGCCGACCTCTCCCCCATCCACCGCATCGACGACGTCCGGGCACCGTTGCTCGTCGTCCACGGGGCGCACGACACCAATGTGCCGGTGAGCGAATCCCAGCAGATGGTCGCCGAACTACAGGCCCGGGGGGCGGTCGCCGAGATGTTGATGTTCGACGACGAGGGACACGAGATCGTCAAGCGCGCCAACCAGCATCGGCTCACCGGGGCCGTCGCCGACTGGCTCGCGCGTTTCCCGTCCCGGAACGTGCGGCCCTGAGGCAGGGATATTTCCGCGCGTTCATCGTGGGGTAACAAACCGTTCTTACATTTCTCCCATCAACGCCGTTCGCCGACAGACGAGCGCTGTCGCCGAGACCGACAACGGGAGCACAATGTCCACACCAACATCCGGGAACCCCCACCCCGACCCGACGGGTCCTGCGGCACAGTCGCATTCCGGGGCGGCGGGCGAGAGCGTCATCAAGGCGACCTACGACGACCGACTCACCAATACCGACCTCGCGCCGCTGAAGGAACAGAAGTGGACGTGGTACAACATCTTCGCCTTCTGGATGTCCGATGTGCACAGCGTCGGCGGGTACGTGTTCGCGGGCAGCCTGTTCGCGCTCGGGATCGCGGCCTGGCAGGTGCTCGTCGCGCTCGTGGTGGGTATCGTCGCGGTCAACATCCTGTGCAACCTCGTGGCCAAACCGTCCCAGCTCGCCGGCGTCCCCTACCCGGTCACCACGCGTGTCTCGTTCGGCGTCAAGGGCGCCAACATCCCGGCGATCATCCGCGGTGTCATCGCGGTGGTCTGGTACGGAATCCAGACCTACCTGGCGTCGGTCGCCTTCGGTCTTCTCGCGTTGAAGTTCTGGCCCGGACTGGAACCGTGGGGTGACGTCGAGCAACACGGTTTCCTCGGGTTGTCCGCACTCGGCTGGGCGGGCTTCATCCTCATGTGGGTCCTACAGGCGCTCGTGTTCTGGAACGGGATGGAGACGATTCGAAAGTTCATCGACTTCTGCGGTCCCGCAGTGTATGTCGTGATGATCGCGCTGGCGGCCTACCTCGTCGTCGAGGCCGGGTGGGACAACGTGAGCCTCGACCTGTCCGTCGGCGACGGGCTCTCCGGATGGTCGTCGATCACGATGATGATCAGCGCATTCGCGCTGGTGGTCTCCTACTTCTCCGGGCCGATGCTCAACTTCGGCGACTTCTCGCGCTACGGCCGCTCCTTCGGTGAGGTCAAGAAGGGCAATTTCTGGGGACTCCCGGTCAACTTCCTCTTCTTCTCGCTTCTGGTGGTGTGCACGGTCTCCGCGGCGGTCACGGTCATCGGCACCGACGAGGACGGCAACATCATCACCGATCCGGTGCACATCGTCGACCGCATCGACAACACCACCGCGGCCGTGTTGGGCGTGTTGACGTTCGCGATCGCCACGATCGGCATCAACATCGTCGCGAACTTCGTCTCGCCAGCCTTCGACTTCTCGAATGTGGCGCCCACCAAGATCAGTTGGCGCACCGGGGGCATGATCGCAGCGGTGGGCTCGGTGCTCATCACGCCGTGGAATCTCTTCAACAACCCGACGGCGATCCACTACACGATGGACACCCTCGGTGCGGTGATCGGTCCGCTGTTCGGCATCCTGATCGCCGACTTCTACCTCGTCAAGAAGCAGAAGATCGTCGTCGACGACCTGTTCACGATGAAGCCGGCGGGCACCTACTGGTACCGCAACGGGTGGAACCCGATTGCCGTGGGCGCCACCGTCATCGCATCGACCCTGCCGATCTGCGTCGTCATCTTCGGCACCGTCTATCAGGCGAGCTTCACCTGGTTCATGGGGGCCGGAGCCGGAATGATCCTGTACTGGCTCGGCATGCGCTTCGTGCCGGCCCACCTCATCTACGGGACCTCGACCGGCGCGCGGACGACCGGGGACATCGAGATCACCGCGAATTCCGAGGCACCACTGCCCGCTCCCTAGCGGCGACATGACCATCGACAGGGCCGCGCGACGGATCGCGCGGCCCTGTCGCTGTTCCGCCACTCCCCGCAACCATGCCATTGACAAATGGCACAGTTGCTGATGGTGTGAGGTGATGCACACAGACCCACTCCGGTCGCCGACACCGCTGCCGACCCGCGCGACCGCCCGTTCGACGGTCACCGCCCACCTCACCCGCTGGGGTTTCGGTGCCTTCACGGGACTGATCCCGCTGAATCCCACCGGAATCCGGCTCTCACGCGGCCTCATCGCCACGGTGATGCGACTGCTCGGTCCCGCACCCGCCGGCACCACGGTGCGGGCCGTGCAGGAGGACGACGTGCGCGGCGAATGGGTGCTCGGACCCGGGGTCGAACCCTCCGACGCGGCGATCTACTACATCCACGGCAGCGCGTACGCGATCTGTTCGGCGCGCACCCACCGCGGGCTGGCAGCGCGGTTGTCCGCGGCGAGTGGCCTGCCCGTCTTCGTCGTGGACTACCGGCTGGCCCCCGAGAACCGCTTCCCATGCGCGGCCGACGACGTCGCCGCCGGGTTCGAGTGGCTTGTGCGTCAGGGCTATCCGGCATCGCACATCGTGCTGGGCGGGGATTCGGCCGGCGGACACCTCGCCTGTGACCTCGTCCTGCAACGGGCGCGGGCCGGCAGCGCCCAGCCCTCGTCGATCGTCCTGTTCTCACCGCTGATCGACCTCACCTTCGGGCTGGCCCGTCAGCAGGAACGCATCCGGCGCGACCCGGCGATCACCGCCGCCGCGGCGGCGCGACTCGTCGCCCTCTACACGCGTGACGTCCCGGCGGACCATCCCCGCCTCGAGCTCGAGTTCACCCCCGCCGGGCAGTTGCCACCGTTCCTCATCCAGACCGGCGGGGCGGAGATGCTCAGCGCGGACGCCCGTCACCTCCACGAGCGACTCCGGACGCACGGCGGCGACAGCCGGCTGGAGGTGTGGCCGGGCATGATGCACGTCTTCCAGGCCCTTCCCCGATTGGGCCCCGAAGCCGACGCCGCGCTCCACCGGGTCGCCGACTTCCTCGCCGATGTCGACCGACTGCACACCGTGTCGGAGGTGTCATGATCCCGGTCGTGGACAGCCTCCGACGGCGACTCCTGCGTGACCCCGTGTCGATCGGCTCACGCGCGATCGTCACCGGCGCGGGCAGCGGAATCGGTCGGGCCTTCGCCCTGGAACTCGCACGACGCGGCGGCGAGGTGATCTGCGCCGACATCGATCCCGAGCGAGCCGTGGCGACCGTGTCACTGATCGAAGGCCGGACCGGCCGCCCCGCACATCCCTTCACCTGCGACGTGGCCGACCGAACGGCAGTCGAGTCCCTCGCCGCGTTCGCCGTCGAGACCTTCGATGGTCCTCCCGATCTCGTCATCAACAACGCCGGGGTCGGGATCGGCGGCCGCCCGGTCGGCGACATCGGGTTCGACGACTGGTCGTGGGCCCTGGGGATCAACCTCTGGGGCGTCGTCCACGGTTGCGAACTCTTCGCGCCGATGCTCCGGGAAGCCGGCCGGGGAGGCATCATCAACGTCGCCTCGGCGGCCGGATTCGCCGCGGCCCCGGTCATGGCGCCGTACAACGTGTCGAAGGCGGCCGTCGTCTCGCTGAGCGAGACACTCGCAGCCGAAATGGCGCACTCGGGGGTCGGCGTGACGGTCCTGTGCCCGACGTTCGTGAAGACCAACGTCGCCCAGGACGGTCGGATCACCTCCGAGGCACGCACTCTCGCCGCGAACCTGATGCGCTGGACGGGTATCTCACCAGACGGCGTCGCCTCGGCGACGCTCGACGCGCACGATCTCGGTCGCCTCTACGTCGTGCCCCAGGTCGACGCCCGGGTGATCTGGCACCTCAAGCGACACTTCCCGGCCTCCTACGTCCGGGGCCTGGGACTGCTCAACCGGCTCCTCCCATCGTCCTGACCCCGGCGCCATCCACCCGACCTGACCCGAAAGGACCGTCATGGCCATCGACCTCGACAACATGCTCCAGAAGATCAAGGACCGCCAGTGGGCACTGGCCGACATCGACTGGGACGCCCCCGGTGCCGAGCTGATCGACGCCGACCTGCACGCCAAGCTCAAACCGTTTCTCAGCGACCTGATGTGGATCGAGAACGTGGGGGCACGGGGCTTCGCCGCGATGGCGAAGAAGGCCCCGACCCCCACGCTCAAGAGCATCTACGAGCACTTTCACGCCGAGGAACAGAAGCATGCCAATGCCGAACTGGCCTTGATGCGACGCTGGGGAATGCTCGACGGTGACGAGATCCCGTCTCCGAACGTCAACGTGCAGTTGGTGATCAACTGGCTGGACAAGCACTCCGACGACATGTCCCTGTCGTTCCTGGGCACCGTGATCCCGATGCTGGAGGTCGCACTCGACGGGGCCCTCATCAAGTTCATCACCGACGAGGTCGAGGACCCGGTGGCCCAGGAGGTCTTCAAGCGGATCAACGCCGACGAATCCCGGCATCTGGCCGTCGATTTCGAGGTCATGGAACTCCTCGGCCACGCGGGGCTGCGCAAGCGGACGATCGATTTCGTCGGCGGCTGGGTGAAACCCACCTTCCTCATCGGTGCGCTGAGCTATGTCCCCCTGCTCAACAAGATGCGCGACAACATCGTCGCGATGGGCGTCGACGAGGAACGTCTCTACAGTGCGATGAAACGGTATCGCGCCGTCGGCGACCGCAGCGAGTACGTCCGGCGGCTGCCGATGTTCCGCGTCGTCTCGTATCACGGTGCGGCGGTGGTCAACCGGGGCAACGTGCCTTACCACCTGTTCGCCGACTCGATGGTGAAACTCACCGGGCGGATCCCGTTCGGGCTCGTCCACCGGACACCGACGTGGTCGCAAGAACTCACCTACGAACCGACGGCCTGAGGACGTGACGATGCACATCTCGGTGGCGATCATCGGTGCCGGTTTTGCCGGCATCGGCACGGCGATCCGGCTCAAGGAGCGCGGGATCGAGGACTTCACGATCTTCGAGCGGGACGCGCGGGTCGGTGGAACGTGGCGGGACAACACCTATCCGGGCGCGGCCTGCGACATCCCATCGCGTCTGTACTCCTACAGCTTCGCTCCCAACCCGGACTGGTCGCACACGTACTCGCGCAGCGAGGAGATCCTCTCCTACATCGACACGATGGTGGAGAACCACGGGATCGAGCCCCACGTCCGGTTCGGTCACACGGTGTCGGGGCTGGAGTACAGCGCCCACGACGGCCTGTGGACCATCACCTTCGACGAGGGTCACGAACCGGTACGGGCGCGCGCGGTCGTCCTCGCCTCCGGTCCGCTCGCGAACGCCTCATTCCCCGACATACCCGGGATCGAGGACTATGCGGGACACAAGATCCACAGCGCGCGTTGGGATCACGACTATGATTTCGTGGGCAAGAAGGTCGCCGTCGTGGGCACCGGGGCCAGCGCGGTGCAGATCGTGCCGGAACTGGTGGAGCAGGCCGCGTCGGTGAAGGTCTTCCAGCGCACTCCCGGCTGGGTGCTGCCCCGCGCCGATGTCCGGACCCGAGAGGCCACCAAACGGCTGTATCGATCGGTGCCGGGAGCGCAGCGCCTCGCACGATCGCTCTGGTTCTGGGGTCACGAGACGGTGGCTCTGGGCGTCGTCTGGAACACTCCCCTGACCCGCGTCGTCGAGGCGGTGAGCAAGTTGCACCTGCGGTCTCAAGTCGACGACCCGTGGCTCCGCAGGCAACTCACCCCCGACTTCGCCGCGGGCTGCAAGCGCCTGCTCATGACCAGCGACTACTACCCCGCCCTGCAACGACCGAACTGCACACTGGTCACCTGGCCGATCGCCCGTATCGCCGAACGCGGCATCCGCACCGTCGAAGGTGTTGAGCACCAGTTCGATTGCATCGTCTTCGCGACCGGATTCGACGTGTCCAAGAACGGGACGCCGATCCCGATCACCGGCCTAGACGGTCGGGACCTGGCGTCGGAGTGGGGGCGGGGCGCGTTCGCCTACCGCAGCGTCGCGGTGTCCGGCTATCCCAACCTGTTCTTCACCTTCGGACCCAACTCCGGTCCCGGCCACAGCTCCGCCCTGGTCTACATGGAGGCACAGATCGACTACATCACCGACGCCGTCGGCCGGCTTCTGGACAACGGGTGGAAGGCGCTCGACGTACGCGCCGAGGCGCAGGAGCGGTACAACCGGGACATCCAGCGCCGGCTGACCTCGACCACGTGGAACTCGGGCTGTCAGAGCTGGTACCTGACCGAGGACGGGTTCAACGCGACGATGTACCCCGGATTCGCGACCCAGTACGTCGGCCAGCTCCGCCGCGTCGAGCTGCGCGATTACCGGATTCTCGTCCACCAGGGGACTCGGACTCCGACCGCCGCAGCGTTACAGTGAGGGGATGACCGAGTACCGGATCGACGACCTGGCGCGCGTGTCCGGAACGACGACCCGGAACATCCGCGGCTACCAGGAACGGGGGCTGCTCCCCCAGCCGCTCCGCCGTGGGCGCGTCGCGATCTACACCGAGAAGCACCTCCGCAATCTCCGGGCGATCAACAAACTGCTCGGCAGCGGCTTCACGCTCAAGCACATCGCCACGTTCATGACGAATCCGGGCGCTCGGATCGGGGATGCGTTGGAGCTCAACGAAATCCTCGACGAGCACTGGTCGAGTACATCGCGTCCGGAGATCACTCGCTCCGAACTCGACGACCGGTTCGGTCTGCTGGACGAGGCCCAGGTAGCGGCACTCGTGCAGGCCGGGGTGATCGCCGAGACCGGGCGCGACGGGGTGTACGAGGCCGTCGATCAGCGCATCATCGGGAACCTGGCCAAGCTCGTACGACGGGGCGTGCAGATCTCCGCGCTGGCCGACGTCCACGAGCGGTTCACCGCGAAGATCAACGAAGCCGCCGAGATCCTGCTCGCTGCCGCACACGACGAGGTGGACCGGCGCAAGGGCCCGGGCTGGCTGCCGGAGAACGACGACGACGTCGCCTGGGCGGTGAACCTGTTGGGGATGATGCGCCGGGTCGGGACCGAGAACGCGCACGCCGCACTCGACCGCGCCCTCGACACGGCGCTGGACCGGGAACTCTCGGCCCACCAGAGCGCCGTCGACGAACGCACGGACGCCGACACACCGCAGCCGGACTGAGTTCCGGCCCCGCACCTCAGCGGGACACGGTGTGCCGCCCCGGAAGTACGACGAGCGACGCGAGGAAGAAGCAGATCGCACCGACGAAGGTGCCGGACGTGGCGGCCACGGCGTCGGCGGTGACGCCGCCCTTGGTCACGAACGCCCCGACCGCGGACACCCCGAATGCGACACATCCGATCCAGTTGACCAGCACCGACCACCAGTCACGATCACGGAGATCCCACCGGCGGCCGGTGGCGCGGGCGTACCCGGCGAAGGCAACCGCACCGCTGATCAGGAAGGCGATCGAACCGCCGGCGTCAGGGGTCCAGACGAGGTGACGGTCGCCCCAGATCGTGTGTGCCACAAGCGCCCCCGTGGTCGACACGTTGAAGAGGATCGTACCCACCGATTGCGTTGCGGCGCTCAACCATTCGGCTCGGATCACCGAACCGGGCGCCGAGGACCGCAGCTCGGTCACGGTTCCGCTGCGAACCAGCTGGATGACACCGGCACCGGTGAAGAACCATGCGCCGACGAAATAGCAGCCGTTGGCGAACCCGGCACCCACCAGATGCGCCAGCCCGGGGGCCGAACCCAGCGCGAACAGCGCCGACCCGATCATGAACCCCCAGCACTGCTTGCGCAGCGTCGGCGTCAGGAGCGCATTCCGCCGCTCATGCGGTGACATCGAGGCTCGCGATGACCTTGATCGGCTCGATCCAGATCGCCAGCTCGCCGGGCACCCCGTTGCGGGCCCCGAATTCCTCGGCGCGGTCGGCGCCCATGTACCGGGCCCCGCACAGCGAGGCGATGCGACGTACCTCGTCGAGGTCCTCGGTGATGCGGGCGCTGCCCTGCACCTGCACGAACCCGAAGGGCGGTTCGGGCAGGTCAACCGACATCACGACCCGTGGATCGCGAAGCAGCGCACGACCTTTGGCGGTGGTGGCGCCGGTGTTGAAGGCAATCCGATCACCGTCGAGCACAAACCACACCGGAACGACGAGGGGCCGTCCGTCGGCGGCGAGATATCCGAGATGACCGGTTTTCGTGCCGCCGGTGAGGAAATCGCGGACGGCCGGATCGGACAGCGAGGACGCAGACATGCTCACAGAGTAGAGAGACCCGGACCGGACCGCGAGCGTTCGGGGGTGGTCCGACTCACCGTTGTGCGAGTACCGTGCCGATGCGGCTCGCTATCATCATGATGGTCGCGTGCGGACCGCTGCGGCCGCTACCGGGCAGAATGGACCCGTCGACGATCCGCAGGCCGCGGGTCCCGGATACGCCGCCGAGCCAATCGGTCCGGATTCCCATCGGCACGGTCCCCCACGCATGCTGGGAGAACCCGGCGCGATCGGCGATCCGGACGCTACCCGGCACGACGACGTCGGCGAACTCCGGCGACCGCAGCATCTCCACGACCCCCGCGGCGGCCGTGCGCAGCGAGGTTGCGGTGTCCGGGTCGGGCTCGACGAACTCCATCCGTACACGGGAGTGGTCCGCGACGAGCCGCACCGGCGAGTGCCGCATCGCGGTCACCTCGACAATCGGCCCGCTGGCGGGCAGACCGTGAATATGGGAAGCGAAATCGTCTCGATAACAACGAATCTCGAGTCCGTTCTCGGTGTGCAGCACAGTCGGCAGCACCATGCCGGCATCGGCCGGTGACCGCCTCGAGTACGACACCGCGAGGCCTCGATGCTCACCGGCGATCAGCGACCGCGCAGGCGTCCGGCCGGTCACGCCCGGGAGTTCCGACCGGAGCAGGATTCCCGCGGTCCCGAGCGTGCCCGCGGCAAGGATCACCTCCCCGGCCCTCACCCTCAGCGACCTCGCACGCACGCCCGTGACCGTCGGACCCCGAACCGTGTCGAGGCGGTCGACCACCCGCCCGGTCAGCACCCTGAGGTTGGGACGCGAGAGCGCGGGGACGAGGTAGGCGTCGGCTGCGGATCGGCGCGCGACTCCGCTCCGGTTGGTCAACACCCGGTTGAGCCCGACCACCGGCCACCGCTGCGCGATCGGGCGCACCGGCGCACGTTCCGACCAGTAGCGTTCGAAAGCGCGTCCGGCGTCGCCGAGTTCGTCGTCGGTCACGGGTTCGACACCCATGGTGCCCGCGGGCGCGTCCAGTTCGTCATAGGCGTCGGCGATGGCGTCGGGCTCCCATCCGGCCGGCCACGACGCGAAGTCGTCTCGATGCCACCTCAGGAAGTACCCGCCGTTCACCGCCGACGAGCCGCCGAGTGCCGAACCGCGGGCCGCGTACACCCCCAGATCGGTGGCGTGCCGGACGGCGTGCGGCGCAGCGTCGTCGATCGGCAGTCGTCGAAGGTCCAGGTCGGCCGGCGTGGGCAACCCCGCGGGCCCCCGCTCGAGCAGTACGACCGTGCGCTCCGGCTCCCGCGAGAGCCTCTCCGCGAGCACACACCCGGCACTGCCGGCACCGACGATGACAACGTCTGCGGTGAGCGACCGATCGGCCGCCGTCATCGAGAGATGACCGGGCGCAATGCTTCCGGGTCTCGATGGGCGATGACTCCCTGCCACAGCCCGGCACCGTAGGCCAGATCGTCGAGGCGGTGCATGAGGATGTAGCGCAACGGTCCGAGCGTGGGTGGGCTGGTCGGATCGGCGAGCAGGTCCCGAACCCAGGACACCACCCCCTCGACGATCGCCACCTGCACGGCGAGGGTGCGGAACCGCTTCGACACCAGCGCGAGCAGCAACGCCACCGGCCAATAGTGGCGGCAGATCGCATCGGCGGCCTGCAGCAAGCCGAACCCGGCGGCCCGCCCGGTCATCTGCGCGGACACCAGGGGCGCCGAGGGCAGGTCACCGAGCCGGCGGCGCATCCGCACCGCGAGGTGGGTGAGGATGATCATCGCCAGCGCAGCACCGAAACGGGTCCGCGACAGCAGCGCGACCACCGCGGCCGCCATCGGCACCGACATCTTCATCGGTGCCGCACGGTCGCCGTGGCGGGAGGCCAGGTGTGCCGCGCCGGTGCCGTAGAAACAGCGGCGCGAGAGCACCGACCGCAGGTCCGTGCGGTGTTCGTGGGCGACGCGTGCGACCGGGTCGTAGCGGATCCGCCATCCCTCCGCGTGCATCCGCCAGCATGCGTCGACGTCCTCGGCCACCCGCAGCGACTCATCGAATCCGCAGAATGCACTGCGCCGCACGACCATCGCGGCACTGGGCACGTACGGCGTCCGGGTGGACGGCGCCACCGCGGACTCCTCGGGACCCATGTCCAGTGACGACCAGCCGTTCTCGTAGCGCTCGGCCAGCGATGTCGTCATGGCGTCGTCGTCGGATCGCAGCCCGACGATCCGCGGCGCGACGAGTCCCACGGTCGGATCGGAGAAGTGCGTGAGCAAGATCGTGAGCCAGTCCGGGTCGGGCACGACGTCGGAGTCGAGGAAGGCGACGAAATCGGTCGTCGCCGCCGCGGCTCCCGCGTTGCGCGCCGCCGACGGGCCGCGATTGTCGTCGAAGCGCAGGACCCGGGCGGTCGGGCGATCCGCCTCGATCGGTGTCGCGGAGCCGTCGTCGACGACGATGACGGCCAACCCGGCGAGGGCCTCGAGGAGGCGGTCGACACCGTCCTGGTTGTCGCGCACCGGGACGACCACCGTGACATCTTCCGGTTGCGGGCCGAACATCGGCCGCGGATTGGCGATCCCCGCGTCCAGCAGTGCGCGCGCAAGACGACGGGTCACGTTGTCGCACACCTCGATTCGTCCGTCCTCGGACGTCATCCCGAGCGCGGTGTCGGACATGCGCAGCAGGCGCGTCGGCGATCCGCCGACGAGGTAGCGGAAGTCGCCGGCCTTCGCGCATCGCAGGTCGATCTGCACCTGGAACCCGTCCGGCAGACCGGTGTGCGTTCCCGTCGATGCGTCCGCCGCCGGCTCGCCCTCACGATCCGCGGAGTCGGAGTCGGAGTCGCCACGAGCTGCGGCGCCCTCCGCGCTCCCATCCTGGTTCTCGGCACAGCGACGTGGAGCCGAGTCGTCGAGGGCGGTCATCCCAGACGCCCCAGATCGTCGACCTGCCACGAGTCGAGCGCGGCGCACAGCCGATCGGTGACGTCGCCGACCATGCTCGCACCGTCGTCGGGGTTCGCGCCGTCCGGATCGCCGAGGACGCCGTTGGGACTCACCGCGGCGACGCCGCCCGATCGCATCGCACCGAGCAGCGCGCCCACCGGCTCCCGATTGCCCGCGACTGCGCGCGAGGGATCGACGACCGACGGCGAAACGTGCAGCAGCACAGATGTTTCGGTGAACCCGGCGTGCGCATCGGCCCCGTCGAACGCGCACGGGAACCAGGCGACGTCCCGGCCCTCGTAGCGCAGTCGGGTCACCGCCTCGATCAGCGTCCTGGTGTTTCCGCCGTGCCCGTTGACGAACACCACGCGTGCCGCCCACCGGCATGCACTGCGGCCGTATTCGACGAGCAGGCCGCGCAGCGCCTCGTGCCCGATCGAGATGGTGCCGGCGAAGCCCTCGTGTTCACCGCTGGCGCCGTAGTTGAGGTCTGGGGCCCGCAGGAGTCCGGAAGCCTCCGACCGTCCGCACACGCGCTCGGCGATCGCCGCCGCGATGCGCGTATCGGTGTCGAGCGGGAGGTGCGGACCGTGTTGTTCGACCGAGCCGAGGGGCACCAGCAGGGTGATCACCTGCCCGTCGAGGTCTGGCCAGTTGCACTGCCCCAACATCGATGGCCCTGTCATTCGACCAATGCTAGCGATGGTGCTTGCGAGTGTGTCGGTCTCGCCCGAAAAACGAAGCGAAAAACGCGCCCAGATCGCGCTGCGGACCACCCTGACGAGCGTTCGATCGGTTGTGGAATGCTTGGTGCATCCAGTGACACCTGACACAGTGCGCAGTACAACGATCGGGAGGACGACACCCATGAGCAGTGCCACACCACGCGACAGCGGCAAGCCCGGCCCACTGAGTTCGATCCGGGTCATCGAATTCGCCGGCATCGGACCCGGTCCGCATGCCGCCATGCTCCTGGCCGATCTCGGCGCCGATGTCGTGCGGGTCCAGCGGCCCGGCTCACTGCCCACGCCGGGCCGCAACGCCGACGCCCTCCTCCGCGGCCGGCGCGTCGTCGAGGCGAACCTCAAGGACGCGAACGACCGCGAGACCATCCTCGGCCTCGTCGCCAAGGCCGACGTGATCCTCGAGGGTTTCCGCCCCGGCGTGATGGAGCGGCTCGGACTCGGACCCGATGATCTGGAGAAGGTGAACCCGGGACTGGTCTACGGACGCATGACCGGCTGGGGCCAGGACGGGCCGCGCGCCAACCTGGCCGGGCACGACATCAACTACATCTCGCTCACCGGCATGCTGCACGCCATCGGACGCAAGGATGATCGCCCGGTGCCGCCGCTCAACCTGGCCGGCGACTTCGGCGGCGGGTCGATGTTCCTCGTCGTCGGCGTGCTCGCGGCGCTGCTCGAGCGCGGGATCTCCGGGCGGGGACAGGTGGTCGATGCCGCCATGGTCGACGGCGCTTCCGTTCTCGGACAGATGATGTGGGCCTTCCGCGGCACCGGCCTGTGGAGCGACACCCGCGGTGTCAACATGCTCGACACCGGCGCCCCGTACTACGAGGTCTACGAGACCTCCGACGGCAAGTACATGGCGGTCGGCGCGATCGAGCCCCAGTTCTACGCCGAACTGCTCAAGGGCCTCGAACTTGCCGATGCCGATCTGCCGGACCAGAACGACATCTCCCAGTGGGGCAAGCTGAAAGAGGTCTTCACCGAGACCTTCAAGACTCGCACCCGGGACGAATGGGCCGCGGTCTTCGAGGGCACCGACGCCTGCACCTCGCCGGTCCTGACCTTCGCCGAGGCACCCGCCGACGCCCACATGGCCGCGCGCGCCAACCTCGTCGACATCGACGGCGTGACCCAGGCCCAGGTCGCTCCGCGCTTCTCCCGCACCAAGCCGGAGACCCCGGCCGGCCCGACCACCGAGGCAACCGATCCGTCGACCCTCTGGGCCGACTGACGAACGACCCGCTCCCCGAGGAGCGAGGACCGAACGCGGGGAGCGAAAGCGACCAAACCCGCCCCCTGAGGTGCGAGGAGCGAAAGCGACCCACCCCCGCCCCCTGAGGTGCGAGGAGCGAAAGCGACGAGCCACGAAGGGCGACAACTCACGTCGCCCTTCGTGGCTCGCTTCGCTCACGCCTCAGGGAGCAGAATGTGGCTCGCTTCGCTCACGCCTCAGGGAGCAGAATGTGGCCGCTTCGTTCGCGCCTCAGACCTTCGAATGCCCCATGTCGATCTGGAACTCGGCCGCGGTGATGCCCTTGGCGCTGTCGGAGGCCAGGTAGAGCACCGCGTCGGAGATCTCGTCGAGCGCAGCGACGGGGTGGTAGTCGAGGATCGACGTGAAATGTGGATTGACCCACGGGATTCCGAAGATCCGGTGGGCTTCGGTGTCGGCCACGCCCATCGGGGTGTCGACCGCGTAGGGGTGCACGCTGTTCACCCGGATTCGGTGATGCCCGAGCTCCTTGGCGGTCGTCTGCGTCAGTCCGACCAGCCCGTACTTCGACGCCGAGTACGACGCCTGCAGCGGCATCGCCTTCAGCCCCGCGACCGAACTGATCACGGTGATCGATCCCCCGTTGCCCGCCTCGAGCATCGCCGGGATGGTGGCCTTCAACGTCTTCCACGCACCGACGAGGTTGATGTCGATGACGTCGGTGAACTGATCCTCGCTGAGCTCCCAGACCTTGCCCCAGGTCAGCACGCCGGCATTGGCGACCACGTGGTCGAGCCGGCCGAACTGCTCGACGGCGTCGGCCACGAGTTGCTGCTGGAGAGCCAGATCACGCGTGTCACCCTGCCGCGCAAGGATCTTCCCGCCGACGCCCTCGACGAGACGGATCGTCTCGGCGAGGTCGTCGGCGGTCGCCGCGGGGTAGGTCGCGTGGTCGATGATCGGACCCGCGATGTCCAAGCCGACGATCGCGGCCCCCTCGCGGGCGAACCGGATCGCATGATTGCGACCTTGACCACGGGCGATGCCGGTGATGTAGACGACCTTGCCGTCGAACTGTCCCATGGCAGAACTGTAACACGTTCTAGTTCTGCTTCCCCAGGGTTCTCACCGGCAGATTCTCACCGCCACGGGGACGGATCAGGCGTCGCCGAACGACCGGGTGAAGCCGTCGGGGATGACGAGGTCGGCGGCCGAGAGTTCGTGGACGCTCTTGTGTCCGAGGCCCATGAGCACGCCGTCGAGTCCCATGCGCATGAGGTCGAGGACGTTCTCCACGCCGGCCTGGCCGTTGGCGGCCAGACCCCAGAGGTACGCGCGGCCGATCATGACCGCGCGGGCACCGAGCGCGAGTGCTTTGGCGACATCGCTGCCGCGACGGATACCGCCGTCGAGGAGGACCTCGATGTCGTCGCCGACCGCGGCCGCGATGTCCGGGAGGAGACGGATCGTCGCGGGAGTGCCGTCGAGGTTGTTACCGCCGTGGTTGGACACCGACAGCGCCGTTGCGCCGATGTCCACGGCCCGCTTGGCGTCGTCGAGGCGGGTGATGCCCTTGACCATGAACGGCCCGCCCCACTGCTCCCGAAGCCACTGCAGGTCTTCCCATGTGGGCGGGGGCGTGTTCATCCACGACCCGTAGGCCCCGAAGAACGTGGGACCGGTGACACCCTGCGGGGTGAGGTTGGGCGCGGTCAGGTCGGGGATGTTGATCTTGCCGCCCTTGACCCAGTCGAGTGCATAGCGCGGCTTGACCGCGATCTCCGGCCCCAGACGCAGGAGGGCCTTGAAATCGACCTTCTCCGGGATCTCGGGGCTGCCCCAGTCGCGGCCCACGTTGAACACCCAGTCGGTGGTGACGATCAGGCCCTTGGCGCCGGCCGCCTTCGCGCGCTCCGCGCGGGCCAGGATGTCATCCCGGCTGCCGAGCCAATAGATCTGGAAGAACACCTTGTCGTTGACCTCGGTGACCTCTTCCACCGCGTGCGAGGCGAAGCTCGACAGGCCCATGGCGGTACCGCGCGCCGCGGCGGCTCGCGCCACCGCGACCTCGCCGTCGGGGTCGACGGCCTGCACCCCGGTGGGCGAGATCATCACCGGGAACGAGATCTCCTGGCCCATCACCGTTGTCGTCATCTCGCGGTCGGACTGTGCACCGACGACATGCGGCGCCCAGCCGAGTTCGGAGAACGCGCGCACGTTGTCGTCGACGGTCACACCGGCCTGGGTGCCGGCGACCAGCGAGGAGTACACCGACTTCGGCAGACGTTTCTTGGCCCGGCGCTGTGCTTCGGTGACGGTCTCGAACCAGGGGTTTCTCGCCCAGGGGTTGGCAGCCATGTTCTTCCTACTCATTCATCGTCCATGAGCGCCGGCCGGGCACTCATGAGGCCGGGCGCTCCGGGTCCCGCCGGGACCCGGTGCACCCGGAACGTACCGCGGGTGGATCTACCGCGCGGCGGGGGTGAACCCGGCGAGCGGGTTCTCATCACAGGATTTGGTGGGGCGCGACGCGACCGGGGTCAGGTCGCCGTCGGGACGCCGGGTCATCAGGGTCAGCGGGGTGCCCCGCGAATGATCCTTGTTCGCAGTCGGTTTCATCCGCTCGCCGGCGAGGAGTTCTTCGCCGTACCCCTGCACACACTCCGGATCAGGTCCGGCCAGCGGCAGTCCGGTGAAGAACTTCGCCGCCATGCAGCCGCCGCGGCACGCATCGAAGTGCGCACACTTGGTGCACGCTCCCGCGTTCTGCGGCTCGCGCAACTCGGTGAACAGATCCGACCGCTGCCAGATCTCCTGGAAACCGCCGTCGGAGAGGATGTTGCCGGCGAGGAAGTTCTCGTGGATGGCGAACGGGCAGGCGTAGACATCGCCGACGGGATCGATCAGGCAGACCACGCGCCCCGCACCACAGAGATTGAGACCGGGCAGGCCGCCACCGGAATCCGAACCGAATGCCGACAGGTGGAAGAACGAATCGCCAGTGAGCACCCGATCACCGTGCGCGACAAGCCAATCGTAGAGTTCACGCTGCTGCTGAGGCAACGGATGCAGGTCGTCCCACACATCGGCGCCACGGCCCGAGGGACGCAGCCGTGTGATGCGCAGGGTGGCGTTGTAGCGGTCGGCGAGCACCTTGAACTCATCGAGCTGGCTGACGTTCTGCCGGGTCATGACGACACTGATCTTCGCGTCGGCGAAACCCGCCTCAGCCAGATTCTCCAGCGCCCGGACCGCCATGTCGAAGGAGCCGGGACCGCGGACCGCGTCGTTGACCTCCGCAGTCGCACCGTCGAGCGAGATCTGGACGTCGACATAGTCCGACGCCGCCAGGCGGGCCGCGACCTTCTTGTCGATGCGAAGACCGTTGGTGGAGAACTTGACCCCCACCTGGTGGCTGGTCGCGTAGTCGACGAGCTCCCAGAAATCCGGACGCACCGTCGGCTCGCCACCACCGATGTTGACGTAGAAGACCTGCATGCGCTGCAGCTCGTCGATGATGGCCTTGCACTGTTCGGTGGACAGCTCGCGGGGATCCCGCTTGCCCGACGACGACAAGCAGTGCACACACGCGAGGTTGCACGCGTAGGTCAGCTCCCACGTCAGACAGATGGGGGCGTCGAGACCCTTCTCGAACTGGTCGACGAGTCGGCCGACCTTGGGCACGTCGCCGGCGGGCGGCATCGGCGCACGGAGGGAATCCGCGAGTTCGGCTGCGGTGGGTGGCATCTCGATGGTCGTCATCGTTGAGGTCCTTGCATTCGGGGCTGGCAGTTTCGGGCTGGGGCGCCGGGCCCGGGCGATCAGAGGCGGGCGACGACGGCGACGATGTGGATCGAACCGGGGGCTGTACCGGCCGGCATCGCCGTGCGGGGTCGGCGGGTCAGGCGGCGCGCGGCACGATCATGCCGCTGTCGGCGAGCGCGGTCAGCGCCTGCAGGTACAGCGGACGCTGGGCCGGCGTCACCCCGGCGGCGAGGAGCGCGGCCTCCGCGGAGTCGTGATCGGCCAACGACTTCACGATGCCGACAACGGTGAGGTTCTTGAGGAACGACAGCTTGCGCGTACCGAAGTGGTACAACAGCGCGCCGAACGGCTCCGGGCGCAACGCGACCTTCGGGTTGAGCTGCCACGGCTCGAGGGTGTCGAAACCGGGCGCCTCGGCTGGGGAGTCGAACCGGACCCCGGCGACCGCGGAACGGTCGCCGGAGATCGGATTCGATGTCGGGGCTGACATCAGTAGACCCCGCACATCCCGTCGATCGAGACCTCTTCGACGAGCGACTCGGCGAGAAGCTCCGTGTCGTTCGTGCTGTGAGCTGCTGCAGCGGACTGATCTGCCATGATCCATACCTCCTGGTTGATCGGGTAGTGATGCGGATCACGACAAACTATAGTGGCACTGAGTGCATAAATCCAGAGGGCAGGCGACAACTGTCCGAACGGCCAGGTCGACCGGTTCCGTGATCCCGTATCCCCCGGGTCCCATAAGGTGAGGTCGGAGATGACGACGACGCCGCACAACGATCAGCCCGCACGCACGCCCCCGGGCCGACGCCCCATCACGTCACGTGCGCAGATCAGCGCACTCGCGATCCACCTCTTCACCAACCGGGGCTTCGAGGACACCAGCGTCGACGACATCGCCGAGGCGGCGGGCATCGCCCGTCGCACGTTGTTCCGCTATTACTCGTCGAAGAACGAGATCCCCTGGGGCGAGTTCGACGACCATCTCGACGAATTGCGGACACTACTGGCCGGCATCCCGGATGAGACACCGATGGCCGAAGCCCTCGTCGACGCCCTCGTGTCGTTCAACCGCGTACCGGCCGAGGAACTCGACAATCACCGGCGGCGCATGTCACTACTCCTCGGCGTACCTGCACTGCAGGCACATTCGATGATCGTCTACGCCGACTGGCGGCAGGTGATCGCCGAGTTCTGCGCCGCCCGGCTGGGCGTCGGAGTCGGCGATCACCTGCCGCAGACCATCGGCTGGCTGTGCCTCGGCGCCGCGCTCGCGGCCTACGAGAAATGGCTCGACGACCCCGAGGCCGACCTGGAGGGTCTCATCGAGTCCGGCGCGCGGACGGTGGCCGACGGTGTGGCAGCCCTGGCGTGACTACGCTGGCAACGGCTGCGCGGGATCGACGGGAAGCCCCTCGTGGGAACCCCGGTCGTTACGCTAGGCTGAAGTAGAACGTGTTCTAATTTGGGCCGGTTGCCGGTCCTCGACGGCGGAGACTGCTCACATGTCTGACCTGACCCCTCACGGTTCACGCAGCGTGATCCTCACGGTGTCCGAGGTGATCGACGAGACGGCCGAGGCCAAGTCCATCGCCTTCGAGGTACCCGAGGCCTCGCCGAAGCCGTTCACCGATTACAAACCGGGACAGTTCCTCACGCTACGGATTCCGAGCGAGCAGACCGGCTCGGTCGCGCGCTGCTACTCGCTCGCGTCGTCGCCGTTCACCGACCCGCAGCCGAAGGTGACCGTGAAACGCACCGCCGACGGCTACGGATCCAACTGGGTGTGCGACAACCTCTCTCCCGGCACCCAGGTCGAGGTGCTGCCGCCATCGGGCGTGTTCACCCCGAAGTCCTATGACATCCCGCTGCTGCTCATCGCGGCGGGCAGCGGTGTCACACCGGTGATGTCGATCCTCAAGGCGGCCCTCGAGAAGGGCGACGCACCGATCGTCTTCTTCTACGCCAACCGCGATGTCGCCGACGTGATCTTCGCCGCCGAGCTCCGCGACCTGTTGGCCGCCCACCCCGACCGGCTCACCCTCGTCCATTGGCTCGAGTCTCTCCATGGACTGCCGAGTGCGACCGCTCTGGCAACGGCCTTCGCGCCCTACGCGACGTCGCACGTCGCCTACATGTGCGGGCCCGGCCCGTTCATGGATGCCGTTCACAAAGGCCTCGCGGACGCGAACTTCCCGCACCACAACGTCCACACCGAGGTCTACAACTCCCTGTCCGGGGACCCGTTCGCCGACGTCGAACTCGACGAGGTGAGTGAGGAGGAACAGGCCGGCGCGGCCACCGTCGAGGTCGAACTCGACGGTGAGACCCATACCCTGACCTGGCCGCGCTCACGGACTCTCGTCGACATCATGCTCGCCGCCGGACTCGATGCGCCGTATTCCTGCCAGGAAGGTGAATGCGGTTCGTGTGCGTGCACTCTCACCGAGGGCAGCGTCGACATGGACAATGCCGGCGCGCTCGATCCCGAGGACATCGAGGACGGCTACATCCTCGGCTGTCAGGCGCACCCCACATCGGACACCCTGAAGATCGAATTCTGACAGAGTGGGTCGAGTCCGTGCAGTCGCAGTTCTACCGAAGGAGTACGACGACGTGAGCACCATCCGCGGTTCCCGGCTCGATCCCACCCAGCTCGCACGTGGTCTCGCAGCCATGCTCATCAGCATCGGCGTGCTGCACTTCGTGGCGCCGAAACCGTTCGACGAGATCATCCCCGAAGAGATCCCCGGCGATCCCCGGACCCTGACCTACGCGTCCGGCGTCGCCGAGATCGGCTTGGGCGCAGCGCTTCTCGCTCCGAAGACCCGACGAGCCGCGGGCGCGCTGTCCGTCCTGCTGTTCCTCGCCGTGTACCCGGCCAACATCAACATGGTCCGGCTCTGGTGGAACAAGCCGCTGCCCTACAAGATCGTCGCTCTCGCCCGGTTGCCTTTCCAGTTCCCGATGATCTGGGCCGCGGCGAAGGTCGCGCGCGAGGGCTAAGGCCGGAGCGCACGGTAGTGTGCGCGTTCGTCCGGAGTCCGGTGCTCGAGCGCATACGACAGTGCGGTACGGCCCATCCGGGCGGCATTGTCGTCGAGGTAGCCGAGCAGCACGGTCGGGTCGACACGTTTGCCGACCTCGCGCAGCATCCAGCCGAACGCCTTCTGGATCAGATCACGGCGGTCGTCGCGGACAAGCGGTGCCACCGCCAGCAGTGCCGTCGCGTCACCGCGCTTGATGGGCGCGAAGGTCGCGATGATCCCCACCCGGCGCCGCCACAGGTCATCATCCCGCGCGTGTCGCAGAATGAGGTCGAGTTCGCCGGTGCGGCGGCAGTATTCGCCGAGCACCGGATCGACGGAGGAGTCGACGAGATCCCAGTTGTTCACCCGGCCCCGGCGCACGGCGTCGAGATAGAGGTCAACCCAGCCACGCCCGTCGCCACCGCCGCGCAGTTCGGTGTCGAACTCCTGGCGGAGGATGAACAGGGCGATCAGCCGGTGCTCGTGCACCGGCGAATCGAGTAATTCGACGACCTGGTCCGGGCCGATGCCACGGAACCCCTTCGCCAGCTTCCGTTGCACGGGGACACGGATTCCGAGAAATTTGTCGCCCTCTCCGTATCCCCCGGGCCGCGCCTGGAAGAACGCGGCCTGCCCGAGCGCGAGCTCCGGATCGGCCACCTCGGCTGCCGCATCACGCACCTGCGCTGCGGTCGGCGCGTCCGACATGTGTCGCTACAGCAGATCGGCCACGGGGGTGGGGGTCTGGAGCTTGGGCCGGGTCTTCATCACCGCACCCACCTTGCCTGCGCCCACCACACCGGTGAGCACACCGCCCCGGCTGTAATACGCGACGAACTTCTTTCCGTCATCGTCGACGAGATGGACCTCGTCATCGGCGCGCGGAGCACCGAGCACCTGGATCTTGACGTCGAACTGGTCGCTCCAGAAGTAGGCCACCGACGCCGTCACCGCGTCGCCACCGGTGATCTGGTGGGCCACCACCGACGCCTGCTCCACGGTGTGGTTCCAATGCTCGACGCGTGTGGGCCGCCCCTCCCCGTCGAGCCAGTTCGCCACATCACCGAGCGCATACACATTCGCGACACTGGTATGCCCGGTGGCATCGCAGGCGATCCCACCCCCGACCTCACGCGGGGCGAGATCGATTCCCGAACCGTCCAGAAATCCGGTCACCGGAGTCGAACCGATACCGACCACGACGATCTCGGCGGGCAACGTCGTGCCGTCGGTGAGTTCGACCGCCTCGACCCGACCGTCCGACACCACGATGCTCGCGACACCGACACCGGTCCGCAGATCGATGCCGTTGGCCACATGCAGCCGTGAGACCAGCGCGCCGATCTGCTCCCCCAGCGCCACCGCCAGGGGCGTCGCAGCCGGCTCGACGAGACTGACGGACAGCCCGCGCGTCACAAGACCCGCCGCCACCTCGCATCCGATGAAACCGGCGCCGATGACGACCGCGGTGCTCGCGGAATCGATCTCACCGCGCAGCGCCACCGCGTCGTCGTAGGTGCGCAGCACGTGCACACCACCGACCTTCTCGGGCAGACCCGGGAACGGCCGCGGATCGAGGCCCGTCGCCAGGACCAGGGTGTCGTAGGCGACGGTGGCGCCCGAGGCCAGCGTGATCGTCTGCTCCGCCGGCGACACCGCGCTCACCGCGTCACCGAGCCGCAACGTGATGCCGGCCTCGTCGTAAAACTCCGCGGGCTTGAGATCGACGCGGTCGTCCTTGCCCAGCAACACCGACTTCGACAGGGGCGGACGATCGTACGGCGGGTGATCCTCCGCCCCGACGAGCGTGATCGGATCCGCGAACCCGTTGTTCCGCAGGTTCTCCGCGACCCGGACACCCCCAAGCCCGGCACCGACGACGACCACGCCCGCGCTCGATCCACTCATCTCTCGTCCCCTCTTGTCGTCCCTCCCGCGGACACCGGTCAGAGCCCGGCGGTCGCGCGGACCGCCCCGGGGCACGGGTGCCTCAACGGGTCACATCGCCGACCGGTTGCAGGTCGGACAGCAGCCAATTCCCGTCGACCTTACGCATAAGTGCCCACCGCGCGGTAGGGGTCGCCGCAGGTTTTCCGTCGGCGGGCTGCCTAACGTCTGTAGATTCTTCGCCCGCGCTCCGTCCGACCACCTCGTTGACGAACACCAGCACCCGCGCCCGGTCCGAATCGGCCTCGTGCAGACCGGCACCGACGACCTCGCCCCGGACCGACAGCGCGGACGCACGGACACCCGGCACCACGACATCGGCCCCGCGGTTGCGGTAGTCCAGGCGGAGCGGGTCGGTGAGCAACGCGTCGGTCGCGCGACGCCGGTCGGCAGGGTCATCGGGCGAATAGGTCAGCACCGCACCCACGGCCGCCGCCGCAGCCGTGAGGATCTCGGCGCGCTGATCGTCGGTCGGGTCGGAGTCCGGACGCATCGTGGCCGCGCCGGCGATCACCGCGATCACGAGCAGCAGCACCGTCGCGGCGACGACGAGTCGCAGACGAGCGCGCTGGCGGCGGGTCGGCCGTGCCGGTAGTGCTTCCCGGCCTTCGGTGGTGGTCACGGACGCCTCGCCTGGGCGATCTTCCAGCCGTCTTCGGTGCTGGTCATCGTGACCAGGGCCGTGATCCGCTCACCGGTGGTGTCGATCTCCGAACCGTCGCCCGGCTCCCCGAGGAGCGCCGGGTTCGTCGCGTCGGCGACGACCAGGACGTCGACACTGCTGCCGATCTCGTCGGACGTCGGGTCGGTGACGAGTCCCGCCGAAACAATCTGCCCGACACTCGGAACCGCCTGCCCACCCACCTCCGCCGCCAGGGCGTCGCGGGCGGCGTCGATCCGCTCCCGCTGCGAGCCGGTGCTCACCGCGGCGACGGCGGCCACATATCCCTCGGGGTCGGTCGGGTCGGCGGTGAGCATGGCGGTGACGGCTCCGCGTGCGGATGCGAGCACGTCATCCGCCAGGGCCGCCGCCGCATGCTGTTCGCGGATCTGCCAGCTCAACACTCCGGCCACCGCGACGAGCAGCAGCACGGCGACCGCCACTGCGATGAGGGCCCGGCGCAGCAGACGCGTCCGTCGTGAGGCACGCGACCGTAGCGCCGGGGCCGCGGCGATCCGGGCGGTGCGCGCGCGGCGCACCGCCGTGTCGACCCGCTCGCGAGCGAGTTCGACTCTTGCCGAACCGGTCTCGTTCATCGCCGCCACCGCCTCCGGCCCGCGGGCGCAGTCATCCGATCACATCCGCCGCCGCGAGAAGCCAGGCGTCGTCCATGCGGACGAACCGGGCGAGGACCGAGCGGCGCACCGTCGTCGCCGGCCCGGCGTCGGGGCGTACGGTCACCGACACCCGCACCAACGCCTCCCCCTCCTCGCCGTCGGCTGCGACGACGCTGACGATCTCAGGGCGCCACGTGACCGACGACGTCCCCTCGGGCGGCGGCCGATCGAGCTGAGCGCCGTAGCTGTCGGTGAAGTCGTCCGCGACCAGAGCCCGCGCGCGGGCCCGGTCCTGCTGCCATCTGCCCGCGTCGACGGAGAAGACGTCCGAGACGATCGCGCCGGCCTGTGTTCGCAGCTGATCCCGGCTGTGCGCGACCTCGGCGCCGGCCCGCTGCGATTCCCACAGCGCGAGCACGACGACGAGGGCGGTCACCAGTACGACCGATGCGATCGCGATGCGGACCGCGGCGGCTCGTGCGGTGACCGGCTGTGTCGTCTGCCCCCGGCCCGATCCGGCGGCTCCGTACTTCGTCAGCGAACTCATGGAAGATACTGCACCGCCCCGAGTTTCAGACTTCCGTCGGCCGGCGTGACGAGGACACGCAACCGGAATCGGCGCGCCTGGTCGTCGGCCGCGCCCGGAGCGTTCTGGCCGGCGAAGACCACGGTGGCGGCCACGAGGACCGTGGCGGAATCGCCGTCGCGGACGGAGATCCCGGTGCCGTCGACCGAAGACTTCGCGACAGTGCCGTTGGCGCGGACGAATTCGGTGTAGCTGTCCGCCGATTGAGCGAATTCGTCGTAGAAGGCCCCGGTGGCACCGGCGAGGATCCGCTGGGCGCGCCGGTCGTCGCGGCTGTCCGGCGCGATCAGCACCTCGACGCGTTCGGCTGCGGCCGACTGGAGTTCGGCATCGGAGTAGTGCGCGCGGTCCCGCGTCCACGCGGTGACCGCGACACCGGCCAGCCCGAGCGCAACGACGAGCACGAGGCCGGCGACCACCCACCGACGCCGGGGAAGTCGGCGCCGTAGACCGGCGTCGACCTCGATCCGGTGCAGCTCGTCCAGCGCGTCGCGCAGCTCGCGTCTGGCCGCTCGATCGGCATCCAGCTCATGCGACCCGGACGGGGCGGCCGCCCGCCCGCTCGTACCCCCCGCCTTCACGACGACAGGGGCGTGCTCTCCTGGGGCGATGTCAGGCGCTCGCCCGCCGCCCTCGTCTCGACCTTTTCGCCGCGGATTCGGCTGGAGTATGCGGCGCGGGCCTGCTGGTCGGGACTGAGGAAGATCGAGTCCAGCTTGGTCAGCTTGCGCGACAGCCGCTTCATCGCCTGCGGGAAGAGCGGACTCGACTCGGCCCACCGCATCGACCGCGGCGCGTAGACGCGGGTGACCGGCCGCGCGATCGTCTGCACGACGATCGAGGCGACCTCACCGGGCTCGACGGTCTGGATGAATTTGTTGGTCTGCAGACCCGAGATCAGTGCGGTCCGCGTGAATGTCGGCAGCACTGCGCTGATCGTGACGCCCTGCGGCTCGAGTTCGGCGCCGAGCGCCTCGGAGAATTCGATGACGGCTGCCTTGGCACCGTTGTAGATCGTGAGGCCGGGAGTCGGTATGCGTCCGGCGGTCGAGGCGATGTTCACGATGTGACCGGTCCGGCGCGGCGCCATCCGGCGGGCCGCCTCCTGGCATCCGATGATCACACCCAGGACGTCGATCTCGTAGGTCTGGCGGATGATCGTGTCGTCGTAGGACAGGAACGGACCGACCGGCATGATCCCGGCGTTGTTCACGAGTACGTCGATCGGCCCCAGTCGAGCCTCGACCTCGGTCAGGAACGCGTCGAAGGACTCGCGCTTGGTGACGTCCACCTCGATGCCCTCGATGCCGAGGTCGGCGGCGGCCTTCCCCACGGCTTCGGAGTCCACGTCGCCGATGGCGACCTTCGCCCCCGCGTCGAACAGCTGGGTGGCGGTCTCGAATCCGATGCCCCGCGCGCCACCGGTGATGACCACGACCTTGTCCCGCAACGCGGCGCGGATGGCCGCGTGGTCGGGTGTGCGGGACAGCCTGTCGCGCAGACTCATTGGATCTCCTTAGGTGGAAGTGAACGGAATCGGTCAGCGCGGAGCGGAGCGGAGCGAGCCGTTCATCTCCGGCAGGGTGTCACCAGATCATCGGTGCGAGGAACTTCGCGGCGAAGTCCCGGACGCGTTGCGGTTCGTTGCGCGCGGGGTCCGACGGCGGCGTCTCGAGCAGCGAGATCACCAGGCGCACATGGATCTCCACGGCCTCCAACAGGTCCTCGACGGGCATCTGTGCACCTTCGTCGCGGAGCGTCGCGGCCACCCGGTCGGTGACCATGTCGATGAACAACGACGTCATCTTGGCGGTGACGCTCTTGATCTCGGAGTCGGTGAGGACGATCCGGCTCAGCAACGGGTCGGAATTGACCCATTCGGCGCCGACCGCGAACGCCTCGACCAGTGCGGCCTTGGGACCGAGCCCCTTCACCGAGGCCTCGAGCTTCTGCATGCCGGTCTCGTAGGCGTCGTTCGCCACCGCGTAGAGCAGCGCGTCCTTGTTGGGGAAGCGCCGGTACAAGGTGCTGCGGCTCACCCCCGCACGCGCGGCGACCTCGTCGATGTTGGCGCGTCGGACGCCGACCTCGGCGAACTCGGCCCCGGCGGCGGCGAGGATCGCCGCCTCCTGGTCGGCCGGGCTCGCGGTGTTCCGGACCTTACGCGTCGACGTCCGGGTCCTGCTGTCGGTCTTCGTCCCGGTATCTGCCACGGTCATCGCCGCCGCGAGGTGACAGGGAGCTCGGTCTCCGCGGGTTCCGACAGCCGGCCACCGCCCGGCGTGGGATGCATGATCGTCGTGATCTCCATCAGGTCAAAATACAACCCTCCGCTGCGGCAGATGCGGCCGACGAGAGCACCGTCCTCGGTCTCCGGCATCGCGACGCCGTACGAGAAGGGAGCCTCGGACAGCCCGATGCCTGCGGGCGCAGCCGCCAGAACCGAACTCATGCCCATCCCCTCCCGCTCAGACCGTGAGTGAGTCACCCCGATGATGTGACCCACATCGCATACTAGACCATGTTGAGACAGATCGAAAAAACCGTTTCTACCGCGAGGTGCGCCCGGGCACCGTCACCGACCGGCGAGGAGGCGATGACATCGCCGCAGACGTTCCCGCCACCGGTGCTGACCGTCGGGTCCCAGCGAGAGTCCGCCGGTGTCGATCGGGGCGTCGGCGTCGAACCATCGGACGTCGACGCCGCCGTCGACCATCTGGAACGACGTCGCGACGTCCGCGGCGAGCAGCGTCCCCGTACCCAGTCCGCACGCGAGTTCCAGGCGGGGCAGCGCGGCGGCGGCGGCGATCCCCGCAGCCATCCCGATCGCGCTGTCGAGCGCGCTCGAGACCACGATCTCGAGCCCGATGTTCTCGGCGAGCGCGAGCGTTGCCCGCATGCCGCCGAGCGGCGCCACCTTGACCACGGCGACATCCGCGGCGTCGGCGGCCACCACCCGATACGGATCGTCCGCCTTACGGATGGACTCGTCGGCCGCGATCGGCACCCCGACCGCCCGACGGACCGCGGCGAGTTCCTCGACTGTGCGACATGGCTGTTCGGCGTACTCGACGTCACCAATGGCCCGCAGGGCGGCGATGGCCTCGTCCACTGTCCACCCCCCGTTCGCGTCGACGCGCACCCGGCCGATCACCGCACGCGTGGCCGCCACCCGCGCGACGTCGTCGTCGAGCGTCTGCCCGGCTTCGGCGACCTTGACCTTCGCGGTGCCCGCACCGGGGTAGCGCTCGAGCAGCGCCGCGACCTCCTCGGCCGGGATCGCGGGCACCGTCGCGTTCACCGGAACCCTGTCGCGAACGGCCACGGGAGGCCCGACCCACGCCGCCTCGAGACCGGCCCGGAGCCATGACGCCGCCTCCGGATCGTCGTATTCGAGGAACGGCCCGAATTCACCCCACCCCGCCGGACCGGCGAAGACCATCGTCTCGCGTGAGGTGAGCCCGCGGAACCTGGTGCGCATCGGGAGTCGGACCGCCACAGCGGATGCGAGGACGTCCTCGACATCCGGAAGATCCCAGTCCTGCTCGTCGCGCATCATCCGACCTCTCTCTCCGAACGCGGATCACCTGCTTCGTTGAAACAACCTTCCAAGTTTGTTCCAAGTGCGATAGTCTCGCCGCCATGTCAGTCAACCAGGGATTCGATGCCGGTATCCGCGAGGCGGAACCGATGATCGTCGATGACACTCCGGACACCGCGGGCGAGATCGCCTCTCCGCGCCTCGGTGCCGACTCGCTCGTGTGGAAGTTCTACGGCGACAACCGCGGCCTGCTCGGTTTCCAGCGTCTGGCCGGCACCGAGAACTGCATCGAACAACTCGGCCAGGCCGTCCTGGACCATTCGGTCATCTTCAGCGACTTCCTCGGCCGGGCCAAGCGCACCGGCCCGCCCGTCATGCGCACCGTCTACAGCACCGAGCCGGAGAAGTGGGGTCGCACGGTGCGCGACTTCCACAAGGACATCAAGGGCACGATCAGCGACGGGTCGCGCTACCACGCGCTCAACCCGGAACTCTTCTACTGGGCCCACGCGACCTTCGTCGACCAGGTCCTCTTCATCACCGACACCTTCATCCGACGCCTGAGCTACGCCGAGAAGGTCCAGATCTTCGAAGAGAGCAAGGTCTGGTACCAGCTCTACGGCGTGAGCGACCGCGGCCAGCCGCAGACCTACGACGAATTCGTCGAGTACTGGGACGACATGCTCGATCGGTTCGTCCCGCACAAGACCATCGTCTATGCGACGGGATACATCCGGCAGGGACTCCCCCGGCCCAAGAAGATCCCCGCGCCGGTCTGGAAGGTCGTCTCGGCTCCGCTGAACGCATTCATCCGCACGGTGGTCGTCGGCACTCTCCCCCAGCAGATGCGCGACGTCTGCGACCTCGAGTGGAATGATCGGCGCGAGAAGAACTTCCAGCGTTTCGCCGCCCTCATGCGGGCCGCCAATCCGCTGATCAACCGGCTGCCGCTCAAGTATCTCTATGTCCCATGGGCCTACGACGCCTGGCGCAAGGTCGGGATCGACCCGAGGCCGCTGCACAACAAGCCCGCACGATAGCCGGGGCGCGACGAAATGACTACCACAGCCGCGGCCAGACCACCCGCCGCCACGGCGATTGTGCGATGGCAGATCTGGGGTGTCCCCAACAGGAAATGGCCTGCCAGATGCTCGGTCTTGCGCTCAGGGCCTAGACCGCCCCGGCACGTCGTTGCAGCGCGCCCATCAGGCGTACCACGGCCCGCCGTGGCATGAACTTGGTGACGATCGACAGAGGCCGGCCGTTGCTGATCACCGAGGGAGGCGGCGAAGACCGATCAAGTGTTCCCAGTGCTACGTCGACCACTCTTCGAGGCGTCGCACGCTTTGTTCCGAAATCCGCTGAGCGACTACCTGCGACATCGTAGAACTCGGTGGCAACCGCGCCCGGGCAGATTGCCAGAACACGCAAGCCGGACGTGCGGGTCTCCTCCCAGAGCGATTCGGTGAAGCTGAGCACGAATGACTTGGTCGCTCCGTAGACCGCCAGGTACGGGGTCGGTTGATACCCGAGAATGCTGGCGACGTTGATGATCGTGCCGTTGTTTCTCGTGAGCGGCTCCACGAACGCATGGGTCAGGTCCACCAACGCACTGACATTCAGAGCGATCATCGACTGGAGTCGCGCAGGATCTTCACGTGCGAAGACACTCCGCGACCCGAAGCCTGCGTTGTTCACGAGACCGGTCACGCTGATGCCCCGGTTTTGGAGTTCTTCCCGCAAAGTCCGTCCAGCTTCCGGACTACCAAGGTCTCGGACGAGGGTGGTCACTCGGACCCCGTGTTGGCGCGTGAGTTCGTCGGCCAGTGCGGCCAACCGGTCACCACGCCTCGCGACGAGGACAAGATCGGAGCCTCGCTCGGCGAGTCTGCGAGCGAATTCCTCCCCAAGCCCCGAGCTCGCACCGGTCACAATGAAGTTCTGCCCACGGTAGTCCGTACTAGTCATGATTTGATCGCCCTTTCTCTCGTCGTGCTAGTCGTCGGTCTCCGAGCCCTCAACGTCGTGAGCGCCGCCGCGACGACGATCCAGGCGATAAGCACTAGCCATCCGGACCATTGGTGGGCTCCGTCGAAGTAGCTGACGTCGGTGATCGAACGGATAGCCGCGCCGGGCGGTAGGAGTTCTGACAACACCCGGGCGTACCCCGGCAGGAGGTCAACACCAACTGTGGCACCACTGGTGGAGTTGCCGATGGTGATCAACAGGATTGTCGCGATCGGTATGCCTACCGCACCAAGCCAGGCGCCGAGCGCTTTCGTAGCCAGTGCGGTCGCAGCCGAAAGCAACGCCAAAGTGACTGCCATCCCGGTGAAATCACCTGGCAATGCACCCATAACCGGACCCGCCAAGACCGACGCGAGCACGCCGACCAAGGCGGCGAACCCGATGACGGCGATCAACCGGTGCCGTAGGTGAAGTTGCGCGGTCATCGCCATCAGCATCTGGGCCAACACGAACGAAGCCAACGTCACGCCGAAGGCCACGTAGAAACCGACGGTGCCCCGACTGTCATACCGCACCAAAGGGACTCGGTCTTCGACCGCCACCTGAGTACCGGTGGAACGCGCATAGCCCCTGATCATCCGTTCCAGCGCACCGACCGTCGACGGCCCGTTGGCGCCGGCGACTTCTAAAGTCAGCGGCACGCGCGGCGACGCCCGGTGGTCGGGAACCTGGGACACGACGGCGACAACGTCTCGACCGTCGACGAGCTCTCGGCCTTCCGCGACATCGGAGACCTCTCGGACGCCGACAACATCTCCCAGCGCCCGCTGCAACGAGGTCCCCAGCTCGCTTCCGACAACCGCGATCGGAATGCCATGGGGGGCCGGATCACGTTGGAGTCCGACATACATTCCGATGAACGCGATCGCGATCAAGGAGGACACGAGTAACGGTTGCAGCCATGCACGGAGCGGAGGACGTGGTCCAGAACGGTCACACTCATCGGATTGCGTCGATGGAGCTGCGTGACGCGGGGTGTGACCGAAGGCCGGAACTGCGACCTGTTCGTCCACGCCACCTCCCGGGGGTAGATTTAGTAGGAAATTCCTACTCAAGGTACAGAGGTTTAGTTTGAAAGTCCAACCTTATGATTCGTTGTCGGTCGCACTCGACGCGATCTCCGACCGGTGGTCGCTGCACGTCGTGCGAACCTTGGCGTTTGGGGCAATACGCTTCACCGACATAGTCACTCACACCGGCGCCCCGCGCGACGTGTTGACCACTCGGCTCCGCAAACTGACCGAAGACGGAATCGTGGTGCGCCGCCCCTACCGAGAGGACTCCGTACGCGAAGGCTACTTCCTGACTGACAAGGGACGGGACCTCGCACGTATCCTGCTCGTCCTCAAACGTTGGGGAGACACCTACAGCCTCCCGGACACAGCCCGTCGATCGTTCGTTCACACACCATGCGGGGCCAGTTTCGAGGCCCTCATAGTGTGCGAACACTGTCGCGAACCAGTCGGATCCGATGAACTCGTCGAGCTTTCTGTCGCGTCCCATGTGGGCGAGGACGGTTAGACCCCCTGGACCAGCTGCGCTCTTCATGGTCGATGTCGAGGACAAGACATTCTGGCGCCCATGGTGGCGACTTCGCATAGCTTGATCGGCCCGGGCTGATGACCCATCCAGATGTCGTGGCGCTCGAGGAGCTCGCAGACGTCGAACCCGGTGGTCAGCAGCAACTGAACCGGCCGATTCTCAACTCCCGTATTCAGCAGCGCGTTCACTCGGCCGATTGTCCAGCAGCCTCTTGGCTTTGCCCGTTGAGCGGGACAGCACGCCCGGCTCGACCACGTCGACGGTGGCGGTGACCCCAACGCGGTTCTTGATCAGTGTCTGCAATTCGACGGCCGCCACTCCCCGCTGCTCAGACGGCACGTCGTGACGGGGCTCGACACGAACTACGAGTTGATCCAGGCGCGCGGGTCGTTCAAGTACACACTGGAATTGCGGCGCCAGAGCCGGCACTGTCAAGATGAGCTCCTCGATCTGTGTCGGAAATAGATTGACTCCGCGCAGAATAAACATGTCGTCGGTTCGCCCCGTGACCTTCTGCATGCGACGCATCGAGGGTCGTGCCGTCCCCGGCAACAACCGACTGAGATCGTGTGTCCGATAGCGAATGATGGGCATCGCCGCTTTAGACAGGGACGTGAAGACCAGCTCGCCCTCCTCTCCATCGGGTAGCACCTCGCCGGTTACCGGATCGATGATCTCCGGGTAGAAGTGGTCCTCCCAAATGTGCAGGCCGTCTTTGGTCTCTACGCACTCCATCGCGACGCCGGGTCCCATCACTTCCGACAGCCCGTAGATGTCAACCGCATCAATGTCGAGCTGCGCCTCGAGTTCGCCGCGCATCTGCTCGGTCCACGGTTCGGCACCGAAAATACCAGCCCTCAGCGAAGTCGATGAGGGGTCGATACCTTTGGCCAGCATGGCGTCGACAATCGTCAGCATGTAGGACGGGGTGACCATGATCGCATCTGGCTGGAAGTCCTCGATGAGTTGGATCTGCCGATCAGTCATCCCACCCGACATCGGGATCACGGTGCAACCAAGGCGTTCAGCGCCGTAGTGTGCTCCCAACCCGCCGGTGAACAAGCCATACCCATACGCCACATGTACTTTGTCCGACGGGCCGACACCTGCCGCCCGAAGGCTTCGGGCAACCAACTCAGCCCAGTTGTTCAAGTCGCTCGTCGTGTACCCGACGACAGTCGGTCGACCGGTCGTCCCTGACGAGGCGTGGATACGGGACACCTCGTCCGGCGGTACAGCCAGCATCCCGAACGGATAGTTCTCGCGCAGATCAGCTTTCACGGTGAACGGGAAGAGCCCGAGGTCCCCGATAGAATGCAAATCCCCGGGATGCACGCCCCGGTCGTCGAATGCCCGCCGGTAGTGGGGCACATTGTCATAGGCATGGTTCAAGGACCATCTGAGTCGTTGAAGCTGCAGGGCTTCGAGCTCGTCGCGAGACGCGTACTCGGTACCCTCGTCTCGGCCGTCCGCCGCAGGGTGAGATGCGAAGCTAGTCATCGTGACTCCGGCCTTCTGTTACGCGTCGAAGTCGACAGTCACACTGTCGTCGACAGGGAAGGTCTGACAGGTCAGGACAAAACCATCCTCGACCTCCGAACTCTCGAGAGCGTAATTACGACGCATATCGACTTCGCCGCGGGTCACTTTGGCGCGACAAGTACCGCACACGCCGCCCTTGCAGGCAAACGGCAGGTCAGATCGCAATTGTTCGCCCGCATCGAGAATCGACTGGTCACGGGACAGTCGACCAGACACGGTGCGGCCGTCAAGGACGATGGTCACGTCACTGCTCGGGCCCGTCACACCAGGCTCACGGTGACGCTCCTGCGGCGGCGGGACCTCTTCGACGTAGAACAGTTCGTGGTGGATGCGCTCCGCAGAAACCCCTCTATCGGCGAGCACCTTCTGCGCGTCGGTGACCATGCCGAATGGGCCGCAAAGCCAGAAGTGGTCGACGTCGGCAGTGGACACCACATCTGCGAAGAGGGCGTGCAGCCGCTCGCTGTCGAGACGACCGGTGAACAGTTCGACGTCGCGCGGTTCCCGGGACAGGACATGGATCACTTCGAAACGGGCACCGTACTCATCCTTCAGATCGGCGATCTCGTCGGCGAACATCACCGAACGAGACCGTCGATTACCGTAGAGCAGAACGACGTCGGCGTCCGGGTTCTGCAGCACCGAGGCCGCGATCGAGAGCATCGGCGTGATGCCTGAGCCGGCGGCGATCAACACGTGCCGGCCCCCCATCGCCGGATCGGCGACGAAGGTGCCCGTGGGGCCCTGCACGTCGATGCGATCACCGGCCCGGACGTCGTGGACCAGCCACGAGGAGAACAGTCCGTCGGTCACCTCGCGCACCCCGACGCGTGGAGCCGAACCGACCGGTGCGCAGATCGAGTATGACCGACGATGCTCGACGCCGTCCACGACGCGACTCAGCGTCAACGACTGGCCGGGACGGAAGTCGTACTCGGACAGCAAATCTGCGGGTACATCGAAACGGACGGCGACGGCGTCGTCGCACAAACGCTCGACATCGGCGACGGTGAGGGTGTGGAACGGCCGGTTGCGCGCGGCGCGCGCGACGTCGGCCGGGGGGTCGACTGCTGTGGTCACGGGGTCAGATCTCCTTCACGTGATCGAAGGGTTCCACACAGCTCAGGCACCGGTAGTGAGCCTTGCAGAGAGTGGCGCCGAACTCCGAGACCAGCTGTGTCTCCTCGGAACCGCACTGCGGGCAGGCGATCACACGTGGCCTGGGGGTCAGGGTGAGCGGGATCGGCCCGCTCGTCGCCGTCGGTACACGCCGCGGTGTCGAGTACCCGCTCTCGGCGAGCTTGCGCAGTCCCACCGCGGAGATCCAGTCGGTCGACCATGCCGGGTCCAGGCTAGTCCGCACGGTCACCGAACGAAACCCGCGGCGCGCCAGCACATATTCGATGTCATTGCGCATCGTCGCGATGGCGGGGCACCCGGAGTAGGTGGGGGTGATGGTCACCGTCACCGCACCGGAAGCGGTCACCTCGACGTCGCGCAGTACACCGAGGTCGTCGAGCGTGAGCATCGGCATCTCCGGGTCGGTGACCCCGGCAACGAGCGCCCGAACCTCGTCCGGCGTGCCCGATACGGCCATGTCGTGGATCAGGGTCTCCGTCGACATCACCACACCCCCTCGGGATGGGCACGAGCAACGCTCTGCATTTCCGCGAGCAGCAGCCCCATGGTCTCGGTGTGTATCCCGCGGCGCCCACCGCGCCCGCCGACAGTGCCCACCGAACCGACCTCCGGGAGCTCCACCTCGGCAGCGTGCAGAACCTGGGCGACAACGTCGTCGAACTCGTCGCGCACGGACCGAGGGTCGACCGCAACCGAGACCGCGGCGAGCGCTATCTCCTCGTCGGTCGGCACGAAAAGCTCGTCGACGTAGGGCCAGACCCGCGTCAGGGCATCGTGCAGCCGGCGACGGGACTCGTCGGTGCCGCATCCGAACGTAACGACCCAGCGCGCCGCGTAGTCGCGGTGGTAGGTCAGTTCTTTGACACCCTTTCCGGCCACTGCCGCCAGGACCGGGTCGCGCGAGGTCCGCAGGCGATCGAAGACCGCAAGTCGGAAGGTGGCGAAAACCAGGAGTCGCACGATCGACACGGCGAAGTCGCCGTTGTCGAGTTCGACGAGCCGGATGTTGCGGAACTGCTGTTCGTCGCGGAAGAAGGCCAGGGCATCCTCAGCCGGTACCGGTGAGGTGTCCGAGATCCGGGGGACCACCTCGGCGTCAGCCGCCGCGGCGCGAGCCAGCAACAGTCGAGCCTGACCGAGGAGGTCGAGGCCCACATTCGCGAGAGCGACTTCCTCTTCCAGCTCTGGGGCACGAGTACTCCACTCGGCCAGTCGTTGTCCGCTGAGCAATGCATCGTCACCCAGCATCAGACAGTAGCCCGCGAGTACACGAAGGTCGACGTCATCGGGAACGGTGGTGTCGACGCCGGCCAGCGGATCGTCGAAGCTGGTGCCGAAGGCCCACTGCCCGTGAGAATCCTCGTCGACCAGCCCTTCGTAGGCGTTATCGTGATCGGTCATCGGTGCCTCACATATGGGGAACGTTGTCGGGGATCTCGTAGAACGTCGGGTGGCGGTAGACCTTGTCGCCACTCGGCGCGAAGTACGGGTCCCTCTCGGCCGGGCTCGATGCGATGATGTCGATGGAAGCCACCACCCAGATGCTGACGCCCTCATTGCGTCGCGTGTACACGTCGCGGGCATGCCGCAGCGCCATCTCGTCATCGGCGGCGTGTAGCGATCCGACATGGACGTGGTTGAGCCCGCGCTTCCCGCGCAGGAACACCTCGTACAACGGCCAGTCAGCTTTCACCTGCTCCGCTTTCGGCTCCACGGGCACGTTCTCGGTTGGCACCGCACCATGACCGCCCTCGGCAGTGAACTCGCTCATCGTGACCCCTTCTGGCCTTGCGCTTCGCGCTCGGCTCCGCGTGCCGCGAAAACCATCGCCGCCTCGCGTACCCACGCGCCGTTCTCATGTGCGGCGCGCCGGTTGGCGATCCGCTCCGCATTCGAGGCGCCGTTGCCCTTGACCACCTCCATGAACTCGCTCCAGTCCGGCTCGCCGAAGTCGTACGAGCCGCGCTCGTCATTCCATGCCAGGTCGGGATCCGGGAAGGTCACGCCCAGCGCTTCCGCCTGCGGCATGCTCATGTCCACGAAACGCTGACGGAGTTCGTCGTTGGTGTGCCGCTTGATCTTCCAGTCCATCGACTGGGCGGTGTTGGGTGATTGGTCATCCGGTGGCCCGAACATCATCAACGCCGGCCACCACCAACGGTTCACCGACTCCTGCACCATGTCGCGCTGCTCGTCGGTGCCCCGCATCATCGTCGTCAGCAGCTCGTAGCCCTGCCGCTGATGGAACGACTCCTCCTTGCAGACCCGGATCATCGCCCGGGCGTAGGGACCGAACGAGCTGCGGCACAACGGCACCTGGTTGCAGATAGCCGCCCCGTCGACGAGCCAGCCGATCGTGCCGACGTCTGCGTACGTGAGCGTCGGGTAGTTGAAGATCGACGAGTACTTCTGTTTTCCCTCGATCAGTTTGGTCGTGAGATCGGCGCGATCGGCACCCAGGGTCTCCGCCGCCGAGTACAGGTACAGGCCGTGGCCCGCCTCGTCCTGGACCTTGGCCATGAGAATGGCCTTGCGCCGAAGGGACGGGGCCCGGGTCAACCAGTTTCCTTCCGGCTGCATCCCGATGATCTCAGAATGGGCATGTTGAGCGACCTGACGGATCAGCGTCTTGCGGTAGCCGTCCGGCATCCAGTCGCGGGGCTCAATCCTCGTGTCGTCCGCGATCGTCTTCTCGAAGTAGTCCTCGAGCTGCGCCGCGTCGACGTCAATGGGCTGTGACGTGGTCATTCATCCTACTCTCATTACCGAATGATCGGTTGGTAATAGTATGCGTGATAATGCTCATGGACACAAGGGCGGCGGCTCACAGGCCGGTGAACACCGGCTTCTGCTTGGCGAGGAATGCGTCCACGGCAGCTTTGTGATCGGCAGTTTCGCCCAACGCGACCTGCGCGTGGAATTCGCGGTCGAGGGCGGCGTCGAGACCCGCCGCCGAGGCCGAGACGAGGTCTTTGATCTGCCGGTACGCGAGCGTCGGGCCCGCAGCGAGCTTCCAGGCAATACCCGAGGCGACGTCGCGAACCTCGTCGTCGGCCACCACGCGATGCACCAGACCCCAGTCAAGGGCCTGGGCAGCGGAGACCTTGTCGCCGAGCAGAAGCAGAGCGCCGGCCCGCCCCGGGCCGAGATTGGCGACAAGGGACTGACTGAGTCCAGAGTCGGCGGCCAGGCCGATGCCACTGAAAGCAGTCGCGAACGAGGTCCTCTCTCCCGCGATCCGGATGTCGGCGGTGAGTGCGATCCCCCAGCCCGCGCCCACGCACGCGCCGGAAATCGCAGCGACGATAGGCACCTCGATCGCGGCCAGAGCGCGGATCAGTGGGTTGTAGTGCTCCCCGACGGTGTTCATCGCCGTTGCGGCGTCGGCGTTCAGAGCCTCAACGTGGTCGCCGAGATCCTGCCCTACGCAGAAGTTCTTTCCCTCAGCCGTGAGCAGCACCGCGCGGACCTCGGGCACGGTGGCGCCGCGGACCGCGTCGACGAAGGCGACCTTCGTCGCCTCGTCGAGGGCGTTGTGCGCAGACGGCCTCGCCAACGTGATCGTGGCCAGGCCTTCGGAGATGTCGAGAGTGACGGTCATGACGTAGATCCTTCCCATTCGTGGAACCCGCGGCCGGTCTTACGACCCAGGTGGCCACGGGCAACTTTGTCTCGCAGCAACGGTGGCGGATCGAAACGCGGCCCCAGGGTCCGGGCGAGGTGTTCGGCGATCGCCAGGCGCACGTCGAGTCCAACAAGATCGGTAGAACGTAGCGGTCCCATCGGATGGCGGTAGCCGAGTTCCATGGCGCGGTCGATCGATTCGGCGTCGGCGACCCCTTCCTCCAGCATTCGGATCGCTTCCAGCCCGAGGCACACGCCGAGGCGGCTGGTTGCGAAACCCGGCGAGTCGTTGACCAGGACCTCGGACTTGCCGAGGAGTTTCACCCAGGCGCGGACGGTTTCTACGACCGTCGTCGATGTCGTGGAGGTGCGGATGATCTCGACCAGGACCGATGCCGGCACCGGGTTGAAAAAGTGCATGCCGATGAAGCGGCTCGAATCATGCAGAGCAGCACCGAGTTCAGCGATGGAGATCGAACTCGTATTGCTGGCAATAACCGTTGACGGACCGACGGCCTTCTCGACCGCCGCCAGCACGTCGACCTTCAGCGACGGGATCTCCGGGACGGCCTCCACCACGAGATCCAGCGCCGACGGTAATTCGAGAGGGTCGCCGACGGTGGTCACCTTCTCGGCCACCGCGCCCACTTCCTGGCCGTCGAGCTTGCCGCGCTCGTGCGCACGCCGCAGACCCGTGGTGACCCGATCGAGGGCGGCGATCTGGTCGGAGGCCTCGGCGATGGCCACCTCTGATCCGAGTGTCGCGAACACCTGGGCGATGCCAGCGCCCATTCGCCCGCCACCGATCACTCCAACGCGAGCTGGTACTCCGGTCATCGCTTCGCCCTTTCCAGGAACGCGGTCATCCGGTCCTGTTTGTCCTCGGTCTCGAACAGCACCGCCTGGGCGATGTCGTCGGCCCACGGGTGCGCGCCCGGCGCATCGACGATGGTCTTGGTCAGACGCAGGGCCAGCGGGGACTGCCGCACGATTCGATCAACAAGCCGATGCGCCGCATCGAGGTGATCGTCGACGATCTCCATCAGGAGCCCTGCCTGCAAGGCAGCAGAAGCGTCGAGTGTACGGCCTCCGAGCAATACCTGCTTGGCGATCGAAACACCTATCAGCTCCGGCAACCGGTAGCTCGCGCCGGCGGCGGCGAGGATTCCCAGACCCGGCTCGGGGTTGCCGAAAACCGCTGTCGGGGTGGCGATCCGGATGTCACACGCGTAGGTGAGTTCCGCTCCACCGCCGAGCGCGTAACCGCTGACCGCGGCCACGGTCGGCTGGGGCAGTCGCGCGAATCGATCGAAAAGATTCCGGTTGATCCCGGCCAGCGCCTCGGCGCGCCTCCGGTCTCGGAGCTCCGCGATGTCGGCTCCGCCGGCGAAGTGGTCCCCCTTGCCGACCAGGATGACCGGCTTCGGACTCCGCTCGGCGAGCCCGCAGACGTCGTGCAGATCGGCGATCATCGCAGCGTTGATGGCGTTTCGCTGCGCGGGGCGGTTCAGCGTTATGACTAAACGGTCATCACGCTCGTCAACGTCGATGGTGGTCACGGCGCCTCGATCAACATCGAGACACCCTGTCCTACACCGACGCACAGAGTCGCCAGGCCTCGCCGGGCGCCTTCGCGTTCCATCCGACCCAGCAACGTAAGCACAATCCGCGCGCCGGATGCCCCCAGCGGGTGCCCCAAGGCGATCGCACCGCCATCGACGTTGACGATGTTCTCGTCGAGCTCCAGCCGCCGAATGACACCGAGCGATTGCGCGGCAAAGGCCTCGTTGAGTTCGATCGCACCAAGGTCTTCGACCGACCACCCGGCACGGGCGAGCACCTTTAGAGTCGCGGGCACAGGACCGAGACCCATTACGTTCGGGGCCACGCCCGCGCTCGCAGATCCGACGATCCGCGCCCGAACTCGGAGGCCGTGCTCACGGACGGCCGCTTCGCTCGCGACCACCAGCGCCGCGGCGCCGTCGGTCAGCGGCGACGATGATCCGGCCGTGACGATGCCTCCGGCGCGGAAGATCGTCGGTAGCGTGCCCAACTTCTCGAGTGTCGTGTCCCGCCGCGGGGTCTCATCGATGTCGAACTTCTGCGTACGTCCACGTCCTGTGGGTATCTGTACCGGCACGATTTCCCGGGCGAACCGTCCTGCGTCGATGGCTGCTGCAGCGCGCTGTTGACTCCGAAGCGAGAAGGCATCACTTTCCGCACGGGAGATCCCCTCGACAGCCGCGACCTCTTCGGCCGTTTCCCCCATCGCGAGTGTGATCCGACCATGACCTGGTGTCGGCCCTTCGGGTGAGCGCTCGTCACGATCGACGAACGCAGCGTTGGTGAAACGCCAGCCGAGCGCCGTGTCGTATGATTCGCCCGGTTTGGCCCATGCCTTCGTCGGCTTGGCGGTGACCCAGGGCGCCCGAGTCATCGACTCGACACCGCCGGCGACGATGATGTCGGCCTCACCCGCACGGATGGTGCTCGCAGCCGTCGCCAACGCAGTAAGTCCACTGGCACACAGGCGATTCACGGTATAACCAGGGACGGAATCGGGCAGCCCCGCAAGCAGCACTGCCATCCGGGCAACATTGCGATTATCCTCGCCCGCCTGGTTGGCCGCGCCGAGGATCACCTCGTCCACCTGGTCATCGGGAACGTCAGCTCGCCGGATTGCCTCCCGCACCACAAGTGCAGCCAGGTCATCCGGTCGCACCCCGGAAAGTGCACCACCGTAGCGGGCCTGGGCGGTTCGCGCCCCGTCCACCAAAAAGACGTCAGTCACCTTCACTCCTTGTCTCGATACGCCAACAGTAACCAACTCTTCGGTCGGTAATCAAGAACCGATGGAGACCTGCACCTAGTGGCATGGGGTCGGATAGATGTCAAGATGATTGGCATGACCAGCGCACGCTCCCCTCGACGGTCCGGCCGCCCCGGCCGGCCCGGGTACGACCTCGATTCGCTCCTTGCCGTAGCCGTCAAAGTGTTCAACGACAAGGGTTACGACGGAACCAGCATGGATGCACTCGCCGAACGCCTCGGAATCAGCAAATCCTCGATCTATCACCACGTCGCGGGAAAAGAGGAGCTGCTCGAACTCGCCCTCAACCGCGCACTCAACGCGCTCTTCGCAGTGACCACCGAGTCCGGAGCAACCGAAGGGGCTTCGATCGAGCGTCTGGAGTACCTGGTCCGCCGCAGTGTCGAAATCCTCGTCGCCGAACTGCCTTATGTCACGCTTCTGCTCCGCCTTCGAGGCAACAGCGCCGTCGAACGGCGTGCGCTTGCCCGCCGGCGTGAATTCGACGATTTCGTCTCCGGACTCGCTGTCGCCGCCGCCGACGAGGGGGACCTTCGCATCGGGATAGACCCACACGTACTGGCGCGATTGTTATTCGGGACGGTGAACTCCCTGATCGAGTGGTACCGACCCCGAAGCAGTGGGTCCTCGACCGACATTGCCGACGCCGTTGTGGCGCTAACCTTCGACGGGCTACGCCGCACCTGACGCGTACCTCTGGGAGAGGGCCCCGCCTTGACAACATCCACTGTGCGCAGCGATGGTAATTACCGACCGAACGTACGGTGAGATGGAGTTGAAGTGAGCAGACTACTCGAGAGCTATGCGCAGGGCGCGTGGTTCGCCGCGCACGACGCGGGCACCCCTTTGCTGAGTGCCGTTGACGGAAGCGAGGTGGCCCGTATTTCGTCGGCGGGCCTCAACGTTGCCGGCATGGTCGACCACGCTCGCCGAGTCGGCGGTCCGGCACTACGCGAGCTAACGTTCCATGAGCGCGCAGCGCTGCTCAAGCAGCTGGGCCTAACGTTGATGGAAGGTAAGCGCGAATTCTACGAATTGTCGGCGTCTACCGGCGCGACAGCCAGGGATTCCGCAGTAGACATCGACGGCGGTATCGGGACCGTCTTGAGCTACGCAAGCAAGGCGCGGCGTGAACTCCCCAACGACACCGTGTATCTCGATGGGGCTTCGGAAAAGCTGGGCAAGGCGGGCACCTTCCTCGGCCAGCACATCTATACGCCTCGGCACGGTGTCGCGGTGCAGATCAACGCTTTCAATTTTCCGGTATGGGGCTTCCTAGAGAAGCTTGCACCCGCGTTTATCGCAGGTGTCCCGTCGATCATCAAACCCGCCAGTCAAACCGCCTACCTCACGGAGTTGGTGTTCCGCCGCATCATCGAGACCGGGCTGCTACCTCAGGGGTCAGTCCAACTGATCTCCGGCAGCGCGCTAGACCTACTCGACCACCTCGGTGGTCAGGATTCGGTGGCCTTCACCGGGTCCGCAGACACCGCCGCTCTGCTACGCGCACACCCACGCGTGGTCAAAAGCGGCGTGCATTTCACGGCAGAGGCCGATTCGCTCAACGCCTCCATCCTTGGCCCCGATGTCGCACCTCACGATCTCGAGTTCGATCTGTTCATCAAACAGCTGGTCACCGAGATGACTGTGAAAGCGGGACAAAAATGCACCGCGATTCGCCGGGCCATCGTGCCCAACAGCCGCATCGACGCGGTCATCGAAGCCACGAGCGCACGACTGACTAAGATCACCATCGGAAACCCGACGTCCGAAAACGTACAGATGGGGGCACTCGCGAGCGTCGAGCAACGCAACGAAGTACTCAAATCGGTGCGCGCACTGATGAAGTCGACGAACGTAGTCTTCGGGGACCCTCATCACGTCGACCTTGTCGACGCCGACCCAGCCAAGGGCGCATTCCTCTCCCCGATCCTGCTGCGAGCAGACGACAGGAACGCCATCGAGCCGCACGAGATCGAAGCCTTTGGCCCCGTCTGCACGGTCATCGGCTACGACGACACCGCTGACGCCATCGACCTCGCTGCACGCGGCCAGGGCAGCCTAGTCGCTTCCGTCATCACCAAAGACACAGCGACCGCCCGCGAGATCGTCCTCGGACTGGCCCCCTACCACGGTCGCGTTCTGATACTGAACAGTGACGACGCCAAGGAATCCACCGGCCACGGTTCTCCGCTCCCGGTGCTGGTCCACGGGGGTCCGGGACGAGCAGGTGGCGGCGAAGAACTGGGCGGAATACGCGGTGTCCTCCATCACATGCAGCGTACCGCCGTACAAGGCACGCCCGAGATCCTGACCGCAGTCGGGAACAAATGGGTCACCGGAACGTCCCGAAACGAAGGGACACATCCATTCCGGAAGAATTTGAACGAATTGCGTCTGGGCGACACCGTCATCGCAGGGCCTCGGACGGTGACCCGCGCCGACATCGATCACTTCGCCGACTTCACCGGCGACACCTTCTACGCCCACACCGACGTGCAGGCTGCATCAGCCAATCCGATCTTCGGAGGCATCGTCGCCCACGGCTACCTTGTGGTCTCACTAGCCGCCGGCCTATTCGTCGACCCACCCCCCGGCCCCGTGCTGGCGAACTTCGGCGTCGACAATCTGCGCTTCCTCACGCCGGTCAAGCCCGAGGACAGTCTGACCGTGACTTTGACAGCTAAACAGATCACACCCCGCCACAGCACCGACTACGGCGAGGTCCGATGGGACGCCGTCGTCACCAACCAGAATCGCGACCCGGTGGCCACCTATGACGTGCTCACGCTCGTTGCCAAAGGAGAGCAGGAATGACCATCAGAGTCTCGGTCTGTTACGGAACACCCTCTGACCCAGCGGCTTTTGATGACCACTACACCAACGCGCACATCCCGATGGCTAGAAAAGTGCCTGGGCTGCAGGCCTACGTCTACGGCAAAGTCAGCTCGCTCGATGACTCAGAGCCGCCGTACTACTCGGTCGCCGGGTTGTACTTCCCTGACCGAGACGCGCTGAGGACGGCATTGGTCTCACCCGAGATGAGAGCCACCGGCCGCGATGTGAAGAACTTCGCCTCCGGTGGCGCAACGATGTTCATCACCGATGAAGAGGTCGTCGGCCCATGAATCCTGAGCAGTCGGTCACACAGCGCAGTCATATGGTCGCGAGGAGAATGTTCGATTCCGACGCCGCGTCGAAGGCCCTCCGTATCGAGATGGTCGAACTCGGAGACGGTTTCGCACGCACCACGATGACCGTCACCGAACTGATGGTCAACGGTCATGGGATCACCCACGGCGGTTACGTCTTCCTGATCGCCGACACAACCTTCGCCTTGGCGTGCAACAGCTACGAGGACTCCGCGGTCGCGGCCCGCGCTGACATCCGGTACTTGCGTCCTACCCGGCTCGGCGACGTACTGGTTGCTACCGCGACGGAACGATCGCGCTACGGCCGCAACGGCCTCTACGATGTGGCGGTCAGCGTCGGCGATCATGTGATCGCGGAGTTCCGTGGAGACAGTCGGACCGTACGTATTCCAAGCCTGTGAACATCAGCCGACGTTCGCGACAGGCATAGGGCAGGTTCGCGGTCACCGCAGCAGCTTGACTGTTGAGACTGTGTGCCGCGGCCAGGGCGGCGGGCGTGTCGAGGTGGGCTGGTCAGGAGTGGTTCAAGCAGGCTGGTGGGGTGCGTCCTGTCACGAGCAACCCGCAGTTAGAGGCAGTCGTCGACCACGGTGTAGACCGATTGTCCTGGAAGGGTCGGTGCCGCATCGAGGATCTCGTCACCGCCCACTACCATCCGGCGCAGATCGCTCGGTTGATGGGCCGGGCACGCTCGACGATCAGCCGGGAGTTGGCCCGGGGAGTACCGATCGATCGGGCCAGCCGGTACCGGGCGTTGGTGGCGCAGAACCGGGCCGAGGCAGCTCGTCGCCGTCCTAAGTAACGCAAATTGGTGCCCGGGACCCGTCTTCACACTGAAGTCGCCGATCGACTCATAGTCCGGCACAGATCTCGGGATCGTTGTCGGTGGATTTCCCGACGACGCGGAGATGCAGGTGTCCCACGAAACGATCCATCAGGCGCTCCACGTCCAGGCCCGCCGCGGACTGAAGAAGGAAGTCCAGACCGCTTTGCGTACCGGACGTGTCCGTCGTAAACCGCAGGGACGCAGTACCTCTGACCGCGAGCGTTTCAAGAACATGGTGTCTATCAGTGAGCGGCGGGCCGAGGCTGATGATCGGGCGGTGCCCGGCCATTGGGAAGGTGACCTGATCATGGGGACCGGTAACGCACCGCAGCGACCGAGTTGCCCATCTATTTCGCCGATCCGCACAATCCCCTGGCAGCGAGGCAACCAGAACACCAACGGACTGCTGCCCCAATACTCCCCAAAGGCCCGACCTGTCGTTCCACGGGCCGGGCATTCTGGCCGACGTCGCCGCTGAACTCAACGCCCGGCCCCGTAAACGACACGGCGGGCGCAGCCCCGCCTACAAACTCGACGAACTACACCTGGATTGCAGATTGGTCGGTGCTGATCGGACCTCAACGAGCTGCCTTGGTTTCGGACCGCGGCTCGTTTGCATTTCATCAGCAGCCGGGCGCAGCCAGGTGCGATAATGCCGATGACGCCGAAATTTCCATCTGAATAGCAGTCAGCGCGGTGATCACCGCTCAACGGTGACCACCGCGCTGACGTAGTGCCAACACCTCAGTGTTCTGCGCGGGATGCGGCTTCTAGAAGAGGCTGGCGTGGAGGCCACCGTCGAGGACAAGGCCGGAACCGTTGCAGAACGATGCCTTGTCCGAGACGAAGAACATCACTGCCTCGGCGACCTCGTCGGCCGTACCGTAGCGGCCCTGCTTTTGACTTACAGCCCCGTCGAAGCTCCCCTCAGGGAGCCCTAGGGCACTCTCGAAGCGTTCGGCGTTGGTGCTGACCAGAGCGGTCTCGACGAACCCGGGGAGAACGACATTGACCCGAACGTTCTGGTCGCGGAGTTCCATCGCCGCGGTCTTCGTGAGGCTCACCACGGCGGCTTTGGCCGCCGAGTAAGCCCCTCCTAGGGGTGGGCTGGCAAGAGCCGTCACCGATCCGATGTTGACGATACTGCCGCCACCACTGGCAGTGATGGCCGGTGCCGCATAACGGATCGAGAGAAAGACCCCATCAAGATTGATCGACATCGCTGCGCGCCAGGTCGCCAGATCTTGCCCGGTCAACGGGGCAACGGTCATGATTCCCGCATTGGGAATCATGATATGTAGACCGCCATAGGTCGCCACCGCTGTTTCGATGAGCGACTTGACCTGGTCTTCGTCGCGAACGTCACAGGCCACGGCGGTGGCGTTGTTCAGTTGTTCGGCAGCGGCCTTGGCGGCTGCCTCATCAATGTCGGACAGGACGACGTTGGCGCCGGCCTCGCTGAGCTTGCGGGCGATCGCGAAGCCGATCCCTTTCGCGCCTCCAGTGACGATCGCGGTCTTGCCTGCGAGATGACTCATGAAACTTCCTTTTTCAGATGGTGAGTAGCGGCATTGCTGAAGCTGCTGTTCCCGACTGGCACGTTGGGTGGCGCCCACCGAGGCTGAGGAGATCGCCTCAAATTCGCTGCTGGAGTGACGCCCGACTGCGTTCTGTCGCAAGAGCGTTCTGTCGTAGCCAATTTCGCGATTCGGGAACCGCAGTCCGGTGTCCGCAGGCGTTACTGGCTCACCTTTCGGTCGTCCGGGGACGAACGGCGGACGCGGGTGCCTCCGCGAGGTTCCGCACAACCTTTCCCAGGTCTGGGCGAGACTGGGGAAGGTTGTGCGGAACGTCGTGGTAGGTCGATCGAGCCGGATGACGATGTGGTGATCAGAGGGGAGCTAGGGTCTCGAGATCGTATGGGATGGGCCGGTTTTCCTTGGCCCACAGCCTTTCGATGTCGGAGTCCGCGGGCGGAGGGATCAGACCCTGGGTATGCCACTGAGTCACCGGGGTGTCGTCGAAGTGAATTTCCCAGTCGAAGCCTCTGTCTTTCACGAATGGCGCTAGTGCATCCTCGAAGGCCTGCATGGCCGCGGGACGAACATCATCGTCCATGTTGCGAGCGATGTGATCGACCACGAACCGCACGAAATTGGTTGTGGCCTTTCCGCCTACGTACATCTCGTTGTCGGCCAGTTCCTGGAACCGGATGACGACATAAAACCTTGGCAAGCTCACGAATTGCACGTAGACGTCGGTGATCGCGGATGAGAACTGCTCTTTGTCTTGGTCCGTGTAGGCACCCTTGGGGGTGAAGATCTCCCAGTACGGCATGACTATCCTCCTGTTGTTCTGTGCGGGTATTTATTGTTCTGGTAATGCTGATACGTGCGAATAAATCTCTACTGGATCTGGCCAGGTCTCGAAGCTGCCCGGCTGAAAGCCGCGATGGCTTCGTAGTCTGTGACCGCTCCCGGAGAAACAACATCGGCCGGCTCGGCGCCGGCGAGGATTCTCTTGATCGGTGTCTCGAGCTTCTTGCCGGTCAATGTTCGAGGTACAGCGGGGACCGCTGCGACGAGGTCCGGCACATGCCTGGGCGACAATTCTTTGCGGATCAGCTTCTTGAGCGCATCTGCGGTCTCGACGCCCATCTCGTCACCGGATACGAGCTTCACGAAGAGCATCAGCTTCCCCGGACCGCCCGTATTGTCCTCGAGGTGCACGACGAGGCTGTCCTCAATGTCGGGCAGGTTCTCGATGAGGTTGTAGAATTCCGCCGTTCCGAGCCGGACGCCGCCCCGGTTCAACGTGGCGTCAGATCGCCCTTGGATGACAACGCTGCGTCGATCACTCATGGTGATCCAGTCTCCGTGCCGCCAGATTCCGGGATAGATGTCGAAGTATGCCGCGCGGTAGCGGGTCATACCCTTGTCGTTCCAGAACGCCACTGGCATCGATGGCATAGGTGAACGGATCACCAGCTCACCGACCTGGTCGAAGATTTCTTTTCCGTCGTCATCGAAAGCGGCGACATCGGCGCCCAGCGTCGGACCTGATATCTCACCTCGGTACACGGGGAGCCATGGATTCCCTGCGACGAAGTTCGAGCAGATATCTGTACCCCCGCTTTGAGAATTCACGTAGATCTGCGCAGGCAGCACTTCATAGAGCCAGTCGTAAAGCTCTGCAGGCAAGACAGCGCCGGTCACAGAGAGTGTCCGAAGCGCAGCGAGATCGAACTCGTCCCCTGGGCGCATGCCCTTCTCACGACACGCCCCAAGGAAGCCCGGGCTCGTACCGAAGAGGGTGACGCCGTCCTCGGCCACGGTTCGCCACGGTTCGTCGACCCCGGGATAGAGCGGGTTGCCGTCTGTCAGTACGATCCCGGCGCCCATCATCAGTGCACTGACCAGTGCGTTCCAGACAGTCCAACCGGTCGTGGTCATCGACATGGCCCGGTCGCCTGCGCGGGTGTCGAAATGAAAAGCGTGCAGTTTCAGGTGCTCAAGGGTGATTCCGCCGTGACTGTGCACCACTGCCTTCGGCAACCCGGTAGTACCCGAGGAAAACAAAGTCCACAACGGATGCCCGAAGGGGACGTGCTCGAACGACAGTAGTTCCTCCGGAGGCTGCGTGGATAAGAGGTCAGTCCAATCCTCGCTCGCAGCCACCTCGTGAATGCCGTAGGTCACCCCGATCACATTCCGAAGGGTTGGCAGAGACTCTCGGATCGTCCGCAGTTCGGCCGTCCTGTCGACTTCCTTCGCGCCATAGGTGTATCCAGCGACCGCGATGAGAAGCTTGGGCTGCAGTTGCGCAAGACGATCGATGACGCTGCGCGATCCAAACTCCGGAGGACAGCAGGCCCAGGCAGCGCCCAGCGATGCGGCGGCAAGCATGGAAATCACGGCTTCTGGGATATTCGGGAGATACCCGACCACGAAGTCGCCGCGGCCCACCCCACGAGCCTTGAAGGCCGATCGAGCTCGCCGCACCTGTTCACGGAGCTCACCGAAGGTCAGCTGCACCGGCTCGCGAGTTTGTGAACGCCCAATTATCGCTATGCGGTCCGGGTCCTCGATGGTTCCGAGTACACACTCGGCGTAGTTCAACCGAGCGGTGGGAAACCAGTTGGCACCCGGCATCTTCCGGCTGGAAAGCACAAGGTTTCCCGAGGCGCCGGGCACCTCGAAGTAGTCCCACAGCGACGCCCAGAAACCCTCGAGGTCATCGACCGACCACTTCCAGAGATCGTCATAGGACTCGAAGTGTTGACCTCTGTCGGCCAGCCAGCTGACGTATTTGCCGAGTCCGGTCGCCGCAAACTCGGCTCCACCGAGCGCGGCCCGCATCACGGGGCCGCGGACGCGTGTGCTGATGGCCGGTTCCGGACGGTCAGCGAACTCGTTCATCGCTGATCAGTTGGGCCGAGGAATTTCAGAAAGTGATCTCGGGCTGCTCCAGCGCATTTATCGAACTCCGGTCCGGTGTACGCGTCGAAATGGCCGCCTGGGCTGAAGACCAGCTCTTTTGGCTCTCGTGCGCGTTCGTAGGCCTCAAGTGCGAACTGGTGGGGAGCGACGCCGTCCTCGGTAGCAACGATCATCAACAGCGGAGTAGGCGAGATCTGGCTGATGTAGTGGCCGGGCTCGTATTCGGTTGCGAGTTCCAGGCTCCGCGCCGTGACTTCGTTCTTCCAATTCGGGGCGCGATCGGCTGCGGTGGTGGTGAACCACTCGTAAGCATCAGACGAGGCCATGAGGGCCTGGGCCGTGGGGTCCGGAGTTACGACCGCGAGCATATTGGGTTCTCCGCCGTTGAACCGGTGCAGCCGGTCGCCGGCGAACATCTCTCGTGTCGGCGGGACGAAGTCCGGTCGGATAAACCGGTTCAACGTACCCGATCCCGAGATGAAGGGGACCTGCGCGACGACCGCCTTCACCCTTTTGTCGATCGCGGCGACCATCAGTGCGTGGCCACCGGCGAAGCTACTCCCCCACAGCCCAATCCGTGTTTCGTCGACCTCAGCCCTGTTCGCGAGATACGTTATGGCATTGCGGATGTCGCGATATTGCAACACTGGGTCAGCTTCTTGTCGCGGCTGGCCATCACTGTCGCCGAAATTACGGTGGTCGTACGCCAGGACATTCAAACCGGCGTCAGAGAAAAGTTGGGCGTAATCGTCGAGGTGCATTTCCTTGACGGCTGTGACACCGTGGGTCAGGACGACCGCGGGTGCGGGCGACTCTGTTCCCTCTGCGTGGTAGAACCAGCCCCGGAGGGTAACGTCACCCTCGCCCTGGAATTCGATGTCTTCGCGAGTCATCTCCACTTCACTTCCTGTTGTGTTGTGCGACTTACACAAACCTAGAAGTTGTGAGGCAGCTCTCGTAGAACTGGAACGCCTGGCGGTGGAACCGGCGCGCCACGGTCTCAGACGATGCCGTGCGCCGCTCGATAGTCGCCCGGCGACATGGAGAATTCACGTCGGAACTCCCGGCCAAGATGGCTGGCATCACAGAAGCCCCAGCGGTGCGCGATGGTGGCGATCGAGGAGTCGGTGTGCACCAGATCATTGCGCGCCGCTGCCAGGCGGTGAGCACGGACGACCGAACCCATAGTGTCACCCGTTGTGGCGAAGGCCCGGTGGACCGTTCGAGGCGCAACACTGTGCGCGAGCGCAACGTCGCCCACCCGGATGGGGCCGTCACCGAGATGGGCCACTATCCAGTCTTCGAGCGACCCGCGTAAGAACGGGAGGAAGTCCGTCTCGCCGGCATCTGGTGCATGTCCGGAGCGGATCATTCCTGCCAGCAACACCAGGAGAGCGTTGCGGGAACTCTCGACGTCGGCGGGGGTCATCTGGCGCAGTCGAGAACCGATCCCATCGAGAAACTCGGCTGTCAGCTGCGCCAGAGGGTTGGCGGCGATGTCAATAGACAGGAAGTTCGGAATCCCGCGTCCTGTGTCATACCCCGCAAACGCAGCCGACGGCACACGGACGGTGCGCTTGCGGGTCTTCTCGGGAACAACGATCCTGACGGGGGTTCGAGAACTCATCAGAAGTAGCGAGCCTGGTCGCAACAGCGCAGTGTCATCAGGTGTCTCGACGAACTGCGTGCCGGCGGTCGCAGTAAGGACAAGGAGGGACTCCGCCTCCCTACCGACAACCGCGCTTCGGCGGGTGCCCTCCAGCGAGGTGCCCGACGTCCAGTCCGTGATCAGTACGTCGCCGACGTCGCGGCCCACGAACGATCCGTGGCCGCGATGGTCGTGACAGCCACTCAGATCTAGATCGGCCAGTCGTTCCTGCAATGCGCGTCGCCACAGAAAATCACCCTCTTCCGGCGAGAACCCGGGAAGTGAGTTGGAGATCGTTTGGGTGTGTGTCACGAGGCCGCTCCGCTGCTGTCTTGTTTGAGACTACATAGTGGTGTCGTCGGACGACACCGCCATAGAAATAGGTACGGTCGAGTTCGGCGCTTCCGAACGCAGTGCCTGGGGCGGCGATCTGTCGCTCGGTGTCCACCGAGTCGAGAACGGCAGACGGGTCGGGGGTACAGCCGGAACGCCAGCAGTGGGCCTAGTCGCACCGCATCGCGGTGTCAGAACCTCCTCCCCGGAAGACGCGTCCTCTGCTGGCCGACGATGTCTCCAGTACGTCGGTCCCAGGACCGGGGTTTGAACCATCCGATATGCGAATGTTCGCCAGGAGTGCTTCGACGCTGAGGGCGCCACGCCCTCAAGGCGGACACTGTCGTGACGCCCAACGTCCGTGGAGACGCGAGGACACCAGACGCACCCTGGGCGCGGGCTCATCGGACGATCACTTGCCCGCTCATTGATCCCCGCAAGGCCCATGAACTCGTCGCGATGCGTCGGTAGTGGTTCCGGCCGGGTACCGCAGTTGCACCACCGGCCACCACGCCGACCAGAAGACGCCCCCGGCCTTCGGCTCCGCATCGTCGGCCTAGGACGTAGATCCCCACCATAGGATCATGGTACCCCAACGCGCCGTACATTTGGTCGGTAATTAACGGCGCGTGATGGAGTCTGCCTGACCACGGTTTTTTCGGCAGCATCAACTCCGACGAGCGTTGTTATCCCCCTAACGAACCGCCAGAACTGCACCGATAGGCCTTCTGGGGCACAGCCCTCTTGTTTCATCGAGAACCCTATTGATCTACCTTGCGCCCCGGTATGTGCTCGACGCACGAGTAGCCAAAGATTTGAAACAGTCCGATTGGTCGGTTATCAGATGGACATCACGAGGCCGAGATGAACGACTTGCAACAACATCCATCCACCTAGGACAGCCGCTCCCGATCCCCGAAGGATCAGTTGCACCCGATCTCGTTCGACCTTGCAAGGGATACCTACGAGGACGTGCGGCAACGTCGTTGAGACGCCTCCCCGCGCACCGCAAACCCTCGCAACCCACGACACGGCTCCGTGCGTCTCGCGCGGGGGCACAGGGTTCCTCAGTGACCTGCTCGTTCCATCGCCAGGCACGCTGGTTCTAGAGCTGGAGTTTTACGAGGTCCAGAGTCGTGTGTAGTGACGGCCGTTACAGCAAGCCGTGACTGACCACTCACAGCACCTGGAGGTTCACATGACAACCGACGCTCGCTCGACCACCGTTCCGATCCGGGCCACTGTCTTCACCGGACGGTGGCCGGATATCCCGGTCGAGGACTATCCAGGCGTCCCCTCCGGCAAGTTTTCGCCGACCACAGCGACGCTGATCAGTGGAGCCACCGAAGTGGTTCTGATCGACGCGCTGTACCTCAAGGAGGATGTTCGGGACCTCGGCGACCTGATCGAGCGGACGGGTAAGAAGCTAACGACGATCTACATCACTCATGACCATGCTGATCACTATCTGGGTTTCGGGCCGCTCCTGGAACGGTTCCCAGGCGCGAAATGCGTGGCTTTGCCGCACGTGGTGGAGTCCATGAAGCGGACCATGGAGTTTCAAACCGACCAGTGGCGCATGCTCTTCGGCGACACCTGCGTAGCCTCGGGCCCGATTCCGGATGTACTGGAAGGCGACACTATCTATGTGGACGGCTCGCCCGTACACATCATCGAGGTGAAGCAGGCTGACATCCACCCTACGAGCATCGTTCACGTACCCGACATCGATCTGGTCGTTGCCGGCGATTCTATCTACAACGAGATCCACCAGATGCTCGGCCTGTCGACGCCTGAGGAATGGCAAGACTGGCTGAAGACCGTCGATGTCGTCGAGAACCTCCGCCCGCGCATGATTGTCGCCGGGCACAGGCGGCCCGACGGTGACGACTACGCGGTAGACACCATGATCGCTCAGACCCGCGCTTACATCCGGGACTTCACATCCGCCTACGAGTCGGCCAAGGATGTAGATGACCTTGTGTCGATCATGTCGGCGAAGTACCCGAACTACGGGAACATGTGGACTCTGCAGTTCTCTGCCATGAACGCCATAGCGCACCGGGACGGTAACTCGACGATCCGCACGGCGCCGCAGTCATAGCCAACTCATCGCTGCCGAGACCACCAAGGACCTGAGGGACGACGCATTCAGAGCGTGTTCTGGTCTATGGCGAGGGCCGACTGTCGGTCTCGAGAGACCTCTGCCCGCCGTCAGACGAGCTCAGGGCGGTGGGCAGAGGGCCTCACCTCCGTAAGCGATCGACCCGGCCTCGAGACGCAACGGTGACACGTTCGATTCGGGGCAGTTCCGGTTGCCGGTGGTCGACCGCCCTACGAGACGGGTCTCGATCCTCGGCGAGGAGGTATCCGCTGTTCTGACTGGTGAGGGTACTGCCGAGTATGTTCCGCCAAGTCAAGGGTCGATGTGGACTTCGACCTCACGTTGCTGGCGTCACCGATGTGAGCGGCGGGCTCCGAACCGACAACGCCGACCCTGCACACAGCTCCGGCTCGGTGAGCGGAACCACACCCTCTAAAACGTTTCAAGTCGCCGAAGCACAGTCCAGATCATTGATCGCGTTCGAAGAGGAGTATTGTGGATCTCCACGAAACTGGTTGTACCAAAGACGTCGGGTACCCCATTGAGCTATACGACGGGAACGACACCCGCATCACCGCGAACAAGGTCGCTGCCCTCCTTGCACACAACTGCTCAGACGCTGGCCGTGGCCGCCTAGGCCACGGTTTCACCCGACCTGTTGCGCTGTTCGATCCAAAGCACAACGACAGCGCTACGATCGCTTTTCGCGACGCCGGCGCCACCGTGTACAACGGAATTGCCGGGCGCCCGGTCGTAGTGCTGGAATGTGCACTCGGCGAGCTGGCCCCAATCAAAGTCCGGCGATTCAGCGTGCCCGCGACACTGCTACTCGGACGCGCCGGAACGGCCATGCTGCGATCCTTGGCCGGTCGACGTGTGCGTCTTCGCGACGCGGCGCTTCATCCCCTGGTCGTCGTCCGGTTCCTCACGATCCTGTCACCTCCGGCAGACGAGGCCGTACCGCACGTCACCAGGCCGAATTCCGCGGTCAGCGCATGATGAGCGTTCCCACATCGTCAGCTTCGCGACAAAAGATTCTTCAAGTCGTCCTGATCGTGACAGTGGCGATCTTCGCGGCTGTGTACCTGGCCCCTCGGATCTACGACCTGGTGGCCACACCATACCGACTGGATCAAACCATCGTGTCCGCCGACAACTACAACCCAGCCCTCGACACGATCATCGCCCACGAGAGGGTCACGATCCGGGCATTCGACTCCCTCTCCCAGATGAAACGAGCCATCGCGAACGTCATAGACACAGACGCTCGCGTACACGACGAGCTGACCTTGCTCTCGGATCAGATTAGCGACGACATCAGAGTCACCCTCTCACGCGCTAACGTCAGCTTGAGCATGCTCATCGGTGAACTCGACAGTCTTACCGGACGTATCGACTCACTATCGGTGACCCTCGACGGCACCTCAGACAGCCTGGGCCACAACCGGTCTCGACTCGCTGCGATCCTCGATGACACCCGAGAAACAGCAGCGAAGATCCACGACACCCGTATGTCGGCCGATGCTGCAGCCGTCGACTTGTCCGGTCGAGGAGGAGCCCCATGACGTTCTTCGGTAGGCGGGGCGGACCCATGCGGATGGTCCTGGCATTTATAGCAGTAATCATGCTGGCAGTACTGTGCTTCGTCATCGTCAATCTCAATACGCGTCTGGACAAGCAGCACCAGGCCAACCTGGAGAGCATTCACCGCTCCGAACAGATAGTCACAGTGAATGACGAACTCACCCAGCAGTTGCAGAGCCTCACGTCTCTCACCGCTGACGCCCAGAGTGCGCTCGACGCCACCGCAGGGCTGGGCCCGGTGCTGGCGCGCCTGGGCGAAGCCATCAAACCCGTGGCCCGCCTCCTGACGTCGAACACGGCCGGCGCCCAACTGACCAACGATCAGCTCAACGCAATCAGGATCATCCTCATCGAGGTGCAGACCAAAGTCGAGGCGCTCAAGATTTCAGCCAAGGCGTTCGGCAATCAGAGCACCCAGCTGCTTGATCTCGTGTCAGGTCTGGTCACAGATCTTGAGAGTTCGGTGTCCTCAGCTCAGACCATCAACCAGATGCTGCCGCTCCCTGGATGATCTCGCATCCCATCCGTCCCACCTCATCGCACTTCGAAAGGTCTCCGTTGTCCACAATCAGAGTCGGTCACGGCCGCCCGTGGGGCGAGCAAGTCCGCACCGACCTCCCAGACGACGAGTTTCCGACTTCAACTCGCTTCGCCGTCGCGACCGAGTGGGCGGGCAAAGTGGCGGCTGTCTTGGCTGCACTGTTGTTGCTACTCGTGCTCATGGCGATCCACAAAGGGTTATTGGTCCAATACACCGCCAAGTCCATCGTCACTGACTTTCGCACCACCAATCAGCATTTCGAGGACCGTGCAGACTTCTCTGCCACCGCCGGCGCCCGGCAGCGGCTTGAGGATCTTCGTGCCGTTCTCGATGACCTGAACGCGGCCGCCGCCCGCGACGTGCAGCAACTCACTGACCTCCTACCCGACGCGCAGGCCCTGCTCGCCGCCGGACAGACAGATTCCCAGATCGCCCAGCAGCTACGTGCAGTTACCGGCTCCTTGCAAACCGCAGCCGGTGCGATCAACCAGATCGCGGTGACCGCGGACACCACCGTCGACCAAATTTCAACGAAGCTCAACGAAGCTCTACGCCTGGTCCGCCAGCTCAACGCCGAACTCACACGCACCACCGTCAAACTGGCACCCATCCCAGCCCAAGACGACTTAATCCCCGCGCCAGGAGAAAAGTGATGACGAGCACCCGGAACTGGATCGGCATCGTCGCCATCCTCGGACTGATACCAGCACTCGTGCTGTGTCTGATCAACGGATTCATCCCGCGATGGCCTGATCTCAGCGATCCCCTCGGACGCCCTTCATCACTGAGCAATGAGCTGATCGTCTCTGCCGACGAGCTCGATCAGCTCACGGCCGAAATGGCACCCAAGCACGGCACTCTCGCCATCACAATCCAAGACATCGGGCCGCTGGCCGACAGCCTCACTGAACTCACCGATCTCGCCGCCAAACTGCCCGACAGCGCGAAATCGGTCAACATTTACACCACCGATGTAGCAGGCACCGCCCGACCACTACCCGACATAATCACCTCCGTCGTCGGAAACTCCACACAAGCCTCCACCACGGTGGGGAACATGACCACAGCACTTGAACGAGTCGGAACCCAACTCGACAACGTCGATACCGGAATGGCACGCGTACAAACGACTTTGAAGACGTTAGGACCACGCGCCTCCACCATCTCGGCAACACTGAAGTCGATTGAAGAAGAAGCCGCTCGGGTCGCTGCACTCGGACCACTACTTGCTGTGCTTGGGCCGGCGGTCAACGGCCCCAAACGACCCGCGCACAACCCCAGCGGAGCATACTGACATGTACAGAGTTTCATGGGCCATCACAGCGGCGATAACTGTCGCCGCGATGGTCGGACTGCTCATCCTCAGCAGAGACCTCTCCATCACCAGCGAAACATTCAAAGACGGTGTTGCCCAAGCGGAGACAGTCAACGGGACCACCGATGAGGCACTAGCCGGGGCCGACCAACTCGATCCGGCAAACACCGCGACCCGAGCGGGCATGCCAGAGATCACCGGCATCGTGGCTTCACTCTCCCAGGCCAACACATCGCTGTCTGAACTGGGTACCAAACTGCAGCAATTAGGCGACGCCCTCACCGGTGCCAACACGTCCTTGGAAGGCGTGATCTCCAGTGGAAACTCAGCTGTCGACAACGCTTTCCGCGCCAGCACCTCCGTAGCGTCCATCTCCGACCGGCTCGAAGGCATCAATACACGAGCAACCGAGATCGCAGCCGAGCTGGACAACACCCGCGCGCTGTCTCACACCATTGACACCAAACTGCGGATTGCACTTCTGCTCCCAACAATAGGACCTCCGGTTACGCCCAGAATCCCCGGACCGCGCTAGGACCGTCGTCGGTAGGCGCTCACCGGCTGCCATGCGGATCTCTCCCACATGCCGCCTGACCGATCAACACGACGTCCTGCCACGGCTCGAAGTTCAACCGTCCGACCGTCTGCAGGTGGTACGTCGACTACACCCGCCGGTCCGAAACGGAAAGCTGACCGTCATGTGATTGCCACAGTGTGCCGGAGCTGCCTTTGGTCCCGAGGTCGCCCGGCGGCCTCCCATAGTCGCGTCAGTGCCCCAGAAATCCGTCGACCTGGCTGACGAACTCCGCCGCCCGGTCACGGTGGACACTGTGCCCCGCCTCGATGGTCACGAACCGTGAGTCGGGCAGGGTGTCACTGAGGGTCCGCAGATGGTGCGGGGGCAAGAAGCTCTTCTCGCCACCGGAGATGACCAGTGACGCGGCCTGCACGTCCGGCAGCTCCGACCACCAGTGCGGTGCACAGACGTCGAACTCGGCGACGATCTGGTCGCCCATCCGGCCGTCGAACCGGATGACCGGAAAGGGGTTGCGCACCAGCGCGATCAGCCCACGGATCTGTTCACCCAGGGTGGCGCGCATGGCGATGCCCTCGGAGAGGTCGGCCTCGTCGCGGGGCATCGGCGGGACCTCCTCGAGGACCAGACGCCGAATCCGGGACGGCTCGAGCATCGCGAACCGCAATGCGGTGTGGGCGCCGAGCGAGTGGCCGACCACGTCGGCGACCGCGACGCCGAGGGTGTCGAGGACGTAGGCCAGATCGTCGCGGAAGTCGTCGAGCCGGTGTACATCTCGAGCTCGGCCGCTGCGTCCGTGCCCACGGAGGTCCACACTGATCACCGCCCGCCCCCGGGCGCGGAGTGCGGCCGCGAGTGGACGCCAGGTCGAATGATCCGACGCCATTCCGTGCACGAGGACGACGGGCACCCCACGATCGGTCTCGCCCGCCACCCGGACCGCGAGATCGGGGTCGCCGGCTCGGCGCAGAACACGCATGACAGTCAGCTTACGAGCGCCGGGAATGCGGTGGCCGGCACAGTCCACACGACGGTTCGCGCTCCTGTCCGTTCGCTTCTCACCGGTCGCGGAACCAGCCGCTCTTCTTGGCGCGCCACACCATGTCCTCCCAGTACCCCCAGGTGTGGGTGCCCACCGACGGGAAGTCCGTCGTGATCGGGATCCCCTGCAGCGCGGCCGCGACCTCGAACGACCGGGTCTGTGCCAGCGACACGACCTCCAGCGGCGTGCCCTTCACCGAGGCGACGGCGTCGGCATTGTGCGGACCCCACGTCGCCGATCCCGAACCGATGCGGATCTTCATCCCGCGCATGCGGGGCAGCTGGACGAGTGCATCGTTACGCGTCCAGCGGTCGCTCCACGGCGGACCCCACATCGCGTCGGCGCTGAACGGGCCCACGCCCGCGCCGATTCCGGCGTCGATCAGTGCGAGCCGGACGGCCTCGCGCATGGTCGGTGCGGACAGGTTCAGGTAGCCGGACATCGAGAAGACATGCGAGACACGCTGACGGTGGTACGCGCCGTAGACCATCGCGGCGTTGCCGCCCATGGAGATACCCATGAGTGCGTACTTGCCCAGCGGGCCGACGGCGAGACCGCGTGCGTCGAGTTCGCGCACGATCGTGTCCAGCCGACACGTCCACCGGTAGCGGTAGCCGATCTTGTTGGCCGGGCTCGCCGCTTCCCAATCGGTGTAGAAACTCGCGAGACCCCCGACGGGCTGGACCACGTTGACACCGGAGTCGGCGATGCGCTGGACACGCGTGTCCCGACGCCACCCGCTGATGTCACTCGTCGCGCGGAGGCCGTCGAGCGCGATGACGGTCTTGTAGTTGCCCCAGCGGGTCCACGTGTCCACCGGGGTGCTCGGCATACCGCAACCGGACACGGAGAACCTGCCGTATGTCGCAGCGGCGGACGCATTGCCCGAACCGATGGTGACGACGCCGACCACGGCGAGGAGCGTGAGAGCGAGAGCAAGCACTCGTCGTCTGCGCGCGAGACGACGAGGCCGGAGTGAGAACTGCACCGACGAACAGTAATTCGACGGCGGACAGCGATGCCACACCTGTGACCACAGGGCATCGACATCGATACCGACCGGTGATCACAGTGACTATAGTGACCGAAGTTGCTGATGTGACAGCTGATGCAGCATCACCACATCGATTCGCGACTTCACAGGTCGTCGACGATGCGCTGACGCGCCCGCGCGTATTCCCCCTCCGAGATCGTCCTGGTCCGACGCAGATCATCGAGGGCGGCGAGACGCTCGGCCGGCGATCGGCCGGTGTCCGCCGTCCGACCCGAGCCATCGCCGGACTTCTCGAACGACGGTGAGTCGCCCCGGGACGGCCCGGTCGCGTCGGCCCGGACGCCGGCCCAGCCGCGGACGACATCCATCACCTCCGCGCGCGCCTCGGGATTCGAACGCAGATCGATCACTCCGCTGCCGGCCACCCCGTGCCGTCCGAGGATCTGCAGGATCTCCCCCAGCGGTTCCGCCTGGCCGGTGAGATCGTAAGTCCGCCCGTCTTCCTCGGAGGTAAACCGCGCGGGCACCGAACCGGCGAGCAATGCCGTTGCCTGCCAGTCGATCTCGAAGTCCTGGGTCTCGGGGTCGACCATCACCGCCAGGCGTCGGGCCGAGAGCAGCGGTTGCTGGTAGTACGGCACGACCTTACGGGTCGAGACCTCGAAGGTCGCCAGCCCGGCGGCTCGTATCCGGAGACCCAGCTTCATCATCGGCTGGTCGTTGATCTCCACGCCCGTCTGACCGATCGAGGTGATCTCGGCGACGCCCATCACCCCGGCCGCGCGCAGGCGTTCCAGCTTGGCGCCGCCCCGGTAGTTGAACCACGCAATTCCCACGCCGAGAAGGACATCGAGAACCGTGACGCCGATCCCGGTCCACAGCATCCACTCGGTGTCGGGCGCGTCGATCACGAAGTAGGCGACGAGGAAGATCGGCCCGACGATCCCGCACAGCATCACGAACGCGAAAGTGCCCACCGCACTCCACACATGGGCAGGAACACGAGGCCCGGTCCCCGACTCTCCGAACATGGTCATGCGCGAACTCTAATCGCGGACACCACGAGGGGGAAGCCGGACGGCCGCCGGGTATCGCCTTGGAACGACACGCACCCGCGCGCGATGTGACGGGTGCCGGAATCGCAGCCCCTTAGCCGAGCAAACCATGCCTGATCTGCGAGTTCGCGCCACGGACCAGAGGTTCGGTGGCACACTCGGCGACTAGATGAGCACGCTGTGGGCTCACCACCGAGAGGTTCCCCATGGACGACACCCGTTCGCATCGGTTCACCCGGCTCCTCCCGACGATGGCCGTCACCGCCGCCATCGTCGCGAGCACCGCCTTGAGTGGAGGCGGGGTCGCCTCGGCCGCACCACCGACGCCGACCCAGAAGCTCTGCGGCCAGAGCACCGACAACCCGAAGACCGACGACCGGCTGTGGCTCTGGGGGAAGGTGAAGGGCACGACGCCGAAGAAGCCCGGCGACAACCGCGAAGTCGTCCAACCCGCGGCACAGGTCCAACCGAACAAGAAGAAGCCGAAGTTCTACGCGGTTCGTCGCGGCGGGGACAGCCAGGGAGTCAACGACGACTTCTTGGTCGTGCCCACCAACCGCATACGGGGCATCGAATGTCCCTACCTGTGGGACGGCTCGCAGTTGAATCTGTGGAGCGCCGCGTGGTGGCAGGGCGGCATGCTCGTCGCCAAAGATCCTGCCAAACCCCTTGCCATCGGGGTGAACTCGGTCCAAAAACGGGGCCAAGACCAACTGCACATCCATATGGCCCAGGTGCACCCCGACACCCTGCGCGACCTCAAGGCCATGTCGCACCCCGAGACCAGCCTGTACGGCTGGACGAAGACCGACGTCAAGCTGCACATCGACCCGAAAAAGACGGCAGGGGACGTCGAGCGGCACTTTCATGTCGTGAAGTACACCGGTGCGCTCCCCGATCTGTTCAAGGTCCTGCGCAGTCAGCTGACGGCCGGGCAGGACATCGGGACGTACTCGATCGGCGTCGTCGATGCCGGCCAGCCCAACACCTACTTCGTGCTGGCCAGCGCTCCGACTCTCGGCGGAGGCAAAGACACGGGTACCGGGTCGATGGACCAGATCTACGCCTGGGTCCACAAGTAGGAGCCGACCCGCGTCGGAAGGAATCAACGACAAAGGCGCCCGGTCACTTTCGTGACCGGGCGCCTTCGACTCAGAGAGTCAGTGAGTCAGAACGAGATCACTTGGTGATCTTGGTGACTCGACCCGCACCGACGGTGCGGCCACCCTCGCGGATGGCGAAACGCAGGCCCTCGTCCATGGCGACCGGCTGGATGAGCTTGACGCTCATCTCGGTGTTGTCGCCCGGCATGACCATCTCGGTGCCCTCGGGGAGGGTCACGACGCCGGTCACGTCCGTGGTACGGAAGTAGAACTGCGGACGGTAGTTGTTGAAGAACGGGGTGTGACGGCCGCCCTCGTCCTTGGACAGGATGTATGCCTGGCCCTCGAACTCGGTGTGCGGGGTCGTGGTGCCCGGCTTCACGATGACCTGACCGCGCTCGACGTCCTCACGCTTGAGACCGCGGAGCAGCAGACCGGCGTTGTCGCCTGCCTGTGCGGAATCGAGGAGCTTGTGGAACATCTCGATACCGGTGACGGTGGTCTTGGTGCTCTTCTCGCGGATGCCGACGATCTCGACTTCCTCGTTCACGTTGACCTCGCCGCGCTCCACACGACCGGTGACCACGGTGCCGCGGCCGGTGATCGTGAAGACGTCCTCGACGGGCATGAGGAACGGCTTCTCGGTCTCACGGACCGGGTCCGGGATCGACTCGTCGACGGCAGCCATGAGCTCTTCGACCGACTTGGTCCACTCGGGGTCACCCTCGAGGGCCTTGAGAGCCGAGACCTTGACGACGGGAGCTTCCTCGTCGAACTCCTGGGCGGCCAGCAGTTCGCGGACCTCCATCTCGACGAGCTCGATGATCTCGTCGTCGTCGACCATGTCGGCCTTGTTCAGGGCGACCAGGATGTAGGGCACACCGACCTGGCGGGCCAGCAGCACGTGCTCGCGGGTCTGCGGCATCGGGCCGTCGGTGGCGGCGACCACGAGGATCGCGCCGTCCATCTGAGCCGCACCGGTGATCATGTTCTTGATGTAGTCGGCGTGACCGGGGGCGTCCACGTGGGCGTAGTGACGCTTCTCGGTCTCGTACTCGACGTGCGAGATGTTGATCGTGATACCACGGGCTTTTTCTTCAGGAGCCTTGTCGATCTGATCGAACGCGAAGCTCTTGTTGAGGTCCGGGTACTTGTCGTGCAGCACCTTGGTGATGGCAGCCGTCAGGGTGGTCTTGCCGTGGTCGACGTGACCGATGGTGCCGATGTTCACGTGCGGCTTGGTCCGCTCGAACTTCGCCTTCGCCACTTGATTGTCCTCCTGGACTGTTGTTGCTCTACTGGGCGGATCCCAGCAGGGGTTTTCTTCTTACGTTGGTGCGCAGAACGGGTCGGCGCATGTCGCTAGGACCGGATTTACTCGCCGGTGGCCTTCGCGATGATTTCCTTCGACACGTTCGCGGGAACCTCCGCGTACGAGTCGAACACCATGGAGTAGTTTGCCCGGCCCTGGGTCTTCGACCGGAGGTCTCCGATGTAGCCGAACATCTCCGACAGCGGCACCTGTGCCTTGACGACACGCGCACCACTGCGCTCCTCCATGGCCTGGATCTGGCCACGGCGGGAGTTCAGGTCGCCGATCACGTCACCCATGTAGTCCTCGGGAGTCGTGACCTCGACGGCCATGATGGGCTCGAGGATGACCGGACTGGCCATCCGCGCAGCTTCCTTCAGGGCCTGCGAGCCGGCGATCTTGAACGCCATCTCCGAGGAGTCGACGTCGTGGTACTGACCGTCGAGCAGGGTGACCTTCAGGTTCACCAGCGGGTATCCGGCGAGGACACCGTACTGCATGGCGTCCTGGGCACCGGCGTCCACCGACGGGATGTACTCACGCGGGACGCGACCACCGGTGACGGCGTTGGCGAACTCGTAGGTCGCACCGTCCTCGGCGTCCACCAGGGGCTCGAGCTTGATGATGACCTTCGCGAACTGGCCCGATCCACCGGTCTGCTTCTTGTGGGTGAACTCGTGCTTCTCGACCGTCTTGCGGATGGTCTCGCGGTAGGCGACCTGCGGCTTGCCGACGTTGGCCTCGACCTTGAACTCGCGCTTCATGCGGTCGACCAGGATGTCGAGGTGGAGCTCGCCCATGCCGCCGATGACGGTCTGGCCGGTCTCCTCGTCGAGCTTCACCGAGAAGGTCGGGTCCTCTTCGGCGAGCTTCTGGATCGCGGTGCCCAGCTTCTCCTGGTCGGACTTGGTCTTCGGCTCGATCGAGACGTTGATGACCGGGTCCGGGAAGCTCATGGACTCGAGCACGATCGGCGCGGCCGAATCGCACAGGGTGTCACCGGTGGTGGTGTCCTTGAGACCGATCATCGCGTAGATGTGACCCGCGGTGGCGTCCTCGACCGGCATTTCCTTGTTGGCGTGCATCTGGAAGAGCTTGCCGATGCGTTCTTTCTTGCCCTTGGTCGCGTTGAGCACCTGGGTGCCCGCCGTGATGTGGCCCGAGTAGACACGCACGAAGGTCAGCTTGCCGAAGAACGGGTGAGCCGCGATCTTGAACGCCAGAGCCGAGAACGGCTCGTCGGCGGACGGCTTGCGCGAGAGGATCTCCTCCTCGTCGCCCACGGCGTGACCCTCGACCGAGGGGACGTCCAGCGGGGACGGCAGGTAGGCGATGATGGCGTCGAGCATGGGCTGGACGCCCTTGTTCTTGAACGCCGAGCCACAGATCACCGGGTAGAACTCGCGCGCGATCGTGAGCTTGCGGATCGCGCCCTTGATCTCCTCGATGGTCAGCTCTTCGCCGCCGAAGTACTTCTCGAGCAGCGCCTCGTCGGTCTCGGCGACCGTCTCGAGCAGCTTCTCGCGGTACTCCGCTGCCTGGTCGGCCAGGTCGGCGGGGATCTCCTCGATGGTCGGCTCGGCACCGATCTCGACGGTTCCGCGCCAGGTGATGGCCTTCTGCTCGATGAGGTCGACGACGCCGTCGAAGTTGTCCTCGGCACCGATCGGCAGCTGCAGGACCAGCGGCTTGGCGCCGAGGCGCTCCTCGATGGTGCGCACGGTGAAGAAGAAGTCCGCACCGAGCTTGTCCATCTTGTTGACGAAGCAGATACGCGGGACGTCGTACTTCTCCGCCTGACGCCAGACCTGCTCGGACTGCGGCTCGACGCCTTCCTTGCCGTCGAACACGGCGACCGCGCCGTCGAGGACGCGGAGGCTGCGCTCCACCTCGACGGTGAAGTCCACGTGACCGGGGGTGTCGATGATGTTGATCTGGTTCTTGTTCCAGAAGCACGTCACCGCCGCGGAGGTGATGGTGATCCCCCGCTCCTTCTCCTGCTCCATCCAGTCGGTGGTCGAGGCACCGTCATGGGTTTCACCGATCTTGTAGTTCACACCGGTGTAGAAGAGGATTCGCTCGGTGGCGGTGGTCTTGCCGGCATCGATGTGGGCCATGATGCCGATGTTGCGCACCTTGTTCAGGTCGCTGAGCACTTCCTGTGCCACTTAATCGCCTCGCATTTTCGCTAGAGCTGTTGGGTCTGGGGTGGGACCGTCCGCGGCGTCGTGGTCTCGACGCCGCGGACGGTTGGTATCACCAGCGGTAGTGCGCGAACGCCCGGTTGGCCTCGGCCATCTTGTGGGTGTCCTCGCGGCGCTTCACCGAAGCACCGAGACCGTTGGACGCGTCCAGCAGCTCGTTGGCGAGACGCTCGACCATGGTCTTCTCGCGACGCTGCCGGCTGAAGCTGACGAGCCAGCGGAGTGCGAGGGTGTTGGCGCGGTTCGGCTTGACCTCGATCGGCACCTGGTAGGTGGCACCACCGACGCGGCGGCTCTTCACCTCGAGGGTGGGCTTGACGTTGTCGAGGGCGCGCTTGAGGGTGACGACCGGATCGGTGCCGGTCTTGTCGCGAGCCTGCTCGAGGGCGCCGTAGACGATGCGCTCGGCAGTCGACTTCTTGCCGTCCAGCAGGATCTTGTTGACCAGCTGGGTCACCAGGGGCGAACCGTAGACCGGGTCGTTGATGAGGGGGCGCTTGGGCGCGGGTCCTTTACGTGGCATGACTTATCAGTTCCCCTTCTTGGCGCCGTAGCGGCTGCGAGCCTGCTTGCGGTCCTTGACACCCTGGGTGTCGAGCGAGCCGCGGATGATCTTGTAGCGCACACCCGGGAGGTCCTTCACACGACCGCCGCGGACGAGCACCATCGAGTGCTCCTGCAGGTTGTGGCCTTCGCCGGGGATGTAGGCGGTGACCTCGACCGAGCTGGTCAGACGCACACGAGCGACCTTGCGCAGCGCCGAGTTCGGCTTCTTGGGGGTGGTGGTGTAGACGCGGGTGCACACGCCACGACGCTGCGGGCTTCCCTTGAGGGCCGCGGTCTTGGTCTTGGCAGCCTTGTCGTGACGGCCCTTGCGGACCAGCTGATTGATGGTTGGCACTAGGTGTTCGTTCCTCTTTGTCATCGGTTGTGGTTGGTGCTCCGGGCAAGCTCGAAAACTGGCTCGCAGACCTGCTTTCGCGGCTTCCACAACTCGCCCCACCAGCACGTGTGCGCTGGTCAGTACATTTTCGCTACCCCGAGGTCGGGCGTGTCATACACTCGACAGCGGATTCGCCTGTCAGTCCCTCTGCCGGCCTACCCGGATCACCGGGCGACTCGAGAGCCGTTGGGCAGGCATGCGGACTGGCCCAGCATGGGCCGGGCACCGACGATCCACTCTACCGATCGGGTTTACACAGGTCAAAAAACGGATCCTCCGCGCAACCAGCAGGTGAACGGGTCGTGCGCGATCGGCTCCGGCTGACGCTCGTACTCGGCGTACCTCTCCCACTTGTACACCGCGAAACCGCGGGCGTCGAGGGCTCCGGGGGCCGGCACTCGGCCGGGTCATGCAGGTCGCCCGGAACTCCTGAGCTGCTCGATCACCGCCACGGACCGGCTGTCGGGATCGCGCGGTCGGTGCGTCGGCGAGGACTGGCCACCGAACCACCGGTCGACGATCGTGGCCTGGCGTTCCACGTCACCCCGACGCAACGTCCGGTGAGTGTCACCGGCGTCGCGCAGGCCGTAGACGTCCTCACCGAGTTCGTACCGGGCCTGGTCGGCGAGCGCATCGGCGAGGAACTCCGCCGCCGACCGGGCGGTCGTGATCTGCCAGGCGTGCACCAGTTCGTGGATCAGCAGTTGCCCCGGCGCCCGATATGCCCCGGCCCCCTCACCGAGGACGGCGTCGAAGGCCGACCCGAGATTGCAGAGGATGCGTCCGTCGACCGCGGGCAGCGTGAACGCACGCCCACCGCGCCCGGCCAGGTCGGTGAGGACCACGGCGTGGAGCCAGGGCGCCGATCCGAACACCTCCTCGGCAATGCGGCGTTCGGCCTCGGTCAGGCCTCGGTACCGGACGCGACGTCGCACGATGCGCGACGCCACCACGCCCGCACCCAGCGCGGCACCGATCCCCAGCGGACCGAACCACATCGTCACCGCCGACAGATGCACCGCGACGAGCACACCGGCGGTGGCCGCGGGAGTGTCGCCCAGCCGCCCGGCACCGCACCGTCGCGCGACGGACAACATCGTGCCGAGCAGACGTCCGGACGCCCGGGCGGCCGCGATGACCGGCCCCCGCAGGAGCGGAGCAGTCGCCGATCGGGTGCTCACTCCGGTGTCTGCGGCAGCTTCACCTTCGCCGCACCGGGTTTCGCCGGGTTCGACGGCGGCGGGACCACCGGTCCGATGTCTCCGTCGGGAGCGTCGTCGAGATCGACGACGACCGGCGCATGATCGCTGGGTTTGCTGCCCTTGCGCGCTTTGCGGTCGATCCAGGCAGCGGCCACCCGCTCCGCTGCCGACGCACCGGCCAGGATCAGGTCGATCCGCATGCCCAGGTCCTTGTGGAACATGCCGGCGCGGTAGTCCCAGTAGCTGAAGACGCGGTCGTCGGGCCAGCGGTCGCGTACCACGTCGCGCAGGCCCATCGACGCGAAGGTCGCCAGCGCGGCCCGTTCCGCCGGGGTGACGTGCGTGTGTCCGACATACGCGTCGGGGTCGAACACATCGGTGTCGGCCGGCGCGATGTTCATGTCGCCGCACAGAAGCGTCGTGGCCGGGTCGTCGATCGCGCGGGCGAGCGCCGCCAGCCACTCGAGTTTGTAGCCGTAATGGTCCGAGTCCGGAGACCGCCCGTTGGGTACGTACAGCGAGTGGATACGGAGCCCCCCGCACACCGCCGACACCGCCCGCGCCTCCAGGGTCGACGGGTCGGGGTAGCCGGGCATGCCGTCGAATCCGATGCGGACGTCGTCGAGGCCGACCCGCGACAACAGCGCCACCCCGTTCCACTGCCCCTGCCCCGCGTGCGCGATCTCGTAACCCCGCTCGGCGAGGTCGGCGCCCAGCGACTCGTGGAAGGCGGCATCGGAGAGTTTGGTCTCCTGCAGACACACGACGTCGGGTCGGCGTTCGTCCAGCCACGGCAGCAGGCGCGGGATGCGCTGCTTCACCGAGTTCACATTCCAGGTCGCCACGCGCATGCGACCACGGTAGTACGACCCGATCGGGCACCGGGGAGCGCCGAGCGGCGACCCGACCTTCCCTTCGACGGTGATGTGTGTCACTTTGGTGACATCGACACACTGCACCGCACCTCCGACTCCACGCCCCGACGTGCCGTCATCGAGCACTCGTGGCGTCGGTCGGCGCTGTCGGGGGTACGCCCCGGGGACCGGACGCCGACGCAGGTCGAGGACATCGCCGCCGCCGATCCGCTACTCGATGCCGCACGTCCGGTTCTCGACGACGCCGCCGCCCGCCTCGCCGACACCGACGTCTCGCTGCTTCTCGTCGACCACGAGTGCCGGATGGTGACACGGGTCGCGTTCGGCACGACGGTGGAGCGCAGGCTCGATGCGATCGGCGCGTCGCCGGGCGTGCCGTTCGGCGAGGACGTCGTCGGCACCACGGCCCTCGGCACCCCGGCGGAGACCCGGGGCGGGATCGTCGTCAACAGCTCTGAGCACTACCTCGAACAGTTCAAGTCGATCAGCTGCTTCGGACAGCCGATCATCCACCCGGCGACCCGCAGGCTGGCCGGCATCATCTGCATGTCCGAGATCGCCGATCGCATCAACCCGCTCGCGATCCCCGTCGTCAACGGCATCGTCGCCGACATCGCCGACCGTCTGCTCGACCGTTCCCGCGCGCATCAGCGATGCGTCCTCGACGCATTCCAGCGCGCCGCCCCGCGCCGCGACCTGGCCGTCGCCGCCATCGGCGACGATCTCCAGCTCACGAATGCCCTTGCCGCCGAACTCCTCTCCCCCACCGACATCGGCGCCCTGCGGATCGTCGCGACCGATCCCGGGCTCCGCGCGACGGTGCTGCCGCTCACCCTGGTGTCGGGCGCCGAGGTGGAGATCGCGGTCGAACCCGTGCCGGGCGCCTGCGGCGCCGCCCTGTTCCGGTTCCGGCCGGTCAGCGATCCACCCACGACGCGGTCCGCGCCGCCGACGGCCCCGTCCCGCACCAGCGTCGCGATCACCGGGGAGCCGGGCACCGGACGCAGCACCCACGCGGCCGCGCTCGCCGCGGAGGCCGCCCCGTCGGCCGTGATCGTCGACGTGGCCGACGAGATCATCAGCGGACGCCGTCCGGACATCCCCGCGTATGTCGGCCGCGCCCGGTCGATGAATGCACCGCTGGTCATCGACGGTGTCGACCTGCTCGACGCACAGTCGGTCGCGCTGCTCGGGCGCGTGGCGGTGTCGAGCTCACAGGAGTCACCGCTGATCGTCGTCGGCGGCCCTCGAGACCAGGCCGGCCCGGGAGTGGCCGCCCTCGTGGCGCGGTGTGCCACGAGGATCGATCTCGCCCCGCTGCGTCATCGGACCTCGGAGCTCGCCGCGATCGCGAGCAGCGCTTTGACCGGCATCGATCCGGAGCTCTCGCTGTCCGGGCTGGCGACGGATGCGCTGCTGTGCGACGACTGGCCCGGCAACCTCACCGAACTCAACTCCGTGCTCCGGGAGGCGGCGGCGTCGTGCCGAGCTCGCGCCGCACGCGTCGTCGAGCCGTCCGACCTGCCACCCGCCTACCGGACGACCAGCCGGGCCGCGCACCTGTCCGGCCGGGAACAGGCCGAGCGCACGGCGATCGTCGAGGCGCTCGATCGGGCCAGGGGCAACAAGGTGCACGCGGCGAAGGATCTCGGCATCAGTCGGACGACGCTGTACTCGCGGATGCGCGCACTGGACATCTGAGCCGGCCGACTACTGCGGCACGGCACCGGGGGACACGGCACTGGGAGGCACGGCGCCGGGCGGCAGCGGGTCCCGCAGCGTCTGCCGAGCGAGCGCCGCGATGAGGTCGGTCCGGGTCACGATGCCGACCAGGGTCTGGCCCTCCAGTACCGGGACCGCGTCGCATCCGCTCTCCGCGAGCAGGGGCAGCAGGGCCCCGACCGGCGTTCCCGGGAAGGCGACGGCCGGTTCCGGCGACATCACATCCGCGGCGCGCAGCTCGACCCCGTCGGGACGCATCAGCCGGCGCACGAGATGGATCTGGAACACCACCCCGACGAACGTCCCCTCGCCCGAGATCACCGGCAGCGAGGTGAAGCCGTACTCGTCGAAGAGGGCCGCGACGTCCCGCAGCGAGGTCTCGGGGCCCACCGTCACCAGGTCTCGGGACATCACATCCGTCGCGGCGAGCGGACCCGCACGATGCCCGGCGGCCTGGAGCTCCGCAGCCCCGATGAGGCGTGCGAGGTCGGCGACACCGAGGTTGAGCGACTGCTCGTACCGATCGAGGATCCCGGTCAGTTCGTCTTCGTCGAGACCGAGTCGGGCGGCCGGTGGGGGCGCGGCGTCGAAGCGGCGATACGGATAACGCCGCCCGGTCAGCCGTGCGTACCCGGCGGCGAGGACGACCAGCAGGAGTGTGCCGGCAAGGACCGGCGCGAGGACGAAACGGAAGCCCAGCGACTGGATCGTCTCCGGACTGAGCGCAGCCGTCATCGCCACCGCACCGGCAGGCGGATGAACCGCATGACATCCGATCATCAGTGCCACGGACAGCCCCACCGCCAGCGCCACCCGGAGCGCCGGCAGCGGAACGACAAGTGTCGCAGCCACTCCCACCGCCGCCGACACCGTGTTGCCCACCACCGCGGGCCACGGCTGCGCCAGCGGACTGTTCGGTGCGGCGAAGACGAGCACTGCGGTCGCGCCGAACGGTGCGATCAGGAAGAGCCCGGTCCGCAGGTCCACCTCAGACGCGGCGAGCACCAGGCCGACGAGTCCGAGCGCGACCCCGGCGCCGGCCCCCGCCCGAAGCGCCTCACGGACCGAGAGACCCCCGGTCGCCGGACCGAGGCCACGCAGGGCTGCACCGACCCTGCCTGCTGGGCGCACGTTCACTCTGCTCCTCCGGAGGTCGCTGATTCGTCGGCGTCTCACGGTAGCGACGGCACCGATACCGGCCGCCGGGGCCCCTGTACAGCCCAGGTGTTCAGTTTCTGGACACGGCGGCACCTCGGAACGGTGAGAGAAATAAGTCAGGTCGCATATGACCCAGATCACTTCGACCAACCGCCGACTTCGTCCCGCTCAGGAGGCCTCATGACCGCCGTCGCACCCGACACCGCCCAGCACACCGCCCTGCACCCGCGTGTTCGCGACTTCATCTCCGCCGACCGCCCGATGCTGATCGGCGGTGACTGGGTGTCGTCGGCGTCGGGGCGCACCTTCGAGACCATCGATCCCGCCACGGCACGCCCGATCACCTCGGTCGCGCACGGCGACGCGGCCGACATCGACCGCGCGGTCCGCGCCGCGCGCCAGGCCTTCGACGACGGTCCCTGGACCCGGATGAAGCCCAATGAGCGCGAGCGCCTGCTCTGGCGGGTCGGCGACATCCTCACCGAACGCGCCGAGGAGTTCGGTCAGCTCGAGGCGCTCGACAACGGCAAGGCGGCCACCATCGCCGCCGCGGTCGACACCAACTGGTCCGCCGACATCTTCCGCTACAACGCGGGCCTCGCCACCAAGATCACCGGGTCCACGGTCGACGTCTCGATGCCGTTCGTGCCCGGCGGCGAATTCCACGCGTACACCCTGCGCGAGCCGGTCGGCGTGTGCGGCCTGATCGTGCCGTGGAACTTCCCGCTGCTGATGGCCGCGTTCAAGCTGGCTCCCGCACTGGCGGCCGGCAACACCGTCATCCTCAAGCCGGCCGAGCAGACCCCGCTGACAGCCCTGCTCCTCGGCGAGGTGTTCCAAGAGGCCGGCTTCCCGCCGGGAGTGGTCAACATCGTCACCGGTTACGGCGAGGCCGGAGCCGCGCTCGCCGCGCACGACGACGTCGACAAGATCGCCTTCACCGGTTCGACCGAGGTCGGCAAGAAGATCGTCGATGCCGCCAAGGGCAACCTCAAGAAGGTGTCCCTGGAACTCGGCGGCAAGAGCCCCAACATCGTGTTCGCCGACGCGGACTTCGAGAAGGCGGTGGCCGGGTCGGTGGCCGCCTGGATGTTCAACCACGGCCAGTGCTGTGTCGCCGGGACACGACTGTTCGTCGAACGGCCCATCTTCGACGACTTCACCGCAGCCGTCGCCGAGGCCGCGTCCCAGGCCAAGATCGGCCCCGGCCTCGATCCGACGACCGAACTGGGTCCGCTGGTCAGCCAGGAACAGTTCGATCGCGTGTCGGGATATCTCTCGGCCGGCCTCGCCGACGGGGCACGAGCACTGACCGGTGGAAAGCGTTGGGGCGATGAGGGATTCTTCATCGAACCGACCGTCTTCGTCGACGTCGAGCCGAGCTTCTCGATCGTGCAGGAGGAGATCTTCGGTCCCGTCGTCGCCGCCATGCCCTTCGACGCGGACACCGGTGTCGCGGCCGCCGCCAACGACTCCATCTACGGTCTGGCAGCGGGCATCTGGACCACCGACCTGTCCAAGGCGCATCGGACCGCTCGGCAGATCAAGGCCGGCTCGGTGTGGGTGAACCAGTACAACGGCTTCGACACGGCCATGCCGTTCGGCGGCTACAAGCAGTCGGGCTGGGGACGCGAACTCGGCTCGTCGGCCATCGAGCTCTACACCCAGACCAAGGCCGTCAACATCTCGCTCTGACCCCCACGTCGCATTTCCGCACTCCCGTAACACGTTAGGAGCACCACCCATGTCACTCACCACCAAGGCCGCCGTCCTCACCGGACCCGGAAAGCCGTTCGAGATCGTCGAACTCGACCTCGACGAGCCCCGCGAGGGCGAGGTGCTGATCAAGTACACCGCGGCCGGCCTGTGCCACTCCGATCTCCATCTCACCGACGGCGACCTCCCGCCCCGCTATCCCATCGTGGGCGGCCACGAGGGTTCGGGCATCATCGAGGCGGTCGGCCCCGGGGTCACCAAGGTCAAGCCGGGCGACCACGTGGTGTGCAGCTTCATCCCGAACTGCGGGACCTGCCGCTACTGCTCCACCGGCCGGCAGAACCTCTGCGACATGGGCGCCACCATCCTCGAGGGATCGATGCCCGACGGCACATTCCGATTCCACGGCGGCGGTGACGATTTCGGTGCCATGTGCATGCTCGGCACCTTCGCCGAACGCGCGACGATCTCGCAGCACTCGGTCGTCAAGGTCGACGAGTGGTTGCCGCTCGACAAGGCGGTCCTCGTCGGTTGCGGCGTTCCGTCCGGCTGGGGCACGTCGGTGTACGCGGGCGGTGTACGCGCCGGTGACACGGTGGTCATCTACGGCATCGGCGGACTGGGCATCAACGCGGTCCAGGGTGCGGTCTCGGCGGGTGCCAAGTACGTCGTGGTCGTCGACCCCGTCGCGCTCAAGCGGGACACCGCGCTGAAATTCGGTGCGACACATGCCTTCGCCGACGCCGCCGAGGCCGCGGAGAAGGTCAACGAGCTGACCTGGGGACAGGGCGCCGACCAGGCCCTCATCCTTGTCGGCACGGTCGACGCCGAGGTGGTGGCGAATGCGACCGCCGTGGTCGGCAAGGGCGGCACCGTGGTGATCACCGGTCTCGCCGACCCGACGAAGCTGACCGTGCAGGTTTCCGGAACCGATCTGACCCTCAACCAGAAGACGATCAAGGGCAGTCTGTTCGGCTCGGCCAACCCGCAGTACGACATCGTCAAACTGTTGCGCCTGTACGACGCCGGGCAACTCAAGCTCGACGAACTGGTCACGCAGACCTACACCCTCGACCAGGTCAACGACGGATACCAGGATCTGCGCGACGGCAAGAACATCCGCGGGGTCATCATCCACGCGGAGTGAGACCCGGTCGGTTCGCCCGAGGTGCCGTCTCCCTCGGGCGAACCGGCCACCCACCTCGACCGGTGAAGGTCCGGTCGTCGCGGGACGGAAGTGCTTGAATCATCGATGTGACCGCAACCTGGTGGATACGCCTGCTCCGCATCGCCTTCGCCGCACTGGGCGTCAGCGCTCTGGTGTACCAGGCCGCCCTGCGCCACGGCGACGCCGGATTCACCCTCGCGAACTTCTTCAGCTATTTCACGGTGCTGAGCAACATAGTCGCCGCGCTCGTCCTGCTCGCCGGCGGTCTCTTCGCGCCCAGCACGCCGATGTGGGAGTGGCTTCGCGGGGCGGCCACCACCTGCATGGTGATCACCGGCATCGTCTACGCACTACTGCTGCAGGGAATCGACGTCGACGTCACCTACGCCTGGGTCAACGACGTACTCCATCGCGTCATCCCGCTCGTGATGCTGCTGGACTGGATCGTGGTCCGCGCCCGCCGACTACCGGAGCGCGCGTGGCTGACCTGGCTCGCGATCCCGCTCGTGTACGGCGTCTACACACTGATCCGCGGCCCGATCGTGGACTGGTACCCCTACCCGTTCATCGACCCACGTGGACAGGGCTACCTGTCGATGACGATCTCGCTTGTCGTCGTGTTCGTCGGCATGGCGTTCATGTCGTTCGGTGTGTACTGGGCGGGCACCCGGGGTCGGCGACCCGACCGCGACGAGGCCGACGCGGGCTAGTCGCTCCCGAGCGCAGCGACGAGTTGCGCCGACCACGTGTCGACGACCAGTGCTCGCCGGGCCGAGTCGTCGGACAGCGTGTCCGCCAGGCCCAGTCCGCGCGCCATGTCGAGCGTCGCCTGCACGAGTCGAAAGCCGGTGTCGTCGTCCGGGGACACCCCCATCGCGGCCATCGTCCGCTGATGGGCCGCTCGGGCGAACTTCGCCTCCAGGGGCAGGATGAGCCGGCGCAGTGCGGGATCGGACGCGGCGGCGGCCCAGACCTGCAGGGCGGCTTTGAATTCGGTGCCGGTGTAGACGTCCACGGCCCGCTGGACGGCGCGGATGACCCGGCTCGGGGTCACCCCGTCCGCTCGCTCCGACGAGGCGTCGGGCGCCCCGCCGGTCGCACGGGTCATGTCCTCGAAGACCTGCTCGAGCGCGGCGGTGATGAGGGTCTCGCGTGTCGGGAAATGGTGTTGCGCAGCGCCGCGGGACACTCCGGCGCGTTCGGCGACCGCGGCCACGGTGGCGGCCGACCAACCGTCTGCGGCCAGCGCGTCGACCGTGGACCGCAGCAGGCGCTCGCGGGTCAGGCGCGAGCGTTCCTGCTGCGGCGAACGGGCATTCGCCGACGACGCGGTCATCAGACTCCGGACCTCAGTAGGACTTCGGCAGCCCGAGGCTGGTCTGCGCGACGAAGTTGAGGATCATCTCGCGGCTCACCGGCGCGATCCGGGCGATCCGGGCGAGACTCAGCATCGGGGCCAGTCCGTACTCGGTGGTCAGACCGTTGCCGCCCAGCGAGTGCACGGCCTGGTCGACGACCTTCACGCAGGCCTCCGCGGCTGCGTACTTCGCCATGTTGGCCGGTTCCGCGGCGCCCCAGTCGTCGCCGGCGTCGTACAGGGTCGCGGCCTTCTGCATCATCAGCTTGGCCATCTCGAGCTCGACCTTGCCCTGCGCGAGCGGATGCGCAATGGCCTGATGCGCACCGATCGGCGTCTTCCACACCGTGCGTTCCTTCACGTACGACACCGCCTTGTCGAGCGCGAAGCGGCCCATCCCGACGGCCGAGGCCGCGGCCATGATCCGTTCCGGGTTGAGGCCTGCGAACAGCTGACTGAGGGCGGCGTCCTCGGAGCCGACGAGCGCATCGGCCGGCAACCGCACGTCGTCGAGGAAGAGCTGGAACTGCTTCTCGGGATTCTGCAGTTCCATGTCGATCATGGTGTACGAGAAGTTCTCTGAATCAGTGGGCACGATGAACAGCGCGGGCTTGAGATTGCCGGTCTTGGCGTCTTCGGTGCGCGCGACGATCAGCACCGCCTGCGCCTGGTCGACGCCGGAGATGTAGACCTTCTGGCCGGTGAGCAGCCAATCCGAACCGTCCCGGCGGGCCGTCGTGGTGATCTGGTGAGAATTGGAGCCGGCGTCGGGTTCGGTGATGCCGAACGCCATCGTGATCGACCCGTCGGCGAGACCCGGCAGCCAGCGCTGTTTCTGCTCATCGGTGCCGAAACGGGCGATGACGTTGCCGCAGATGGCCGGTGAGACGACGAGCATCAGCAGCCCGGTGCCCGACGCGGCGATCTCCTCCATCACGATCGCGAGTTCGTACATGCCGGCACCGCCACCGCCGTACTCCTCGGGGAGATTGACCCCGATGAAGCCGAGCTTGCCCGCCTCGGACCACAGTTCGTCGGTCTTGCGGCCGGTGCGCGCGCATTCGCGGAAGTACTCCTGTCCGTACTTCGCGGCCAGTCCGGCGACCGCCGCGCGCAACTCGGCGCGTTCGGTGGTCTCCACGAACGGGTTGGTGTCCACGGTCATCTCGATACTCCCTGTTCTAGGCTTCGATGTACTTCGTACTGGCGGTTGTTCGCACGCTCAGGCCTGGTAGCCGAGCCGCTTGGCGGCCAGTCCGTTGAGGATTTCGGTGGTGCCGCCGCCGATCCCGATGATGCGCATGTCGCGGTACTGTCGCTCGACCTCGGTTCCGGTCATGTAACCGAGGCCGCCGTGCAGCTGAACGGCCTTGTTCGCCACCCATTCCCCGGCCTCGACCGCGGTGTTCTTGGCGAAGCACACCTCGGCGATGAGGTCGTCGGTGGAGGTGACCTTGCGTTCCACCAGGGCTCGCGTGTAGGTCCGCGCGATGTCGATGCGCCGGGCCATCTCGATCAGTGTGTCCTGCACCGATTGCCGGGCGATGATCGGTTTGCCGAAGGTCTCCCGATCACGCGCCCACTGCAGGGTGAGGTCGAGGCACCGTTGCGCGCTGGCGTAGGCCTGTACCGCCAGTCCGGACCGTTCGGTGACGAACGCGGTGGCGATCTGCGCGAATCCGGAGTTCTCGGCTCCGACGAGGTTGGTGACCGGCACCCGTGCGTCGACGAAGGACAGTTCTGCGGTGTCGGAACTGCGCCAGCCCATCTTGTCCAGCTTGCGGGTGACCGAGAACCCGGGTGTGCCCTTTTCGACGACCAACAGCGAGACGCCGCCTGCTCCCGGGCCGCCGGTGCGGACTGCGACGACGACGAAATCTGCCCGGACCGCCGAGGTGATGTACGTCTTGGAGCCGTTGACGACGTAGTGGTCACCGTCGCGCTCGGCCTTGGTCGTCAGATGGCCGACGTCGCTGCCCCCGCCCGGTTCCGTGATCGCCAGGCTGCCGATCTTCTCGCCTGCCAGCGTGGGCCGTACCCAGCGATCGATCTGGTCTGGGTCGCCGGCTGCGATCAGGTGCGGGAGCGCGATGCCGTGGGTGAACAGCGACGCGAAGACGCCGCCGGCCGCGCCGGCGTAATGCAGCTCCTCACCGAGGATCGTGCTGTCGATCAGATCGCCACCCGAGCCGCCCACCTCTTCGGGGACCCCGAGCCCGAACAGGCCCAGTTTGGCTGCCTCGACGTGCAGTTCACGCGGGATCGCCCCGTCCCGCTCCCAGTCGTCCTGGAACGGGAGGATGTGCTTGTCGACGAATCGCCGCACGGTGGAACGCAGTTCGAGACGTTCCGGGGTTTCCCAGATCGGATTGGCGATGGGCACGGGCATTCTCCAGTCGGTCGGGTCCGGGAGGTGGATGGGGTGGTTCGGTGCGGTATCAGGTCGATCGCGGTTCGCGTCCGCGGCCGGGCGGTCCCGCGAAACACTGTGCGATGCCGGACCATTCGACCGCGTCGTCGCCGGTGAGTTCGAGGTCGAGGTCGGCGAGCGCGCGGCGCTGCGTCACGAGTTGACAGAAGTCGAGTGCGGGTCCGCGGACCGCGTTCGGCGCGTCCGCCGGCCCCCAGGTCCACACTTCGCCCGACGGCGCGGTGAGCGCGTAGTGAAACGGTTCGGCCGGCGGGGTCCGACCGTTGACGAGGTAGGCGAAGTCGCGCGTGCGCACGCCGATGTGGGCGACGCCGCGAACCCGGTCGGTCGGCAACACGGTGACATCGAGCGCGTCGGCGATGTCCAGACCGTGCGCCCAGGTCTCCATGAGTCGTGCCGTGGCCATGGACGCCGCGGACATCGGCGGGCCGAACCATGGGACCTTCATGCCGGCCGGGACCTCACGCAGAGCATCGGCGAGACGCTCGCGCCCGGCTCGCCACCCCGCGAGGATCTCCCCGACCGGTGCGGCCGAACCGGCCTCGGCGGCGTCGTCGACGTAGGTCGCCACACTGCTCGCCGCCTCACCGAGCAGCTGGGCGAACCGGTCTGGATCGGTCACCGCGATCGCGGCAACCTCATCGGTCCACGCCAGATGAGCGATCTGGTGGGCGACGGTCCATCCCGGCGCAGGTGTCGGGGTGGCCCAGCCCGCTTCGTCGAGACCCGCGACGAGTGCGTCGAGCTGCGCGGATTCGGCCTCGAGATCGGCGACGACGCCGAGCACGGCCGCTTGTCCATCAGACATGCGATCACCCTCACACAGGTCCCCAAAAGAATCAAGCACGCTTGATTGTTTCTGGGGCCCACCCCTGGTCGAGCCGGCGACCCCAGCGACCCGAGCACAAGTAAGTGACCTCGACGGACGCGGCGGCCTCGCTTCGCTCGGTCGACGCTGCTCGGCCAGCAGATTAGCTCCACCAATGCCCGTCGATCGACGCCCCCACCGCTGGTTGAGCGCCCCCACCGCCGGTTGAGCAGGCAGCCCCACTGCTCGTAGATCGACGGCCCAACCGCTGGTTGAGCCGGCACCGAGCGAAGCCGCCGGGCCGAGCAAGCGACGAAGGAGCGCGTCGAGGTCGAGGCGCCGAGTCGAAACCACCTGGCGACCCGAGCACAAGAAAGTGACCTCGACGGACGCGGCGGCCTCGCTCCGCTCGGTCGACGCTGCTCGGCCGGCCCGAGACCCAGCTGCGATCAGCGGTAGTGGATGTCGACCGTCGCGCGGCTGAGCAGGACGTCGTCGTAGGAGGTCATCGTCGCCTCGAAGGACGAGATGCGCCGGCCGAGCTTGATCGGCGTCACCTCGACCACCACCTCACTGCCGTCGACAGCAGGTGAGCGGTAGAAGCCGATCGCCATGTCCCCGATCGAGTACTCCTGCCCGGCTCCCGCATGGAGATGCCCGGCGAACGATGCCGCCTGACCGGCGATGGTGGCGATGACGCCGCCGTGCATGGTCCCGAACATGTTGCCCATCCAGGGCTCGGTGGCACTGCGGAAGCGAATACCGGACTCACGGCCGGCGGGACCGTCGATCACCTCGACGCGGCCGTTGAGCATGTCGGTGAGTGGGCCGGGTTCGCGCATCTTCGACGCGATCTCGTCGACCACGGCGCGCCCGGACAACGCGGCCGGGATCGGCTCGGGCAGGGCGATGTCGTCGGCGTCGGCGCACTGCGGTGTCGGCAGGCCCAGCTCGGCAGCCGGCGTGGCACCGGTCGGCGCCCGACCGACGCGGACGTTTCGCGCGGTCCCGACACAGCAGAGGTCCCCGGCACCGGTGCGGATCTCGACCGACGTCGAGCCCCACGCGTCGTCGTGCATGACCACTTCGGCGCACGCCGCGAGCAGGTCCCCGATGCCCGCGCGCCCATGGGTCGACATGGACAGGCGCGCCTGGAGGGTCGCCGCGGCCGGGTCGTCGTGGACGCCATGAAACGGGATACCGCCACAGTGGTCGAACAGCACCGCGAGGGCCGGCAGCTCGATCAGTCCGCGATGATCGGCGAAACGCGGGCACAGCTGCTGCGAGGCGCGCACCCCGGACTCCGACACCGAGATGTCGCCGAGGTGAAATGCGGACAGTGGATCGTGCGGCTCGCTCATGAAATCCCTTGTATCAGCGATGTGCAGCCGATCTCACGTTGGAGAGTCGAATCTCACTCCCGTACTCTGGGTCCAGACGTGTCCAAAGTGACGGGAGAGACAGATGCGACGCAGGGCTGTGGCAACAATCGGGGCGATTGCGGCAGTGGGAGCGTTCGGCGCGGGAGCAGGAACCGCCTTCGCGGCACCCGCGGAACGACCCCTCAGCGTGGACCAGATCCCGAATGCCGGCGTCACCGTCGGCTCCAACGGTGTCACCGGCGGATTCGTGGCGAGCATCCTCGCCTCGGCCACCGAGCCGGGTGTCACCCTGATCTCCCTCAACACGACTCCCACCGAGGCCTGCGCCACCAACCTCAAGGACGCACGCGTCGGGATCACGTGGAAGAACACCTCGACCGGTGCATCCGGGGACGAGGTCTTCGCCGCATGCACCGACGGCCGGCCCTCCGATGGCGTCGACGTCGTGACCGGAACGGGTTCCATCGAGTTCAGGACGACGATCCTCGGCAAGGGCGATCAGACCTTCACGGTCGTCCCGGGCAGCGGCTCGTTCACTCGCTGATCAGCCCGGCCGGGGACGCTCACCGTCCCCGGCCGACGCATCAGTAGACAATTCCGCAAATCTGTACACACGTCGGGTGAACACGTTCTAGATTTGGCCGCATGGCCGAGACAGTCACCCAGCTCCTGCAGGCACGTGCCGACGACGACAACCTCGCGATCACCTACGAGGGTCGCCAGTGGACCTGGCGCGAATACATCCACGACGCCGGCCGGTATGCGTCGGCGATCCTCGGCGTCGCCGACCCGTCCCGACCGATGCATGTGGGGGTGCTCCTCGGCAACACCCCCGACATGCTGATCGCGCTGGCCGCGGGCGCACTCGGCGGTTACGTGACGGCCGGTATCAACAACACCCGCCGCGGCGACGGCCTCGCCGCCGACATCCTGCGTGCCGACTGTCAGATCCTCGTCACCGACGCCGACCACCGGCCCCTTCTCGACGGACTGGATCTGCCCGGCGTGACCGTGCTCGACACCTCCACCGCGCAGTGGTCGGACATGCTCTCCGGCGCAGGCGAATTGGTCCCGCATTCGGTGCCGGGTGCGATGGACACCTACATGCTGATCTTCACCTCCGGCACCAGCGGAAATCCCAAACCGGTGCAGTTCGCGCACATGATGATGCCCTTCGCGGGCCCGGTGCTCGCCGACAAGTACGACATCGGCCCGGGCGACGTCTGCTACCTGTCGATGCCGCTGTTCCACAGTGCCGCCCTCATGGGCGGGTACTGCGTCGCGCTCTGCGGCGGCGCCGCGATCGCGCCGGCCAAGTTCTCCGCATCGACCTTCCTCGACGACATCCGCCGGTACAACGCGACCTACATGAACTACGTCGGCAAACCGCTCGCCTACATTCTCGCGACCGAACCGAAGCCCGACGACGCCGACAACCCCCTGCGAGTGGCTTTCGGCAACGAGGCCACCGACCGCGACATCGACGATTTCTCCGAACGGTTCGGCTGTACGGTGTGGGACGGCTTCGGTTCCACCGAGCTGGCCATCATCATCACGCGCGAACCGGGCACCCCGCACGGATCGATCGGCAAGGGTTTTCCCAATGTGGCCGTGTACAACTCGGCGACGATGACCGAGTGTCCGCGAGCGGAATTCGACGCCAGCGGGGCGCTGTCCAACTCCGACGACGCCATCGGCGAACTCGTGAACATCGAGGGAGGCGGAATGTTCATGGGTTACTACAACGACTCCGAGGCGACCGACGAGCGACTCCGCAACGGGATGTACTGGTCCGGCGACCTCGCCTACAAGGATGCCGACGGTTGGATCTACCTGGCCGGACGAACCGGCGACTGGATGCGAGTCGACGGTGAGAACATCGCCGCGGGACCGATCGAGCGCATCCTGCTGCGCATCCCGGAGATCAACAGGGTTGCCGTGTATGCCGTTCCCGACGAGCACGTCGGCGACGCGGTGATGGCCGCCGTGGTGCTCCAGGACGATGCCGAACTCACCCCCGAATCCTTCGCCGAACAGCTCGCCGCGCAGGCGGACCTGTCGCCCAAGGCCTGGCCCTCGTTCGTACGCATCGCCGACGATCTGCCCTCGACCGCGACCAACAAGATCCTCAAGCGCGCACTCAAGGCAGAGGGGGCCACCGCGGGCGCGGGCACCCTGTGGGTCCGCGAGCCACGAACGCGCGTCTATCGAGAAGCCGTCGGCGCCAGCGCATGACGGACACCCAGATGTCCGAACACGATTCCCCGGCAGCCGAGGCGTCGTTGTTACCCGAGCTCGGCTACTACGCGCTCTCACGCCACCCGGTCGACCCGGCCGAGCTCGCGGAGGAGGCCCGGCTCGCCGATCGCGAGGGTTTCGGCGCCGCTTTCGTTTCCGAACGCTTCAACGTGAAGGACGCCGCCGTGCTGGCGGGCGGTCTCGCGGCAGCAACCCGTCGCATGGGCATCGCCACCGCCGCCACCAACCACAACACGCGGCATCCGATCATCACCGCGTCCATGGGCGCCACCCTCTCGACGATGACCGGCGGCAGGTTCGCCCTCGGTCTGGGGCGCGGGTTCGCGGCGCAGTGGCAGGTGCTCGGCGTGCCCGATGTGACCAGTGCCCAGCTCACCGACACGGTGGGTGTCCTACGGACGCTGTGGCGTGGGGAGATGATCCTCGGGCACGACGGCCCGCTCGGCAAGTACGACTACCTCAATCTGGGTGTCGCCGTGCCGCCGGTCCCCATCATGCTGGTGACCATGTCGCCCAACACCTTACGGCTGGCCGGCCACATCTCCGACGGCGTGGTGCTCCACACCTTCTTCTCCGACGAGGCGACCAGCACTGCGGTTCGGACCGTCCGCGACGCCGCCGAACAGGCCGGGCGGGATCCGGCGGCGATACGGATCTGGTCCGTGCTGGCAACTGTCCCCGACCATTTCGACGACGCGGACCGCCTACGTCGGCTGTACGGCCGACTCGCGACCTATCTACAGGGCTATCCGGATGTGCTGATGAGGGCCAACGGGTGGGACGCCGACGACCTCGACCGTGTCCGTGGCAGTGCGGCTTTCGCCGGAGCGCGCGGGCCGATCGACGCCACCGCGGCGGTCGAGGAACTGTCCGAGCTCGCCGGGGTCATCCCGGCGTCCTGGATCGCCGACAGCGCGGTCGGTGGCGCGAGGGACTGCGCTGCCGCGATCGCCCGGCAGTTCGAGCTCGGCGTCGACTCGGTCATCATGCACGGCGCGGCTCCGTCGGAACTGCTGCCGGTGGTCGACGCCTATCGGACTCTGCGACCCGACTTGCCTGCGCTGCCCGTGAATCCGGGTGCGATCCACGCCCCGTAGTTGCGCCGGCTCTCGTTCAGTCCGGAACGCCGGGCGGCACCGAGTTCAGGAGCGCACCGGCCTCCACCCGCATCTGTTGGCCCGTCACGAATCTGGCGGCGTCGGAGGCCAGATAGAGGACTGCTTCGGTGACGTCCTCCGGTGCGAGCAGATCGACCGGCATCGCGTGCAGCGCCGCGAACACGTCCTTGACGTCGTCATATGCCGGCTTGTCCAGGTCCGGTCGGAACAGGCGGTAGATCTCGTCGTGGTGGACCATCGCGGTGTCGACGTTTCCGGGATGAATCGCGTTGACGCGGATGCCCTTCGGCGCCAGATGACGCGCCAGGTCGTTGACGAGCCGAGCGACCGCGCGTTTGGAATGACCGTAACCGCCTGCGCCCGGCCCCGCCTGCGCGGACTCGAACGACGGCATGAACGCGGCCATCGATCCGATGCAGATGATGGACGCCCCCGACTCGAGGTACGGCAACGACAACTCAAGCGTGTTGATGATGCCGCCGAGATTGACCGCGACGGTGTTCATCCACGTCACAGAGGGACTCTGGGGCCCGAGCGGGCTGATCCCGGCGTTGGCGACGACGATGTCGAGTCGTCCGAACTCTGCCACCGCCTCGTCGATCGCGGCCTGCAGGGCGTCGCGGCTGCGCACGTCGGCGATCTTGGCGATGACCCGCCGGTCCGTGGCGTCGACCATCTTGGCGGTCTGCTGCAGATCGTCCGGCGTGCTCATCGCGTAGTTGACCGTGGTGATCTGGTCGCAGATGTCGACGGCGATGATGTCAGCACCCTGCTCGGCCATTCGCACGGCGTGGCTCCGCCCTTGACCTCGCGCCGCACCGGTGATCAGTGCCACCTTGCCGTCGAGTCTGGTGCTCACTCGGTTCTCCTCGATGTCGGGCCGTTCGCGGTCCGGGCGGCAGGCTCGGCGCGCCGTCCACGCATCCTAAACCGGAACCATCGTCCATGTGGCCGAATGGATTTCCGGGCCCGCACGCGGCCCCGTGGCTCGCCAGAGATCCGCACGACGCGGACCGGACGCATCGCTGGACACCAGTCCACCGACTGGGTAGTGTCGCACCAACGGTCGGACGTGAGCGCCATCACACTCGCTGCCATTTCCGCCGGCCGGTCGAAAGGATGCCCGCGTGCCCGAGATCGCCGAGATCCCCATCTGCGTCGAGGATCTGACTCCTACATGGTTGACGGAACTGCTGGCGAGCAACGGCCACCCGACGATCATCGAATCCATCACCGCAGAACCGGTGGGCACCGGACAGATGGCCGGCTCGTACCGGTTGACATTGAATCACGCTGGCGAGTCGGACATCCCGGAAACAATCGTCGCCAAGCTGGCAACCGGGGACGCCGCACAACGGGAGCTCGGCTCGGGTGTGTTCCGTAACGAGGTGCGCTTCTACCGGGATCTCGCTGAGGGTTTCACCGTGCCGACGCCCACCTGCTTCGCCACGACGATCTCCGACGCGGGAACCGAGTTCGTGCTGCTCCTCGAGGACATGGGCAGCGCCGTCCAGGGCGACCAGATCTCCGGATGTTCGGCCGCACAGGCCGAGTCGGTCGCCGCCGCGGCCGCGGGCCTGCATGCACCCCGATGGAACGACCCCACTCTCTTGGCGGAGATCCCGCTGCCCACCGCCTCCGATCGCGAGGTGATGGAGTCGATACTCGGCCCCATGGCCGAGCTGTATCGCGATCGGTTCGCGCCCGACGGTCTGTCGTCGTCGGCCATCGACTGGCTGGTCCGCGAGGCCGGCGATTGGCTCGTCGCACCATTGACGAACACCGCCCTCATCCACGGTGATCTGCGCGTCGACAACATTCTCTTCGGGCCGGTGGGCGAGGTCACGGTCATCGACTGGCAGACCATCACCACCGGCAACCCACTCCGGGACATCGCCTTCCTGCTGAGCACCAGCCTGACGACCGAGGACCGTCGCCGACACGAACGCGGCATCGTGGCGTCGTATCATCGCGCGCTGGTCACCGCGGGTGTCGAGAACTACACGCTCGACGAATGTTGGGACGACTATGTCGGCAACCTGATCCAGGCACCGCTCATCATCGTCTTCGGTTCCGCCGCTGCGCAACCCACCGAGCGTGGCACGGCGATGTTCGACGCCATGCTGTCCCGCAGCGCCGCCGCCATCGACGATCTCATCCCCGGCGGTCTCTGACCCGTGCCGTCACTCGTCATCGGCGGCAACGGATTCCTCGGCTCCCGCCTCGTGCGCCGACTGATCGACTCCGGCGACGACGTCCGCGTTCTGACCCGCTCGACGAGTGACCTCCGATCGCTCACCGGGCTCGACGTCGAACACGTCACCGGCGATCTGTTCGACGACGCATCCCTCGAGCGAGCCATGCGCGGTTGCGAGGTGGTGTTCCACTGCGCTGTCGACACCCGCGCATGGTTGCGCGATGCCACTCCGCTCTACCGCACGAACGTCGATGCGCTGCGGTCGGTGCTGGACGTCGCCGCCCGGCAGTCGTTGCGCAGGTTCGTGTTCACCAGCAGTATCGCCACCATCGGTCGGGTTCGGGGTCGCCCGGCGACCGAAGCCGATCGGTTCAACTGGTCGCGACAGGCACCCGATTACGTCAAGAGCCGCGTGGCGGCCGAGAACCTGGTGCTGCAGCGGGCCCGGGACGGCGCGGTGCCCGCGGTCGCCATGTGCGTGGCCAACACCTACGGCCCTGGCGACTGGCAGCCCACACCACATGGCGCGTTCGTCGCCGGTGCGGCACTCGGCAAGCTGCCGTTCAGCATTCGCGGGTGCCGCGCCGAGTCCGTCGGCATCGACGACGCGGCGTCGGCGCTCCACCTCGCGGCCGATCATGGCGAGGTGGGCGAACGCTACATCGTCTCCGAGCGCTCGATCGACACCGGCGAGGTCGTGTCGATCGCGGCGGCAACGGCAGATCGCCCACCCCCACGACTGGTGCTGAACAGGACCGCGCTCTATGCCTGCGGCGCGGCGGGTTCCGCGCGGGCCGCCCTGACCGGACGTCCCGTGCAGCTGACGATCCCGTCGGTTCGTCTGATGCACGTCATGTCCGAGATGGATCACGGCAAGGCCGAACGTGACCTCGGTTGGCATCCCCGGCCGGTCACCGACGCCATCGCCGATGGTGCCCGCTTCTGGCTCGAGCGCCGCGCGGGGCGAAAGGGCAGTGCCTTCTGAACCGAAGGAAGCGTACCCCTCTCCTCCTATCCGAAAGAACCGCCCCCTCTGCTCCCTGAGGTGTGAGGAGCGATAGCCGCCGGGCCGAGCAAGCGACGAAGGAGCGCGTCGAGGTCGACGAGCCTCGAAGGGCCTGGTGACCCGGGTTGTTGAGCCCTTCGTGGCTCGCTTCGCTCGCACCTCAGGGAGCAGGGTGTGTGGTTCTCTCGGCTTGGGGAGCAGTGTTCTGTATCCCTCGGATCACCGCTCAGCAGGCCGCGCCAGGATGCCGGCGAGTTCGTCCAGGCTGTAGGGCGAGGTGTCCTTGTGGTCGCGGTAGGCGACGAAGCCCGCCTGCTGCGACTCGAATCGGCCGATGAAACCTCCCGCAGCGCTGAAGATCTCACCGGTCACGTGCTCGGCCGCGTCGCTGGACAGGAACACGTACAGCGGTGCGACGTACTCGGGTGGGGCGGGATCGAGTGCCGCGTCACGCGTGAGATCGTCGAGTATCCCGCGCCGGTGGAGTCCTTCGATGTGGGCGACGTAGTCGTCACCCGAGGACAATCGCGACTTCGCGCCCGGCATCACCACATTGACGCGTACCCGGTGATCCCGGAGGTCGGCGGCTGCGGCGAGGGCGAGCGCGTTGACGCCACCCTTGGCGGCCGGATAACCACTGCCACCGAACATTCCGAGCGACGCGGCCGAACCCGTGAGCACGACCGACCCCGACCCCTGCTCGACGAACACCCTTCCCGCGGCCTGTAGGAGGTGGAAGGCGCTCATCAGATGCGCGTCGACCTGGGCGCGGAACTCCTCCGCGGAGATCGTCAGGACCGTCGACCCGGGTGGTTCGGCGATGCCGGCACAGTTGATGGCGATGTCGAGGGCGCCGAATTCCGTCAGTGCGGTCTCGACCATCGTCCGGGCCACCCCGTCATCGCCCGCGGAGCCGGGCACGCCCACGGCGTAGCCTCCGCCCCCGCGGATCTCGGCCACCGTGTCGGCGACGGCCTGCGAATCCCGGCCGTTGACGACGACCGAGACCCCCTGGCCCGACAGCGCGTACGAGACGGCGAGACCGATACCCCGGGTCGCCCCCGCGACAACGGCGACCCGACCCCCGAGTCCCGCACCACCGGGTGACCAGCCGTCGCCGGAGGTCACGCCGAGCTGCCCACCGGCGTGATCGGGAGCGACCGCCCGCGGTCGACGAATTCGAAACTCGCACCCCCGCTGAAGCGCGCGACGGCCACCTCGCCGTACTCCTTCTGCGGACTGTCCGCCTTGGTGATCCGGACGACGAGATCGCCGTCGGCTTCGATCGCATCCGCGACGACGAGGTACGGATCGACAGCGGTGGCGGCAGCCTGCAGTGGCTCGATGTGGTCGACATCGAGGATGGACGTCCAGCCGCCGTCGGTCATCGCCTCGGAATCCCGGGGGATGCGGACGACGACCGTGTCCTCGTCGGCCTCGGCGGTCAGCCCGGTGTACTGGGCCGGGCCGAAACACGGGTGCAGGGCGAGCACCTGCGCGAGACCGGCGGCGTCGGTGGACACGCCGAGCGCGACCCGAATCCGGTCGGCGGCGAGTCCGGCGATGCCGGTCAACTGCTTACGGAAGATCTCGATGGCCTGCGCGTCGCTCTCGGCGTACCGACGCACGCTGACCAGAAAGCCCAGCGACAACAGCTGGTGTTGCAGCGCAACCTCTTCGGCGACCCGCACCAGAGCCGACGTCGACCACTCCGCGAACTGCAGGTCCTCGACGAGCGGACCGCGGTAGTCGACCCAGCCGTCGGACGCGGTGGTGTCGATGGCCGACAGGACGAGTTGCCCCGCCCGGGTCTCGAACATGTCCACCGAATCCGGTGGCAGCGGCAACTCGTCACGATCCGGTTCGATCGTGACCGTCCACTCGCAGTGCGGCGTGCGATCGACCGGACGGCGCGGCGGCCGGTGGACCGGACGGATCCGCGCGCGCCGATTGGTGGCGATGGCCGTCGCGTCGAAGGTGGGGTCCTCGATGTCGTGACACATGGTGGTCACGTAGTCGTCACCGAGCGGTTCGACGTCGAGCAGGGCGCCGCAGTGATCGAGCACGAAGGAACCGTGGTACTCGTCGTCGATCCGGTAGCGGAAGTCCATGAACTGCGGCGGCGCACCGATGTCGAGCTGCAGACACTTGAACATGTCCTCGACGCCGTCGCCGTCGATCCCCAGAGCGCTACGCATCCGGTGCGTGTAGACCGGGCTGGCCGCCATCCACTCCTCGATGGCGACCTTCCCCATCACGTCCCGGCCGAAAGCACTGATGAGGTGCGCCATCCCGCTGCGGTCGATCATCTGGCCCGACAACAACAGTTCCGGTACGAGCACGGCGAGCTGATCCTGACTCAGACCTTGATAGGTCGGGGCTGTGGAAGTCATGTCAGCTCACCAGAACGCGACGGGGGCCTTGCCGAAGTCGTACCACCCCGGCAGGTTTCCGGGCGCCGACTTCTCCACTCGCTTCAGCATCGGCTCGCTCATCGCGTTGTTCTTCATCATCTCGATGAACAGCGCGGAAACGTTCCCGTAGTCGAAGAAGTCACGCTGCCAGCGGAACTGGAAGTTGCCGCCGTACTTGAACCAGCTGCCCTGGATGCCCTCGAGCGCGTAATGGCTGCCGTCCTCGCGGGTACCCTCGTAGATCTGCTTCCACAGTCCGATCATGTCGCCGGTCCGGTCATCGATGACCCAGGCCTGATAGGGATACTCCCACCCCTGCAGACCTTCCATCTCCTGGCCGAGGGCGAGCTCGCGGATCTCCTCGCGACCCACGGCCATGAAGTCCTTGTTGGGGCCGTAGTTCCACCCGTAGGTGGCGTCCTCGGTGTAGAAGTCGGCCAGGGGCTTCCAGTCCCCAGCCTTCTCGGCCTCGATGTTGGCGGCGAGCCACCGTTCTTTCATCTCGTCGAGTTCGGCACGGTCAAAAGACATGTGTTCCACCTTCATTCGGTCGTTCAGGTCGTGCGTGGGAAGTGATCGGGAATTCAGCCCTCGATGATCCGCAGGGCTTGGGTCGGGCAGTAGTGCACGCCGGCCTCGACCTCGGCGCGCTGGGATTCGTCAGGGGTCGCGTCGAGGATCTCCACATGGTCGGTGTGCGCGGCGAAGACCTCGGGCGCCTCGAGCTCACACATCCCATGCCCCTGGCAGAGGTCCAGGTCCACCTCGACGCGCATCACGCGTCCTGACGCTTGCGATAGGCGACGCGACAGGGCTGCTGCAATTGGACGACCATCTTGGAATGGTCGTTGCGGTAGCTCTCCGGGGGCTGGAGCATCTCGAACTCGTAGTTCTGGAACAGCACCGAGAAGATCGCCTTCAGCTGCATTATCGCGAATTGCGCACCGACGCAACGATGACGACCGGCGCCGAAGGGGATCCAGGTCCACCGATTGACCAGATCCTCTTGCCGCGGCTTGTCGTAACGGTCGGGGTCGAAGGCGTCCGCCTCGGGGAAGTCCTCGGGCAGCCGGTTGGAGATCGCCGGTGACACGGCGATCGACTGCCCGGCCTTCACCTCGAAGTCCTCGACGTGGAAGTCGTTCTGCACCACGCGCATGAGGATGATGAGCGGCGGGTGCAGCCGCAGCGCTTCTTTGAGCGCGTTCTCGAGCTGCGGCATCTGACGGGTGTGCGCGAAAGTGTATTCCGGGCGCTCACCGGGCGGGGTCTCGCCGTAGATCTCGTCGAGCTCCTCGTACACCCGTCGCATGTAGTCGGGATTGCGCAACAGTTCGATGAGGGTCCACGCGGCGGTGCCCGACGTCGTGTGGTGGCCCGCGAACATCATCGAGATGAACATGCCGGTGATGGTGTTCGCGTCGAAACCGACCTGGACGAGGACGTCCATCAGGTCCCGGTCTTCCTTGTTCTCGGTCGGATTCGCGATCCGCTCGTCCATCACGCCCTGGATGAACTCGACCAGTTCGGCCCGGGCCTCGTCGCGCTTGCGGAAGCTCTCGATGTCGGCCTTGTAGTCCACATACGCGATCGGGTCGGTGCCCTTCTCGAGGTCGTGGAACAGGTGGGCGATGTGCCCGCTGAGCCGCTCCCGGAACTTCCGACCGATGAGGCACGACGACGAGGTGTACAGCGTCAGCTCGGAGAAGAAGTCGAGCAGGTCGATCTCCCCCTCGTCGCCCCACTCGGCGATGATCCGCTCGACCTCGTTGGGGATGGTCACCGCGTGCTGCTTCATGTGCGCGCCCTTGAGCGCCGAGTTGTGGATCGCCTTCGACCGCTCCTCGGGACTCGTGTCGAACACGACGCCCTCACCGAACACCGGTGTCATGAACGGGTAGGCGGCCGCCTGGTCCAGATCCTCTTCGGGCGCGCGGAAGAACTCCTCACTCGCCGCCGATCCCGAGACCAGCACCACCTCGCGGTCGGCGAGCTGGAACATGCCGACGTCACCGCATTCCTCGCGGACGCGCCAGAACAGCGAGATCGGGTCGGTGGCGAGTTCGTCGAGATGTCCGTGTTCGCCCTCGCCACCCGAGACGCGATTCGGTTGTTTCAGGCCTGATTCGGTGATGGCGGTCATCCATCCGTCCCCTTCTCCTGTACTGCCTGTCGTTTCTTGTCGCTGACTGCGCCTTCGGCCTCCACCTCGACCGACCGCATGTGCGCCCCACGCGGCATGGTCACCATCGCCGCGACGGCCTGCGCGATGTGTTCGGGCGAGAGGAAATTGCCGTGGCGGGCCAGACCATGTGTGATCCAGTCGTTGAGCATGTTCTCGGTGGTCGTCGGATCCAGGTTCATCCCCATGCCGGTGAGGGTCTGTCCGGGACGGACGACCCCGGCCCGCACACCGGTCCCCTCGAGTTCGAGCTGGATGGTCGCGACGAGTCCGTCGATGCCGGACTTCGCCGCGACGTAGGCCGACGACCACGGCCGGGGGTGGATGGCGACGTCGGACCCGATGAACACGAAATCGCCCCGCGCACGGTCGATCATGCCGCCGATCACCGCGCGGTAGATCCGGTAGGCGCCGGTGAGATGGATGTTGATCTGATCCGCGAAGTGGTCGGTGCCGGTCTCGTAGGAGAGACCGACCGCGAGGTCACCGGCGCCGGCGACCACGATCTCCAGCGGCCCCAGGGCGGCCTCGGCCTTCGCCACGCAGTCGAGCACCGACTGCTCGTCGGTGACGTCGAGCGGCACTGCCACGGCCTCACCTCCGGCGGCGGTGATCGTGTCGGCCAGTTCCTGCAACTTCGCCACCCGGCGGGCGGCGAGGGCGACGGGATGGCCGGCCGCGGAGAGGAATTCGGCGGTGGCTGCGCCGATGCCCGACGACGCGCCCGCGACCAGGACCGGTCGCCGCTCGGGATGGGGTCGAAAAGCCATCAGCGCACCGTCACCTTCACCGGGAGCTCGGCGAAGCCGCGCACGTTCACCGAGTGGACCCGCACCGCCTTGTCGGCATCGATGTCCACCGCCCGGATCGATTTCACGACCTCGGTCAGGCCGATGTTCGCCTCCAGTCGCGCGAGGTGCGCACCGAGGCAGAAGTGCGCGCCCAGACCGAAGCTCATCAGGGCCTGGCTGCAGTCGCGGCCGATCTCGTACCGGTCGGCGTCGGCGCCGAACACCTCGACGTCGCGGTTCGCCGAACCGACGAGCAGGAGCACGCGGTCGCCCGCCGGGATGACGAAGTCGCCGTAGGGGGCATCTTCGATCACCCGCCGCACGACGATCTGCGTCGAGTTGTCGTAGCGCAGCGTCTCCTCGGTCCAGTCCGGGACGACGACTTTCGGGTCGGCGAAGACCTTGGCGAGCTCGTCGGGATTGCGCCAGCCCCAATACAGGGCATTGGCAAGCAGTTTGGTGGTGGTCTCGTTGCCCGCCACCACCATCAGGACCATGAACCCGACGATCTCGTCCTCGGTGAGCTTCGTCTTCTCACCGGTCTCGTCGTCGTCGATCTCGGCCGCGATGAGGGCCGAGACCAGATCCTCGCCGGGGTTCTTGCGGCGGTCGGCGATGAGCTCCGAATAGTACTTGTGCAGTTCGATGTACGCGTACACCGCCGCCTCGGGGAGGTCGAGGTCGCCGTCCTCTCGATGCAGCAGTAGGTCGGACTGGTGGCGCAACCGGGTGCGATCGGCTTCGGGCACACCCAGCAGTTCGGACACGACGTCCATCGGGAGCAGGGCGGCGAAGTCGTGCACGAAGTCGAATTCGCCCTTGTCCAGGCACTTGCTCCAGTGCTGGTGCGTGAGAGCGGTGATCCGGCCGGTCAGTTCGTTGACGCGGCGGGGCGTGAAGCCCTTCGAGACCAGTTTGCGGATCCGCATGTGCTTCGGGTCGTCCATGGCGAGGAACGACATCGACTTGTGCGCGTCGGGACCGTACGCCGAGGGGTCCATCGACACGCCCCAGCTGTTCGAGAGTCGTTGGGTGTCACGGAATCCGGCCCGGACGTCGGCGTGTCCGGCGAGCGCCCAGAAGTTCATCCCGCCGTGGTAGTAGACCGGGGCCTCCGCGCGGAGACGGGAATAGGTCGGATAGGGGTCCTCGTGGAAACCATAGGCATACGGGTCGAAGGGGAGCTCGCGCTCCATCCCCGGCACCGTCGTCGTTTCGGTCATCACTTCTCCATCAGTAGATGTGCGGCTGCGACAAGACGTTCGGAGGTCTGCTCGTAGGTCATGTGCCCCATGCCGGCGTAGACCAGCCCGCCGGAGTAGATCATCTCCAGTGCGTCGAGCAGCGGGCCCGGGTTCTCGGGGTCCTCTTCGAGAGCGGCGGCGAGACGACGCCGGATGAATGCGCCGATCCGCACGCGCAGGTGTTCGACGTCGGGGTCGCTGCCCAGCAGGGCCACGGTCACCGCACCACCGAGCTGGCCCTCGCCGGCCACGACCAGCGCGACCTCGCGGAGCACCTGTGCGACCCGCTCGCTCCGCGGCGCACCGGGATCCGGTTCGAGCACCCCGGCTGAGAGACGACGCCAGAACACCTCGGCGACGAGGTGACTCTTCGACGAGAAGTACGTGTACGCGGTGGCCGGCGCGACCCCGGCGATCTTGGCCACCGACCGCACGGTGAGACCGTCGAAACCCTCGGCGTTCAGCACGTCGACCGCAGCATCGGTGAGGCGTGTGACCGTCTCCGCCTGCTGCTGGGTCAGCCGGCGACGAGTGGATTCCTGAGACACGGGGCTGGACATGTGAGCCACGCTACACTAGCTTTGAACGCGAGTCCAGACACCTGTCCAGATGGAGTTCCAGCTCATGCCTCTTCGCCCCGTATCCGCGTCGGATCTGTTGATCGACGGCAAGCTCACCCCCGGGAGCGGCGGCGTCTTCGACGTCGTCAATCCCGCGACCGAGGAGGTCATCGGGCAGGCGGCCGACGCCACCGCGGCCGACATGGATGCCGCCATCGCGGCCGCGCGTACCGCGTTCGACACCACCGACTGGTCGCGCGATCACGCCTTCCGCGCTCGCTGTCTGCGTCAGTTGCGCGACGCACTGCTCGCCCACGGCGACGAACTCCGCGACCTCACGATCGCCGAGGTGGGGTGCCCGTCGTTCCTCACCCACGGCCCGCAGTTCGAGGGACCGGTGACGGATCTCGGCTACTTCGCCGACCTCGCCGAGAGCTACGAGTGGACCAGCGACCTCGGCACCGCGAAGCCGATGGGGTTGAAAAACCACCGCGAACTGCGCTCGGAGGCCGTAGGGGTCGTCGGCGCGATCACCCCGTGGAACTTCCCGCACCAGATCAACTTCGCCAAGATCGGACCCGCGCTCGCCGCCGGGTGCACGGTGGTGCTCAAGCCCGCACCCGACACCCCGTGGTGCGCAGCGCTCGTCGGCAAGGTGGTCGCCGAAGAGACAGACTTCCCGCCGGGCGTCCTCAACATCGTCACCTCGACCGACCACCAGCTCGGCGCCCAGCTCAGCACCGACCCCCGCGTCGACCTGGTCTCGTTCACCGGCTCGACCGCCACGGGCAAGAAGGTGATGGCAGCCGCCGCCGAGTCACTGAAAAAGGTGTTTCTCGAGCTCGGCGGCAAGTCGGCCTTCATCGTCCTCGACGACGCCGACATCGGATCCGCCTGCGCCATGGCCGCGTTCAACGTCGTCACCCATGCCGGCCAGGGGTGCGCGATCACGACGCGTCTCGTGGTGCCGCGCACCGCACTCGACGAGGCGATCACCGCGACCCGCGACGCGATGGCAGGGCTGCCCGCCGGGGACCCGACCGACGGCGGCACCATCTGCGGACCGGTCATCTCCGCGCGGCAGCGTCAGCGCATCGAGTCGTACATCGAACTCGCCACCAGCGAAGGGGGCACCATCGAGATCGGGGGTGGCCGCCCCGCCGACAAACCCGCTGGATTCTTCGTCGAGCCGACCCTGATCTCGGGACTGGACAACTCGGCGCGCGTCGCGCAGGAGGAGATCTTCGGGCCGGTGCTGGTCATCATCCCCCACGACGGCGACGACGACGCCATCCGCATCGCCAACGACTCGCCGTACGGCCTGTCCGGCATGGTCTACGGGACCGATGAGGAGCGGATCAACAAGGTGGTCAACGGAGTACGCACCGGGACGATGGGCGTCAACGGCGGCATCTGGTATTCCGCCGACGTCCCGTTCGGCGGTTTCAAACAGTCCGGAATCGGCCGCGAGATGGGCGTCGCCGGTTTCGCGGAGTACCTGGAGACCAAGGCCGTCGCCCGCCCCGCGTGACCCACCCCGCTCCCAAATCCGAAAGAACCGCAAACCACTGCTCCCTGAGGTGCGAGGAGCGCAAGCGACGAGCCTCGAAGGGCCTGGTGAGAGACCTTGCGAGCCACGAAGGGCCAGCCATCAACCATACAGAAAGCAGGACAATGAGTTCCAAGCGTTTCGAGAACAAGACCATCATCGTCACCGGCGCGGCCGGCGGGATCGGTGAGGCGTATGCACGTGCGCTCGCCGCGGAGGGCGCGAACGTCGTGGTCGCCGACCTCGCCGACGAGAAGGGCAAGCAGGTCGCCGCCGACATCGGCGGGCTCTACGTCAGCACCGATGTCGCCGACGAAGATTCCGCGAAGGCACTCGCCGCCGCCACCGTCGACGCCTACGGTTCGATCGACGGATTGGTCAACAACGCCGCGATCTACGGCGGGATGAAGCTCGACTTTCTCATCACCGTGCCCTGGGACTACTACAAGAAGTTCATGAGCGTGAACCTCGACGGCGCGCTCAACGTGACCCGCGCGGTCTACCCGCACATGACCAACGGCGGCGGCGCCATCGTCAACCAGTCCTCGACCGCCGCATGGCTGTACAGCGGTTTCTACGGTCTGGCCAAGGTCGGGGTGAACGGTCTGACCCAGCAGCTCGCCACCGAGCTCGGCGGGCAGAACATCCGTGTCAACGCGATCGCCCCCGGCCCCATCGACACCGAGGCCACCCGGACCACGACGCCCAAGGAGATGGTCGCCGACATCGTGAACCGGCTGCCGCTGAAGCGTTTCGGCACCCCCGAGGACCTCGTCGGGATGTGCCTGTTCCTGCTGTCCGACGAGGCCGGGTGGATCACCGGCCAGATCTTCAACGTCGACGGCGGCCAGGTCATCCGCTCATGAGTGAGTCGTCCCCCATCCGTCTGGGGTATGTCGGACTCGGCAACATCGGTGGGCCGATGGCCGGGAGTCTGGCCGCCTGGGCCGGCGGGCTGACGGTGTTCGACCTGTCGTCCGAGGCCATCGCGAAGGTCGTCGAGAAGGGCGCCACCGCTGCGGAATCGCTCGCCGACCTCGCCTCGACGACCGATATCATCGGCATCTGCGTCCTCGACGACGCCCAGGTGCGTTCGGTGATCACCGGGCCGGACGGACTGCTGGCGGCAGCTCGCCCGGGCACCGTCATCACCGTCCACTCGACGATCGCGCCGGAAACCGCCGTCGAGCTCGCCGAACAGTGCGCGGCACGGGAGGTCACGCTCCTCGACGCCCCGATCTCCGGTGGCGCGATGGGCGCGGCGTCGGGCCGCCTCGCGATCATGGTCGGCGGTCCCCGCGCCGCCTACGAGAAGTTGAAGGAACCGTTCGCGCTCACCGCGGACATGCTCGTCCATGCGGGTCCCGAGGTCGGTGCGGGCACCCGGATGAAGCTGGCCCGCAACCTGCTTCACTTCATCTCGTTCACCGCGACCACCGAGGCCGCGCGCCTGGCCGAGGCCGCCGGCATCGACATCACCAAGCTCGGCAAGGTCGTCCGCCATTCCGACGCCGTGACCGGCGGAGCCGGGGCGATCATGTTGCGCGACACCACCGCTCCGGTGCCGGCCGACGATCCCTGGTACGGCATCCTCACCGGCGTCCGTACCCTGGGCGAGAAGGACCTGGCGCTCGCACTCGCGCTCGGCGACGAGCTCGGCGTCGATCTACCTCTCGGGCGGCTCGCGTTGCGGGATCTGGCCGCGGGGCTCGGTGTCCCCCACCTCGAAGGAGAACCAGCATGACCCGATCCAACGTCTCCGACGACGCACCCGACGAGGCGCGCAGGCGTGGCCTCGCCAAGATGTCCGAGGTGTACGGCTGGGAGGTGAGCGACGGTCCCGGCGACTACTTCGCGCACACCGCCGACCAGGTGTTCGGCAACGTGTGGGCCCGGGAGGGCCTGTCCAACCGTGACCGCCGGTTGCTCCTGCTCGGTGCGCTGGCCGCGAGCAACAACATCGACGTCGCCGAGATCCAGGCCGGTGCCGCCCTCGGCAACGGGGAGCTCACGCCCGAGCAGCTCGAGGAGATCAGTCTCTTCCTCTGCTATTACGTCGGCTGGCCGCAGGGCACCAAGATGCACTTCATGTTCGGCGAGGTGATCAAGCAGCACCGGAAGAAGAAGTGAGCCGACTCATGCGTTTTCGTGTCCTGGGCGGCGGCAACGGATGCTCGTTGCTGAGCGCCTCACCCCTGCCCGACCTCGTCGCCGCCGGATACACCGACACCGAGTACGCGGCGTCCGGGACCGCCGACTCGGTCGTCGGCGAGACCGGCGCGCCGGCCGCCGGGTTCACGACCCGGATCGTCGTCCGTCGACCCGCGGACGCCGCGGCGTTCAGCGGCTGTGTCGTCGTCGAGTGGCTGAACGTCAGCAGTGGTGCCGACGCCGCACCCGAATACTCCTATGTGGCGGCCGAACTCGTTCGCGCCGGGCACGCATGGGTGGGCGTGTCGGCGCAGTACGTCGGCGTCGAGGGCGGGGCGGGTTCGGTCGGTGTGGACACCGGTGCCCCGCAGAGCCTGGCCACGAAGGACCCGGAACGGTATGCGGGCCTACGGCACCCCGGTGATGCGTACTGCTACGACATCTTCAGTTCCGTCGGGCGGGCCGTTCGCGAGACCGCCGCCGGCGGCCACCCGCTCGAGGGTCTGCCGGTCCCCACCGTGCTCGCGGTCGGCGAGTCACAATCGGCGATGGCTCTGACGACCTATGTCAACATCATCGGCCCGGATGCGGCGCCCTTCGACGGATACCTCATCCACAGCCGTGCGGCCGCCGGACTGCCCGCCGGCGCAGTCGGTTCGGGTATAGACGTGGCGACCGTCTTCGACCGCGAACCCACCACGATCCGCACCGACCTGGACGCACCGGTCTTCGTGGTGCAGACCGAAACCGACGTCCTGACCAACTTCCGCTATCACGCCGTGCGGCAACCGGACTCCGATCGGCTCCGCGTGTGGGAGATGGCGGGCACGGCCCACGCCGATCTCCACCAGGTCGGCGACTTCGAGGAATTCCTCGGCTGCCCCGACCCCGTCAACCGGGGCCAGCAGCGGTTCGTCCTGCGATCGGCGTTGCGACACCTTCGGTCCTGGGCCGAAGGGGGCGATCCGCCTCCGGTTGCCGAACCTCTGGCTCTCCGGGATGCCGGCGGCATCGACCCCGTCTTCGAGCTCGACGACATGGGCAATGTCCGGGGCGGGGTTCGCACACCATGTGTCGACGCGCCTACCCAGGTCCTCAGCGGGATCGTCGCCGACCCGGTCTCCCGGATCTGTCTGTTGTTCGGAACGACATCACCGGTCCCCGCCGCCGATCTGGTGGCGCGGTATGGAACGCGCGATGAGTACGAGAAGCACTACCGGAATGCCGCCGACTCCGCGATCGCGGGCGGATTCGTGCTCACCGAGGACCGCGACGAGCTGCTCTCCGACGCCCACCCGGAACTGATCCCGGACTGAACCCGAACCGACCGTCCGCCGATCACTCTCGGCGCGCGGTGGTTTGAAAATCACCATGACTCCAACGGTGCCGACGGGGTCGAGTTCTCAGTAGCGTCCCAGAAGTCCTGCCAGCCCCTCTCCCAGGCGGATTTCGATGACTCTAGAACTCACGACACCGGTCGGTGTCGCATCCGGCCCGTCCGCGGCCGGGCCCGTCGACGTGCCGTCCGACGGCCTGGCGGCACGGGCGCGTCGGCGACGGCTCACCCGTCACGCCGCGACTCGCACACTGCGCCAGTCCATCGGGCTGATCCTGGTGGTCGTCATCTGGCAGCTCGGTGCGCGCGGATGGCTCGGTACGACGACTCCCGCGCCCACCGAGGTTCTCGAGGCGGGGTGGGACCTGATCAGCACCGGTGAACTCTGGACCCACCTGGCCGCGTCGGGACGTCGCGTCGCGATCGGGCTGGCGATCGGAATCGCCATCGGCGCGGTACTGGGCGCGGCCGCCGGGCTTTTCAAGGTGGCCGAGGACCTGGTCAATGCACCGGTCCAGGTGCTGCGGATGATGCCCGCCGTCGCCCTCGTCCCGGTCTTCATCATCTGGTTCGGGATCGGCGACTCGTTCAAGATCGCCTTGATCATCGTCGCCCCGATCTTCCCCATCTATCTCAACTTTCTCGCCGGGATCCGGGGAGTGGACCAAAAGCTCGTCGAAGCCGCCGAATCGCTGGAACTGACGCGCTTCGAACTCGTTCGATATGTCGTCCTGCCGGGCGCACTGCCGCAGATCTTCGTCGGTCTGCGGCAGGCACTCGGCATCGGCTGGCTCGTCCTTGTCGTCGCCGAGATGCAGACCACTCCGGTCGGTTTGGGCTTCCTGATGAACGACGCCAAAGAGTACCTCCGGACCGATCAGATCTTCCTGGTCCTGGTCATCTATGCGGCACTCGGACTGCTCACCGACATCGCCGTGCGGCTACTCGAGCGCCGATTCCTGTCGTGGCGCAACGGATTCGAAGGAAGGTGAGGTGAGATGACGGAGAATCGCATCGACGGCGTCCGAGTCACCGGGGCCGCACGGGAATTCGACGGTCGGCGAGTGCTCGACCGTGTCGATCTGACCATCGAACGGGGCGAATTCGTCGCATTGCTCGGCGCGAGCGGTTCCGGGAAGAGCACGCTGCTCCGCGGTATCGGCGGTCTCGACCGCGGCTTCACCGGAACGATCGAGGCGCCATCGGCGAAGGCGATCGTCTTCCAAGAACATCGGCTCATGCCGTGGATGTCAGTGTGGCGCAACGTTGCCCTCGGGTTACGGGGCGGTGACACCGAGGCCCGCGCTCTGCGAGCACTCGACGAGGTGGGGCTCGCGGCCAAGTCCGACGCCTGGCCGTCCACCCTCTCGGGTGGCGAAGCCCAACGCACCGCGCTCGCACGGGCACTCGTCCGGGAGCCCGACCTGCTGCTGCTCGACGAACCCTTCGGCGCGCTCGACGCCCTCACCCGGATCAACGCCCAGCGTCTCGTGGCCCGCCTGTGGGAAGCACACCGTCCGGCAACGCTGCTCGTGACGCACGATGTCGAGGAGGCCCTACTCCTCGCGGATCGCGCGCTGATCCTGCGAGCCGGCCGGATCGCGCAGGACATCGTCGTCGATCTGCCACGGCCACGCCGGATCACCGACCCCGAGTTCGTAGCCCTCCGTTCGCAACTGCTCGCCGGACTGGGCGTCGGCGCAAGCAACGCCGAATCCACCGACCCCACACCGACACCCCGGGAGTTCACTCATGTCTGATGTTCTGACCCTGTCCACGGACGTGCTGGTGATCGGCGGCGGCCCCGCTGCCACCTGGGCCGCCATCCACGCCCGCGACGCCGGAGCCGAGGTGATCCTCGCGGACAAGGGCTACTGCGGCTCATCGGGGACGACGGCCCCGGCCGGGACCGGCGTCTGGTACGTCGCTCCCGACCCGGAGAAGCGCTCGGCGGCGAAGGCGAGTCGCGAAGCACTCGGCGGGTATCTCGCAGACCATTCCTGGATGGACCGCGTCCTCGACAAGACGTATGCGAACATGCACCGGCTGGGCACCGAGGGCCGGTACCCGTTCCCGGTCGACGAGCACACCGGGGAGCCCATCCGCACAGGGGTGCAGGGTCCGGAGTACATGCGTCGCATGCGCGCCTGGGTTCGACGCCGCGGCGTGCGGATCCTCGACCACTCCCCGGTCCTGGAACTCCTCACCGACAGCGAAGGGGCCGTTCGGGGCGCCGCCGGCCACCAGCGACAGACCGGCCGCGACTTCCGGGTCTCCGCCGGCGCGGTGGTCGTCGCGACCGGCGGATGCGCATTCCTGTCCAAGGCGCTGGGCAGCAACGTCGACACCGGCGACGGCGCCCTCATGGCGGCCGAGGTCGGTGCTTCGTTCTCGGGCATGGAATTCGCCAACGCCTACGCGATCGTCCCGAAGGGCTCCACGGTGACGAAGACCGCGTACTACGGCTACGCCACCTTCTTCCACGCCGATGGACGCATCGTCGAGGGCGCGGGGTCGACGAAAGGCCGTTCGGTGATCGCGCGAACTCTGTTGCAGGAGAGGGTTTACGCGCAACTGGATCGGGCGGACGAGCGGGTGGCGGCACAGATGCGTCTGGGCCAACCCAACTTCTTTCTCCAGTTCGACCGCCGTGGGATCAACCCGTTCACCGACCGGTTCGAGGTCGACCTGCTCGCCGAGGGCACCGTGCGCGGTACCGGTGGCATCGACATCGTCGACGACGAGTGCTGGACCGGGGTCCCGGGCCTGTATGCGGCCGGCGACGCCGCGACCCGGGAACGCATCTGTGGCGGTTTCACCGGCGGGGGCAGCCACAACTCCGCCTGGGCGATGTCGTCGGGCAGCTTCGCCGGTGCGGCCGCGGCACGCGCGGCCCGCGAGAACGGTGGGGCGATCCCGCTCGACCGGTTGACCGGTACCGGCACGGTCGGACTGGTCACCGCCGGACCGGGCGCCGCTCGGCGCGGGATCACGCCCGACGAGGTCGTGACCGCGGCACAGCGGGAGTTGATCCCCTTCGAGAAGAACTACCTGCGCCACGGGGACCGGATGACGCCCGCGCTCAGCGCACTGGACTCGCTGTGGGACGAGCTCTCCGGAGATGCCTACCGCGCCCGCACACCGGCAGGGCGCATACGTGCCCGGGAGGCCGCGGCGATCACCGCCGTCGGACGGTGGATCTACCGGTCCGCGCTCGCCCGCACCGAATCCCGCGGGATGAGCAAGCGCGCCGACCACCCCGACCTCGACCCGGCACTGGGCGATCACGTCCGCACCGGAGGACTCACCGATGTCTGGGTCGCGACACCCGGTTCGACCGCCCGCCGGCCCGACCACCCCGCTCCGCGGCTCGCCGTCGGTGTTCCCGCATGATCGAGCTCGTCGTCGCATCGGCGTGTATCGCCTGCGACAAGTGTGTGAATGCCTGCCCCACCAACGTCTTCGACACCGGGCCCGACGGCGTGCCGACGATCGCCCGGCAATCGGACTGTCAGACATGCTTCATGTGTGAGGCGTACTGCCCCACCGATGCTCTCTACGTGAGTCCGGAGTCGTCCCCGCTCGGCGCCGGCGACACCGTGCCGCTCGAGCTGGTCGGCACCTATCGGGAACGTCTCGGCTGGGGCAAGGGACGCTCGCCCGGAAGCCTGACCGCGGTCGGACCGCCCATCCCGCACGGAGACCCGCCACCCCGGCTCGTCGAGCAGCACACCGACTGACCGGCTCACCTCGTTCCCCCGCTCCCAGCTTCACAGAACAGAGAAACCATGCCCACCAGAACATCTTTCGGACCACCGCTGCGTCGGATCAGACGCGCGATCGCACTGCTGTCGGCCGGCGTGGCGCTGACGGCAATTGCCGCCTGCGGATCCGAAGACTCGTCGTCGGCGCAGCGCGACGTCATCGACACGCTCCGGATCGGGGTGATCGGTTCGAGCAACGTCATCGCCGGACCGGTCGGCTTCGCCCACAGTCGCGGGGAACTGCTCGGGGCCTTCGCACCGCTGGGCGTCAACAAGGTCGAGGTCTTCAGTTTCCCGAACGGACCCGACCTCAACCAGGCGCTGATCGGCGGACGTCTCGACGTCGCGAGCTACGGCGACACCCCCGCGCTCGTCGCTCGCGGCTCGGGGCTGCAAACCCGCCTGTTGACGATCAACCAGTTCGACAACGATGCCGGTGTGGTGGCCAAAGACCCGTCGATCCGTTCGCTGGCCGATCTGGCCGGCAAGAACATCGGCGTGCCGAAGGGGTCCTACATCGACCGCTATCTACAGGGCGCATTGGCCGAGCGGGGCATCACCGCGAATCTGATCCACCTGTATCCGGCCGATCAGGAGGCTCCGCTGAACTCTGGTGAGATCGACGGCGCGGCGCTGCCCGGCGTCATCCCGTCCGTGGCGCTGCAGACCTTCGAGGGCAAGGGGTTCCACCTCGTGGACTCGGTCTACCGGGACCATCCCGATCTCGCCGGCACCAGCGTGACAGTGAGCAGCGAGCAGTTCCTGGAGAAGAACCCGGAATTCGCCGCGACGTGGCAGCAACTGCACGCGTCGTCGGTCCGCTTCGCGAAGGCGAACTGGGACGAGTACCTGCGATTCGAGCTGGGCAACTCCAAGGCACCCGAAGCCGCGGTCCGTGCCGCGGCCAACCCGGAGGGTTATTCCGAGGAGGCGTTCCCCGCGCGCGCCGTCGAATTGCTCACCGGCACCAAAGCCTTCCTGGTCCAACAGGGCAGCATCGATGACGACTTCGAACTCGACTCCTGGCTCCAGCGTCCCACCCCGGGACCGAACCCGTGACCGGGCCTCGATTCGGTGTGTGGGCCAATGTCTACGGCACGTGGGCCTCGGCACATCATCCCGCCGACCCGGTAGACGCGTCCTGGGAGCGCAACCTGGCACTGGTCCGCCGCGCGGAGGAACTCGGGTTTCACAGCACACTGATCGCCCAGCACGTGATCAACCCGTTCTCGCCGGAATGGGATCAGCTCGAGACATGGACATCGGCAGCCGCACTCGCCGCGTCGACGTCCACGATCGAATTGATCGCCGCCATCAAGCCGCTGCTGTTCCATCCGGTGGTGCTGGCCAAACAGGCCGCCAACATCGAGGAGATCTCCGGTGGTCGACTGTCCCTGAACGTCGTCAACGCATGGTTCCGCCCCGAGCTCGAGAAGGCCGGGATCGCGTTCCCCGAGCACGACGATCGCTACGGGTACGGCGCCGAATGGTTGACCATCGTCCGCAGGTTGCTCAGCGGGGAGAGGGTCTCGCACGAGGGACGGTATTTCAGCATCGACGACTATCAGATCAACCCCACCGGACGTTTCCGGTCACGTCCGGACATCTACGTCGGCGGAGAATCCGATCCGGCCCGCGACCTGGTGGCGGCCCAGGGCGACGTGTGGTTCATCAATGGTCAACCGATCGAGCGGGTCCGAGAACTCATCGCCGACGTCGGCCGGCGCGAACGGACTGGCGCGCCTATCCGTTACGGACTGTCGGCCTTCGTGATCGCCCGTGACGACGCCGAATCCGCTCAGCGCGAGCTCGATCACCACTGGAAGCTGAACGAGCTCGATCAGCCCGTCCTGGCGAACATCGCCGGCGGTGCCGACGAGAAGGCGGTGATGTTCCAGACGTTCGCGCGCTACCCCGCGATCGGCACGAACGGCGGTACCGCAGCCGGGCTCGTCGGGTCCTACGACGAGGTGGCCGACCGGATCGCGGACTTCCATCGGGCCGGGATCGAGACGTTCATGCTGCAGTTCCAGCCCTTCGAGGCCGAGATGGAACGCTTTGCGGCGGAGGTGGTCCCGCGCGTGCACGAGCGCCTCGGAGCGGCTGCCGCGGCTCCCTGAGGTGCGAGCGAAGCGAGCCCACCCAGCCCCCTGAGGTGCGAGCGAAGCGAGCCCACCCAGCCCCCTGAGGTGCGAGCGAAGCGAGCCCACCCAGCCCCCTGAGGTGCGAGCGAAGCGAGCCCACCCCGCCCCCTGAGGTGCGAGCGAAACGAGCCTCGAAGGGCTCATCCCTCACCGGACCCTTCGAGGCTCGTCGCTATCGCTCCTCGCACCTCAGGGAGCAACGGACGCCCGAGCCCATACGCGCAACACCTCAGGGAGCAACGGACGCCCGAGCCCATACGCGCAACAACTTCGGGCAGCGGAGGGCGCCCGAGTGGCGCACTCACTCAACCTGATTCGTGACCGGGCGGGCCGATGGTCTTGTCTTCTTTCTGACGGGAACAGCGCTGCCCTCACATCAGCGAACGCAGGCCGGGTTCGTGGTCGGACCGAGAGGCCGAGGGCGGGGAGGCGCGCAGGAACTCGTCGGTGGCCTGCCGGATACTGCCCGAGATGGCGTGTCCGACATGACTACCGGAGTACCAGTGCACCCGACCGCCCCAATGGCGGTGTAGCTGTTGGGCGGCGGACACCGAGGTGACGCGGTCGTTGAGCGCCGCGACCACCATTCGCCGCTCGGGCGTCGGAATCGGTTCCACCGACAGCGGATTGATCACCGACGACACCGCGCGGACCGGTTCGCTGCGCATCAGCGAGGCCAGATGACGGCCCTTGGACCCACCGCGCTCCATGTGATGGGCGAGGGTGGCGTGCATCTCCAGCATCGGCACGACGGCGAGGACCGAACTGACGCGGGGATCCATCGAGGCGACCATGGCCGCGATCGGGCCGCCGAGCGACGTCCCCGCGATCGCGATGTCGGCGGGCTCCTGACCCTCGATCCAGGTGATCAGCGAACGGATCTCGGCGATCGCCCGAATCGTGATGACGGTGTTGACCAGCGGATCGAAGCCCGGGTAGGCGACCTTCTCGACTCGGCGGGAGCCATGTGCCGGGAGGACGGGGAACACCACGTCGTAACCCAGCTTGTTGTACAGGTTGGCCGCGCGGAACGCGTAGAGATCGTCGGCGCGCCCCTGCGCCGCCCCGTGGACCCAGATCAGCCAGCGACGACCGGCCCGGCGCCGCGAGAGCACACGCACCGAGGCGATCCCGTCGGCGTAGGGGTCGGCGGCGGCGATCGACTCCGGGAGGGGCACTGCCACCGAGTAGTCGATGTGATCGAACGAGGTGGTCCCGAAGGTCTTCCGGTCACGCGAGACGATGCCGGGCGGCCCGGGGTCGAGGTGGACCCCCGAGGGTCCCAACGCGGCCAACTCCTCTGCGACACCGGTGCATCGGTGTACGCACTGCTCCACGAACTCGATCGGCGGGATGTCCCGGATCACCGAGTTGATCGCGATGAACAGCTCGTCGACGGCGGTCTCCCCGACCATCCGCGGACCGCAGTCCGCCGCCGGAACGCCGGCCTCCGGATCGCCGCGACCGGCCGCACGCGAACTGCCGATCGCACGCGGCACCACCTTCGCGAACAACCCCAGCCGAGCTGCTCCGGACTCCCAGTCGATCAACTCGCCTCCTGCGCCATCGCGTCGTCGCTCTCGTTCTCGTTCTCGCCCACCGTCTGCCGTTCGAGCGCGTCAGCGGCTTCGACGGCCGCATCCGCCACCCGCCTCAGGAACCGGGCGGGGTCGGGCATCGACTCCGGCGTCGCGATGAGGCCCATGCTGAGCTTGCCGGCGTAGCTGTACGTGGTGAGGTTGACGTCGGCGGGAGCGATGGCCAGTGCGAACGAGATCCAGTCGACGACCTCGATGTCCCCGACCCACCGCGTGGTGCGCGGACCGGGCATGTTGGCGGTGGTGATGTTGTTCATCACCAGCGGTGCACGATTCGCGGCCAGACCGCGAAAGATCGGGCCGAGCCGTCCGGTGTAGGTGGCCAGGACGTCGGTGAGTTCGAATCCGACGGCGCGCCGGCAGTGCACGGTGGCGGCGCAGCTCGCCCCCGTGGCCGCGATCCGCTCGACCGGGTCGGCCAGATCCGACCGCAGATACGCCATGGCCGTGGCGATCTCGTTGCCCTGAACACGCGTCGAGGCCAGGTCCTTGCACACTCCGAAGATGGACACCGCGACTCCCGGTTCTTCGCCGCGAGCGATCAGTTCGGCCCGGATCGCCCCGGCGATGATCCCGTGCAGCGCACCGTTCACGGTCGTGCCGGTGGCGAGCGCGAGTCGCTGCACGGCGGCGAGCGGAATGTCCCCGGACGCACAGATCCGGTCGGCGCCGCTGCGCGCGTTGAAGCTCGTCCGACGGACCGTCAACGGTTTCGGGATGAGGTCGGCGTTGCCGGCCTTGCGTTTCGCCGAGAATGCGCGCACCAGGGCCGACGCCGCGGACGGCAGATCGCGGATCATGCGCCGGGACTCCGAGCGCGCTGCACGCGTGAGTTCGTCGTCGTCGTGATCGACCCGGGTGCGGTCGACCGGCGCCTGTCCGACGCGCTCGTCGGGCCCGGCGGTGGCGGCCATGAAGGTGTTCAGTGCGGCGAGTCCGTCGGCGACGGCGTGATGGACGCGCACCACGACCGCCTGCCGCCCGCCGGCGAGACCGTGAACGAGGGTCAGCCCCCACAGCGGTCGGCTGCGGTCGAGTTGCCGGACCGCGAGTTCGGACAGGATCTCGTCGAGCTCGGCACGTCCCCCCGGCGCGGCGACCCATCGCTCGTCCAGGTGCTGCCACACGTCGAAGTCGTTGTCGCGCACCCAGAACGGACGGGCGCCGTGTCCGCGCGCCCAGGCGAGCCGCTGGGTCGCGCGTGGGAACATCCCGAGGTGGTCGGGCAGTACGCCGGCGATCTCGGTCAGGCTGAGAGGGCGGCCCCGCCGGGCGGTGTCGAGAACCGCGACCTTGAGCGTGTGCATCGGGTTCGACGCCGACTCCATGTTGAGCATGAGCGCGTCGGGACCGGACATCCGTTCGGCGTCCGGAGTTCTGCTGGATCGGTCGATCTGCCTGACAGAATGCATGATTCAGCTCACCTTCCGTTGATTCGACGGGCCGGCATCGAGTTCGCGCTTGAGGATCTTGCCGGTGGCGTTGCGCGGCAGTTCGTCGAGGAAGTACACGTCGCGCGGGACCTTGAACCCGGCCAGTTGGTCACGGACCTGCTGCTGGATGTCGTCGGCGCCGATCTGCGCTCGCGGGGCCCGCACCACGTGGGCGACGAGTCGCTGACCGAATCTGTCGTCGTCGACACCGGTCACCGCGACCTCGAGCACCTCGTCGAGGGCGCCGATCACCTGCTCGACCTCGAGCGGGTACACGTTCTCCCCGCCCGACACGATCATCTCGTCGTCGCGACCGACGACGAAGAGCAGGCCGTTCTCGTCGAAGCGGCCGACATCGCCCGAGACCATGTGCCCGTCGCTGAAAGCCTTGGAGTCCGAACTGGTGTAGCCGTCGAAGCCGGAGTTGTTCGCGACCACGATGCGGCCGACCTCGCCGACGGGGACCTCTCGGTCGTCGTCGTCGAGAATGCGGACACTGGTACCGATGAGCGGTCGACCGGCGGTGTCCGGCGCGACGCGAAGATCAGCGGGGGTGGCGGTGGTGATGAGCCCGGCCTCGGTGGCGTTGTAGCTGTTGTAGACCACGTCGCCGTACCGGTCGAGGAATGCGACGAGTGCGTCGGAGCGCATCCGCGACCCGCTCGCGGTGGCGAAGCGCAGAGTCGGCATCGGATGGTCGTCGAGGACCTCGTCGGGGAGATCGGTGATGCGCTCGAGCATCACCGGTACGACGGCGAGGCCGGTCGCCGCGTGGTCGCGGACCAGTTCGAGCGTCGCCACCGGATCGAAGCGGCGGCGCATGATCATCGTGCACGTCATCGTCGCCGCGATCGCCACCTGCCCGAACCCCCACGCATGAAAGATCGGCGCCGCGATGACAGTCGATTCGCCTGCGCGCCAAGGAATCCTGTCCAGCATCGCCGCCAGGGAGGCGACGTCGGTGCTCCCGCCGCGACGCGCTCCCTTCGGCGTTCCGGTGGTTCCCGAGGTCAGCAACACGATGCGGCCGGCGCGAGCGGGCCGTCCGGGACGGGTTCCGCTGTTCGCACCGATCAGGCCGTCGACGGTGGCGCCCCGGTCCGACTCGCCCTCCGTCCACGCGTGGATTCGCCTCATCTCCGGAAGTCGCTGCGCCGCAGGCTCGACGACGGCGTCGAACTCGTCGTCGGCGATGAGGACGTCGGCCTGCTCACGGGCGAGTACGTCGGCGAGCTGGGGTCCGGCGAAGCCGGTGTTGAGGAGCACGGCATCGGCACCGAGCCGCGACGTCGCGGCGAGCGCCTCGATGAGACCGCGATGGTTGCGGCACAGGATGGCGACGGTGGTTACGGACGCGCCGGGGAGGTCACGGAGTCCGACGGCGAGTGCGTCGCAGCGGGCGTCGAGTTCACGCCAGGTGAGCTGTCCCGCCTCGTCGATGAGCGCGATGCCATCGGGATCGCGCGCCGCGGCGAGGCCGATCCCGCTCACCGGGGACGCACCGCCGTGCCGACGGAGGTTGAGCCCCATACGGATATAGCGGTCGACTCTCGACGAGCCGAGGAAGCCGCTGCGGATCAGGGTACGAACGAGCCACAACGCGGTGGTGACGCGCTCGCGGAGGTGCGAGATCATCGTCGTCTCCTCGTGGTCAGCCCAGAACCGGGAACCGGCGGGCGCGGGCGAGGTGGTCCAGTGCGTGCTGCATGCGTTTGCGGACCATCTGGTCCACCTCGTCGTATTCGGGGTTGTTGCCGAACTCGGCGGTGATGTCGATCGGGTCGAGAACCTCCGTCACCAGCTTCGACGGCAACGGGATGTTCGGCGGGAGGTGCGCGGTCAGACCGAACGGGAAACCGAAGGCAAACGGTGCCGTATCGGTACGGATCAGCTTGTCGAGTCGCAGGATTCGAGCGAGCGTGTCGCCACGATTGAGGAACAGCTGCGTCTCCTGCCCACCGATGGTGACGATGGGGACGATCGGCACGCCGGCCTCGAGAGCGGTGCGGATGTAGCCGGTACGACCGTGGAAGTCGATGGTCGCGCTCTGGCTGCTCGGGCGGAGAGCCTCCCATTCGCCGCCGGGGAACACGATCGTCGCAGCGCCCGCCCGCAGCGCGGCGACCGCGTTCTTCGGGTGAGCCGGGAGGAACCCGACCTTGCCGAAGATCTGTCTGCCCGCCCCGGTGAAGATGAGGTCGTGGGCGAGGGTGTACAGCGGCCGGTCCGCCCCGAATTCGTCGGCGAACGCCACGCTGATCACCGGGACGTCGAAGGCCATCAGTCCGCCGGAGTGGTTGGACACGAGCAGTGCACCGCCGTCGGGCACCTTGTCCATACCCCGCACCTCGGACCGGAAATAGGTTTTCGCGACGAGTTTCAGGACGGGCAGGACCCGCTTCACCCAGGTCTCGTCGCGTGCGGTGAGGTCGAAGGTCTCGGCGCTCATCGATCACATCTCCTGTGGGATTGCATCTGCGGTTCGCGCGGATCACCGCTTGATCAGCCGGGGCGAGCCCTCCGACCGGGGTCGATGTCCTCGGAACCGCAAAATGAGAACACGTTCTAGTGGTTGAATTAGAACACGTTCTACATAGCGTCGCCACACTTCGTTACCTATGCCACAACTGACTGATCGGTAGCCACATGGAGTTCATACTGGAGGACATCTCCGAAGCCGAGGTCGCGCGTCGCCGCGCGGTCTACACCCCGCTCACCGACACCGTTCGCGATCTCGTCGACGCGGTGATCCGCACCGAGGTGGCCGAGGAGGACCTCGACGAGGCGCGCCGGCGGATCGCCGAGGTGGTGGCCGACCTGCGCAGTCGGCAGATGGACGGCGCCTTCGGGGTGCGACACACGCGCGAGAACACCGGCATGGCCTGGGGAAACGCGGTCATCGGCGTCCGCAACGCGCTGGCGCCGCCGCTCGACGTCGTGCACGTGGCCGACGGGGTCCGGAGCGAATTCACGCTGGGCGCGGCCTACGAGGGTCCACCCGGGCAGGTCCACGGCGGGGTGTGCGCGCTGGTCCTCGATCACGTCCTGGGCAACGCGGCGAGTGTGGAGGGCCCCTGTTACACCGGCACCCTCACCGTCCGGTACGGGCGGCCGACACCGCTGGGCGCGCTCGTCGCGCAGGCGTGGGTGACCGAGCAGAACGGACGCAAACGCATCGTCCGCGGCACGATCTCGGATGCCGACGGGGTGACCTGCGAGGCCGAAGGTGTGTTCATCGTGCCCCGGTCCGCGGCCGACGTCCCGTCGGTGCGCTGGTCGGCGGGCTGATGCGCGCCGCGGTGACCGCCCCGGGAGAGTCCGGCGCGGGCGACTTCCTCTCGGGCGGATTCGTCGTCGACGACCGACCCGACCCCACCCCCGGTCCCGGCGAGCTGGTGCTGCGCGTGGCCGCGAACGGCATCTGCGGTTCCGATCTGTCGACCGCGCCGCTGCTACCGAGCGGGACGATCATGGGTCACGAGTTCGCCGGCGAGGTCGTCGGTGTGGGACCCGAGGACCCGGACGTCCCCCACTCCTTTCGAGTCGGCGACCCCGTGGCCGCCATGCCGGTGATCGGGTGCCATCGGTGCCGCGCCTGCCTCACCGGTGACGTCGCCCGCTGCCCATCGGCACGAACCCTGGGACTCGGCATCCTGCCGGGCGGGCTCGCCGAGTTCGTCGCGGTCGGGGCGGCCGAGAGCGTGCTGCTCGACGGCATCGACCCGGTCGACGGCGCGCTCGTCGAACCGCTCGCAGTCGGATTGCACGCCGTCACCCGCGCGTCCGTCCGTCCCGGCGATCGGGTGCTGGTACTCGGCGCGGGACCAGTCGGTCTCGCTGCGCTGCACTGGCTGTCACGCGGAGTGGCCACCGAGCTGGTGTGCTCCGACCCGTCCCCGGGCAGGCGGGCGGCGGCACTCGATCTCGGCGCGTCCGCGGTGTGCACCCCCGACGAACTCCCCGCCCAGGTCGAATCGGGCTTCGACGTCGTCATCGAGTGCGTGGGCAAGCCGGGGATGATCGCCACTGCGCTGGACGCGGTCGCGACTCACGGCACCGTCGTCATCGCGGGCGTCTGCTTGAGCGACGACTCGTTCATGCCGGTCGCCGGGGTCGTGAAAGAGACCACGATGTACTTTGTCTCGTACTACACGGCGAGCGAGTTCCGCACCGCCGCAGCCGAGTTGAGCAAAGGCGCGATCGGGTCGTCGACGCTGGTCAGCGAGATCGTCGGGCTCGGCGAGGTGGACCGTGTCGTCCGGGAGCTCGCCGCGCCCAACGACCACCGGAAGGTGCTCATCGCGCCAGCGATGCCGGGCGTCCGCTGATCGGGACTCGCGGCCGGCGCCACACCCGGCGTACGGTCTCTGGGGTGAACAGTGCCGTTCCCGTGACCCCCGAGCCGTTCAGTACCGACGAGGCGCAGCGGGTGCGCGCGATCTGGTCAGACCTCGACCTGCCCGGCATCGTCGACGTGCACACCCACTTCATGCCGCGCCCGGTCATGGACAAGGTCTGGGCCTACTTCGACTCGGTCGGGCCACTGGTCGGACGCGAGTGGCCGATCACCTACCGCGCCGACGAGGACGTCCGGGTGTCCACGCTGCGGGACTTCGGGGTGCGGGCCTACTCGTCACTGGTGTACCCCCACAAACCGAACATGGCCGAGTGGCTGAACGGCTGGGCGCACGACTTCGCCGCGGGCCATGACGACTGCCTGCACACAGCGACGTTCTATCCGGAGGAGTCCGCCCACACCTATGTCTCCCGCGCCATCCAAGCGGGAACCCAGGTGTTCAAGTGCCACATCCAGGTCGGCGACTTCTCCCCCACCGATTCGCTTCTCGACGGCGTGTGGTCCCAGATCGCCGATTCGCAGGTCCCGGTCATCATCCACTGCGGGTCGGGGCCCGCGCCCGGCACCTTCACCGGACCCGAACCGATCCGCGAACTGCTGCACCGGTTTCCGTCGTTGCCGCTGATCGTCGCGCACATGGGGATGCCCGAGTACACCGCATTCCTCGACCTCGCGCTCGAGTACCCGAACGTGCACCTGGACACCACGATGGCGTTCACCGATTTCGCCGAGGAAGACGCCCCGTTCCCGGCGGACTACCTGCCGCGACTGGCCGACGCCGGCGAGAAGATCCTGTTCGGCAGCGACTTCCCGAACATCCCCTACGGCTACACCCACGCCATCGAGGCGCTCATCCGCCTCGACCTCGGGGCCGACTGGCTCCGAGACGTGTTCTACCGCAACGGCTCCAGGCTCTTCGGGATCGGCTGACCCAGGCGGCCGGCGAGCGCTTACAGGACCTGGGACAGGAAGGTCCGCAGGCGGTCGGACTTCGCGTCGTCGAAGACTTGTTCCGGCCGGCCGGTCTCGACGACGGCTCCGTGATCCATGAACAGCACGTTGTCGGAGACGTTGCGCGCGAAGCCCATCTCGTGGGTGACGACAACCATGGTCATCCCCTGGGTGGCCAGGTCGGCCATCAGCGCGAGGACACCCTTGACGAGTTCGGGGTCGAGGGCGGACGTCGCCTCGTCGAAGAACATGACCTCGGGGGTCATGGCGAGCGCACGCGCGATGGCCACCCGCTGCTGCTGGCCGCCCGAAAGGCGTGCCGGGCGCACGTCGGCCTTGTTCGTCAGCCCGACGATCTCGAGCTGCCGCAGGGCGACCTCACGGGCCTCGTCCTTGCTCAGGCCCTTCAGCTTCCGCGGTCCGAGTGCGACGTTGTCGACGACGCTCTTGTGGGGGAAAAGGTTGAAGTGCTGGAACACCATGCCGATCCGGCGTCGGAGCTCGTCCGGGTTGTCCTTGAGCACGGACCTACCGTCGAGCAGGATGTCCCCCTGATCGGGTTCGTGTAGCCGGTTCAGCACCCGCAGGAGGGTCGACTTGCCCGATCCCGACGGCCCGATGACGGTCGTGGTGGTGCCGGCATCGACCTGGATGCCGACGCCCCGCAGCACGTGCTGCTTGCCGAACGACAGGTGCAGATCGGTGCCGGTCAGCGAGACGGCCTTCCGCGGGGTGGGCGCGGGCGAACCCGACGACGAGGCATTCGAGGCCTGGGAGTCGGACTTGTGGAGATCAGGCACGGGCCTATCCCTTCTCGACGACGGTCGGGGGCAGCGGGTCGTCCTGGACGTCGGCCGGTCGTCCGGTGCGCAGACGCCGGTCGATGTAGTTGACCAGGTGCGTCAGCGGGATGGTCAGGATCAGGTACATGATGCCCGCGGCGACGAGCGGCGAGAGGTTGCCCGTCTGCGCGTTCAGATCGCGGCCCACGGCGAACAACTCGCGCTGACTCGCCAGCAACCCGAGGAAGTACACCAGCGAGCTGTCCTTGATCAGACTGATGAACTGGTTCATCAGTGCCGGGAGCACCCGTCGGACGCCCTGCGGCACGACGACGAGCCGCATCGACTCGCGATAACTGAAGCCGATGGCCCGTGAGGCCTCGAGCTGACCGTCGTCGACGCTCTGGATCCCGGACCGGAAGATCTCACCGATGTAGGCCGCGGCCAGCAGGGCCAGCGCGACGGCACCCAGCCAGTATGGGTTGTTGCCGGTGATGCCCTTGACGACCGGGCCCACGCCGAGACCGACGATCAGGATGACGACCACCGCGGGCAATCCGCGGAAGATGTCGGTGTAGACCCGCGCCGGCCAGCGCAGCCAGCGCGAGCGCGAGATGCCGCAGATCGCCAGGATCATCCCGAGGATGGTGCCGAGGACTCCCGATACCAGCGACAGGATCAGGGTGTTGACCAGACCGGTCTTGATCAGCTCCGGGAATGACTCCTTGTAGAGATCCCAGTTGAAGAACGTGTCGCCGAGCTGCTGGAGCGTGCTCTTGGGCGCGGTCTCCTCTGCGGGCCCGGCCTTCTCGGCGTTCTCGGCCGCGATCGCGGCGATGTCGGGGAGCTCGGGCGTGGGAGCGGCCTTGCTGCCGGGCTTCCAGCCCTCGGGCAGTTCGCGGGGCACCCAGTCGACGTAGAGCTTCGCGTACGTGCCGTCGGCGATGATGGCGTCGAGTCCGGAGTTGAGGGCCTCGGTGAGCCGCGGCTTGTTCTTGCCGACCGCCCAGGCGACGAAGTTGTTGACGCTGAAGGTGTTCTCGACGATCGCGGTGCCATCGCCTTCACGAACCGCACCCTCGGCCTGCTGAGACGGCGCGACCCAGGCGTCGACCTGGCCGCTCTTGAGGTTCGCGTAGGCGGTGGCGTAGTCGGGGAACTTGACCGGGTCGAGTCCGAGCGTGTTGACGACGTAGTCGTCCTGCACGGTGCCCTGGACGACGGCGATACGTGTGGACGCCGACAGGTCACCGAAGCTCTTGATGGAACCACTGGTCGGCGCGACGAGGGAGAAGTAGCCGAAGTCGTAACCGTTGGTGAAGTCGACGGTCTTGCGACGGTCGTCGGTGGTGGTGATCGACGACGATCCGACGTCGAAGCGGTTGTTGGCCACCTGCGACAGCAACCCCGCGAACTCGGTGCCGTTGAACTCGATCTGCAGACCCAGCTTCGCGGCGACGGCCTTGAGGAGTTCGTTGTCGAAGCCGGTGAAGTTGCCCGCGCTGTTCACGCAGATGCTCGGGCCCGCGTCCGACAGGGTGCCGACGGAGATCTTGCCGGGCGACAGCAGCTCCAGTTGGCCGACGTCGATCTGGTCAAGCGGTGTGGTCGACGCCGTGGTGTAGCGGTCTTCCCCGCCCTGATCCGCGGCGGCGAGGTTGACCGGAGCCGCCGACGCCGACGCGAGGCCGGCCGGTGCGCAGCTGTCGGCCGGAGCGGCCTGCGCACGGGGTGCGGGTCCGCCGAGGATGGTCAGCAGTCCGACGATGGCGGCCGCGAGGGCCAGCGCGACGACGCGGACGGCGCGCGGCGCGTCCCGTCGGGCGCTACGGGATCTGTGGTTGGACACCGTGTCGACACTATCCGCACGCGCAAGAGGTGTCCCAAATTTTTGCCCGCCGGTGAGTTTAACCCGGTTGACCAGGGGGTCGTCGTCGTAGCGGCGCCTGCGAGGCGTGCGTCGAGCGCGACCGTCGGCCACGTCCGCCCACGCCGATCGTCGAGGACGCCGTGCGGAGTGACCCCCGAGGATTCTCTATCCGGATGTACGAATTGCTTGTCGGAAAGCGGTGCTCGTGCTACCAATGATACAGGGATTCGGGATTTGTAACATCATTCTTCGCCGCGCCGGAAATCAGCCCCCTCTTGAATCTCTGGCGCCCATCCCGCTATCCCACAGGCCGTCGACGTGCGGTTTTGTTGCGGCCTGCGTCCACTGTCGAATTCGAAGTGAAAGCGGGAAAAATCATGCTGTCTGCACTCTTCTACGCAATCGAGGCTTTCGACAACCTCTTGTGGGACATCGCCGAAACAATTGTCACCGGGAGCGACGAAGCCGCCGGCTCGTAGTCCCCCATCCAGTCAGGACGAGTTCAGCAGTGGGTATCGCCGGGCGATACCCACTGCTGAACCTCGACGGAGATCGCGATCAGCCTCGCGCAGCGATGCGTGCCTGGACTTCGGGCCGACGCAGCGGGGGCACTGTCTTCGGCGGTTGACGACGCTCCGGCAGGACGTCGAGCAGGGTCCGCGTCGCCGCGGTGACCGCGGTGACCGCCGCCTCGAACGCCTCGACGTTCGCCGCCGACGGATGGCGGACCCCACTCACCTTGCGCACGTACTGCCGAGCCGCGGCCTCGATCTCGTCCCCCGTCGCCGGCGGTTCCAGACCACGGAGTTCGGTGATGTTGCGGCACATGGCAGATCCCTTCGGTCGGATGCTGGTGCGGGTCGCCGCCGGGGCCGAACCGAGGTGGGGACCTCAGTCACCGATCTTGACGACCGCTTTGCCCAGGATCCGCCCTTCGGCCAGATCGGTCAACGCCTCGGGCAGCTGATCGAGCGTGTAGGTCACATTCACCTGCGGGGACATGCCGTCCGCGATCATCTGGGACAGCTCCTCGTGCAGGGTCGCGGGGAGGTTCAGCTCCGGGTGCGTGCGCACGTACTCGCCCCACGCGGCACCCACGACCGCGATGTTGCGGAACAGGACGCGGTTGAGCTTGACGGTCGGGATACCGCCCGCCGCGAAGCCGACCACCACGTACCGGCCGTCGGGCGCCACCTGGCGCAACGCCTCGTCGAACACCTCACCGCCGGACGGATCGATCATCACGTCGACACCCTTGGGGAAGATCTCCTTGAGCGCGGTCCCCCAGCCCTCTTCGAGCTGGACGATCTCGTCCGCCCCGGCACTGCGCAGCAGTTCTTCGGCACCCTTGCGGTGGACGATCGCGACGACCTTCGCGCCGAGCGCCTTGGCGACCATGATCGAGGCGGTGCCGACGCCACCGGCAGCACCGAGCACTCCCACGACCTCACCCTTCTGCAGGTGGGCGCGGGTCTTCAACGCGAACAGGGCCGTCTGGTAATTGATGCCCATCGCCGAGCCCTGCTCGAAGCTCAGCCCTTCCGGCAGCGGGAGCAGCTGTTCGGGTGCGGCCGCGACCTGTTCGGCGAAACCCCCCACGATCGACGCGACGAGGACCTTGTCACCGACCTTCACCGTCGATCCCTCGGGCGCCGAGCGCACCACCCCGGCCACCTCGGTTCCGGGCGTGAACGGCGTGGGGACGCGGAGCTGATACTTGCCCTGGCTCATCAGGACATCGGGGAAACACACCCCGCATGACTTCACATCGACGAGGACCTGACCGTCGGCGGGTACAGGGTCCGGGACGTCTTTCAGTTCGAGTCCGGAGGGGCCTGTCTCTGCATTGAGTACCTGAGCTTTCATACGGCTCACCCTACGCGGCGGCGCTCACAGACCCGATAGGATCTGGTGCCATGTCACACCCCACGGCCCAGCTGCCGAGCGCACCGTCCCCCGAACGTCTCCGAGTCGCCGAGGAGGCCCCCGGGTTCATGCCGCTCGACGAGGCGCAGACACTGTTCGAGATCGCCGGAGAGTATCTGTCGCAACCGGATTCGACGAAGGTCGGCGTCGAGATCGGTACATACTGCGGCAAGTCGACGGTGTTCCTCGGTTCCGCGGGCGAGGCACACGGCGCCGTCATCGTGACCGTCGATCACCATCGCGGTTCCGAGGAGCACCAGCCCGGGTGGGAGTACCACGACGAATCGCTCGTCGACGCGCACACCGGCACGCTGGACACCTCGGCACGCTTCCGCCGCACCATGTTCGACGCCGGACTCGACCAGACCGTGGTGGGGGTGCTGGCACCGTCGACGGTCGCGTCGAGGGTCTGGGGCACGCCGGCCGACTTCGTGTTCATCGACGGCGGCCACAGCATGGAGGCCGCACAGAACGACCTCGACGGCTGGGCGCCATGGGTGCGCATCGGCGGCGCCCTGCTCATCCACGACGTCTTCCCCGACCCGGCCGACGGCGGGCGGCCGCCGTACGAGATCTACTGCCAGGCACTGGAAACCGGGCAGTTCACCGAGGTCAGGGTCGAGGGATCGCTGCGCGTGCTGCGTCGCGATTCGGGTGATGTCGGTGCGCCGCTGACACCGAAGGTCTGACGCGCTGCGCCAGTGCGGGCGCTAGGCTTCCGCGGCCAGCGCCCGCACCTTGCCCAGCACGTCGGGATAGCGCTTCAGGTGCGCACCACCGTTGACGTCGAACGCGGCGCCGGTGATCCATCGCGCCTTGTCGGAGGCGAGAAATGCGATGGTGTCGGCGATCTCGGACGTCTCACCGCTGCGGCCCAGCGGGGTGTTGTCGAGATAGTCCTCGGTCAGACCGGGGACGAAACCGATCCCCTCGGTCAGCGGGGTCATGACCAGCCCCGGTGACACCGCGTTGACCCGGACCCCACGCTCGGCGAGTTCGAGGGCGGCGACCTCGACGAGCATCAGCACACCGGCTTTCGAGGCGCAGTACGCGCCCATCCCCGCACCGGGTTGCCGACCGTTGAGCGACGCGATGCAGGTGATCGACCCACCGTCGACGATCCGTCGGCCGGCGTGTTTGACCACCAGGAACGTTCCGGTGAGACAGACGTCGACGGTGTGGCGCCACGCACTCAACTCGAGGTCGGTGAGCGGTCCGGGGTCGGAGAGTCCGGCACAGTTCACCGCGGTGTCGAACTCGCCCACATCCTCGAAAACGGCTGCGACCGAGTCCTCGTCGGTGACGTCCAGCCGGACCGCGCGCACCGCATCGCCTCGTTCGGCGGCGACCGCCTCGGCGCGCACGAGGTCGACGTCGGCGACGACCACCTCTGAACCGGCATCGGCCAACGCGTCGACGGTGGCGAGGCCGATACCCGAGGCGCCGCCGACGACGATCGCCCGACTCATCGGGCCCCGGCCTCGACGGGGTGGCCCTTGGTAACCAGATGCCGTGTCAGGAAACCGATCTCGTGTTTGACGCAGGGTTCGAACCAGTCGTTCCCGGCGAACACGTCGAAGTGGTCGCACGGGTAGTGCCGCACCTCGGCGCGTGCCTTGAAGGCCGTCTTCGACGCGGCGTATGGCGGTGCGACGGAGTCGAAGTCGGCGATCTGGAACAGCACCGGAGCGGAGACCCGATGCGCATACTTGTCCGCGCGGAAGCCCCCGATCTCCAGGCCGACCGAGGCGTCGACCTCGTTGCGCCAGGACGGGCCGGCAATCGCCTGGTAGCTCTCCTGATAACCGGGCGCCGTCAGCGCGGCGCCGGTGTCGCCGGGTTGCCCCACGACTCGCATCATCCTCGGGGCACGTCCGAGGCGTCGCGACACCGCACTGGCCACCGCGGTCGCGGTCGACTTCGCGATCGCCGCCCCGCCGTTCTGCGCGTAGGCGACCCGGCCGGCGGCCGGCCCGTTCACGAAGGGGATGACGGCGATCACCGCGGCAACGTCTTCGCGGTCCGCGGCCACGGTCAGTGCATGGCCACCGGATTGCGAGACACCCCACAGGATGATCCGACCGGGATCGACGCCCGGCTGTTTCTTCGCGGCCACGATCGCGGCACGGTAGTCATCGGCCTGACGTTCCAACGAGATCTGTTGCCGTGGTTCTCCTCCCGACAACCCGAAGCCGCGATAGTCGAACGCCAGCACCGCCAGGCCCGCCTCGGCGAAGCGCTGGGCGTAGGGGCCCAGACCGGAGTCCTTGGTCCCGGCGAAGCCATGGGCCATCACGACGACGGGCCGTGTGCCGTCGACCTCGAAGGGCGACGATGCCGCGCCCGGTAAGAACCAGGCGTCGCACTCGGCGTCCGACGAGGAGAAGCGCACGGTGGTCGCACCGTCCGGTGTGCTCATGCCGAGGCTCCCTTCGAGACCAGTTCGGAAGCGACGCCGGCCCATTCGGTCGGCCCCTGCTGCTGGGCCCGGCGGATGCCCGCCGGGATCTCCTTGGTCCGCATGTTGTGTTCGTACAGATAGTGATCGAGCTGCTGGGTGTGCCGCGGGCGATCGAGCATGTGGCCGGTGTAGTAGTGCATGTCGGCCTCGATCGTCTGCTTCATCTCCGGCACCGACGGGAGCCGGTAGTGACCTGTGGCGTACGCGCCGATCAGGCGGGCCTGACATTCGACGAACGGGAACAGCGTCGGGACCGCTTGCGCGAAACCGGCGAAGACGAGGTCGTCGATCCCCGGGTAGAACATCCGCTTGTACAGGTCGATCCGATTGTCCGGGGCGCTGATGAACTCGGGATCGAAGAACGGGAAGGTGATGTTGTATCCCGTTGCGTAGATGATGATGTCGAAATCATCGGAGGTGCCGTCGTCGAAGTGAACCGTCGACCCGTCGAATCGGTTGATGTTGGGCTTGGGGATGACATCACCGGAGCCGAGCCGGAGCGGCAGCTCGACCGACTGGGTCGGATGTGCTTCGAAGAACTTGTGATTGGGCGTCGGTAGTCCGTAGTCCTCGGGACGTCCTGCCGTCACGGGCTGCATGACCTGGACGAACTTCCGCTGCCACGACGTGGGCAGGTACGGCGTCGACCGGTAGTACTTGTCGGCCGGTTTGCCGCCGAAGTACTTCGGGACGATCCATGCACCCGACCGCGTGGACAGGGTCAGCTTGTTGTCCAGTGCCTTCGACGACAGCTCGACGGCGATGTCGGCCGCGCTGTTGCCGAGTCCGACGACCAGGATGCGCTTGCCCATGAAGTCGTGCGGGGTGCGCGGGTCGATGTAGTGGTGGGCGTGCATCTCGATGCCGTCGAACTCGCCCGGGAAGTCCGGCCACCGGGGGTCCCAGTGGTGCCCGTTGGCGACGACGAGCAGATCGAACCGGCGTCGCTCGCCCAGCTGGGTCTGCAGTTCCCAGCCGCCGCCGTCGAGTCGGGTCGCGTGTTCGATGCCGTTGGTGAACTCGATCGACGAGTAGAGGTCGAAGGCCTCCGCGTACGAGTCGAGATAGGCCTTCACCTGGGTGTGGTGCGGGAAGTCCGGGTACTCGTCGGGCATCGGGAAGTCCCGGAACGACAATTGGTGCTTGGAGGTGTCGATGTGCAACGAGCGGTATGCGCTGCTGTGGCCGTTCGGATTGCCGAACGCCCAGTTGCCGCCGACCCGGTCGGAACTCTCGAAGCATGTGTACGGAACGCCGTAATCGGTGAGCATCTTGCCTGCGGTCAGACCGCTGATGCCGGCCCCGATGATCGCGGTGGTTGGTAAAGGCACACTGCCCCCTCGTCGGACACGTCGTGGTTCGGTCGTATGGGTCTCGGTCATGCGTGTAGACACATTCTGGTTTGTGTCTACACGATGCGACGTATCGTGTACACAGAATCCGCGAACTGTCTACGACGCCGTCGTCCGTTCGCCGGAACCGCCGACGAGTACGCAGCAGTGCGCGCAGACCGTGACCGCAGGAGTGTCCGTGACCGAAGCCCCGACCACCACGGTCCAGGACCGCCTACTCGATGCGACGGAGAAGCTGCTCGCCGACAAGGGGATTCGCGCGACGACGATGCAGCAGGTGGCCGAGACGGCCGGGGTCTCGCGCGCGTGGCTCTATCGGCACTATCCCGACAAACCGTCCATGATCGGTGCCACCATCGTGCGCCTCACCGAGTCCTTCTGGCGGGACGCACGCGCCGAACTCGACGGGATCGACGACTTCGCGGGCCGGCTCACTGCCGGTGTGCGGATCGGCCGCGGCGCGTACGACGACCCCGGAACCCTGCTCATGCGGCTGCGCACCGACGAACCGACCGAGTTCGCCGAATGCGCCGGCGTGGGCGTCGTCAAGCTCGTCCCCGACCTCGCCGCGTTCTGGTTCCCGTTCGTCGAGCACGCCGCGCACCGGGGCGAGATCCATCCTGGACATGACCTGCGCGAGGTGTCCGAATGGGTTGCCCGCGTGCTGATCAGCCTGGGTACGTCGCCGGGTGAGACCGTCGACATCGACGACGCATCCCAGGTCCGACGACACCTCGAGGTCTTCATCCTCCCCGGGTTCCGCACCGATCCACGCCACTGACCGCGTCCGAGCCCCGGTCCTCCTCTGGTCTGAGTGACGCCGATCACCTAGACTGGTGTCCAGTCAACCGTCCGGCCATCCCGGGCGGCCGAACGACGCCGTCGGAGGGCACCATGGATTTCGGGATCGTGCAGTTCACCAGTGATCGCGGATTGAAGCCGCACGTCCTCGCCCCACTCATCGAGGACGCGGGATTCGCTTCCTACTACGTTCCCGAACACGGGCACATCCCCACCAGGCGCGACGCGGCGCACCCGCGCACCGGTGACGAGACCCTGCCCGACGAGCGGTACATGCGCACGCTCGACCCGTGGACATCGCTGGCCGCCGCCGCCGCGGTCACCGAACGCATCCGTCTGGCCACGGCGGTCGCCCTTCCGGTGCAATCGGATCCGATCACGCTGGCCAAGACCATCGCGACCCTCGATCACCTCTCGAACGGACGGGTGACCCTCGGCGTCGGATTCGGCTGGAATCTCGACGAACTCGCGGACCACAACGTGCCGCCGAAGCGCCGGCGCACCATGCTGCGCGAGTATCTCGAGGCGATGTCGACGCTGTGGTCGGAGGAAGAAGCCGAATACGACGGCGAATTCGTGCAATTCGGTCCCAGCTGGGCGTGGCCCAAGTCGACCCAGGCGCACATCCCGGTCCAGGTGGGTGCGGCGGGCAACGAGAAGAACTTCAAGTGGATCGCGCGCAGCGCGGACGGCTGGATCACCACCCCGGGCGAGGAGGACATCGAGGGTTCGGTGTCGCTGCTCAAGCAGATCTGGGCCGACGCGGGTCGCACCGGCGATCCCGAGATCGTCGTCCTCGACTTCCGACCGATTCCCGAGAAACTCGAGAAGTGGCGCGAGATCGGTGTCACGACAGTGCTGTACGGCCTGCCCGACGACTCGGTGGAGCGCGCGACCGGTTACCTCGCGAAACTCGCGGGAAAGTTGGGTATCGCTCCGGCAGTCGTGTAGAGGCCCGAATCCCTCTGCTAGCCTGGGTGCGTTCTGACACGGGGTGCTCCGCAACTGCGGGGCTGAGATGAGACCCGAGAACCTGTCCAGGTAATGCTGACGAAGGGATGTCATGTCTTTGCATGCGCACGCGCCGGATCCCGGCCGCTTCACCGACCACCTGTGGGAACAGACGACAGCTCTGCGAGCGTCGATCGACGATCTCGAATTCCTGCACCGCCTCGGAGACGGCACGCTGCCCCTCGAGGTGTTCCGCACCTACCTGGAGCAGGACTCGCTGTACCTGGCCGGGTACTCGAAAGCACTCGCGATCCTGGCGTCGAAGTCGCCCGACCCGCAGACCGCGGCATTCTGGGCGAACTCGTCGTCGACCGCGGCCACCGTCGAGGTCGCCCTGCACGGCGACCTGCTCGGGGGCGGCCAGTTGCCGCCGCGGCAGGGTGAGCCCGAGCCGTCGACCGCGTGCCTGGCCTATGTGTCCTACCTGATCGCCACCGCAGCGACCGAGTCGTACGCGGTCGGCGCCGCCGCGGCGCTGCCCTGCTTCTGGATCTACGCCGACGTCGGCCGGGGACTGGCGGCGAGCGCCGCCGAGGTCCTCGCCGCCGACCCGAAGCACCCGTATGCCCAGTGGGTGACCACCTACGACGCCCCGGAGTTCCAGGAATCCGCCGCCCGGGCAAGGGAACTGGTGGATGCGGCGGCGGCGTCGGCCGGCGCGTCGGAACGGGCTGCGATGTCCGCGGCGTTCACCATCGCCACCCGGTACGAGCTCATGTTCTGGGACACCGCGCTGAACCCCTACGCATGGCCCGCCGCATGACCGGCCGCGCGCGCCGTGTCCTGGCCTGCCTCGTTGCCACCGTCGCGGTGTTGTCGACGGCCACCGCGTGCGGGTCGGACACCGCCTCCGACAACACCATCCGGTTCGCGCTCGACTGGACCCCGAACACCAATCACACCGGCCTGTTCGTGGCGCAACAGCGCGGGTACTTCGCCGAGTCCGGCCTGGACGTCGAGATCCTGCCCTACAACAACACCTCCGTCGACACCGTCGTGGACGCGGGGAACGCCGAATTCGGGATCAGCACCCACAGTTCGTCCACCTTCTCTCGGGCATCGGGCGCGCACACGATCTCCGTGCTGGCACCACTGCAGCGGTGGGCGACAGGTATCGGTGTCCGCGCCGACCGCGACGACATCACGAGCCCGAAGGACCTCGACGGCAAGACCTATGCCGGGTTCGGTGACCCCGGTGAGGTGGAGACACTCAAGCGGGTGATCCGGAACGACGGCGGCACAGGTGAATTCACCTCGGTCACCCTCGGCACCTCCGCATACGAGGCCGTCTATTCCGGGAAGGCGGACTTCACCGTCTCGTATCTCGCCTGGGAGGGCATCGAGGCCGAGCACCACGGAACGCCGATGAGGTATTTCCACTACACGGACTTCGGTTTCCCGGAGGCCTACGCGATCGTCGTCGACGCCAACGAGGACTGGCTGAACGAGAACCCGGAGCGTGCGGCGACGTTCGTACGGGCGCTGCAACGCGGCTACCAGGCTGCGGCCGATGACCCGGATGCCGCCGCCCGCGACCTCATCGCCGCCAATCCGGGCGCGTTCAACGACGAGAAGCTGGTCGTCGAGAGCCAGCGGATGCTTGCCGCCCAGTACATGAAAGACGCGAACGGCCGGGTGGGCGGGCAGACGCTCGAGCAGTGGGCCGGGAACTCCGGGTTCCTCTACCGCAGTGGGCTTCTCACGGGTCCGGACGGGTCCGCGCTCACAGCCGAGCCGGACTGGTCGACCTACTTCACCAATGATTACCTCGACGCGTCCCGCTAGCACCGGCCTCCGGCGGGCCGCGCCCGCGATCGTGGCGGTGGTGGTACTCGTCGCGGCCTGGCAGGTCTATGTCGACCTCAGCGGGGTCCGACCGCAACTGCTGCCGTCGCCGTCCCGGGTCGCGGCACAGGGGTGGGCGCATCGGGACGAGATCGGGGTGCACGCCGGGGCGACGCTTCAGGTCACCCTGATCGGCTTCGCGGTGTCACTGGTCCTGGCATGGGTACTGGCGATCATCGTCGACTTCTCCCCCACCCTGCGGCGAGCCTTCGTGCCCCTGTTCGTCGCGTCGCAGACATTGCCGATCATCGCGATCGCCCCGCTCATGATCATCTGGTTCGGCTTCGGCGTGCTCCCGAAGGTGCTGGTCATCGCCCTTGTCACCTTCTTCCCGATGGCGATCGGGTTGATCGAGGGGTTCGCGGCCGCCGATCGCGAGGCCGGCGCACTCCTGCGGAGCATGGGCGCCACCCGCCGGCAGATCTTCCGCTACGTGCGCCTGCCGTCCGCGCTCCCCCGGTTCTTCACGGCGCTGCGGATCGGCATCACCTACGCGGTGGTGGGTGCCGTGTTCGCCGAGTACGTCGGCGCCAGCCAGGGGCTCGGCATCTACATGAGCCTCCAGAAGAACTCGTTCCGCACCGACCTCGTGCTCGCGGCCGTGCTGGTGACGGCCGTCATCAGCGTCGGGCTGTATCTGCTGACATTCGCGATCGAACGCGTCGTCGTGCCGTGGGCTCGTGCCGAGAAGACCGAGCCCTCATGACCGACGACGCTCGCCGGCTCGTCGTGGACCGGCTGACGAAATCCTTCCCCCGGAGCGGCCGCGAGCAACCTCCGCGTCACGTGCTCGACGCGGTCTCGTTCACGGCGGAGCCCGGCGAGTTCGTCTCCGTCATCGGACCGAGTGGCTGCGGCAAGAGCACCATCTTCAGCATGCTCGCCGGGCTCGACGTACCCGACTCCGGCAGCGTCACCGTCGGCGGCGACGCCGCGATCGCCGGACACTGCGCGTACATGCCGCAGAAGGATCTCCTGTTCCCCTGGCGCACGATCCTCGACAACACGATCCTCGGCCTGCAGGTACAGGGTGTGCCGGCAGCCGATGCCCGTCGCCGGGCGGCGGAGCTCTTCCCCACCTTCGGGTTGTCCGGGTTCGAGGACGCGCGCCCGTCTCAGCTGTCCGGGGGGATGCGACAGCGGGCCGCCCTGCTCCGCACGGTCGTGCAGAACCGCGATCTGCTGCTGCTCGACGAACCGTTCGGCGCCCTGGACTCGTTGACCCGGACGGAGATGCAGTCGTGGCTGCAGTCGGTCTGGCAACGCTACCGGTGGACGGTGCTGATGATCACCCACGACATCCGTGAGGCCATCTACCTCTCGGACCGGGTCATCGTGTTGTCCGCCCGACCGGCGGCCGTCGTCCGCCAAGCGCGCGTCGAGCTCCCGCGGCCGCGGGAACTCGCGGTCCTCACCTCACCGGAATTCGTTGCGCTCGAAGAGGATCTGCGAGCAGTGCTGCACGACGAGGCCCGGCGCGCCCTTGCCGAGCAGAGCGACTCGGGCTCGACGCTCGCGGAATGACCGCCCGCCGGGTCACCGGTCAGGGTGTCGGTGCGACCAGACGCTGACGGACATCCCGGAAGATCCCGTTCGCGACGCTCGTCCGGCTCACCGCGTCGGCCGCGAGGACGACGGCGGCCGAAGTCCAGCAACTCTTCTCGACCGGCCAGCGCTTGCCGTCGGCGAACACCAGCCCGGTCCAATACGATCCGTCCGGATCACGGAGGTGTTGGATCGAGGCGATGAGCTCGATGGCGTCGGCGGTGTCGCCGAGCGAGTCCAGAGCAAGGGCCAGCTCACAGGTCTCGGCACCGGTCACCCAGGGCCGATGGTCCACGCATCGGACACCCTTGCCGGGGACGACGAACTGTTCCCAGCGGCGAGCGATCAGTTCCTGACCTTCGCGGCCCCGCACGGCTCCGCCGAGGATCGGGTAGTACCAGTCCATCGAATGCTCGGACGGCGGGGTGAAGATCTGCCACTCCTCGCGCCCGACATCGGACCGGATGGCATCCCCGAGCAGGCTGTGTGCGGCTGTCCAGGTCTCGTCGGGCTGGTCCATCTCGCCCGCGATGCGTATCGCACAGTCCAGAGCCTGGAAGATGCTGGCGTTGCCGGTGATCAGGGCCTCGCCGAACATCGCTCCGGTGCGGTGGTCGCCACCCCAGCGAAACGCCCCGTCCTCCCGCTGGAAACGCAGGACACAGTCGATCGCCGACCAGACGACCGGCCACATCTTCTGCAGGAACGCGTCGTCACCGGTGATCAGGTAGTGGTGCCACACCCCGACCGCGATGTACGCGCAGAAGTTGCTGTCGGTCCCGGCGTCCTCGACCTTGCCGCAGACGGTACGGATCGGCCAGGACCCGTCGTCGCGCTGCTTACGTCGCGACCAGTCGTAGGCGGCCTCGGCCTCGGCGTGAAAACCCGTGACCGACAGCGCCATCGCCGATTCGATGTGATCCCACGGATCGGTCTGCCCGCCGGGGAACCAGGGCAGCGCCCCCGACTCCTCCTGCATGCCGACGATCGCGGCGCCGGTGGCGTGCATCTGCTCGGCCGTGACCACACCGGGGACCGCCGGAGCGGTCGTCATGCGACTCCCGTCCTGGAGGGCCTCGTCATGAAGACGCGGTGGCGGTCTCGGGCTTGCGCAGGTACAGGGCCACCGACTTGCCGATGAGCGGGTTGAGCACCTGCTCCCCGACGCGGGTCAGCCACGGCTTGCTCATCATGTCCCAGACGAGCAGCTGGTGATAACCCTTCACCAGGACATTGTCCTTGTTCTCAACGCCCACAGCACATTTCAGCCACCAATACGGTGCGTGCAGTGCGTGCGCGTGGTCGGTGCCGGTGACCTCGAGTCCGGCGCGCTGCAGCTTGCCCGCGAGTTCGGATGCCTTGTAGATGCGGACGTGCCCGCCCTCGACCTCGTGGTACTCGTCGGACAGGGCCCAGCACACCTTCTCCGGCCAGTAGCGCGGCACGGTGACCGCGGCGACTCCCCCAGGCTTCAGGACGCGCACCATCTCGGTGATCGCGCCTTCGTCGGTCGGGATGTGCTCGAGGATCTCGCTCATCAGGACCACATCGAAGCTGTTGTCCGAGTATGGAAGCCGGAGCGCGTCCCCGACCTCGGCGCGGGCCTTCGCCGATGCCGGCACGTGTCCCTCGGCCATCATCGCGTCGAACATCTCGCCGACGTCGGACATGTCGCTCTCGGACATGTCGAAGGCGATGACCTCGGCGCCGCGACGGAACATCTCGAACGAATGCCTACCCTGCCCCGCCCCGATGTCGATCGCCTTGGTGCCCGGTCCAACGCCAAGCCGGTCGAAATCAACTGTGAGCACTCGTCGTCCCTTCTGTTGCCCGCCGGTGTCCGGCGAGCACGGTTTCATAGTGAGCAGCCGTCTTCGCGGCCACCGCTGCCCAGCTGTAGTTCTCCTCGGCTCGACGACGGCCGCCGTCGCCGAGACGCCCACGCAGGTCCGCGTCGTCGAGCAGACGGCCGATCGCCTGCGCGAGGCGCCCGGAATCCCTCGGCGGCACCAACAGTGCGGCCTCTTCGGCGGTTCCGACGACCTCCGGGATCGCGCCCGCCCGGGTGGCGACCAGCGGTGTACCGCAACTCATCGCCTCGACCGCGGGTAGGGAGAAACCCTCGTAGAGCGAGGGCACACACGCGACCTCGGCCGAGGCGAGCAGGCCGGCGATCTCCTCGTCCTCGAGACCGGACACCACCGAGACGCGATCGGCGATCGCCAGATCGTCGATCATCTTCGCGGACGGGCCGTTCGGGTCCAACTTGGACACCAGTACCAATTCGACGTCCCGCTCGGAGGACAGCTTCGCAACCGCCTCCAACAGGTACGACACACCCTTCAACGGCGCATCGGCACTGGCGACGCACACGATGCGACCGGACACCCGGGTTGCGGCCGGCGTGAAGATCTCGGTGTCGACGCCCAACGGGATCGTGGTGATGCGACCCGACGGGATGTCGAACGCCTTGCGGATGTCGACCTCACTGCTCCGGGAAACGGTGAGCAGCTCCGGAATCCGCCGCGAGACCCGACCCTGCATCCGCAGGAACGAATGCCACCGCCACGCGCTGATCTTCCGCCATCCCTTCGCCGCCTTCACCGCGAGCGTGCGGTCGCGCGTGATGGGGTGATGGATCGTCGCGATCAGCGGGAAGCCCGCCTTCTGGATGTCGAGCAATCCGTAACCGAGACACTGGTTGTCGTGGACGATGTCGAAGTCGTCGCGCCTCTCCTTGAGGAGCCTGGCCACTCGGAGGCTGAACGTCAGCGGTTCGCCGAAGCTCGCCGTCCACATCGAGCCCACCTCGAGAACGTCGATCCAGTCGCGGTATTCGCCCGGGCGAGGCGTGCGAAACGGATCCGGCTCGTCGTAGAGGCCCAGGCTCGGCACCTTGGTGACGGTGACGCCGGCGTCGATCGCGACCTGGTCGAGCTCGGGATAGGGCTGCCCCGAGAAGATCTCGACGCTGTGGCCGAGGAGGGCGAGTTCGCGGGACAGATGACGGACGTAGACGCCCTGTCCGCCGCAGTGGGGCTTGCTGCGGTAGGACAGCAGTGCGATCCGCATCACTGAGCTCCGGCGGTGGCAGCCGCCTCGAACTCGGCGACATTGACGAACTTCGCGCGGACCCGGCCGGCGGCCTTGCCCGCGGACTTCTCAGCGGCGTCGATCGCCTTCCACCCGGTGAGATCGATGCGGTTGGCGCCGCGATCGGCCACCAGGGCGGCGACGTCGTCCCGGGAGGTCGACGGATCGTCGAAGGCCGCGGCGACGAAGTCGGCGATGACGGCCTGTGCGGTCTCCTGGCCACAGATGCGGTTCATGCCGATACCCCCCGTTGCTCCGCGTTTGATCCAACCCGTCACATAGAGGCCCGGCATCACGTCACCACCGGCGGCGGTCTGGACGCGTCCCTCGGTGTTGGGGACGACGCCGTGTCCCTCGTCGAACGGCAGGTCGGTGACGGGCACGCCGCGGTAACCGATGGCCCGCAGGACCAGGCCGGTCTCGAGGTCGAAACGCTCGTCGGTGGGTGTCACCGCAACTTTCCCGGTCGCGTCGGAGTAGGCATTGCGCACGCAGGTAAGCGTAGCCACTTCGCCGTCCCCGGCAATTTCGACCGGAGAGGTGAGGAACCGGAACACGATGCGCTTGTTGCCCTCGGTCTGCGGGCGCTCGGCGAATTCGCGGGCGAGTCGGATCTTGGTGGCGATGGTCGAGTCGAGCGTGTCGTCGGACAGTGCCGCCTCGGTGGCCGGATCGAGGACCAGCTCGTCGGGATCGATGATCACATCCACACCCTCGACGTCGCCGAGAGCCAGGAACTCGCTGTTGGTGTAGGCCGCTTGCGCGATGCCACGGCGACCCAGGAGGACGACCTCGGAGATGTTCGACTCCCGCAGTGTCGCGAGCGCGTGATCGGCGATGTCGGTCTTGGCGAGCTCGTCGGGATCGGTGACCAGGATCCGCGCGACGTCGAGCGCGACGTTGCCGTTGCCGACGACGACCGCCCGGTCGCCGGACAGATCGACGGCGAGGTCGGCGAAGTCGGGATGGCCGTTGTACCAGGCGACGAACTGCGTCGCGGCGACCGAGTTGGACAGATCCTCGCCCTCGATGCCCAGCCGTTTGTCGGTCGAGGCGCCCACCGCATAGATGACCGCGTGGTACCGCGCCACGAGTTCGTCATGGCTGATGTGCTTGCCGACCTCGACATTGAGGTAGTAGGAGAAGTTCTTCTTCGCCGCGACCGAGGCGAAGGTCTTCTCGACTCCCTTGGTGGCACTGTGGTCGGGTGCGACCCCGGCGCGCACGAGTCCGTAGGGCGTCGGCAGCCGGTCGAACATGTCGACCTTGATGCTCGGCTTGCGGACGAGCTCCTCCGCGGCGTAGAACGCCGCAGGTCCGGCACCGACGACGGCCACGTGCAGTTCCTTGTCGGGCAGCGGGGGCGCCTTGCGCGGCGGGACGAGCCCGCCCTCGACGTCGTGGTCCTTGTAGTAGTCCGCGTTGATCTGGAGATACGGTTCGTCGCGTTCCTCCAGCTGATCATCGGGGATGATCGCTTCCACCGGGCACTCGTCGATGCAGGCACCGCAGTCGATGCACGTCTCCGGATCGATGTAGAGGGCCTCCGCCGTGAGGAACTCCGGCTCGTCGGGCGTGGGGTGGATGCAGTTCACCGGACACACGCTCACGCAACTGGCATCGTTGCAACATGGGCGGGTAATCACATGCGCCATCTGCTGTTTCCTCGTAATCCGACACGTAGAACGTGTTCTATTTTTCCGGTTGGATGTATCTTAGCTGCAAAGATACCGGCGACCTATCGGAGGGACTCGAGTGAGCCAGGTTACGCCAGCAGTGTCCGGTGCATCACTCCCGGACCGCAAGCCTGGATCCCAGTTCTACGAGGTGGGTTATCGCATCCGCACCGGCGACGTCGATCAGGACATGCGGGTGCGGCTCGACGCCGTGGCCCGGTACCTCCAGGACGTCGCCAACGACAACCTCGAGGCCACCGAGTTCAGCGCGACGGACCCGTTCTGGATCGTCCGCCGCACCATCATCGATGTCATCGAGCCGCTGACCTGGCCGGGCGCGGTCACCGCGCAACGCTGGTGCGGGGCGTTGTCCACGCGCTGGACCAACATGCGCGTGCGCCTCACGGCAGAGCACGAGACAAACCGGTTCAACCCACGGCCCCGCCCCCCGGGGTTGATCGAGACCGAGGCGTTCTGGATCAACGTCAACGAGAAGGGCGTGCCGTCACGGCTGTCCGACGAGGCGTTCACGATGCTGTCGGCGATGACCGACGAGCACCGCCTCCGCTGGCGGTCGATGAATCCGGAGAAGGCCCCCAGCCCCGCCGAGATCGACTTCCCGGACCGCGAACACGTCCTCCGGATCACCGACTTCGACCCGTTCAAGCACCTGAACAACGCCGCCTATCTCGAGGCGATCGAAGACGAACTCGTCGAACACCCCGACCTCGTCGACGGTCCGCACCGGGTCGTCATCGAATACCTGCGGCCCATCGTGCCGGGCACCCGGCTGATCCTGCGGCGGGTGCGCGAGGGCGACCGCCTGACCGTGTGGCTGCTGATGCCGGGCACCGGCGACGAACTCGTGGTCGCGGCCACCGTCGTCGTCGGGCCGATCCCGGAGTAGTGGTTTCGACAAGCTCAACCAGCGGTACCCGGAGCTCAACCACCCGCTGGCCGAGCAGCGTCGACCGAGCGCAGCGAGGCCGCCGCGCCCGTCGAGGTCACCAGGTGCCACACGAGCCGGACACTGACACCGGCAGGCTCACTGACCGCCCTGCAGCAGCAGCTCCATCAGTTTGATCGGTGCCGCGCAGGGGTCGCCCGGAGGCGCACTGCGGGGTTCGACGAACCAGGTGAAGATGCCGCGGCTCGGCGCCCTCGCGGTCACCCCGCACACTCCCGGACGGTCGGGGCTGCGCTGGGTGAACGCCGACTGACTGGCGACCTTGATGTTCTCGGTCTCGAAGCCGAGCTTTTTCGCGGTCTCTTTCTCGACGTTGACGTTGCCCCACTCGAACCAGTTGAAGGTCACGCTCACCACGTCGGTCGTACCGGAGACCAGCCAGCGACAGATGGCGCCGCTGAATGACCGCTCGGCGAATCCGCCGCCGGCGACGACGTCGGCGATCATGGCGTCGGGCAACACATCGCATTCGAGCAGCAGGCGGTCGAACTGGTCGGTGTCGATGTCGCTGCTTCCGGACTGTCCCGCGGCCCCGAGCGGCACCGGCTCACCCTCGACCGTGCGTGCACACCCGGCGAGGGCGGCCACGCCCACCAGCACGGCCGCCAGCAGGACGAGGACCCGCTTCACGACGCACGCTCGATCGACATCGTCGCCAACTCGCGAGCGGCGTCGCAGATCTCCTCGATCGGTCGTGGGGTGGCGGCGTCCCCGCGGATCGACCACTCGAAGAAGTCCGCCCCGAAACCGATGCCGACCTCACAGATCTGACCTGACTGGGTGTAGCCGATGAACCCCTGGTGACCGTCGATCTCGAGTCTGTTGGTCACGTCGCGCGACAGCTTCACATTCGCTTCCTCACGGCCGATCGGCGAGCCGCGATACCAGTTGAACGACGCGACGGCCCCCGTCCGGGAACCGGTGGTGTCCCACTCGCACACCGAGGTGTTGTTGACGGTCTCGGTGAGCCCGGCGAACCCGGTGATCCGGACGACGTCCTCGAGGGATACGCCGCCACACTTGCCGAAGAACGGACCGGAACCGGCCTGGGCGGGCGCCTCGGGCGTGTTCGGCTTGTTCGGGTCGGCCGTCGGCTCGTCGCCGGAGCAGGCGCCGACGAGAAGTGCGACCGCGGCCAGCGCGGCGATGAGGAAGGTGCTGTCGCGCAGCCGGTCCAGTTGCCGCCGTTCACGTTTGGTGGGCCGCCCGGCCCCCCGGTCGCGCCGTGGCTGACTGGCGAGGATCTCCTTGGGTGGCGGTGGCGGCGACCGGTCGACGAAGCACTCGGCGGCCATCGGCGCGGACACCCGCTTGCTGATCGTCCTGGTGACCTCGACGATGCGCTCCCGCCCGGCGAGCCGAACCCGGATCTCGTCACCCGGCACCACCGGCTGCGCGGGCTTGGCCGTCACCCCGTTGACCCGGACGTGGCCGCCGCGGCAGGCGGCGCCCGCGGCCGACCGGGTCTTGGTCAGACGGATGGCCCAGATGTAGGCGTCGACACGGGTGGACATGTCAGCTGCCCAGCCGACTCGTCCCGAACGCGAGAACACGTCCGGCGCGAACGCCTCGACCCGGTTCAGCGACCACGACGCCGACTCCCTTCACCGCTCTCCTCGACCCGTTCACCGCGCGGTTCAGCGTCGGCGGACACTCATTGCGCACCACTCTAGCCGCGGACAAATCCTCGGTGCGGGATCGCAACGGACGCCACCGTCAGCGCTTGCGCGTGAGCAGATATGCGCCACCCCCGACGGCGAGGATGAGGAACAGGATCGCCAGAAGGGTCTGGTCGAGCAGCAGCAGGGTCACGAACACGGCGATGCCGGGCGAGACCGCGACGAGACTCATCGCCGGGTGTTGACGCACGACCTCCGACACCGCTCTGCTCTTGTCCCGATCGATCGCCATGAGGCCCTCCCTGGTCGGTTACCCGGCCCGGCCCGACAGCCGTCCCGGGGTCGTGTGCCCAGCGTAGTCGCGTCTTGCGACGGAGCAATTGCGCTGAAGCATGTCGCCCGGTTTCCGCCCCTGCGGCGCGAGCCGCGAAGGTTCTCCCGGATCAGGGAGCGGAATTGTGAGGTTCGTTCGGACCAGGAGCCGGGGTCCGCGGCCGATCAGGCTGCGGCCGATCCGGATTCACTGCCCGAGTCGGTGTCACCGGCGTCCACACCGTCATCGTCGGCGCTGTCGGCGTCTGCGTCTGCGTCGGCGTCGGCGTCGACCGCATCCACGCTGTCCTCATCGGTGTCGTGGGCGTCCGGGCTCTCGGACTCCGAAACGTCCGATCCGCCGCCGTCCGATCCCTCGGAGCCGCTGTCGTCGGAGGGTTCCGGTGCCCGATGCCTGCCGACGTAGGAGTCCTCCGCCGAGCGGTGCTTGCCGACGTAGCTCTCGGCCTCGCCGGTACCGTCATCGGCCGTCACCTGCCCCGTCGACACACCGTCGAACGAGAGGGTCGTGGTCGCCGAGCTCGTCGACACCCCGGTGTCGATCGGGTCGGTCGCCGGCAGACCGAACGGCAACTCGTATTCCGGGATACGGATGACCGGGATGAGCTCACCGGTGTCGAGCTGCCCGAACTCGATAACCGGCAACCCGAGACGGTTCGGCCGCAGCTCACCGTTGACCTCGACCAGCGGGCGGAAGGTGACCTTCGAACCCAGCCAGTCGACCGTGATCGGACCGGTGAAACCGTAATCGCTCGTCAGCCGGAGGAAGTTGCCACTGAACAGGTCGTGATCACCTCCGATGCTCAGGCGGGCGAAGTCCTTCGACAGGGACATCCAGTCACTGTCGAAGTCGAGACCGGAGCCACTCAGGATGCCGGCGAGCAGACCCTCGAGAACCTCGGCGCCGAGGCCGCCGAGAACCCCGCCGGGATCGGCGATCAGTGCGGTTGGATCGGTGAGCGCGAACTGAAGTTCGCCGTTGGGTTGTTGCCAGCGGAAGTCGAAGGTGCCCAGCACATTTGCGCAGGCTCCGACGCCATCGGCGTAGGCGCCGGTGAGCCCGCCGTAGCAGCCGACCCCCTGGACACCCGGGACGGTTCCGATCGTCTCCCCGAGGACCGTGACATCGAGCGGACCGGTGTTCCACGCATGCGCCATCCCGATCAGCGCGAACGATTTCGCGGTCCGCCCGTCGCTCGCGCCCGCGGTCGCGATGCTCAGAGGTAGATACGATGTAGCGCTTGCGTCGCCCCCGCGGTAGGCGAGAGCGAACTGGAAGCCGTTCCCGGCGACCGTCGACGAACCCTCGGTGGCGGGGCCGTCCGTCATCGTCTTCGGCAGGTCGACGCCGAGCCAGCGGATGATGTCTCCGAGAACCGAACCGGACAGCGTGTCGAAGACACCCTTCACCGGGTCGTAGACCGCGATCGGCACGACCTCGATGCGGTCGGGCAGGACGACGGCGAGTCCGATACCGCCGTACTCGGTGCTCGACTGCGAGCAGTCGGCTCCATCCCGGACGCCGCCGGACATGCAGCTCTGGATGCGCCACTGCTCCGCGATGTCGGCGAGCGCGCCGTTCCCGATCGTGGTCACCAGACTGCCGAGCGGGTTGGTCTTGTCGAAACCCTTCGACCAGTTCCGCAGATCGTCGATCTCGGACGGGATACCCGGGAGCAGCGCCGCGTCGGCCACTGCCGGTTCCGCCGCCTGCCCCGCGCCGATCGCGGCGACGGTCGCCAACGCGGCCGCCCCCGCGATCGCGCGGTGCTGCCGCCGCTGTTTCCGGTTCTCGCGTCGAGCGACCTTGTCCGATCGCTGAATCTCGCTGCGCCCCACCCTGGTCATCCGCCCAACTCTCTTCTCCCCGACCTCCCGAGCTCAGTAAGTGAATCACCACGGTCGGCGAATCGGTAGTCGATCGGTGGAAACGGCGCGAATCGGCCGTTCTGGTCAGACGTCCAGGACCGGACGTGAGATGAGTTCCGGTACAGGCGACCTCAGCTGAACGACTCCGCGATGTCGAATCCGGTTCGTGCGGCGGTGGTTCCGTGGGAGCGCGGCGCCGCTGCCTGCATCTACCAGCGGTCACGGTCGAGGATCTGCCCCGACGCGCCGGCGTCGGCAGCACACCCGAACCCGACGATCCAGCGGGCCGGCCCGGTCTCGCCGGCGGCGATCTCGACCCTGCCCAGCATCATCGGCTCGGGAAGAGCGGCCAAGAAGTCCCCCAGCGCTGCCGAGGACAGCGTCCACACCTCGCCCCGGATCTCGCGACCGGCAGCCGGATCGCGGATCAGACCCGGCTTGGGCGGGGTCGTGTCCAGAGCCACGAGGCGGTAGGACGCGGTCGTGGTGACCTCACCGGCCCATCGGGCGCCGCGATCGCCGAGTTCGTGGGTCAGCGGCCCGCCCCGCATGTGCGCCCCGAAGACCGCGAGCTCGATCGCCTCGTCACCTTCCGCCCAGGACGGCGCCACCGAGTCGTCGCCGGAGAATCGGCGTGCCACGTCGACGAGCACGGCATCGGCATGTCCGCGGCCCAGGAACGTGATGCCGAACTGTGCTGTGCTGCCGCCCTCGTCGACGACGGTGCCGGCCGGCACGGCGAGTCCACACAGATCGAAGAGGTTGCAGAAGTTGGTGTACGTGCCCATCCGCGAGTTCACGCCCACCGGATCGGCGGCCACCTCGGCGAGCGTGGGGTGTGCCGGGGCGGTCGGCACCATCAGGACCGTGGCGTCACCCCACTGCTGCATCGCCGTGGCGCGCAGGTCGGCGAGCCGACGACGAGCCCGTAGCAGGTCGACGGCCGAGAACCTCTGCGCCGCATCGATGATCGTCGACACGGTCGGATCGAGTCCGGCGGCACCGGGGTCGGGGACCGACCCGAGGTAGTCCCCCACCGCGTCGTAGCGTTCGGCGACGAGAGCGTCGTCGTAGAGCAGCCGGGCGGCCTCGAGAAACGGTGACAGATCGATGGTCTTGACCATGAGACCCGCGGATTCGGCTCGCAGCACGGCGTCGTCGAATGCGGCCCGCCAGCGGTCGTCGAGGCCGGGCAGTTCGGTGGGCACGGCGATCACCGGGCGTTCCGGGGCGGCGTACGGAATCGACTGCGGGAAGGGCCGGGTGCCGGCGGCTCCGGCCATCGCCGACATGGACCGGTCGGCCAGCGCCAGGTCGGCGGCGAAGACGGTCACGACGTCGTAACTCGCACAGGCGGGCACGACTCCGGCAGTGGAGACCACCCCGACGGTCGGCTTGATGCCGACGATGCCCTGCAGGCCGGCCGGCACCCGGCCCGACCCGGCGGTGTCGGTGCCGATCGCGATGTCGGCGAACCCGAGGGCGACGGCCACCGCCGAGCCGGAGCTCGATCCGCCCGAGATGCGGTCCGGTCGCCGCGAATCCCGCACCGCCCCATATGGGCTGCGGGTCCCCACCAGGCCGGTGGCGAACTGGTCGAGGTTGGTCTTGCCCACGACCACCGCTCCTGCCGCGCGCAAGGCGGCGACCGCTGGGGCGTCGACTTCGGGGGTGTAGGCGAACCCGGGGCACCCCGCGGTGGTCGGCACGCCTGCGACATCGACATTGTCCTTGACGGCGAGGAGCACGCCGGCGAGCGGACCGCCGGCGGCGACGGACCGCTCGTACTCGGCCGCGACCTCATCCTCGGATCGCAGCGTGATGAACACCTCCGGCCGGTCCGCCTCGGCGATCCGCGCATACAGCTCGTCGATCCTGCTCATGCCACCCGCTCCTTGTCGTCTGCGATCCCCGAGGCACCGGCGCGGCCCACTCCCGCCGCCTTCGCGGCGAATTCGCCCTGCATCGACCACCGTTCACGCTCTTCCGCACGAGCGGTCTCCATCGTGTTCCGCCGGATCGCGATGTCGGCGGCGTGCTCGTCGAGGAAGCTCTGGTGCGCGGCCAGCGAGAACTCACCGTCGACGATCTTCGTGCTGTCCCCGCGCCCGGCGGCGACGTCGGCCCGCATGTCGAGGAGTTCCGCCGCACTCACCGGGTACCAGTGGATTCGGTCGAAGAACCGGAGGAGCCACGGATGTTCGGGATCGAATCCCGGTGCCGGCAACGGATGCCGGTGATTCCACACCTGCGTCGTCCGGCCGACGAACTGATAACCGCCCGGGCCTTCCATGCCGTAGATGCAGAGGTAGGCGCCGCCGATCCCCACCGCGTTCTCCGGCGTCCACGTGCGGGCCGGGTTGTACTTGGTGGTGACGAGACGATGCCGGGGGTCGAGTGGAACAGCCACCGGCGCACCGAGATAGACGTCACCCAGGCCGAGCACGAGGTAGCTCGCGTCGAAAACGGTGCGGTACACGTCGTCGACCGAATCCAGGCCGTTCATCCGTCGGATGAACTCGATGTTCCACGGGCACCACGGCGCATCCGATCGCACGCCCAGCATGTACCGTTCGATGGCCTCCCTGGTCGCGGGATCGTCCCACGACAAGGGCAGGTGCACGGTGCGGCTCGGCACCACGAGGTCCTCGGCGGCCGGCAACTGGCTCTCGCATTCGGTCAGCCACTCCAGCATCTGCGCCTGCGACCACACGTCCGGGTCGGCCTTCACCTGCAGCGAACGGATACCCGGTGTGAGATCGACGAGCCCGCGCGGCTTCTCGGCGGCGATCCGCTCGGCCAGCGCATGCACCCGGGCGCGCAGGGCCAGGTCGAGGTGCATCTCACCGTACTCGACGAGCACATTGTCGTCACCGGACCGCCGGTATGTCACCGAGGTCGCTCCATCGGCTGTCGTGGTGGATCCGAGGATTCCGTTGTCGGTGTCCCCACCCGACGACAGGACGTCGACGAAGCAGGCCCGCCGACCCAGCCCGAGTTCGGTGGGCGAGGCCGCCCGGTCGCCGCGTACCGCGATGAACCGGATCGTGTCCCCCGGCTTCAGCTGGCCGAGCTTCCACCGTTGCGCGGTCGTCACCGTCACCGGGCACACGAATCCGCCGAGACTCGGCCCGTCCGGACCGAGCAGGATGGGTGTGTCGCCGGTGAAGTCGAGCGCACCGACGGAGTACGCGGTGTCGTGGATGTTCGAGGGGTGCAGGCCGGCCTCGCCACCGTCGTCGCGTGCCCACCGGGGTCGGGGGCCGATCAATCGGATGCCGGTCCGGTCGGAGTTGAAGTGCACCTCGTAGTCGGTCGCGAACAGATCGGCGATGTCCTCCTCGGTGAAGAACTCCGGTGCGCCGTGGGGTCCCACGGTCACCGCCAGTTGCCAGGAGTTGGTGAAGGCCGGTTGCTCGTCACCGAGGATTCGACGCGGCGCGCCGACCGGCCCGTCCAGCAGCTCCAGACGGTCGTCGGCGGCCAGCGCCCGGCCGTCGAGTCCGCCGAACCGTCCCATGGTGAAAGTCGACCGGCTCCCGAGATGATCCGCCGCGTCGAGCCCACCCGACACCGCGAGATATGCCCGCATACCCAGGGCGCCGATCGAACCGATGTCGAGGACGTCACCCTCCTCGACCGTGAGCGGAACCCACTGCGGCACAGGAGTTCCGTTCACCGTCACGGCCACCGGCGCGCCGGTGACCGCGACGACCGCGGACCGGTCGAACCGAAGGGCGGGACCCATGAGGGTGATCTCCAGACCGGCGGCGGTCTCCGGGTTGCCGACGGCGAGGTTGGCGAGCCGGAAGGACAGGTCGTCCATCGGACCGGACGGCGGTACGCCGACCTTCCAGTACCCGACCCGGCCGGGCCAGTCCTGGATGGTGGTGAGCGGACCGGACCGGAGAACGGTCACGGCACCCGGGGTGGTGGCAGTCATGATGATGAATTCCTCGTCGGGCTCGGTCGGCGCCCGGGGGCGCGGCGGAAAGAGATTCTCAGAACGGCCGGGTGACGATGACGCGCACCGCGGTGGGGTCGAACCCGTTGCAGGGGTTGTTGATCTGCGGACAGTTCGAGATGAGCACCAGGGTGTCGACCTCGGCCCGCAGCGCCAGTCGCTTACCGGGTGCGGACAACCCGTCGACGATGCCGAGCGAGCCGTCGGGGTCGACGGGCACGTTCATGAAGAAGTTCACGTTCCCGACGAGGTCGGCCTTGCCCAGTCCGTGGCGGCTGCCCTCGATGAGGAAGTTCTCCACACATGCGTGCTGATGCTTGGTGTGGTGGCCGTACCGCAGCGTGTTCGACTCCTGCGAGCACGCGCCGCCGAGGGTGTCGTGGTTGCCGACCTCGTCGGCGACGATCGTCATCAGCGGTGCGGAGTCGTGATCGCGGATGACGCTGCCGGTGGTCAGGAAGATGTTGCCCTGCGCGGTGATCGTCGCCTGGGCCGAATACCGCCGCGTGGTGTCGTCGGCGGCGTAGAACAGCGTGTCGACGGCCTGATTGCCGTGCAGGTCGACGATGGTGAGCACGTCGCCGGCGGCGACGACACCCGACCACGGTGCCCGCTCGCCCACCTGCGCGTCGTCGACGGCGGTGCCGGGGACGAGGGCGAGTCCGGCGGCGGATTCCGTCGCGGCATCGGGGATGACTGCGGAGTGTGTCTCGGTCACGATGGGTGGTCCTCTCTACTGGACGGCTCGGTGATGAGCCGCGGCCCAGACGTCTTCGGAGTTGGCGACGGCCCGCTGGTACTCGGGGTCGGTTCCGGCGACCTCGGCCAGCAGGGTGTCGAGATCGTTCTGCGCCTGCCACGCCAGTACTTCCAGCGAGGTGGTGCCGAAATCGGGCGACGGATCCAGGGGGTGAGCAGTGTTGGCGATCGCCACCGTGCACGGCAGATGCAGGATCAGATCCACGGTCCGGCCGGGCCCGGCGCTCCCGGTCGAGCGCAGCGCCCCGTCGGCGTCGACGGTGACGCCGTGGAAGAACGACAACGACGGGGCGACGTCGGTCGGTGTCAGACCGTGTTTCGCCGCGGCGAGCGTGAACAGTTCGCGACCGGCGGGACTCGTCGAATACACCTCGCCCGCGCCGTATTTCGCCGCATTCCCGGCGAGGGTGGACGTGCCGCACAGCGCGTCGTGATGGCCGGAGTCGTCGGCGACGACGGTGGCCAGCACCCGGCCCTGGTCACTGAGCAGCGGATGGCCTGCGCCCAGGTAGGCCTGCCACGGGACCTTGACGGTGTCGGCGACGTTGAGACGTTCCCACGGGGCGTCGGCGCGCCACAGCAGCACGTGTGCGCACGCCGCCCCGGCGACGTCGGCGAACCGCAGGCGGGTCCCCCGAGCCAGCACCTTGCTGGTGTAGCGACCGCCGGGAACCGTCTCCGCCCAGGTCAACGAGGCCGCCGGCACGTCGTCGGGCGGAGCGGGCCAGTTCGACGAGGGCACCACCGGCATGCTGTCGGTGATCGCGCCGGCCTGCGCGCGGGCGTGTTCGCGTGCACCGGTGGTGGTGCCGGTACCCGCCGCGGTGATCGTGCTCATTCGGAACTCCTTGTCGTGGTGATTGTGTGCGGCGCGCTCAGGCGGACGGATCGGTGTTCACCGGCCGGGGGTGTTCCTTGCCGCGGGGATAGCAGGCGATCCCGACGAGGACGGTCGCCACGATGCAGATGGGACCGGCCCACCGCAGGATCGGCATCTCACCCGCCGGGTCGAAGACCTCGGCCCGCGGCCATGCCAGGTTGATCACCATCAGGGCGCCGTAGAGCACCGCGAGGGCGTTCACCACGATCCCGAAACGACCCAGGCTGAACAGCTTTCGGCCACCGGCATCGACGGTCGGGTTGTCCCGGCCGCCACGATGCGGCCAGCCCTGGAACCGTCGGTAGAGCATCGGACCGGTGACCGCGAGATAGGCCAGGTAGATCAGGATGATGCACACACTCGCGAGGGTCGCGAAGATCGCCGAGTTGCCGACGTTCACGAGCAGGATGCCGATGCAGAGCACACCGATCAGGATCGAGGGCAGGATCGGGGTCCCGGTGCGGCTGTTGACATGTGACAGTTGCGCGGAGAACGGGAGCCGGCCGTCGCGGGCCATCGAGAACATCAGACGCGAGCAGGCGGTCTGGATGGCGAGGGTGCAGATGAAGATGGCCACCGCCACGTCGGCGAGCAGGACCTTGCCCCAGAAGCTGCCGAGTACCGAATCGAGAACGTACGGCAGACCGCCGGTCGCGAGTTGCTCGTCGAGGGTGGGCGCCGCCATGAGGGTGCCGAGCAGCATCAGTCCGCCGCCGATGGCCGACACGGTCAGCGCCATCCGGATCGTACGAGGTGCGACGCGGCGCGGGTCGCGGGTCTCCTCGGCCAGCTCACCCGCCGATCCGAAACCGACCATGACGTAGGCGGCCATCAGACCGGAGACGATGAACGCCCAGATGTAGCCGGGTTGCTGACCGGGAACGCCGGTGTCGAAGACGACGTCGGGGCCGCGCTGGGCGTGGGTGAACAGTGCCAGGATCACCGCGACGACACCGACGAGTTCGCAGACGACGCCGATGCTGTTGACCCGGCTCATCCACCGGACGCCGACACAGTTGATCGCGGTCACGACCACGAGCAGGACCGAGCCGAGCAGCACCGCGTTCGCCGCACCGCTGGTGGTGGTCAGAGTCGGGTCGTCGCCGATGATCTGGAAGCCGATCCAGATCGACGGCAGGACGACCTGCAGGGCGATGGCGGCCGCGGCGGCGGTGACCACCTGCGCGATCATCATGAACCAGCCGCCGAACCAGCCGACGACCTCGCCCCCCATCCGGCGGGACCACTGGTAGATCGCGCCCGAGATCGGGTACCGCGCAGCGATTTCGGCGAAGCACAGGGCGACCAGGAACTGGCCGGCGTAGACGATCGGCCAGGTCCAGAAGAAGGCCGGACCGCCGAAACCGAACCCGAGACCGAACAGCTGGAAGATGGTGGTCAGGATCGAGACGAAGGAGAACCCGGCGGCGAAGGACGCGAACTTGCCAAGCGAGCGATGGAGTTGCTGGTCGTATCCGAGCGCCGAGAGGTCGTGTGCGTCGGCGTCTCCGGCGGGCGAGGAGGGCGTCGTCGCGGGAGCCACTTCGGGGGTGGAGGTCATGCGCGGTCTTCCTTTCGGAGAAGAAGCTCCACGTTGAGCAACGGTGTGAGTCAGGCACTGTTTCCTGTCACCTGATAGATAAGCCCGCTCGGATTTCTATCGATTGACAGGATTGTTCCGGTCGTGAAAACTCCGGTTACGTCCCCGTTACGCGCCTGGGGTTACCCCGACCTGCGGGTTCGTGTGCGGCAGAAGAGCGCAATCCGTCGGCTAGGGTCGGGAAATCGCACCGACCCCATGAAGGAGACGAGCATGCCGACCGGCTCGAGCGCGGCCCCGACTCCGATCGGTCGCGGGCGTCCGCGCCTGGTGCCGGCACGGCGACGCGGGCAGACCGCACGCGAGGAGATCCTCGACGCCGCCGCCGAATTGTTCACCCGTCATGGGTACACCGGGACATCGACGCGGATGATCGCCGAGGCGGTGGGCATCCGGCAGGCGTCGATGTACCACTACTTCGCCACCAAGGACGACATCCTGGCGACGCTGCTGGAGACGACCGTCGTCGCCTCACTCGAACGCGCACGGGAACTCCTCGACGGCGACGAGCCCGCGCTGACCCGACTGCTGGAACTCGCGCGTTTCGACGTCGACCAGCTGGCGCGATCGCGCTGGAACCTCGGGGCGCTGTATCTTCTGCCCGAGGTCGCCGACCAGCGCTTCGCCGAATTCCGTTCAGACCGACAGGAATTGGCCCACTCCTACGCGGCGCTGGCCGCCGCTGCGCTCGGCGATGACACCGACCAGCGCACACTGCTTCCCTTCCGGCTGGTGGAGTCGGTCATCATGATGCGTGCCGACGAGCAGCGCGGCGAACTCGGCGAGCACACCGCCGCCGGACTCGCCGCCACCGTGGTCGGCGCCATCCAGATGCTCCTCGAGCACCGGAGCGGGTCGAGTTCGTAGCCGCGGAACCGCAGCGGCACAACAGATATACCCAAGATGATCCAAGACTGGAGCATGCCCCGACACACCCTGGTTCGGGTCGCCAGTGGAGCTGCTGAACCGGACTCGCGCCGCCGACTGTGCGCCCATCTCCGTCGACTCTGCGCCCTGCGCACGTCGCCCCTTCTCGGAATACCCGACCGGGTGGGACGAGACCCCCTTCAGCAGGACGTACCGGTCGACGCCGATGGCCGGCTCTTGATGAGCAGATCGTCCGGCCACCGGCAGCGCGAACCACCCGCAGGGCCGGTCCCGGTATTCCACTGCGCGCCGGAACCGGCACCGCAAATCCACCACTCGTGCGCCCGAATCTGTAACGAGTTTCGTAGGCGCCGCCGCAAAACCGCAGCGGCACAACAGATATACGCAGACTGATCCAAGGCTGGAGCATGCCCCGACGCACCCTGGTTCGTGTCGCGAGTGGAGCTGCTGAACCGGGCTCGCGCCGTCGACCGTGCGCCAACTCCGTCGACTCTGCGCCCCGCTCACGTCGCCCCTTTTCGGACTACGCGACCGGGTAGGACGAGACCCCCTTCAGCAGGACGTACCAGTTCGACGCCGATGGCCGGCTCTTGATGAGCAGATCGTCCGGCCACCGGCAGCGCGAACCACCCGCAGGGCCGGTCCCGGTATTCCACTGCGCGCCGGAACCGTCACCGCAATCCACCACTCGTGCGCCCGAATCTGTAACGAGTGAGGCTGGAATTGACGGCAGTCAACAATGGAAGCACAGTCGACGAAATATACTGCAGAGTCAATGATTTCGCGATTATCGGTTGTGTAATTTCCTCGAAATCGAACGAACGTTCCCGTACAGTGGAGACATGCCAGAGCTCGCCACTCTCCTCGACCACCTCATCGAGACCACCCCGCCCACCGACGACCCCACCGGCGCAGCAACATTCGACGCACTGAACACACTTCGACTCATACGCAATATCGCTGACCACCAGATCGTCACCCACACAGCACAACTCGACGAACTCGGCGTCGCACAAAAGGTCGGGAGCACCACCAAGAAGATGCTGATCGAATCAGGGCACGCACCGAGCTCGGCCCACCGCGTCATGCGCAGCGTCGACGCCCTACCCACCCTCCCCACGCTTGCTCGTCACGCCGCCGACGGGCGACTCACCGCCGAAATCATCGACGCCATCATCCGCGGAATGAACGAGCTCGAGAGACGATGTGGTGACGCCCTTTCCGACGACAAGGGCACGTATGAGTTGGAACTCCTCACTCACGCGTTATCCGGGGCGACGCCCACCGAAGTGCTCAAGCACGCCCGAGTCATCGCCAACAGCCTTGCCGGCGCTTCCGACACCGGTGTACCCGCGGCCGACGACGCAGCGCTGAACTCAGTCAACGCCCACACCACCGACGACGGACGCATCGACATCCGCGCCGATCTCACACAAGTCGTCGGCGAAAAGTTCCAGGCCATGATCGACGAACGATCCTGCCCACGCCCCGAACCCGACGGCGCCCAGGATCGGCGCACGGCCGAGCAGCGTCGCGCCGACGCTTTCGAGCTGATCCTCGACCAAGCCGCACTCGGCGCCACCCTCGACACCGTTGGTTCCCCACGGACCCAACTCATGCTCACGATCCCCGCCGCCGGCGCCGACCCGGCAACTCTTCCGTGGACGGGGTCGGTCAGTCAGGCCGTCGCCAAGCAGATGTCATGTGACGGGTCTCTGACGGAGATCGTCCTCGATGCCGAAGGCGTACCCCTGCAGATGGGACACACCCACCGCCTGTTCCCACCACACCTAAGGCGAGCGATGATCGTGCGAGACCAGTGCTGCATCAAATGCGGTGCGCCACCGTCGCATACCCAGGTGCATCACATCGAGCACGTGCGCCCTGAGGCGCGTTGTTACCGATCGGGGGTGAGAGACCCCCGATCTCGGGTCGTCACAGCGGCCTGAGGAAGCTGGGAGGCAGCTCGGATCTCGTTGGGAGTGTGTGAGGTTCGGGTGGCAA